>CAWUIQ010000056.1:0-21949 GCA_963922565.1 uncultured Rhodobacterales bacterium
ACCGGTACAATAATCATCGCCGTCATCGTTGCGGCAAGCTGGCGCGGAGCGAAAAACTAGACCGCTTCTCATACCTCGGTTCTGCGTTGCGGATTTTAAAGACTTCCTGCCAAGCGCACCTCAGCAAAGTTTCAGTGGCGAAGGGCAGTGGCACAAATTCGAAAGCGGTCTGGTTCCCTCGTTGAATCAGATCCCGAGAGCAGGCACCTACCCGAAAGTCCGCTTTGCTATTACCGCCCAAAGCGCTTGGCAACTGCAGCAAACGATTGCTTCCCGCCCTGGGTGCCGAATCCACGACGGTCCGGCCACTCTTGTCGAGGGGCAGTTTTTGCAAACGATCAAACAAGCCAGTTCCGTAAACAGAAGGCCCTAAAATTCTTAAGACCTGACGGAAGTTCCGTTCTTGCCCAACAAAAACTGCAAGTCTAGCCGGCCAAGTTGCAACTCACACCGGACGACACACACTTGAAGAGAGTGGCTGGGGTGGTAGGATTGAAATATTTCAAAATTATATTTTTTTACAGTCACTTACGGGTAGGTCGGTCAAAAAATGTTGCGGGATTTGTTGCGGGAATTTCTGCACTGCAGCATCGGTCTTTTCAATCTGGTTCCCCACCGATTTCAATGAGAAGATCATGCACGCTTTGAACGTCAGGCGCCAGATCTTTCATCGAGATCAACTCACCTTCGCCAAGTGAACGAATACGGATGTTTCGCTCCTCCGACAGCCTTACCCCGCCGCGAGGTCCAATCGTCTGGTCGCAACTCATATCAACGATTTCAGCGTGCCCGATAGAGTAGTCATCTACGGCATATGTGTGCTGTATCATCGAAAGAAGCCTGACCATTACTTCTTCATTGAGTGGTGATCGGCGCGGATAGACAAACTGGAAACGCAATTCGTCTTTATCAACAACGTAGTGGTTAATTCTAATTGCTGCCCTTCTTCCCGGTCCGAGTGGCAGCGATGCCTCGGGGTGATCATAAGTTTGATAGTTCAGGGGGCGAATAAACTCAAAAAGCGCCGTTGCGGCCTCCAAGTTCATTTTCTCGTCTTTACCCTTGCAGGCGCGCTTAATATCCGTCTGCAACTGTTCAAGAGTTGGCGGGGGAGAGAGGTCTAGACCACGTGTCACACCGTAGATGTTTGGAATTGCTCGCCGGAACTGTTCGTAAGAACTCATCCGACCACCGGCCAATGCTCTATCAAGATAGGACCGGAGATGATCTTTTCGCATTGCCACCGGTTGAGCCATCGCAACCGCGAGATCAACGAATTGGATTCTACCTAGAAGGCCTTTGACCTTCCTCATTTTTCTGCTCAAGAGATACCTCTTGTTACTCGATTATGCCTTCAAATCTTTCGGCAATAGTCTGGTTTTCGATTCTCATGCCGACATTTACCCGTACCTTAGCATCTTCCATGGTTTGTGACCAAGGTGTGCCCGGCTGGTGTGTCATCTCCACTAACTCAAAACTAGGTACATCGAGATACAATGGAAGGTGCTTTTCGATTGTATCAATCGCGGCATTGTCTGAGATCTTCGGGAGTTCTCGTTTAACACGCCTGATAGGATCGAAAGCACTCGCCAATTCGCGTATTGGCTGATCACCAAACTTTTTGAATGACCCTCTCAATACTCTCTGTACTGGTCCATAGTCCCACGCTTCAAATTCCGTCGAGATGAGCGGCGCACCGTGCTCAACAAGGTGGTGCCCATGAAGGAAATAGCAGATTTTTTGGATGTCGATCTGCGTAAGGTCATATCCTGCTTCCCAAGCTCTCTCGAGAACATAGTTCGCAACTGCTCTGGCATCATACATTTGTTTTTCCTGTTTTTTGCCTGCGCGCAGACTAGGCGAAGATGAGTGATTTGCCTAGGTGGGCTGATTCTTCACGTCTCACAAAAGTTGCTCGAAAACAGCTACAAAAAGGTTGGAATCTGTACCTGAGAGCCATCAAAAATGGTGCGGGATTGTTGCGGGATCCCGCAACATTTTTTATTCAATAAAATAAAATACTTACGGGAAATTGGCTGGGGTGGTAGGATTCGAACCTACGGTACACGGTACCAAAAACCGCTGCCTTACCGCTTGGCTACACCCCAACGTGACGCGCTAATTAAGCCGGGCAGATGCCCCGTGCAAGCCCAAAATCCCCGAAAAACGCCCTGTGGGACGAATTGGACCACGTGCCCGGCCACGGTGGCATCATCAGATTAGGATCGGCTTAACAAAGGGCGATGATGCTGGCCGCTTGTTAACCTTCGACTAACGGATCTCGGCCTTGCCGACACCCCAAAGCCTGTCTTTGCGAGCCCAGCCCCGGTGCCCTCCAACAGAGACACGGCACCAGAACTTATCGCACTTGCCCAGATCGGCCACGACGCCTGTTTCAAGTGCGGCCACGATGCTTGCGTCCTGCGCGGGCCGGGCATGAAGGGTGAGCATGTCATGTTCAACAATGACGGTGCGGTTGCCCGAAAGCAGGGAATAGTGAACCCATCCGCCCATCCCGTCGCGGTCTTCCACCCGGCGCCAGTGCCCGTGTTCTGCGGTGATCCTGAGGGGCATATGACGCCGTTTGAACACCCAGTCGATGCGGTGGCTCAGCGACGGACCGCGGCGCGCGTTGCCTTCGGATGCCTTCATGGAAACATAGCGGGGCAGGGGCAGGTTGGTCACGGATCCAAGCTGATCCGCCACGGCACTGCCCGCCAACAGGATCCCTAAACCAATCGCCAGAAACAGGTGCTTCGAACCCGACATAATAGTGCACTGTATCATCATTCGCCTCGGCCCGGGCGAGAGGTTCTTGTGCCTTCTGCCCACATCCGCCACGATGCCACGTGTGCACCATCAGGGCCATGGGCGGGGAGAGCTTGATGTCAAACGAACGTCTGAGTGTTGTGGTTACGCGACGGTTGCCCGAGGCGGTGGAAAGCCGCCTGTCGGAATTGTTCGACGTAGAGCTGCGCGACACCGACGCTCCGATGACGCGCGAACAACTTGCCGAGGCGATGAAGCGCGCGGATGTTCTTGTGCCCACCATCACAGATTCCATTGACGCGAGCCTGATCGGTCAGGCCGGGGATCGCCTGAAGCTCATTGCGAATTACGGGGCGGGTGTCGACAATATCGACGTGGCGACGGCACGGCAGCACGGCATTCTGGTCTCGAACACCCCCGGCGTTCAGACCGAAGACACCGCCGATATGGCGATCGGGTTGATCCTGGCCGTTGTGCGGCGCGTCCCCGAGGGTTTGACCACGATGCAGAACGGCGATTGGTCCGGCTGGGCGCCAACCGCGTTTCTGGGTGGACGCATTTCCGGCCGCCGTCTGGGCATTCTGGGAATGGGCCGCATCGGTCAGGCCGTCGCCCGGCGCGCGAACGCCTTTGGGATGCAGGTGCACTATCACAACCGCCGCCGATTGCGCAGCGAGACCGAAGAGGAATTGAAGGCGACCTATTGGGAAAGCCTCGACCAGATGATCGCGCGCATGGACATCATCAGCGTTCACTGTCCGTCGACACCATCAACGTTCCACCTGATGAATGCCCGGCGTCTGAAGCTGATGAAGCCCGGTGCGGTGATCGTGAACACCTCCCGCGGTGAGGTCATCGACGAAAATGCTCTCACGCGGATGCTGCGATCGGGTGAGATCGCGGGCGCAGGCCTCGACGTCTATGAACACGGCGTCGAGATCAATCCGCGTCTGCGCGAACTGCCCAATGTTGTTCTTTTGCCCCATATGGGTTCGGCCACAGTCGAGAGCCGGATCGAGATGGGCGAGAAAGTCATCATCAATATCAAGACATTCGACGATGGGCACCGCCCTCCCGATCAGGTGGTGCCCTCCATGCTTTAGGAGGGCCGAAAATGCCGAAGATCCGACTGCAAGAGACTGTGTTCAAGATATTGAGTTGCCTCGTCTTCGCGATCTGGGCTGGAATTGCGTCAGCTCAACAGGCTGCGGATGCCGTGGCGCCAGAGGCTGCCACCGAAGGTGCATTCGAGGCGATCAGTCCTGCGGTTGCTGCCGCACTTGAGGCCAAGGCGGCGGGCACGCCTGTTGAAGCTGAAAACTGGATGGTGGCCGCTGCCAATCCGCATGCCGTTCAGGCGGGTGCTGATGTGCTCGCCGCCGGGGGCACTGCAGCCGATGCACTGGTCGCCGTGCAGGCCGTGCTTGGGCTGGTCGAGCCGCAATCCTCGGGCCTTGGCGGTGGAGCCTTTCTGGTCTGGTACGACGCAGAGACGGGCGAGTTGACCACACTTGATGGGCGTGAGACGGCACCGCTCGCTGCCACGCCGACCCTCTTTCAGGATGAAAATGGCGAGCCGCTCAAATTCTTCGACGCAGTCGTTGGCGGCCGGTCGGTTGGAACACCGGGTACACCGGGGTTGATAGAGGCCGCGCATCGCCGCTGGGGTAAGCTGGCTTGGGGTCCGCTCTTCGACGTGGCAATCGCGCTCGCCGATGATGGCTTTGCCGTGTCTCCGCGTCTTGCCGGATTGGTAGAACAGGATGCGGAGCGGTTGGGTCGGTTTCCCGAAACAGCGTCGTATTTCCTGCCGAACGGTGTGCCGCTGGCGGCTGGATCGACGCTGACCAACCCGGGCTATGCCGCAACCCTGCGGGAAATCGCGAATGGCGGGGCGGCAGCGTTTTATACCGGTAACATTGCCGCAGACATTGTCGCCACGGTTCAGAATGCGGTGGGCAATCCCGGTGTTCTTAGCGCGCTTGATCTGGCCGTCTATCAAATCAAGGAACGGCCTGCGATCTGTGCCAGCTACCGCGCGCATGACGTCTGCGGGATGGGGCCGCCGTCTTCGGGTGCTCTCACCGTTGGGCAGATCCTCGGGATGCTCGACAACTTCGATCTGGCCGCCCTCGGGCCGGACGATCCGGAGGCATGGCGACTCATCGGCGATGCTTCACGCCTCGCCTTCGCCGATCGGGGCCTCTACATGGCCGACAGTGATTATGTACCGATGCCGACTGACGGTCTTGTCGACCCTGCCTATCTGGCTGAGCGCGCGAGCCTGCTCGAAGGCGATGATGCCCTGCCGGAGGTCAGTCCCGGCAATCCCGAATGGGACCACGCGCTTTTGCTGGCACCGGATGAGAGCCTTGAGCTGCCATCGACTTCGCACATCTCGATTGTCGACAGCTTCGGCAATGTCGCCTCGATGACCACGACGATCGAAAATGCGTTCGGGTCCCGGCTGATGGTGCGCGGGTTTCTTCTGAACAACGAACTCACTGACTTCAGCTTTCGCTCGCACAGCGACGGAGTGCCGATTGCCAACCGGTTGGAGCCGGGCAAGCGGCCGCGTTCATCCATGTCACCCACGATAGTTATGCAGGATAACGAACCTGTCCTGGCCATCGGATCGCCGGGCGGCAGCCGGATCATCGGTTATGTCGCGCAGGCCATCATCGCGCATCTCGATTGGGATATGGACGTCCAACAGGCGCTGAGCATGCCGCATGCCGTCAATCGCTTCGGCACCTATGATCTGGAGGAAGGGACAGACGCGACCGAGTTGGCTGAGCCGTTGGCGGCCATGGGGTATGAGGTCAATGTACGCGGCCTGACTTCGGGCTTGCATGCCATTCGGATTGACGAAACGTTAACAGGCGGCGCCGATCCGCGGCGCGAAGGGATCGCCTTGGGTGACTAGGGCGGGTCGCTAAGGGAGGACAGACATGGGTCAGGTCGTTGATCTGCCACGGAACGAAACCGGCATCGAAACGGCGCTTGGCGTGCTGAAGCAGCGGTTCGGCGACCGCTTCCAGACTGGCCATTCGATCCGCGAACAGCATGGGCACACAACGACGTGGGTGCGGAACCAACCACCCGACGCCGTCGTCTTTCCGCATGATACGGTCGAGGTTTCAGAAATTGTTAAGGTCTGTGCGACCCACAACGTACCGCTCATCCCTTTCGGAACCGGCACCTCGCTTGAGGGCCACGTCAACGCCCCGGCAGGCGGTGTTTCGGTCGATCTCAGCCAGATGGACAGGATACTCGCGGTGCATCCCGAAGATCTGGATTGCGTCGTGCAGCCCGGCGTCACGCGGATGGATCTCAACACCCATCTTCGGGATCAGGGCCTGTTCTTTCCAATCGACCCCGGGGCCAACGCGTCGCTCGGTGGCATGGCATCGACCCGCGCCAGCGGCACGAATGCCGTGCGTTACGGAACGATGCGCGACAACGTCCTGGCGCTTGAGGCGGTGATGGCCGATGGTCGGATCATCCGCACGGCCCAGCGGGCCAGAAAGACCTCCGCTGGCTACGATCTGACGCGGCTCTTGGTCGGATCAGAGGGCACGCTGGGGATCATCACCGAGGTTACCCTGCGGCTGCAGGGCATCCCCGAAGCGATCAGTTCGGCCCGGTGTTCGTTTCCGTCGATTGATGCGGCCTGCCAGACGGTGATGCAGGTCATCCAGTTTGGCATTCCCGTCGCGCGGATCGAGCTGCTGGATACGCTCACAGTGAAGGCCGTGAACGCCTATTCGAAATTGTCATTGCCCGAGGCGCCGCTTCTATTACTGGAATTCCACGGGTCTGAAAGCGGCGTCGCGGAACAATCCGAAACATTCGGCGCAATCGCCGAAGAGCATGGCGCAACCGGATACCAGTCGGCGACCACGACCGAAGAACGCAACCAGCTGTGGCAGGCTCGGCATGACACCTATTGGGCGTATCTGAACTATGCCAAAGGCAAATCCGGTGTTGCCACCGATGTCTGCGTTCCGATCTCGCGTCTGGCAGAGGCGGTCAACGCGTCTCAGGACAAGGCGGCCGAGCTTGGCCTGACCGCGCCCATCGTGGGCCATGTGGGTGACGGCAACTTTCACGCAACCCCACTGATCGACATGGAGGATGCCGATGAGGTCGCGCGGACCGAGGCGTTTATCAGCTGGCTTAACGATCTGGCAATCTCCATGGAAGGGACCTGCACCGGTGAGCATGGCATCGGACAAGGCAAGATGCCCTATCTTCGGAAAGAGCTTGGTGTCGCGACCGATTTCATGGGCATGATCAAGCAAGCGCTCGATCCGCAGAACATCCTGAACCCTGGCAAGATCATCTCACGATGATCCGTGCCCTCGCAGCGGCCCTTCTGTTGGCGACATCGGCATGGGCGGACGAGGTGCGATATGCCGTTCGTATCAATGTTCAGTGGGAGGCGGATACCGGCAATCCGGACAACCCACACTGGTCCCGATTGATCGCGTTTGCACACTCCACGCGCTATAGCCTGTTTGCTGACGGAGATACGGCTTCCAGCGGGCTTGCGTTGGTTGCGACAAACGGTCGGGTCGGCGTTCTCGAGGCTGAATTGGCCGAAGGGCGTCGGCGGGGGCGAGTTGGTGAACAGCTGGTCTTGCCCGGCCTGTCGACGGGTGTCGGCGTGTTTGAGTTTGAACTGCCAGTGACCCAGAAGCTGCGGGCCATCTCTTTCGCCACAATGCTGGCCCCCAGTCCCGATTGGTTTTCAGGTGCCAGCGGCGTGGTCCTTTTTGATGGGCAGCGTTGGTTGGATGATGTGCGCGTACCACTCTGGGTCTGGGATGCTGGCGTCGATAGCGGTCCCGATTTCGAGGGTGCGAACCTGCCAACACAACCGCGACAATCCGTTCGCTTGCTGGCTCATCCCGCCTTTCTGCGGAGTGACGCGCTCCGTCCAATCGGAGAAGCGGCGTTTGAGCGGATTGACTAGGGTAAAAGAGAACCAGTTGCGGTGCGGCGGGCCCGAGTTTTCGTGCGCGCGATGGCCAGTCAGGCGGGCTCGCACGGCTCGACACCGCCGATTTCACGAGAGATGCTGACCAGGTTCTACCGGGACCAGCGCATTCTTGCGGCACGAAGTGCCAAACAGTCGCCAAACGAATAGGGCGCCAAATTTCGGCCTGACTTCGGTGTTAACCAACCAGAAAACCTTGGCTTCGGACCCATGCGCCTCATTACCCAATGTGTTTCATTGATCGGGATGGTCGTCGGCGTGTTGATGTTTTCATCAACCGTCAGAGCACCGGTCGAGACGGGGCAGGCAGCCGAACGTTTCGGTCAATTTGCCACTGACCAGGCGGTTTGGGTGCTTCAGGGGCCTGGCACCGGCAATCCCCGGGCCATGAAGCGGCACCTCCCGAAATCAGGTGACGGTTGGACGCGACGCAGCTTTGCGCGCGGTGAAAATCGTGGCTTGCTGCTGACCTCGGTTGATCCCGGATTGGCGAGCCAGGAGGCTTCGGCGCGGATGACGCTGCAGCTTGGCTATTTCGATCAGTTCGGATGGGTCTATGAGAAAGGTCCGCATATCGTTGCTATCAACGTGCGGCCCGTGCGCCCCACGCAAGAAGCCCATGAGACGACCCTGGTTGCCCTTACCGGGCAGCCCACGCATGACCTCGATGCCGATATACAACAAACCGATCGCGGCTGGGCCGTGATAGGCGGCGTTCCATTCTCGCGCCGCGATTTCCCGACATCCGCCGGTCGCCGGGTCCGGGGCTTCATAGGGCGGTTGGGGGACAGCCACGGCGTTCGGATCGATGTTCGCGCGCTCGCCCCTGACACGGCTGTGCGCGAACTGCTGGAAAGAATTGACTATGACGGGTTGAACGCGTTTCTCGATGCGCCTGCCTCGAATGTAGGCAGCAATGCGCAACCAATCGAGATCGTCGAAGAAGCCTCTGTGGCCCAGGAGGATCTGAGCCATCGGCTGCGGCGGCGATTGTCCAACAACCCGGATCGGGCACTGGAAAAACCGCGGCCGGGCGCGTCCCGGAAATCGATATGTCGCATGGATGGCGCTATCAAACGCTGCATCATCGAATGATCGGTTTCTGAGACTGCGCCGACGTCGTTTTTGTATTGTCAGCGGTCGGCTTCTCTTGGTGGAATCCTGCGTCTTTTCATAGAACGGTTGCCACGGATGCTGATCGGGAAGGACATGCGATGAAGGCCAATGTGAAAGCTCTGGTTGTCGGTGGCGGAGCGGTCGGCACCTCCATCGCCTATCACCTCGCAAGGGCAGGGTGGGACGATGTCATGCTGCTTGAGCGGGATGAGTTGACCTCGGGCTCGACCTGGCATGCGGCGGGCCTGCTGCCCTATTTCAACATGTCCTACGCGACGACCCACATCCACGACTATTCGATCAAGTTCTACAAGACGCTCGAAGAGGAAACCGGTCTCAACGCAGGCTTTTTTGTCGTCGGCAATCTTCGCATGGCCCAGACCCAGGATCGCATGGATGAATACATGCTTTACGCCTCAACGGCAGAGACCTGTGACGTGCCTTACGAATGGATGTCACCGGCGCAGATCAAGGACCGCTGGCCGCTTGTCCGTACGGAGGATTTGAAGGGCGCGATCTACCATCCCACGGACGGCTACATAAACCCGGCGGATGTCACAATGGCCATGGCCAAGGGCGCCCGCCAGCGCGGCGTGACGATCGAGCGGAAATGGCAGGTCGACGGCTATCAATGGACGGGCGATCATTGGGATGTCACCTGCACTAAGATGGTCGAAAAGGGCGGGAACCTCGTCCCCTCGGACGAGCAGGTTGTCATTCACGCCGAACATGTCGTCACAGCCACGGGCAATCACGCCCAGCGGACGGCGCAATTGCTGGGCATCAAGATCCCGGCAATTCCGGTCGAACACCAGTACATCGTGACCGAACCCGATCCGACACTTGTCGAATGGCGCAAGTCCAACGATGAACACCCGGTTCTGCGCGATGCCGATGCGAAATGGTACGTGCGCGAAGAGCGTGGCGGCTGGATCCTTGGGCCCTATGAGCGGAACGCGCCCGCCCGGTTCGAGTACAGCGTGCCAGACAGCTTTCGTGCCGACCTCTTCCCTCTCGATCTCGAACGGATCGAAGAGGAATACATGTCGATGATCCACCGCATCCCGTCATCCGAAACGGTGGGTTTGAAAGACGATTACAACGGTCCGATCTGTTATACGCCGGACGGAAACCCCTTGCTGGGGCCTGCGCCCGGTCTGACGAACATGTGGCTGGCCGAAGGGTTTTCGTTTGGCATCACGGCTGCGGGCGGTACGGGCCACTACCTGGCCCAATTGATAGTCGAGGGCGAGGCCGAGATCGACATGGCCTCGCTGGACCCAAAGCGTTACGGCTCTTGGATGACGACCGAGTATGCGGCGCGCAAGAACGAGGAATGTTACGAACACGTCTATATCCTCCACCACCCGGATGAAGAGCGCCCGGCCTGCCGCCCCTTGCGCACCGCGCCGGCCTATGACCGGCAAAAGGCGGCGGGGGCCCAGTTCGGGCAGGTCAACGGCTGGGAACGGCCGAACTACTATGCACCCGAGGGTTTTTCGGATCATGACAGCCGCAGCTTCCGGCGTGGCGGTTGGTGGCGATATGCCGTTGAAGAGGCAAAGGCGATCCGTGAGGGCGTCGGCCTGATCGACGCGACTGCCTTTGCCAAACATCGCATCAGCGGCCCCGGCGCCACCGCTTTTCTAGATTGGTTCACCTGCAACAAGCTGCCCAAGGTCGGGCGTATCAACCTGACCTACGCGCTGACGTCGCACGGCACGACGCGCACCGAGTATACGATCGTCCGAGTGGCCGAAGACGATTACTATCTGGTCAGCGCGGGCGCATGGCATGCCTATGATCAGGATTACCTCTACAAGGCGATCATGGAAAAAGAGGCCGAGTTCGGCCGCATCAACGAAGAAGACGTCACAACCAAGTGGGGCGTCTTTGCCATTGCCGGTCCAAAGTCGCGGGATGTCCTCAACGAGCTTGTTAAGGATGCTGATCCGGCCACGGTTCTGTCGAACAAACGGTTCCCGTGGCTTTCGGTGCGCGATATCGAACTTGGCATGTGCCCTGTCCGTGCCATCCGTGTTGCCTATACCGGCGAGCTGGGGTGGGAGCTGCACCATCCGATAGAAATGCAGAACTATCTTTGGGATCAACTGGTCTTGGCGGGCGAAAAGCACGACATGAAGCTGGTTGGCGCACGGGCGCAGAACTGGCTGCGGCAGGAAAAGTCATACCGCGCCTTCGGCACCGAATTGGGCCGTGACGCGACGCCGCTTGAGGCTGACCTTCCCCGCTTTGTCGATCTGGGCAAGGACTTCTATGGCAAGACAGCGATGGAACAAACCGGTATCCGTTCGAAATGCGTGACCTTGCTGATTGACGGGCCAGAGGATGCTGACCCGTGGGGTCGCGAAGCACTTTATCATGGGGATGAACGGGTGGGCCGTCTGACTTCCGGCGGCTATTCAGTCCATTTCGGCAAGTCGATTGGCATGGGCTATGTCCGGCCCGATCTGGCAGTTCCCGGCACCCAGCTTAAGGTCAGGATGTTCGACCAGCTTTGGGATGCGACAATACAGGTCGACAGCCCCTATGACACTGGAAATGAAGCAATTCGTCAGGACAGTTAATCTTTTGTTGCCTTGGCAATGACACAATCAAGGCGGGAAATAGGCAGAAACATTCCGTCTTGTCGCCCTATTGGCGTGATCCCATCAAATTGTGTGTGGAAGGGGATAATTGCGTGTCATGAGCTTTATGAAAGATTTCTCGGGCTGGCCACCAGCCGATGTGGCAGGCGCTCTTACAGGGATTGCAGGCGACGGCCATGTGCGGACGCCTTGCGGCCCTCGCCGGCTTGAATTTGTCCGGCCGGGTGATCTGATCGTGACACGGGACAACGGCCTTCAGCCCGTTCGAGCGATCTGGACCCATCAGATTTCTGACACTGCCATGCATGCTGACCCACTGCGGGCTCCGGTGCGCCTTGCTGCGCGCGCAATTGGGCCCATGATGCCGCAACGCCCGCTGACCCTTGCCCCCGATCATCGCATTCTGGTCCCCTCCTACCTGTTATGCGATGTCGAAGGGGCAGGGGGTCTGATGGAGGCGCGCGGCCTCGCCGGAACCAGCGATGAGGCATACTTTGACCGCAACTCGGCCAGTCAGCAGTTCTATAACCCCGTCTTCGACAAGCCGCAGGTGGTGTTGATCAACGGCCTGCCGGTCGAGACATTCCACGTTTGCCCTGAAACGCTTGGGAATGTGCCGGAGGACAGCCGCATCGATCTGTTGCGGCAGTTTCCGGCCCTGCGCGGCAAGGGCCAGGTCATCCCGGCGCTGCAATATCCCGCTGTGTCGTCAGACGATTACCTGCCCGGATTTGCCTGATCCATCAGCCCTGCGAAAAGCGCGCTGGTGATACGGCAGCGACCGTATCAGCCGCTAATTCCGATGACCTGCCCAGAACGAGATCGCTGAGCAAGCGGCTTGCAGCAGGTGCGGTCTGAAACCCATATCCGCCCTGACCGGCGCACCACACAAACTCTGGTGTCACCGGATCGCGACCCAGAACCAGCACCCGATCCCGCGCGAATGTTCTCAGCCCGGCCCAGTTCGTTTCGACCCGATCGACGGTCTCTGTCACGCAGGCTTCGTACCGCGCGATCCCTTCGGCCAGCACAAGATCATCAGCCCACGCGTCATGGGGTTCAACCGGATCCTCGTCGGCGGGTGAGACCAGCAACTTTCCTGCATCCGGTTTCGCATACCAGGTTTCGCCAGCGCCCATGAACATCGGCCAATGCGACACGTCGTGCCCCCCGGGTGCGGGAAGTCGGGCCATCGACCTGCGATGCGGGATCAATCCGATGGGGTCGATCCCGGCCATCACCGCCACTGCATCTGCCCAGGCACCGGCCGCGTTGACCAGCGTGGGGGCCTCAAACGTTTCAGCACCGCAGGTCACGATCCATCTGCCCGATGAGAACGTTATTGCAGAGACTTTCTTGCCCGTCAGAACCTGCCCACCAGACCTTCTGACGACGCTCGCGAAATCCTGAAGCATCCGGTCCGTATCGATGTCAAAAGCCGCCTCGTGGTAGGCCGCCTGCTTGACGGTGTCCGCAGCCAGGATCGGAACAAAACCCTTTGCCTCTGCCACGCTGATCTCTTTGGTCTGTAGGGATCTGCAATCCGTTGCGAACTGCTCGGCGTCCCCATCCCCGGCCACCAGAAGCAGACCGCGCGGGGTCAGGTAAGGCTGATGATACTCGGCCGAGGCCTTGTTAAGGGCCACAACGGGCGGCAAGCCATAGAGCGCCTCGAACAGGGCCGCAGAGCGACCCGATGCGTGATATCCCAACCCCTCCTCGGCCTCGAGCACTAGAACCGAAGCGTCTTCGGACAGACGCGCAGCGGCGGACAGGCCGGCAATGCCGCCCCCGATGACGATAATATCGGTCACTACTGTTCCTCGATCCGATCCGTCGCGGGTGGCGGGGTCTGGGACAGTGCCGTGATCTCTGCATAGATCTCTGGCGTCATCTGGAATTCGAGTGCTGCGAGCGACGGTGCGAGTTGTTCGGCTGAACGGGCGGAGACGATGGGGCGAGGCCGCGCCGGATGCGCCATCGCCCAGGTGACGGCCAGCGTCGCCGGATCGACGCCCATCTGGCCCGCATAGGCCTTTAGCGCGGACGCGGTTTCATGCATCCAGTCCAGCCCGTAGCGCGTCGCATAACGGTCATCTTCGGACAGGCGCCCGGAACCTCCGTCTGCGTATTTCCCGGTCAACAACCCACCCCCGAGTGGCGAATAGGGGGCGATTTCGATCCCCTGATCCACAGCCATCGGAAAAATCTCAACCTCGGCCTGCCGTTTCACCAGGTTGTGCATCGGCTGGATGATATCGATGCGCATGTCGAAACGGGCGGCGATAGCCTGCGCTTTCATCACCTGCCACGCGGCATAGTTCGATACCCCGACATACCGGATCAAACCCTGATCCTTGAGCGACGCCAGCGCATCCATCGTTTCGGTCAGGTCTGTGTCCGGGTCAAATCGGTGCATGTAGAGGATATCGACGACATCCATATTCAGGCGCTGGCGTGAGACATCAAAGGTCGTGTGGATGTTCTCGCGGCTGCCGCCTCCTTCATACCCCGCTTTGGTCGCAACGATGATCTGTTCGCGTTCGGGGGCGACCAATTGGCCAAGCAGGGTTTCTGAGGCGCCGTCGTTATAGACATAGGCCGTGTCGAAATGGGTGATGCCTGCGGATCTGGCCGCATCGTACATCGCTTTGGATGCCGCCGCGTCGGCGCGGCCTCCAAACTGCATGGTGCCGAATGTCAGAGGGCTAAGCGGGGTACCGTCGAGCGCTTGGATCATGCCCAATCCCTGCCACGGCGATGGCGCAGGCGCAATCCTTGGCGGTTCGGCGTCTCAGCGGTTAACCTTGCTCAGACAGAGGAGGGACACATGCCTGACGGGTTCGAACAGATGGTCGATGAGGCGTCGCAGTTCTTTGGCGAATTAGAGGCCAATAACGAAAAGCCGTTCTACGAGGCCAACAAGGATCGCTATACAAGCGCCATCCGAAAGCCCGCAGAACTATTCGCAGATCTGGTGGCCGAGGATCTGAACCGCCTGACCGGCAGGTCGCACAAACCCAAGGTTTTTCGCATTCATCGTGATGTGCGGTTTTCAAAGGACAAGACGCCCTACAACACCCATTTGCACCTGATGTGGAGCCCGCCTGACGCCAGTCCGATTGTGCCTATCTGGTTCTGGGGCTTGGCCAAGAGCTATTTCATCATCGGCATGGGGATGGCGGGGCTGAAAGGGGATTGGCTGACCCGGTATCGCCAGATGATTGATGATGCAGGCGATGAGATCGCGCAGGCGCTCGACCATATCGGGTCTGACGCGGATGCTTCGCTCTCAGATTGGGGGGCCGAGCCGCTGAAGCGTGTGCCGAAGCCCTATGACCAGGACCACGCCCAAGCGGATTTGCTGCGTCGAAAGAGCCTCGTGGTTAATGCACCCTTACCGGGCGACTGGAGAGAGACCGGGCTTGTGAAGGCCACGAATGCGAGAATGTCCCAGCTCATGCCGCTCTATTCCGTGCTGATGCAGAATTAATCATCTATCTATTCACGTCCGGCGTGTAGTGCCGGGTAAGGAATACCGGATCTTTCTGCATGAGCGGAATTCTGCTATGAATAGTTCATATTGGAGGAAGGATTTTAGTGATGATTATCAGGTCTATCAGCGAATTACTCGCTGGGCGTCAACTTATTACCATCGATCACTGCGCCACTGTCGAAGATGCATGCGCTCTCATGGATGACCACAATATCGGTGCGCTTGTCGTGACGGACAGCACGGGGATGTGCGGGATCCTGAGCGAGCGGGACGTAATCCGCCGGTGGATGGCCAGGGGATTGGTCACCGAGGCCACGCAGGTCTTCGAGATCATGACCCCGAACCCTATCAGTATCGGGATTCAGCAAAGCATCGCGGACGCGTTGTCGATCATGCTGGACAAGGGGTTTCGCCATGTGCCGGTCATTGATCGCATCGGTGCTGCTGTAGGGATGATCTCTCTGCGTGACATCCCGAACGAGTATCGGGTCATGGTGGAACGGTTCAGATCGTATCAGCACGCGGCGGCCGAGTAGGTCACCGACCAGAAGATTATTCATTGGTAAGGCAAAGCAGTCCTCCCATTGCCTTGGGTAACGAGGGGTATCTTAACTAGTGCGCTCCGCGAGCTGACGCCCGCGGGGCCTTTTTGCCGGAAATGAAAAGGCCGCGCTCATGCTTGGGCGCGGCCTTAATACTTTGCGATGGCGCTAAGGGTTACTGCGGGATTTCGCCCTGCAGACCTTCGACATAGAAGTTCATGCCGGCCAGCGTGCCGTCATCCGCTACCTCGCCTTCGGCCAGCCAGGCGCTGCCGTCCTGCTTGTTCAGCGGGCCGGTGAAGGGGTGGTACTCACCTGCGCCGATCGCGTCACGCATCGCTTCGGCTTCGGCCTTCACGTCGGCCGGAACGGCGTCGGTGATCTCACCGATCTTGACCATACCGGTGCTGATGCCGTCCCACGTGTCGACGCTTTCCCATGTGCCGTCCATGACAGCTTTTACGCGGTCAACATAGTAGGGCGCCCAGTTGTCGATGATTGACGAAACCCGCGGGAACGGCCCGAACTGCGCCATGTCCGAAGCCTGACCAAAGGTGATGACGTTGCCCGCCTCTTGTGCGGCGGCCTGCGGCGCAGTCGAGTCGGTGTGTTGCAGCACCACGTCAGCGCCCTGGCTGATCAGGGTGCGGGCTGCTTCCGCCTCTTTGGCGGGGTCGAACCACGTGTAGACCCAGACGATCTTGAACTCGACATCCGGGTTAACCTTTTGTGCGTGGATGTAGGCGGCGTTGATGCCGCGGATCACTTCGGGGATCGGATAAGAGCCGATATAGCCAATGACGTTCGACTTGGTCATCTTGCCGGCGATGTGCCCCTGAACCGCGCGGCCTTCGTAAAAGCGGGCAGAATAGGTGCTGACGTTGTCGGCCCGCTTGTATCCGGTGGCATGTTCGAATTTCACGTCCGGAAATTTCTTGGCCACGTTGATCGTCGGATCCATGTAGCCGAACGAAGTGGTAAAGATCAGGTCGGCCCCATCCAGCGCCATCTGCGTCATCACCCGTTCGCTGTCCGGGCCCTCGGCCACGTTCTCGACATAGACGGTTTCGACCTGGTCGCCGAACGCCTCTTCGACCGCGAGGCGGCCCTGATCGTGTTCATAGGTCCAGCCGCCATCACCGACCGGGCCAACATAGACAAAGCCCACCTTTGTCTTGTCCTGCGCCCAGGCGCCCCCAGCAACACCCAGAGCCAGCACCGCGCTGGCCAGAATTCTTCCCAGTTTCATTAAGGTTATCTCCCCGATTGTTGGCCTCTTATCCCGAGGCATGGAATATGCGCCCAAGGCAGCCAGGGGCGCGGGATTTGTCCGCCGACAGGATCACCAGAACGACGATCGTGACGATGTAGGGCGACATTGCCAGATACTCGACAGGAATGGCAACGCCCGCTCCTTGCAGGTTCAACTGGAGCTGGGTAATGCCGCCGAAAAGATAAGCACCGATCAGAACGCGCCATGGCTTCCAACTGGCAAAGACGACAAGGGCCAGTGCGATCCACCCGATCCCCGCCGTCATTCCTTCGGTCCATTGGGGCACCCGGACAAGGCTGATATAGGCGCCACCCAGACCGGCGCAGGCCCCGCCGAACATGATGGCCATCGTCCGGACCCGCCGCACCTTGTAGCCAAGGGCATGGGCGGCGTCATGGTTTTCGCCGACGGCCTTCAGGATCAGACCCGCCCGGGTGAATTTCAGAACGGCCCAGACACCGGCAACAGTCAGAAGGCCGACATAGACGAGCCAGTCGTGGCCAAAAAGGATGGGGCCAAGAACGGGCAGACCGCTCAGCGCCTCGAACGGTCCCGCCCCGATCGCGGGTGGCTTGATGCCCACATAGGACTGTCCCAGCAGCGCCGAGATCCCCAGCCCGAACAGCGTCAGGCCTAGACCCGAGGCCACCTGATTGGCCAGCGCGATCTGGGTGAGGAAGGCGAAAAGCAGGGAAAGGGCCGCCCCACCCACGGCCGCCATGACGAACCCCAGCAGCGGAGATCCGGAATTGACCGCAATGATGAATCCGCACACGGCACCCGTAATCATCATTCCCTCGACGCCAAGATTCAGAACGCCCGCCCGTTCGGCCACCAACTCACCGGTCGCGGCCAGCAAGACGGGTGTTGCCGCGGCGATCATGGCGGCGATCAGAAGGACGGGGTTGATGGCGGAAAGATCCATCAGGCCACCCTCGCCAGGCCGAGCCGCAGCCGGTAATTCGTCAGCAAATCGAAGGCCAAAAGAAAGAACAGCAGCATCCCCTGGAACACCTGGATGGCCGCTGCAGGCAGACCCAGCTGCGATTGCGCGATATCCCCCCCGATGTAAGTGAGCGCCATCAGCAACCCGGCCGCCAAAATCCCCAACGGGTTCAGCCGGCCCAGAAAGGCAACGATGATCGCCGTGAACCCGTAGCCGACATTGAAATCGATCGTCACCTGACCCGCTGGGCCTGCAACCTCGAACATCCCTGCCAGCCCGGCCAGCAACCCCGACATCCCGAGGCAAAAGAGAACCAGTCGGGCCGGTCGCACACCGCCAAACTGCGCGGCCCGAGGCGCGTCGCCGGTCACGCGAATGGCAAAGCCCAGCTGGTGGCGTGCCAGCAGGACATAGGCAAAAATCACAGCGATGAACGCCACGACGACACCCCAATGCATGCCCGTTCCGGCAATCAGCTCGGCATTGTGGGCGCTGGAATACTGCTGCAGGTTCCGGCTGCCCGGAAAGCCGAAGCCCTCGGGGTTCTTCATCGCGCCCAGGGCCATCGAGGCCAGCAGCTGTTCAGCGACATAGACCAGCATCAGCGAAACAAGGATTTCGTTCGTGCCGAATTGCACGCGTAGGACGGCCGGGATCATGGCCCAAAGCCACCCGCCCAATGCGCCCGCGAGGACCATCAGAGGGAAGATCACGACGCTCTCAACCGGGTAGAATGCCAGCGCAACACCCGCCCCGCACAAGGCACCGACGATGTACTGACCCTCCGCTCCGATGTTCCAGATGCCCGCCCTGAACCCCAGAGCGAGCCCAACGGCAATCAAAACAAGCGGTGCCGCTTTCACCAGCAATTGCGGCCGGTAATAGAATGCGAATTCCCCGAACAGCGGTTCCCAGAACACCGTTAGGATTGCTTCGACCGGGTTCTTGCCAAGGGCTGCAAACAGCACACCGCCAAAAATCATCGTTGCCACGACGGCGAGAAAGGGGGTCGCCCAAGCCATGCTCGGGCTGGGTTCGCGCCGCTTCTCAAGGCGGATCATGTGACGATCCCTTCACTGTTCCAAAAATACTCAAAGGCCCACGGTTCAGACATGTGCGACCTCCATCCCATGGGCACCACCCAGCATGAGGCCGATCTGGTCGACGTCCAGATCTTCGATGGACATCGGTTCAGACAGACGCCCTTCGTTCAGGGCGGCAAAGCGATCCGAGATTTCCATCAGCTCATCCAGGTCCTGACTGATGACCACGACGGCGGCACCACCCGTGGCCAGCGCCATCAATGCGGCGCGGATGGCAGCAGCTGCTGCGGCATCGACCCCCCATGTCGGCTGGTTCACGACCAGAACGTCCGGACGTTGCAGCACCTCGCGGCCGATGACGAATTTCTGCAGATTGCCGCCGGAGAGCGACCGGGCGGCGTTTTGCGGGCCCGGCGTGCGGACGTCGAAATGTTCGATGATGCGCTCGGCAAATCCGCGGGCCGCACCCCAGTCCACAAGGCCGCGTCGGACAAGCCCCTCTCGGGCCGCTCCGGTCAGCAAGGCGTTCTCGGTCAGTGACATGTCCGGGGCAGCGGCATGGCCCAACCGCTCTTCGGGGGCAGCCAGCAGGCCAAGACGGCGGCGTGCGTTTGGCCCCAACTTCCCGATATCGGCACCCCGCAGCATCATCGTGCCGGGTGGGCTGCCCCTTTCCCCCGAAAGGACCGCAAGCAGTTCGTCCTGTCCGTTTCCTGCAACACCACCAATACCCAGAACTTCGCCTTCGCGCACGGTGAGCGACAGGTCCCGCAGCGGCATGCCAAAGGCACTTTGCGCGGGCAGGGACAGCGCCTCGATTTCCAGTACCGGATCACCCGGTGTCACGCTTTGGCGTTCGGGCATCGTCAATCCGCGCCCGACCATCATCTCGGCCAGCTCTCGCGCCGATGTCTGCCGTGGATCGCAGGTGCCGACAACCTTGCCACCGCGGAGGATCGTCGCGCTGTCGCAGAGTGTCCTGATCTCTTCGAGCTTGTGCGAGATATAGAGGATCGCCGTGCCTTCGGCGCTCAGTTTCTTCAATGTCTTGAACAGGATCGCCACCTCTTGCGGCGTGAGAACACTGGTTGGCTCGTCCATAATAAGGAGCTTCGGCTCCCCCAAAAGACACCGGATGATTTCGACCCGCTGCCGTTCACCGGCCGAGAGATCCCCCACGATGCGTTCGGGCGCGAGTGGCAGGCCATAGGTTTCCGAAACGGCCCGGATCTGAGATGCCAAGGCGCGCATGGCGGGCGGGTTTTCCATCCCCAGGGCGATGTTTTCGGCCACCGTCAGCGCTTCAAAGAGGGAAAAGTGCTGGAACACCATCCCGACGCCAGCCAGCCGCGCGGCATGGGGATCGGCCGGGGCGAAGGGCGCGCAGGACATCTCCATCGACCCCGCATCCGGTTTGACGAGACCGTAGATCATCTTGACGAGGGTCGACTTGCCCGCGCCGTTTTCGCCCAGCAGTGCATGAACCTCTCCGGCATTGATCGACAGACCGACAGCATCGTTCGCGACGACGCCCGGATAGGCTTTGGTCAATCCCTCAAGGCGGAGCAGAGCGCCCGTCATTCATGTCCCCCAGTTGCGCTCTTGGTCGGCGCTGCCGTCTTTAGTAACGCCTGTGCCACGCCGATCGCAATGGCCTGCGGGTGTTTACCCAGCGAAGGGTCACCGATCGGGCAGGTGATGCGTGCTATCTGATCATCGCTGTGGCCAAGGGCGGAGAGCCGCGACCGGAATCGTGCCCACTTCGTCTTGGATCCGATCAGGCCCGCGAAACGAAAGCCCCTGCGCAGTGCCGCGTGGCAGAGCGCGAGGTCGAGATCATGATCATGGGTCATGATGAAGTGTGTGGCATCATCGGTTGCCTCGGCGACGATATCGACCGGATCACCAAGATGCGCCTCAACTGTCTCAGGCAGGCCGGTAATCCAATCGGGTCGAGGATCGACAACGTGGACATCATAGTCCGCGATCGGGGCCAGCAGGGCGGCCAACGCCCGCCCCACATGGCCAGCCCCATGGATGAACACTGCGGTGCCCGGCGCGCCGATACGCTCGATCAGCCATCCCTGTCGCCATTGAAAAACCTGTCCCGCTTCCAGCCGACGCAGGGCGACAGGGGGGATTTCATCGGGCGCTGCTTGGACGGGCCGGGCGAAATGGTCCTCGCCCAACTGGGCCACCGCGTTCTGGTCGAAGATCTCCGTCACAATGCTGACAGCGCCGCCACAGCACTGGTTCAATTGTGGGCCAAGGGCGGCCTTGTCGAGCCGTCGACCCTTGCCTTCCGCCAGCATCGCGCGCGCCACTGAAATGGCCTCGAATTCAAGGCGACCGCCGCCAATCGTTCCGGAAAAACCGTCGGCCCAAACCAACATCGCCGTGCCCGGGCCCCGGGGGGTCGAGCCCTTTGCTGCAACGATCACGACGCGGGCAACCCGACCATGTGTGGCTGCCGCCTGTCGAAGCTTCGCAAGATCCAGCATCAGCCCCGGGCGCGGGCAATCGCCGCCAGAACCGCCTCGGGCGTCGCGGGGGCCTGCAGATCAGGATAGTTGCGACCGCAATAGGCGCAGGCGTCTGCCAGCGCGAAAAAGACCGACATACCCAGCATGAAGGGCGGTTCGCCCACGGCCTTGGATTTGTAGATCGTGTCGGCCCGGTTTTCGCCTTCCCATAGCGTCACGTTGAAGACGTCCGGCCGGTCCGAACAGGCCGGGATCTTGTAGGTCGATGGCGCGTGGGTTCGAAGGCGGCCGGCTTCGTCCCAGACAAGCTCCTCCATGGTCAGCCATCCGGCGCCCTGTACGAAACCGCCCTCGATCTGGCCGGTGTCCAAAGCTGGGTTCAGCGACGCGCCTGCATCGTGCAGGATATCCGTGCGCAGGATACGGTTTTCACCGGTGAGCGTATCAATCACGACCTCCGAGATCGCGGCACCATAGGCGAAATAATAAAACGGCCTGCCCTCACCCTTGATCCGGTCCCAGCGGATGTCGGGTGTCTTGTAAAACCCGGTCGCCGACAGGCTGACCCGGCCCATGTAGGCCTGCTTGGCCGCCTCTTCGAAGGTGTAGGTCTGTCCCGGCGTTTCGACAGATCCATCCGCGAAACGGACTTCATCGGGACGGCATTGAT
>CAWUIQ010000057.1:0-21481 GCA_963922565.1 uncultured Rhodobacterales bacterium
GAGCGCGCGCGCAGCGCCACCGCGCGGTCGGCCACCTGTGACGGAACACCGTTCGCGCCAAGGGCCGGCACGATGCGCAGCGGATAGCCATCGCGGCCCGTCAGGTCGAGCATCAGGTCGAGATCTTCGTCCTCCAGCATCGAATAAAGATCCGTGATCGTGGTGACGCCGGCGCGCTGCGCGACCTTGGCATAGTTCAGGATCGCCGCGCTGCTTTGTGACAGCGTGCGGAAATCGATGCCGATCCGGCGCAGGACCGGAAACATCGCGGCCATCTCCTGCAGCTCGCCCGTGGGCAAGCCATCCGCCCCCTTCACGACCCCCTCGACGGGCGTGTCGGCTGTGAATCCCGCCAGCTCAAGGGCTACGGAGTTCACACACATCAGGTGAAAGTTCGAAAACAGGATGGCCACCGGGCGGTCGGTCGAAACCTGATCGAGATGGCTGCGGTTCAGCCGCTCGGACGTCAGAAAGATCGGATCGAAACCCCAGCCAAAGAGGGGCGCATCGGGGGCAAGATCCGCCACCGACTGTTTGAGACGGGCGATCACCGCATCGGCATTTGTCAGGCCCTGCCACATCTTTCCGTCCGGATCGATCCGATCATGAAAGCCGACATAGACGTGCTGCCACATCGCACCCGCCATCATGTGGGCATGCCCTTCGACAAAGCCCGGCATCAGGATCGCATCGGCCAGAGCGTCGTCGATTTCGTAATCGCCCCAAGGGGCCGCACAGTCCGCATCACCCACGGCAAGGATGCGGCCGTCACGAACGGCCACATGGGTCGCGGTCGGGCAAACGCGCTCCATCGTGATAATTTTTTTGGCCCTGAAGACCCGGATTTCGTTCATGTTTTTCCACCGGTTTAACTCGCCGCAGCTTGGCGCAAGCGATCCTTTGCGTCCATCGTCTGGGTGCCAATTCTCTTGACGCAGCGGCACTGCTCATGCTCGGCTCGCTGAAAAACCAGCGATTTTCGACGATCTGGAGAGACATGGGAGTACCAAGATGATCAGACGATATGCACTCAAGACGGCAGTGGCGGCCTTGATCGCCAGCATGGCCGCACTGCCGCTGGCCGCTGCCGACGTGACGATGAATGTCGGGTTCGGCGCGCCGGAAGAGTCGCTTTACGGCCGCTTCGGCAAGATCTTTCAGACCAAGGTGGCCGAGATGTCGGGCGGCGATATCGAGGTCAAGCTGCGCTGTTGCAACCAGATCTCAAGCGAGGACGAGGCGTTCAAGGCCATGCAGCTTGGCACCGTTGACGGCTTTTTCATTACCGCCAACAACGTCTCGCCCCACTGGCCGCTCATGGATGTGACGGTTCTGCCTTACATCTTTCAGAACGCCGAACATCTCGACCGGGTCCTGAACGGTGACGTCGGCAAGATGATGAAGGACAAGCTGCAGGCCGATACCAGCGTTCACCTTCTGGCCTTCGGTCCGGCTCTTTACCGCGATTTCTACAATTCGGTACGGCCCATCAACACGATGGCCGACATGCAGGGTCTCAAGATCCGCGTGCCGAAGAACGAGGTCATGATTGCGACGTTCGAGGCGTTCGGGGCAAACCCGGTGCCGCTTGCATGGTCTGAAACACCGACGGCCCTTCAGACCGGTACGGTGGATGGCGGGGATAACGGCACATCGTTCATCCGCGACATGAAATTCTTTGAATTCGAACCGCATCTCGTGATTCTCGAACACTTTGTCGCATTTGCCCCGCTCTTTGCATCAGACGCGTTCATGAAGCGCCTGTCGGATGAGCAACGCGCCCTCATCCAGGATGCGGCTGCAGCGGCGGGTGCCGAGTTCGCGGCGCAAGTGGCGAACGAGACCGAAGAGGTTCGCAAATGGCTGGTCGATGAGGGCGGCATGGCGATGACGCGGCCCGACAAGACCGATTTCATCACGGCCGCTCAGGGCGTTCAGGCATCTTTTGCCGAACAGCGCGGTTCCGATTTTGTCGATCTGGTCAAGGCCATCCAGGACGCCGCCCAGTAAACCAAGTCTTACGACGCGAGGGGGGCCTCCGTGCTCCCCTCGCGCCATCCAACGCGTCCCGGGGTCCTGAATGACGGCATTGAAATGGTTAGAGCGGCATTTTGAAGAGCTCATTTGCTGCACCTGTCTGGCCGTCATCGCGGTTGCTGTCTTTGCACAGGTCGTGGCGCGGTATGTGTTCCAGATCGCCCTGCACTGGACCGAGGAAACCGCGGCCATGTGCATGGTCTGGGCGGTCTATATGGGTGCCGCCCTCTGCGTGCGCGAACGGTTTCACATCCGCATCATGGTCGGTGTGGCCGCGTTGCCCGGCGGGCTGGGGCGGATCGTCGTATTTGCCGCTGACATCCTCTGGGCGTTCTTCTGTCTCTTCATGCTCAAGGTCAGCTGGGATTACCTCGCCGTTTTCTGGCGGTTCCCTGAAACCAGCCCTAGCCTTGGGATCAATCAGTTCTATCCCCAGACGATCCTGGTGATCGGTTACGCGCTGATGCTGGTGCGCCTGATCCAGACCTACGTGCATTGGTGGCGCGACGGCGGTGAAGGGCTGCCCGGGATGCTCGCCGAAGAGTGGGTCGAGACCACGAAAGACCAAGAGCACCAGATATGAGCCCACTCGCCATTCTCGGCATCGTATTTGTCGTTCTCACGGTCATGGGCGTTCCGCTCTTCGTGGCGGTTGGCCTCACAACCGCGCTGGCGCTTTACCTGATCGAGATCCCCTACACGCTCATGGCCCAGACGGGCTATGGCAGCCTGACGCCCTTTCCGTTGCTGACCATCCCGCTTTTCGTGCTGGCCGGCCGGCTGATGGAGGTGGGCGGCATGGCCAACCGGATGATCGCCATCGCGACGAACCTTGTGGGGGCCTACCGCGGCTCGATGGGGTTGGTGACGGTCTTTGCCTGCATGCTCTTCGCCGCGCTTTCGGGATCCGGGCCGGCGACGACCGCCGCGATCGGCTCCGTCACTGTTCCGGCGATGCGGCGCGACGGCTACGACGTGCCCTTTGCCGCCGCGATCACGGCCAGCGCAGGCGCGCTTGGCAGCCTTATCCCGCCGTCGAACCTGATGATCATCTACGGGCTGGTGTCCGAAACCTCGATCCCGCGGTTGTTCCTTGCTGGTCTGCTCCCGGGCCTGATGGTCACGATCTTCCTGATGATCACGACCTACATCATCGCCCGCAAGCGGGGTTATGGCGGCGATGGCGACCGGTTTTCATGGGGCCCGTTCCTGCGGGCTGCTTGGGATGGCAAATGGGCGATCGGTGCGCCGGTTCTGATCCTTGGCGGGATCTATGGCGGGGCCTTCACCCCGACCGAGGCCGCGGGCGTCGCGGTGTTCTATGCGCTCTTTGTGGGGCTGTTCGTCTACGGTGAACTTACCGTCCGGAAAGTGATCGAGGCGCTGCGCTTTACCGCACTTCTGACCGGCATTCTCATCCTGCTCACGCCCACGCTGGCCTTCGGTCAGCTCACCGCCTTTTACGATGTGCCGACCGCCGTACAGGAGGGGATCACCTCGATCACCGAGAACGTCTTTCTCGTCATGCTGCTGATCGGCATCTTCTATATCTTCATCGGAACGTTCATGGAATCGCTGGCCCAGATCGTTCTTTTCACCGCCGTTTTCCTGCCGCTGGTCACGTCGCTGGGTGTCGATCCGGTCATGTTCGGTATCTTTACCGTCATCACCTGCGAAATCGGGTTCCTGACGCCACCTCTGGGCGCAAACCTCACTGTGGCGGCCCGCATATCGGGCATCTCGATCGAACGGATATCCGTCGCCGTGCTGCCTTTCATTCTGGCCTATGTGATTGGGATGGTGATCCTGATATTCTTCCCCGACCTGACCCTTTTCCTGCCGAATTGGTTCTACGGCGAGGCAAAATAGGAGAGGCCCAAGATGTTCGATATCATCCTGAAGGGCGGCGAGGTTTACGACGGCACCGGCGGCGAAAGCACCGTGACCGACGTGGCCATTGCCGATGGCCGGATCGCCGAGATCGGGACGCTGCAACCGGACCGCGCCGAAACCGTCATCGATGTCAGCGGGCTTGTCGTGTCCCCCGGCTTTGTCGATATGCATACCCATTCCGACTTTACGCTCATCGCCGATGGCCGCGCCGAAAGCCAGGTGCATCAGGGTGTGACGACCGAGGTGATCGGGCAATGCGGCATCAGCTGCGCACCGGTCTGCGCGCACAAGGATATCCGCGCCGTATCGCCCTGGTATACCGATCAGGCCAAGCACCCCAACTGGCTGAGCTTTGCGGAATATCTCGATGCTCTCGACCAGGCCGATCTCGGGGTGAACGTCATGGCCTTCGTCGGCCACGGCACGATCCACCGCGCGGTGCTTGGTGATGAGTTGCGCGCGGGTGAGCCGGAAGAGGTCGCCGCGATGGCGCGGCTGGTCGATCAGGCGATGGATGAGGGGGCGGGGGGCTTTTCCTCGGGGCTGGAGTACTTTCCGGGCATCCTCGCCGCGCCGGAACATCTGGTCCCGATGTGCGAGGTCGCCGCCGCGCGCGGACGGCTTTACGCGACCCATGTCCGCAACCGCGACACCCACTATGACCTCGGTTTTTCCGAGGCGATTGCCACCGCGCGGCAATCGGGTGTCCGTCTTCAGATCAGTCATATCCAGCCCAAGTTCGGCGCGCCGGACTACGCCATGAACCACACCCTTGAAATGATCGATGTGGCGCGGCGCTACGATGTCGACGTGGCCTTTGATGTCATCCCGCACGACTGGAACCACACGTTGATGGCGGCAATCCTGCCGAAATGGGCGCAGGCGGGCGGCATCGACGAGGTGATGAAGCGGCTGGCGGATCCGGAAGCGCGGGAAAGGATCAAGGCGAACCCGCAGCCGATGTGGCTGATCGTCAAGGCCGAGAAATGGGAAGACATCGTTCTGCTGAACGCGACCCACAACAAGGATATCGTCGGCGCCGACTTTGCCGAGATCGGGCGGATGCGAAACACCCATCCCTATGATGCGGTTCTCGATATCCTGCTGGAAGAGGGCGAAAACCTGATGTCCTGTATGTGGTCGTCCAAGAGCTTTCGCGACAGCGATGTCGACCTCTGCCTGCAACAGCCCGAATGTGCCGTCATTTCCGACACCGTTGCGATCGCCAATGACGGGATCCTCAAGGATCACATCGGATCGCTCAGCGGTTACGGCTGGGCGGCGCGGTTCCTGCAATATTATGTGCGTGACCGGAAGATCCTGAACCTGTCCGAAGGGCTGCGCAAGATCACCAGCATTCCGGCTGAACGGTTGGGGCTGAAGGATCGGGGCAAGATCCGGCGCGGCTTTGCCGCCGATATCTGTGTCTTCGATCAGGCCAATATCGCCAGCAATGCAACGGCCCGAAATCCGCGCCGCTATGCCTCTGGCATCGCGCATGTTCTGGTGAATGGCACGCTGCATATGTTCAATGGCAAACGCACCGCTGCAAATACCGGGCGTGTTGTGCGCGAGTTCGCAGCTTAGGCCCGATTTTCGCGGCCCTATGGTCCGGCTCAGACACGTCAGCGCCGGTTATCCATCGCCAGCGGCACAGCAGAGACCGCATTTGCCCGTGGACCAGCCCCGGGTGATGGATTACCTGCCGGTCTGAAGGATGGTAGCCGGATCAAAAGGGAAGAGTGTCGCGATGAGTGAAGACGTGCTGGCGATCGTTCAGGCATCCAAGGGTCGGCGGCTCTTGGGGGTCGTTGCGATGTGGAGCCTGGGGATCCTGCTGCTTTACGTCGCCATGGTCGAGCCGCCCGCGATCGGGTGGCAGCTATTCCTGATCCTGATAGGCGCGGGCGCGATCTGGCTGGCCGAATTGATGCGGCGGGCCACGGCGCTGCGGCTTGAACTGACCAAGACGGAACTGCGCGACAGCGAAGGCCGTGTTCTTGCGCAGCTCGACGATATCGCGCGGGTCGATCGGGGTGTCTTTGCCTTCAAGCCGTCGAACGGGTTTCTCATCCTGAGAAAGACACCGGCCGAGGCTGCGTGGCGCCCCGGTTTGTGGTGGCGTTACGGCCGCCGCGTCGGCGTCGGAGGCATGACATCGGCCGCTGAAACAAAGTTCATGGCCGATGCAATCTCAACTATGCTGGTCGAGACAGAGATTTAGGCGCCTTCGGTCGGTTCCTGCCACAGCACGCGCGGGGCATAGCGTGGGCGGGTAAAGACGAAGTTCTGGATCGTGCGATCCTGCAGGCCCACGTCAAAGACGGGCTCGAATTTGACGAAGGTCTCGACGACCATGACGCGTTCGTTGTGCGGCATCACCGGCAGGTTCGGCTGCAGACCCGCGACTTGCGCATCAGTCATTGCCGAAACCCAGCCCTTGGCCTGCGACCAGTCACGTTCATAGACGTTGTTGACGCCATTCCAGCGCACGCTGGTCACCCGCAGCGAAATATCGCCAGGGTTCTTGATGGTCGACATGAAGCGTACAAGCTCGACCATCCCGTTGAGATATGCGTCGTCAACCGGCGTCGTCTCACGCGAGATGATGTCGCCGATGGCATAGGCCACCTTTTGCTGCACGGCGTGCTGACGATAGGCGTCAAAGATCGAGAACATGGTCAGGTAGGCCCAGAACATGACCGGGATGATGACCACTGTCTCGACCGCGATGCTGCCGCGGTCATCCTTAGAAAAGCGGCGAAGGAACTTGCTGACGTTCAACATTATGCTGGCTCCTGAACGAAGGCAGACATCGATACCATCCGCACCCGGCCCGAGCCGTCTTTGGTGTAGTGATATCCAAGGCCGGTTGTGGGGAAGACAGGCTTGAACATGTAGCAGACCCGCATCAGCATCAGCTGGTGGTCGCCACCGTGGATAAAGGTCCGAAGCGGCGTCACGGGCTCTGACACGTCGATGCAGTCAGCACCTTGGGCCAGACCCGAGAATGCGCGCGGATCGACCGGGTTCATTTCCAGACGGATGGTTGCGTCGCAATCTTCAAGAAAGCCCGAGAAGCCGCAGATCATGTTCTTGAGTTCGCCGTGGGTGTAGTCCGCACCGGTGTTCAGGCGGACCTGCCGGACGGTCATGTCCATCCCGCGATCGAGGAACATCTGCCGCATCTGATAGATCCCCATCTCGACCGATGTCAGGAAGATGGTGAAGATGAGCGGCACGGCGAGGGCGAATTCAACGACCATCTGGCCATCTTCGCGCCTCGCAAATCTGCGGAGAAAACTGCCGGTTTTGGTCTTCATTGGAGCACTCCAGCCTTGCAAAGCAACTTGTGAAACTGACCTGCTCTAGCCTCAAAAGTCTTCAACGTCTTTTTATGGTTCAACTGCGCCATATTAGTAGACCAGGCGCAGCTGCCGCACTTGCCGTGCGATTGATTGGAACACTTCGTCGATTTCCGACCCTTGCACATCGAAGAAGTGCGACGGTGACGAAGCGCAGTTCCGCATTTGCGTCTTGGCGCTGCTGGGTGCCTCGAACGCGATCGTGTAGATCACGATATTCCGGGGCTCAGCCTTTGCCAGGTCGCAGATTGCGTAGAACCGGTTTACGTTTGTCGATGCCGAATGGATCTTTTCCTTGCGCGAGCTGTCTTGTTTTTTCAGCGCAATGTCCACGTTGTCTTCGTGCATCCCGTTCTTGGGGCGCCATTGGTCGGTGATCTGACCATCGGTCATCAGGACGATGTATTTCGCGGTTTCGGTATCGGTCCAGTTTGCCGGGCGGCTCGAGTACTGGCTGGGGACCAGACCGACGCTCGACATCGCGGCGAAATCATCCTGGCTTGTCGGGTCGAGCAGGGCGAGGGCGTACTTCATGCCGTATGCCGTGCCGGTGCCGTCATGCATCCGCATGCCGTTGATGAAGTTGTGCAGCGCGGTTTCGTTGTTCTGTGCGTACTGGATCGACGTGGCGTCGTACGGGCACCAGCCCCAGTCCATCACGCTTGCCGCGATAGGCCAGTACATGAAGTGCGAAACCTGCTCATAGGATGACCGCTCGGGCAGGCGGGCATGGGTGAAGTCGTCCGACTGCAGTTCCAGGCAGGACGTCACGTTGGGGAACACATAGTATTCGTCTTCGTCGTTGTCCCATGACGTGTTTTGCGGCCAGCTGGAATTCGATTCGATACCGCCATCGCCCTCGGGCAGCTCCACTTCGGCGTAGCGCTGGCCGTTCAGGCGGTTGAACATGAAGGGGCCGACATTTGTCTGACCGGCATAGGGGATCAGGTTGATCGACGTATGCTGGGCCATGTCGCCTTCGAGAACGGACGACACAAAGTTCCGCGCGGCGGGGCGCAGGTTGTCCATCCGGCTGGAATTCCGCATCGAACCCGAGATGTCCAGAACGAGGGAGATTTCGAGGTTTGGCACCCATTCCGTTGCCGAACCACCGACCCAGATCGGCAGATCGTCGGTGCCCACCATGGACATATAGCGAGTTGGCATGTCGATCCGCGCCGAAGCCGTCACCGTACGGAAGTTGATCCCTTCCTCGACGTTGACGTTAACCACTTCGCTGTAGCCCGACTTGCTGTAATAGTCGTTCACAACGGCGCCGGGATCCTGAAGCTGGTCCAGGTCGGCCGCCGCGAGGATTGCGCGGTCAAGCGTGTTCTGCCGTTGGGTCCGTTCCATTTCCTGTTGCATCAGGTCAACGCCCAAACCGCCGACGACAAGCATCATCAGCACTGACATGAGGGCGAAAATAGTCATGTTACCGTCTTCATCTCGGCCAAACTGGCGCAGACAATTGAAAGGAATTGCTGCGGCTTTCGAGGACAAGGTGTCAGACTGACCCGCTAACTTTTGAACAGAACGTACTGGCATCACAAACCATCACTTTACTAAACAGCGGACTCCGCGCCCGACTCTTCTGATCCCTCGTTATCGTGGACGATTGTGACCTAATTTGGACCGGATCGGGGAGTGGCTGGGACCATGTTCCCCGGATCCGCTACAGTTCATTTCTTCTCAACCCATTGTTCACGCGGGCTGGGTCAATTCCCGTTAAGGTATGTCAATTGGTAAGGCGAAGCTGCCTTACTTGCCGTGCGATCGCCTGAAAAACATCGTTAATTTCGCTGCTATCGACGTTGTAGAAGTGCGAAGCGGACGATGCGCACTTCTGCATTTGCTCGACTGCGGCGGCTGGCGCTTCAAATGCGATCGTGTAGACGGTGACATTCCGGCTGGCCGATTTTGCCAGATCGCAGGACTGATAAAAGCGCGACACGTTGGTGGACGAAGACGAGATCTGGGTCTTGTCGCTTTTGTCGCGGTTCTGCAGTTCCACGGTCGGGTTTTCCTCGGCCAGTGCATCGACGGGGCGGATCTGTTCGGTGATCTGACCGTCGGTCATCAGAATGATGTACTTCGTTGTCAGCGGGCTGTTCCACTGTGCCGGACGGTTGGCGAACTGGCTGGGCATCAGGCCCGCACCGGCCATCGCGGCAAAATGCGGCTGCGATGTCGGGTCGAGCAGGGCCAGCGCATATTTCATCGCATAGGCCGTGCCGGTGCCGTCATGCATCCGCATGTTCGTGACGAGGTTCTTGAGGTCTGTCTTGTTGTTCGACGCATAGACGATCGAGCTTTGATCCTGCGGGCACCAACCCCAGTCCATCACATCGCTGGCAATAGTCCAGTTCATGAAGTGGGGCGTCTGATCATAGCTGGCGCCGAGCGGCAGGCTGCTGTGGCCAAAGTCGCTGCTGTTCAGTTCGAGGCAGGACGACACATTCGGATAAAGACCGTTCTCGTCACCCCCAAGGCTGGGATCAAGCGGCGGCTGCACATAGCGCTGGCCGTTCAGGCGGTTGAACATGAACGGGCCGACGTTGGTCTGACCGGCATAGGGGATCAGGTTGACCGAGGTATAGTTCGATGACACGTCGTCGATAACCGAGTCGATGAAATTGCGCGCGGCAGGCCGCAATTCGGTCATGCGGTCGGAATAGCGCATGGATCCCGAAATATCGAGGACCAGGGAAATCTCGACATTGGGCACCACCTCGGAGGCCGAGCCGGTGGCATAGGATGCAAGGTCAGGGTTACCGAGGGCCGCCATGAAGCTGGTCGGCACCTGCGCCAGCGACTCAGCGCTGACGACGCGATTGGTGCTGCTGGTTGTTACCTTGATGTTGCTGGCCTGGCCGTCGAGACCGGATTTCTTGAAATAGTCGCGGATCACCTCTTCGGGCTCCAGCGTCTGGTCGAGGTCGGCGGCAGCAAGCAGCGCGCGATCAAGAGCCTGCTGGCGGTGAACGCGGTCAAGCTCGGCATGCATCAGGTCAACGCCGATGCCGCCAACCATCACCATCATAATGACCATGAATAGGGTAAAGAGGGTCATGGATCCGGACTCGTCCGTTGCAAAGTCCTGGATGCGATCGTCAGTTAACTCAACATTATCCATTTTTGACCTCAATGCGACTTCCCTATGGCAAACAAGGCAATCGGTGCCAAATTTGGCAAAATGATGGCGCTTTGAGGTCGACCAGCTGTCACCGTTTCTGTGATCTGAAACAGTAAGCCGCCAATGTCTTTGATTATCATTTGATTGGAAAACAATCGCCGCCGTTTGGCGGTGGAAAAGAATTTTCGCACGCATTTACCGAGTCGTCATACCCTCGGGTCACAGATCACCGGAATTGAGTCGCCCTGAACGGAGGAACCAGCATGACGACGCAAGCAGAACCGAGCTTTCGTGAGAGCGTTGATATGATGTTCAACAGGGCGGTCGCGCTGATGGATCTTGCGCCGGGCCTTGAGGAAAAGATCCGGGTTTGCAACGCCACCTATACGGTGCGGTTCGGTGTCCGGCTGCGGGGTCGGATCCACACGTTCACCGGATATCGGTCGGTTCATTCCGAACATATGGAACCGGTCAAGGGCGGCATCCGCTTTGCCACGGGCGTGAACCAGGATGAGGTCGAGGCGCTGGCGGCGCTCATGACTTACAAATGCGCGCTGGTCGAGGCGCCCTTTGGCGGCTCCAAAGGGGGGCTCTGCATCGACCCGCGCGAATATGACGAACACGAGCTTGAACAGATCACGCGCCGCTTTGCCTATGAGCTGGTGAAGCGCGATCTGATCAACCCCGCCCAGAACGTGCCTGCCCCCGACATGGGCACCGGCGAACGTGAGATGGCCTGGATGGCGGATCAGTACATGCGGATGAACACGACCGACATCAACGGGCGGGCCTGCGTAACGGGCAAGCCCCTGAATTCCGGCGGCATCGCGGGCCGGGTCGAAGCGACGGGTCGGGGCGTGCAATACGCGCTGCGGGAGTTTTTCCGTGATCATGCGGGCGTGCAGAAGGCCGGGATGACCGGCACCCTCGACGGCAAGACCGTGGTCGTTCAGGGACTCGGCAACGTGGGCTATCACGCGGCCAAGTTCCTCTCGGACGAGGATAACTGCAGGGTCGTGGGCATCATCGAAAGGGACGGGGCGCTCTTTAACACCGAAGGTCTGGATGTTGACGCGGTGCGCGAGTGGATCGTCAAGCATGGCGGCGTGACGGGTTTCCCCGATGCGGCGCATCATGCCGAAGGTGCGGCCGTGCTGGAGGAAGAGTGCGATATCCTGATCCCCGCCGCCCTCGAAGGTGTCATCAACCTATCGAATGCCGAACGCATCAAGGCGCCCCTGATCATCGAGGCAGCCAATGGGCCGGTGACGGCGGGGGCCGATGACATCCTGCGCAAGAAGGGCACGGTGATCATTCCCGACATGTATGCGAACGCAGGTGGTGTGACCGTGTCCTATTTCGAATGGGTGAAGAACCTTAGCCACATCCGCTTTGGCCGGATGCAACGGCGCCAGGAAGAGGCGCGCCACCAGCTTGTGGTGAACGAGCTGGAGCGGCTGAGTTCCCAGATCGGCGATGCGTGGACTTTGAACCCGGACTTCAAGCAGAAATATCTGCGCGGTGCGGATGAGCTGGAACTGGTCCGTTCCGGTCTCGATGACACGATGCGGATCGCCTATCAGTCGATGGCCGAGACATGGCATGAACGCGAGGATGTCGATGATCTGCGGACCGCGGCCTATCTCGTTGCGATCGACAAAGTGGCGGCGAGCTACCGGGCCAAGGGTCTCTAGGTTCCGGGTTCGTTCGGGCGCGCGATGGGGGCGCTGCCCCCGCCCCTTCGGGACTCCCCCGGCGTATTTCACGACGAGAAGAAGCAAGCGCGCTTGGGATCGGGCAAGGGGTTAGCCCGCGCCCCTTCATTGTTCCAAAAATACGTCCGGGGGAGGCTCCAGCGGAGCCGGGGGCAGAGCCCCTTTGATCGTCCAGCAATCATCGTCCGCTGCCGGTGTTTCGGAAGCGGTGGTTGTTTCATCTGATCTGACATCTTCAAGGAGATGGCGGGCCCGCCAAAAAGCGGAAGTCGGTGCGCCGGGACACTAGTCCGGCTCCATCACCCCTTTCGGGGCACCAGCAGCTGGTGCAAGACGCGGGCGGGCCGTTGATGTTGCAGGCCAGGCCGTTGTCACACCTGATTTCCTTGGCATGCGCCGCGTGGACGCAGGGGTTAACCGGGGATGGGTTCTAGAACCCTGCGGTTAAGGAAATCGAAAGGGCGCGCACGGTCGGTCTGTCGCTCTGGGACCTGCCTTTGTCGATATTTGGGATGGTGCTCTGGGGTGGCGCTGATACACCTTGTCCGATCTCGCGCGATGCCAGCCAAGGGAGAAGATCGACGATGCGTTTTTCCGGCCTTGGAATCCTCAAGGAGGGCCTGACCGGCAACAGGGGCTGGACGCCGCATTGGCGCGATCCCGAGCCGAAATCGGAATACGATATTATCATCATCGGCGGTGGCGGGCATGGGCTCGCGACCGCGCATTACCTCAGTTCCCAGCACGGTCTGACCAATGTGGCAGTCCTGGAGAAGGGGTATCTTGGTGGTGGCAATGTGGGGCGCAACACGACCATCGTGCGGGCCAATTACATGCTGCGGGGGAATTCGGAATTTTACAGCCATTCCCTGAAATTGTGGGAAGGGCTGGAGGAGGATCTGAATTACAACGTGATGCATTCCCAGCGGGGCATCATCAATCTTTTCCATTCCGATGGTCAGCGTGACGCGTTTGCGCGGCGTGGCAATGCGATGATCAACCAGGGTGACGATGCGATCCTGCTGGACCGCGACGGGGTGCGTAAGGAACTGCCCTATCTCAATTTCGACCAGACCCGGTTCCCGATCTATGGCGGCCTTTATCACAAGCGGGGCGGAACGGCGCGCCATGATGCGGTGGCCTGGGGCTTTGCCCGCGCAGCATCAGGCCGCGGCGTCGATCTGATCCAGAATTGCGAGGTGACGGGCATCGATGTTGAAGGCGGGCGCGTTACCGGGGTTCAGACAACCCGTGGCGCGATCAGGGCCAGGAAGGTCGGGATCGTTGTGGCGGGTCGCTCATCGCAGCTGGCGGAGATGGCGGGGTTTCGGTTGCCGATCGAGAGCCATGTCCTCCAGGCCTTTGTGACCGAGGGCCTCAAACCCTGCATCGATCACGTGGTGACCTACGGGATGGGCCATTTTTATATCAGCCAATCGGACAAGGGCGGGTTGGTGTTTGGCGGTGATCTGGATTTCTATTCGAGTTATGCCGCGCGGGGCAACCTGCCGACGGCGGAGCATGTGGTGGAGGCCGCGACGACGCTGATGCCGGTGATCGAAAAGGCGCGGATGCTGCGCAGCTGGGGCGGCATCATGGACATGACGCCGGACGGATCCTTCATCATCGACAGGACGCCGATTGATGGCCTCTATCTCAATTGCGGGTGGTGTTACGGCGGCTTCAAGGCGACGCCAGCCTCGGGTCATTGTTTTGCGCATCTGATTGCCAGGGATGAGCCTCATCCGGTTGCGGTTCGCCATCGGCTGGACCGGTTCCGAACCGGTCGCTGGATCATGGATGAAGAGACCACGGGGTCTCAGCACAACCTGCACTGAAGCGAGCGCGTCGATGTCGGATTTGCGTATTTGGAACGAGAAGAAGGGGCGCGTGCGATGAGGTTGCGGTGTCCGATTTGTGGCGAGCGGGATCGACGCGAATTCTACTACCAGGGTGCTGCCGTGGCCTTGCAGCGTCCTGAGCCGGGGGCGGGTGAGGCGGCGTGGGACGCTTATGTTCATCTGCGCGACAACCAGCCCGGTGAGCTGGAGGAATTGTGGAGCCATGATCAGGGCTGTGGTGCATGGCTGGTCGTGACCCGCAACACCGTCACGCACGAGTTTAAGGGCGCTGTGCTGGCGACCGGTCAGGATGTGTTGCGATGAGGATCGAGGGGAAGGGTCTGATCGACCGGTCGCGCCGCGTTTCGTTCCGTTTTAACGGCGCGTCCTACAGCGGGTTTGAAGGCGACACGGTGGCTTCGGCCCTTTTGGCCCATGATCAGCGTCTGATCGGCCGGTCGTTCAAATATCACCGCCCGCGCGGGATCCTGACGGCGGGGAGCGAAGAGCCCAATGCCCTGGTCACCATCGGTTTGGGCGCGGCGCAGGACCCGAATGTGCGGGCGACGGTGCAGGAGATCCATGCGGGGCTTGAGGTGTTGTCGCAGAATGCGTGGCCGTCGGTGCGCTATGACTTGATGGCCCTTAACGATCTGGCGGCACCCTTTCTGTCGGCGGGTTTCTATTACAAGACCTTCATGTGGCCCCGCGCCTTTTGGGAGCGGCTGTATGAACCGGTGATCCGACGCGCGGCGGGCCTTGGCGCGTTGAGCGGGTTGCCGAATGAAGAGCTTTACGAAAAGGCCTATGCCTTTTGCGATCTGCTGGTCATCGGGGCGGGGCCTGCTGGCCTGATGGCGGCGTGGCTGGCGGCGCAATCCGGTGCGGATGTGGTCCTGGTGGACGAGAACGCCCGCGTTGGTGGCCGCCTGACGGCAGAGGATGAGGATGTGGCGGGGCAGCCCGGCCATCGCTGGGCGTCAGATCTGGCCGAAACCCTTGCCGCCATGCCCAATGTCCGCATCATGACCCGCACCACCGTTACCGGTGCCTATGATCAGGGTACCTATGGCGCGCTGGAGCGTGTCACCCACCATCTCTCTGACCCGGCACATGGCGCACCGAAAGAGACGTTCTGGCGCATCGTGGCCAGGCGCAGCATTCTTGCGGCCGGTGCCATCGAGCGCATGATCGCCTTTCGCAACAATGACCGCCCGGGCATCATGACGGCGGGGGCGGTGCGCGCCTATCTCAATCGGTATGGCGTCAGCCCCGGGCGCCGCGTGACCCTTTTTGTCAATAACGACGATGCCCACCGAACGGCGCGCGATCTGGTCCGGGCCGGTGTCCATGTGGCCGCCGTCATCGACAGCCGGAGCGATGTGGAGCCTTTGGGTGACTACCGCCTGATCAGGGGCGGACAGGTCGTCAACACGGGCGGGCGGCTGGGCCTTGAGGCGATCACCATCCGCACCCCGTCGAGCGAGGAGCGTATTGCGACCGATTGCCTCGGCGTTTCCGGCGGCTGGAACCCGACGGTGCATCTGACCTGCCACATGAATGGCCGCCCGGTTTGGGATGAGGCGATTGCGAGCTTTGTGCCGCTGGATAATGCCATTCCGGGGATGATCGCGGCCGGGGCGTGCCGGGGCCTCTTTTCGACGGCGGCCTGTCTGACGGACGGGGCCGAGGCGGCAAAAACGACGGTGGCAGCACTGGGCCTCAAGCCCGCTCCGGTCGATCTGCCGGAGGCTGAGGATACTGCCTATCGGATGACCCCGCTTTGGGCTGTTCCAGGGCGCGGGCGGGCCTGGCTTGATTTCCAGAACGACGTGACGGTCAAGGATGTCAGCCAGAGCGCTGCGGAAGGGTACAAATCCGTCGAGCATATGAAGCGCTACACGACCCAGGGCATGGCGACGGATCAGGGCAAGAATTCCAACGTCGCCGCGCTGGCCCTGCTGGCCGATGCGACGGGGCGGGGCATTCCCGAAACCGGGACGACCACGTTCCGCCCACCTTTTACCCCTGTGGCGCTGGCGGCCCTTGGGGCGGGGGCCGAGGACAAGGGCTTTGCCCCAGAACGCTTTACCACCAGCCATGCGGCGAGCATTGATCGCGGCGCCCCGATGATCGAGGCGGGCCTCTGGTACCGCCCCAGCTATTTCCCGAAATCGGGCGAGACCAACTGGCGCCAGTCCTGCGACCGCGAGGTCACAATGGTCCGCGAGGCGGTCGGCATCTGCGATGTCTCGACCCTTGGCAAGATCGACATCCAGGGGCCGGATGCGGCCAGCCTGCTGGACTTTGTCTATACCAACATGTTTTCGACCCTGAAGGTCGGGCGCGTCCGATATGGCCTGATGCTGCGCGAAGACGGTCATGTCATGGATGACGGGACGACCGCGCGGTTGGGGGAAAACCACTATGTAATGACGACGACCACGGCGGCGGCCGGTCTGGTCATGCGGCATTTGGAATTCGTGACCCAGTGTTTGCACCCGGACTGGGATGTGCGCATCGTCTCGGTCACCGAACAATGGGCCCAATTCGCGGTGGCCGGGCCAAAATCGCGCGAATTGCTGAACGGCTTGCTGGACGCCCCCATCGATGCCGAGACATGGCCGTTCATGGCGTGCGGCCCGGTCGGCGTGCAGGGGGTCGAGGGGCGGCTCTTTCGCATCTCGTTCTCGGGTGAACATGCCTATGAGCTGGCGGTTCCTGCGCGATACGGCGATGATCTTTTCCGGACGCTCGTCAGCCGGGCCGAGGCCATGGGTGGCGGCCTTTATGGCATGGAGGCGCTGAACGTCCTGCGCATTGAAAAAGGGTTCATCACCCATGCCGAGATCGATGGCCGGGTGACGGCGTTTGATATCGGGATGGACCGCATGATCAGCGCCAAGAAGGACTGCATCGGCAAGACGATGGCGGCGCGCCCCGGTCTTATCGATGAGAAACGCCCGCGTATGGTTGGCTTGCGGCCCGTGGGTGAGGTCAAGCAATTGTCGGCGGGCGGCCATCTGTTCGATGAGGGGGCTGAGCTGAACCGTGTGAATTCGAAGGGCTATGTCACCTCCGTCGGCTTTTCGCCCACGCTGGGCCACATGATCGCGCTCGGCTTTGTCGAGGATCGCCCGCGCCGCATCGGCGGTCGGATGCGGTTCGTTGATCATATGCGAGAGCTCGATACGGTGGTCGAGATCTGCGACCCGGTCTTTGTCGATCCAGAGGGAGGGCGCGTGCGTGGCTGATCTGCTTGCAAAATCGCCGATGGCGGATCTGGCGCCGCTGACGATCGGCACCGTCACGCTGGAAGAAACCGATCTGGGGCGTTTGACCAGCATCGCGCCGTTCAAGGGGCAGGCGGATGGGGTGGCTGACAGGTTGGGCCGCGCGCTGCCCGCGCCGAACCGGGCGACCGGCAAGGACGGCGACCGGCTGATCTGGTTCGGGCGCGAGATCTATCTTTTGGCTGGGCCCGCCCCGGAACCGGATTTGGCGGATCATGCGGCAGTGACCGATCAGACCGATGCATGGACCTGCGCGATGCTTGGCGGCGCGGGGGCCGAGGATGTGCTGGCCCGCCTCGTACCGATTGACCTGCGGGCCGCGCATTTCAAACGCGGCCACACCGCGCGGACCGAGCTGGCCCATATGCATGCATCGATCACGCGCGTCGGGACGGACCGGTTCCTGATCCTGGTTTTCCGCTCGATGGCGCGCACGCTGCATCACGATTTTAAAATCGCCATGGAAAGCGTCGCGGCCCGGCCTTAAAAGCGGGGTCATCGCGAACCGTTCGAGGATCCGTCATGAAACGCGCATTGACCGCTTTGGCCTGTCTTTTTGCTCTGCCCGCCCATGCGGACAAGGCGCAGGAATGCCGGACCACCGGCCAGATCGCGGCCAAGGCGCAGGAATTGCGGCTGGAAGGCAAAAGCGAAAAACGGACCGTGCGGCTTGTTCTAAAGGAAGATGGCCTTGTCCCGCCCGGTTACGAGGATGCGGTCGAGCCGCTGGTCTATTACGTTTTCCTGCAAACCGATGCGGGGATGGAGCAGGATTTGGGCGCGGCGTGGGAAAAGGCCTGCCTCGAGCAATAGCCCCTCGACTCCGCGCCACGCGAAACGGATAGTATAGGGCATGAGCCTGCCCCCCGGATTTCTGGATGAACTGCGCACCCGCCTGAGCATTGGCCAGGTCGTTGGCCGCAAGGTGATGTGGGACCCGCGGAAGTCGAACCAGGCCAAGGGCGATCTGTGGTCGCCCTGCCCGTTCCATCAGGAAAAGACGGCCAGTTTCCACGTCGATGACCGCAAGGGCTATTACTATTGCTTTGGCTGTCACGCCAAGGGCGATGCCATCAGTTTCGTGCGCGAGACCGAGAATGTGAGCTTTATGGAAGCGGTCGAAATCCTGGCCCGCGAGGCCGGGATGACCATGCCCGCCCGCGATCCCAAGGCGCAGGAAAAGGCGGACCGGCGCACCCAGCTTGCCGATGTGATGGAACAGGCGTTGCAGTTCTTTCGCCTGCAACTGCGCACCGGCGCGGCGGGTCCTGCGCGGGAATATCTGGAACAACGGCGCGGACTGGGGCCAGAGGCCCAGGACCGTTGGGAAATCGGTTTTGCCCCGGATGCGTGGCAGGGCCTTTGGGATCATCTCAAGGCCAAGGGCGTTGCCGATGACCTGATCCTTGGCGCGGGGTTGGCCAAGCCCAGTCAGAAAGGCGGAAAACCCTATGATACGTTCCGCGGCCGCATCATGTTCCCCATTCGTGATCCGCGGGGCCGCTGCATTGCATTCGGCGGACGGGCGATGGACCCGAACGATGGCGCTAAGTATCTGAACTCGCCGGAGACAGAGCTCTTCGACAAGGGCCGCAGCCTCTATAATCACGCACCCGCGCGCACGGCGGCGGGCAAAGGGCAGCCGCTGATCGTCGCCGAAGGGTACATGGATGTGATTGCGCTGGCCGAACACGGGTTCGAGGCGGCAGTGGCCCCCCTGGGCACTGCGGTGACCGAGACGCAGTTGCAGATGCTGTGGCGCATCGCTCCCGAACCGATCGTGGCCCTTGATGGGGACAATGCCGGCATCCGCGCCGCCATGCGCCTGATCGATCTGGCATTGCCGATGCTGGAGGCGGGCCAGTCGCTGCGCTTTGCGCTGATGCCCGAGAACAAAGACCCGGACGATCTGCTCAAGGCGGCGGGGCCGGGTGCGATGCAAAAGCTCTTGGATGATGCCATCCCGATGGTGCGTCTGCTCTGGCAGCGCGAGACCGAAGGCAAGGTTTTTGACAGCCCCGAACGCAAGGCGGCGCTCGACAAGGCGCTGCGGGACAAGATCGCGCTGATCAAGGATCCGTCGATCCGCCAGCATTACGGGGCCGAAATCAAGGATCTGCGCTGGCAGCTCTTCAAGCCGCGGCGCGGCGGGCCCCGTAGAAACTGGCAGGCGCCCGAAACGGCGCGGCAGACCACGCGCAGCTCGATCCTCGCCCAGGCCGAGGGTGCCGACATCGCCGAAACCCTGCGCGAAGAGGTGATCCTCGCGGTGCTGATCACCATGCCCCATCTGGTCGAGGAATTCGAAACCGGCATCGAAAACATGCCCTGCCAGGACCGCGGCCGGGCCGAATTGCGCAACCTGATCCTGCTGCATGCCCATACGGGTGCGGAGGCGTTGCACGAAAAAATTTCCAGCGTACGGGGGTCTGAAGCCCTTGCAAATCTGCTCAATGCCCGCCATGTCGCAATCGTCCCTTGCATACGCAATCCCGGCGATGACGACATGGCCCGCATGACGGTGGCCGAAGAGCTCGCAAAACTCGAAGCGGCACGGGGACTGGATGGTGAGATCGCGGATGCTGTCGAGGATCTGTCAGGCGTCGCCGACGAAGGCGTAACCTGGCGTCTGGGCCAAGCTGCTGCTGCAGCGGCAAAGGCCAGTAGAAGCGGGCAGGAAGACAAAACCGAATACGACGTCGGTGACAACGGAGCCCGCATCAGCCGCTCAGAACGCGACACTTTTGCCGCACTCATGGATTCGATTCGCTTTTCCAAGTCCCAGCGTTAACTCTGTTTTGGGCGGGAAAGCCTAGAGAAATAAGGTAACTGGGTGGCCGAATCACCCAAAGGCGCTAATGATTCTCCACTGATTCGAGACGTCGGATCGGCAAGGAGCCCCGGATAAGGAGCCCGCAATGGCTGCGAAAGATAACGAAGACGCCAAGACCGAAGACCAGGAAGCCGAAATTTCCCTCGATATGAGCCAAGCCGCCGTCAAGAAGATGATCGCCGAGGCACGTGAAAAGGGTTACATCACCTACGATCAGCTCAATACCGTTCTGCCGCCCGATCAGGTGAGCTCGGAACAGATTGAGGACGTGATGTCGATGCTCTCGGAAATGGGCATCAACATCATCGAAGACGAAGAAGCCGAAGAAGAAGAACAAAAAGGGTCGACCGAGGTTGTCACGACAGAAGGCGCGCGCGATCTGACGCTGGGCGCCACCGGTCAGGAAAAGCTCGACCGTACCGACGATCCCGTGCGCATGTACCTGCGCGAGATGGGCAGCGTCGAATTGCTGAGCCGCGAGGGCGAGATTGCGATCGCCAAGCGGATCGAGGCAGGGCGCAACACCATGATCGCGGGCCTGTGTGAAAGCCCCCTGACATTCCAGGCGATCACGATCTGGCGCGACGAACTTCTGAGCGAAGAGATCCTGCTGCGCGACGTCATCGACCTTGAGGCGACCTTCGGCAACCAGATGGGCGAAGATGGCGAGGTCGAAGAACCTATCGTCGATGCAAGCGCCCCACAGGCCGAAAAGAAAGAAGACGATCCCGAACTGGACGCAGACGGCAATCCCATCGTCAAGGAAGACGATGACGATGATGACGATCAGGCGAACATGTCGCTGGCCGCGATGGAGGCCGCGCTCAAGCCGCAGGTCCTTGAAACGCTCGAGACGATTGCGAACGATTACGCCGCCCTCAGCGAAATGCAGGATCTTCGTATTTCGGCCACGCTGAACGAAGATGGTTCGTTCTCGGAGGCCGACGAGGACATGTACCAGAAACTGCGGGCCGAGATCGTGCTGCTCGTGAATGAGTTGCATCTGCACAACGCACGGATCGAGGCGCTGATCGACCAGCTTTACGGCATCAACCGCCGGATCATGCAGATCGACAGCTCGATCGTGAAGCTGGCCGACCAGGCGCGGATCAACCGCAAGGAATTCGTCGAGGAATACAAGGGCCGCGAGCTTGACCCGAACTGGCTGGCCGAGATGGGCGACAAGCCCGGTCGCGGCTGGCAGATGTTCATCGAACGCTCGTCTGACAAGGTCGAACAGCTGCGCGCCGACATGGCGCAGGTCGGCCAGTATGTGGGTCTCGACATCAGCGAATTCCGCCGCATCGTGAACCAGGTTCAAAAGGGCGAGAAAGAGGCGCGTCAGGCCAAGAAGGAAATGGTCGAGGC
>CAWUIQ010000058.1:0-20769 GCA_963922565.1 uncultured Rhodobacterales bacterium
CCCGGCGTTTCGACAGATCCATCCGCGAAACGGACTTCATCGGGACGGCATTGATGCAATGTCGCGAGATGTTCAGCCATCCGGTCGCGGATTGTGTCACACGCGGCTTTGACCGCCATGCCGTTCAGATCGGAGCCGCTGGAAGCGGCCGTTGCCGAGGTGTTGGGCACTTTGGCTGTATCGGTCGCCGTGATCCGCACCTTGTCCATCGCCACGCCGAAACGGCTGGCCGCGACCTGCGCGACCTTCTGGAAAAGACCCTGACCCATTTCGGTACCGCCGTGGTTCAGATGGATTGAACCATCTTGATAGACATGTACCAAGGCACCGGCCTGGTTGAGATGGGTCAGCGTGAACGAAATGCCGAACTTTACCGGGGTGAACGCGATCCCTTTCTTGAGGATCGGATTGACGGCATTCCAGTCCGCGATTGCCTGCCGCCGTGACTGGTAATCGCTCGATGCCACGAGCGCTGCTGTCACTTCATGCAGGATGAAGTCGTCGACCGTTTGGCCATAAGGCGTCATGTTGCCGGTGTGGCGCGCATAGTAATTCCGCCGCCGCACCATCAGCGGGTCGAGGTTCAGCTCTGCCGCGATATGATCGATGATCCGCTCCATCCCCAGCATCCCTTGCGGGCCGCCAAAACCACGGAAAGCGGTCGCACTCTGAGTATTGGTTTTCAGGCGATGGCTCTCGATCCGCACATGCGGCAGGTAATACGCGTTGTCGGCATGAAGCATCGCGCGATCTGCGACAGGCAGCGACAGATCCTGCGACCAACCGCATCTGGCGTATTGGCGGACATCGAGCGCCTCGATCCGTCCCTCGTCGTCGAAGCCAACGGTATAGTCTATTCGGAAGTCATGGCGCTTTCCCGTGACGGTCATGTCGTCGTCGCGGTCATAGCGCATCTTGCACGGTCTGCCGGTCAGGCGTGCAGCGACGGCGCAGATCACCGCCAGCGCGTTACCCTGCGACTCTTTCCCGCCAAAGCCTCCGCCCATGCGCCGCGTTTCGACGCGGATGGAATGCATCGGCTGACCAAGCGCATCGGCGACCTTGTGCTGAATCTCTGTCGGGTGCTGGGTCGAGGAGATGACATGCATGTCGCCGTCCTCGCCCGGGATTGCGAGGGCCGCCTGGCCTTCGAGATAGAAATGTTCCTGCCCGCCCATCTCTATCCGACCGGAAAGTTGACGCTTGGCCTGGCCCAAGGCCGCATCCGCATCACCTCGCCCGTAGATGCGCGGCCCGTCTTCGAACCGACTTTCGACCGCAAGAGCATCATCGATCGTAAGCAGCGCCTTGGTGGCCGCCACGTCGATCGTCCCCAGCCGCGCTGCATGCCGGGCGGCAAGATGACTTTCGGCGATGACCGCGAAAACGGGTTGGCCAATGTAGTGAACCGCATCGATCGCCAACAGCGGCTCGGGGTAGGGGGAGGGCGAGACATCGTTGGCAAAGGGCAGATCGTCTGCCGTGAGAACCAAAGTGACACCCGGTGCATCCGCGACTTCCTTCAGATCGCACTTGACCAGTTTGCCGGCGGCCGCCGGGCTCAGCCCGAATGCAATGTGCAGGGTGTCCGCTGGCATTGGCATGTCATCGACGTAACGCGCCTGTCCGGTGACATGCAGATGCGCGGCATCATGGGGCAGGGGCTTGGACACACTCATGCGTCGATATCCAGAACGGTCACGGTCTGACCGTGGCTTTCGGCAAAGGCGCGGATGAGCATGTTTTTGGCCGTCTTCATCCGATAGTCGCTGCTCGCGCGCATATCGGTGAGCGGCGTGAAGTCGTCGTCGAGCGCCTCCATACCGGCCCTGACGGTATCTTCGCCCCAGGCTTTGCCGACGATCGCTGCCTCGGCCTGGTATGCACGCTTGGGCGTGCCTGCCATCCCGCCATAGGCAAGGCGCGCCTCGATGACCTGACCGGACGCTACCTTGATCCAGAGGCAGCCGCAGACGGATGAGATATCCTGATCGAAGCGTTTGGAGAGCTTGTAGCAGTAAAGATGGTTCCCCGCCCGGGGGATCGTGATGGCCTCGATGAACTGCCCCGGCTCGCGATCCTGCCTGCCGTATTCGATAAAAAACTCTTCCACGGGAACAAGACTGCGGGTGGTGCCCTTGCGCAGGTTCAGATGCGCGCCGAGCGCGATGAGCGCCGGAGAACCATCGCCGATGGGCGAACCGTTTGCGATATTGCCGCCGATCGTCGCTGCGTTCCGGACCTGGACAGACCCATAGCGCCGGATCAGCTCCCCGAATGCGGGGTAAAGCGGCGCAAGTGCTGCCTGCAGGTCTGCCAGGGTGGTCATCGCGCCGATCCGGATCGTCTCGCGCGACATGGTCACGCCCTTCATATCCTCAATCCCGTTCAGGAAGGCGACGGGCCCGAGGTCACGGAATTCCTTGGTGACCCAGAGACCGACATCGGTTGCCCCGGCGATCAGGGTCGCATCCGGGTGGTCGTCATACCACTTCGCCAACTCGGTGGTGGATTTGGGCCGAAAGGCGCTTTGATCCTTGGCGGCGGCGTCTTTCGACATCTGCTGAGCCAGCACCAGATCGGCGGTCAGGTGACCCGGCGGTGGGGTTTGTTCAATGGCGCGGGCGGCCTTGATAATCGGGGCATAACCCGTGCACCGGCACAGGTTGCCCGCAAGCTGATCGTCGTGATCTTTCTGCTTGTTCAGATGCGCGGTCGCCATGCTGACGACGAAACCGGGCGTGCAGAACCCGCATTGGCTGCCATGGTGATCGATCAGTGCTTGCTGTGCCGGATGCAGCGCTCCGTCGGGCGCTGCGATGCCCTCGACCGTCCGCACGACCTTGCCCTCAAGCTGCGGGACAAAGAGGATGCAGGCATTCAATGTCTTGGCGCCGGTATCGTCGGTGACCATGACGGTGCAGGCGCCGCAATCGCCTTCGTTGCAGCCTTCCTTCGTGCCCCTGAGCCCGCGCTCATCGCGCAACCAATCCAGCAGCGTCATGGTTGGTGACGTGTCCGCGGTAATGCTCTCTCCGTTCAGAAGAAAGGTGGTCTGCATGCATCAAGCCTGCCGCGATACCACCGCCCGTGTGTCGGCGCGACCTCGATGCGGCGTAGAGGCGGCGCGGGCTTTCATCGGACCAAAGGTTAGGCGCGGAAGTGACGGCTGCGCAAGCGGATTTCACCAGCCTAGGCGAGGCATTCTGCCACTGATGCAGTGATGTGCAGGTTCGATTGGCGCGGTCGAATTTTCTGGGTGGATTGGGCGACGGGGACCGGAGGTTGGTTCTTTGAAAGGTATCGGTATTAACGGATGCTCTTGTGGGTCCGAACGCTATCGCGGTACGAAATCACATGAGCAGCGCCCCACGATTCATTCACCTTCGCACCCATTCCGAATACTCGCTGCTCGAAGGTGCCCTGCGCCTCAAAAAGCTTCCTGATCTGTGCCATGCGGCCGAGATGCCCGCGCTCGCCCTGACCGACACGAACAACATGTTCGCGGCGCTCGAATTCTCGGTCACGCTCGCCGGAGCGGGCATCCAGCCAATTCTGGGGTGTCAGGTCGATCTTCAATACGTGCCGCCACGGCCGGGCGAACGGGCCAAGGACCCCGCGCCGTTGGTGCTGCTCGCGCAGTCGGAAGCGGGCTACGAGAACCTGATGAAGCTGAATTCGTGCCTTTATCTGCGCGGGGATGGGACGCTGCCGCATGTGACGGTTGATGAATTGGCAGAACAGGCCCAAGACGTCATCTGCCTCACCGGCGGGCCGGACGGACCCGTGGGCATGCTGTTGCAGTCGGGCCAGCGGCCAGCGGCCGAGACGCTTATGCAGCGTTTGTCCGCCATCTTTGGTGACCGGCTTTATGTCGAGTTGCAGCGCCATCCCGGCGACGGTCAACCCGAGGCCGAGCGTCTGACCGAGCGTCCGTTGGTCGAGATGGCCTATGCCTTGGACCTGCCCCTCGTCGCGACCAATGACGTCTATTTCCCCAAGGCAGAGATGTACGAGGCCCATGATGCGCTGATTTGCATCGCCGAAGGCGCCTATGTCGATCAGCAAGAGCCGCGCAGACGCCTCACATCGCAGCACTATTTCAAAACGCAGGCAGAGATGGCGACGCTATTCGCCGACTTGCCCGAAGCGATCGAGAATACGGTGGAGATTGCGCAGCGCTGTGCCTTCATGGCGTATCGCCGCGATCCGATCCTGCCCCGTTTTGCCGAGGATGAGGTCGAGGAACTGCGGCGGCAGGCGCAGGACGGGCTCAAGGCTCGCCTCGCCGTTATCCCGCACGCGGTCAGCGTCGAGGAATACGAAGAACGCCTCGACTTCGAACTGGGCATCATCGAGGGGATGGGCTTTCCCGGCTACTTTCTGATCGTTGCCGACTTTATCAAATGGGCCAAGGACAAGGGGATACCCGTTGGGCCGGGCCGCGGATCTGGCGCGGGTTCGCTCGTGGCCTACGCGCTGACCATCACAAACCTCGACCCGCTGCGCTATCAGCTTCTCTTCGAACGGTTCCTGAACCCCGAGCGGGTTTCGATGCCCGACTTCGACATCGATTTCTGCATGGACCGGCGCGAAGAGGTCATCCAGTACGTGCAGGAAAAGTACGGGCGCGACAGGGTTGGCCAGATCATCACCTTTGGCGCCCTGCTGTCCAAGGCGGCAGTTCGCGATGTCGGGCGCGTCTTGCAGATGCCCTATGGCCAAGTCGACCGCTTGTCGAAGTTGATACCGGTCGAGGGGGTCAAGCCCGTCTCAATCGAAAAGGCGCTGACCGAAGAACCGCGCTTGCGCGAAGCCGCCCGCGAGGAGGAGGTCGTGGAACGCCTTTTGACCTACGGCCAGCAGGTCGAGGGGCTTTTGCGAAATGCATCAACGCACGCGGCAGGTGTCGTGATTGGCGATCGGTCGCTCGACGCGCTTGTCCCGCTATACCGCGACCCGCGTTCGGATATGCCTGCGACCCAATTCAACATGAAATGGGTCGAGCAGGCGGGTCTTGTTAAGTTCGACTTTCTGGGTCTGAAAACGCTCACTGTTATTCAGAATGCCGTCGATCAGATCAGGGCATCGGGTCGCGATCTTCACATCGCTTCGGACGGGACCGAGCTCTATTCTCCGGGCGAAGGCACCCTTAACGACATCGATGCGATCCCTCTCGACGATGAAGCGAGCTACCGCCTTTACGCTTCGGGCAAGACGGTTGCCGTGTTCCAGGTGGAAAGTTCGGGCATGATCGACGCGCTGAAGCGCATGAAGCCCACTTGCATCGAAGACATCGTTGCCCTTGTCGCTCTGTACCGCCCGGGCCCGATGGAGAACATCCCGACCTATTGCGAGGTCAAGAACGGCCTGAAAGAGCGCGAACACCTGCACCCCACCATCGATCACATTCTGGACGAGACCCAGGGCATCATCGTCTATCAGGAACAGGTGATGCAGATCGCGCAGGAGATGGCGGGATATAGTCTTGGCGGAGCTGACCTGTTGCGCCGCGCCATGGGCAAGAAGATCCAGGAGGCGATGGACGCCGAGCGTCCGAAGTTCCTCAAGGGATCTGCCGAGAATGGCGTTGACGAACAGAAAGCGACCGAGGTCTGGAACCTTCTCGATAAGTTCGCCAACTACGGGTTCAACAAATCACACGCGGCAGCCTATGCCGTTGTGAGCTACCAGACCGCCTGGCTGAAGGCCAATCACCCGGTTGAGTTCATGTCGGGCGTGATGAATTGCGATATCCATCTGACTGACAAGCTGGCGACCTATTTCGAAGAGGTCCGCAAGGGTCTGGGCCTGCCCTATGTTCCGCCCTGCGTTAATCGTTCTGATGAAACCTTTAAGGTTGTCGATGGCGCGCTGGTCTATGCGCTTGGTGCGCTCAAAAACGTCGGTGTCGAGGCAATGAAGCTGGTCACCGAGGGGCGGGGCGACAAACCTTTTGCGACGCTTTTCGATTTCGCGCGGCGCGTTGATCTGAAGCGGGTTGGTAAGCGCCCTCTCGAAATGCTGGCGCGGTCCGGCGCGTTCGACCAACTTGACCCGAACCGCCGCCGCGTCTTTGACGCCCTTGATGCCCTTGTCGGCTATTCCGCAGCGATCCATGAACAGAAGGCATCGAACCAGGTTTCGCTGTTCGGCGAGGCCGGTGATGATCTGCCCGAGCCGCGCATCGCGCCGGTCAACGACTGGCTGCCGGCCGAACGACTGGCCGAAGAATTCAAGGCAATCGGCTTTTATCTGTCGGGCCATCCACTGGATGACTACATGGCCCATCTTCGGAGAAAGCATCGAGGAGCCACAACCCCGTTCTTCACCTTCGACGAACTGACCAAGGAAATTGAAAGCACGGGGCCAAAGAACGCTAAAATTGCAGGCGTTGTTGCGGGTCTTCAGGTGCGCAAATCGGCGCGTGGGAACAGGTTTGCGTTTTGTCAGATGTCCGATACGACCGGCGCCTTTGAGGTCACGTTGTTTTCCGAAAGCCTGGAAAAGGCGCAGGACAGTCTGGAGGCCGGGGCGAAGGTGATCGTGACTGTCGAGGCGACGATGGAGGCGGATCAGCTCAAGCTGCTGGGCCGATCCGTCGCGCCCATCGATACCGTTGTTGCAGATTTGTCGGGAATGGGTCTGCGGGTATTCGTGCAGGCACCGCAGGCGATGGCTTCGATCGCGTCGGTTCTTGATGGTGCTGCCACGGCCACCAAGGGCGCGGCCCGCGGCCCCATCACCGTATGCCTGATGGATGACAGCCTGCCCGGTGAGGTCGAGATGGATCTTGGGCAGGACTTCCCGGTCACGCCGCAAATTAAGGGGGCCATCAAGTCGCTGAATGGCGTTCTTGAGGTCGAAGACCTTTGAGCTGCGCAGTTTACGTCAGGCAAATCATCGGCACCAATTCGCTGGCATAGTGGACGGACGGGTTAACTGCCGCTACCGTGCGCCGACTTTGCGGGGAGTGGCGTTTGCATCGCTGGCTATACAGTCTGGTTCTGCTTGTGGGTTTGGCGGCCTGCGGTGATCCGTTGCGGGGGTTCGACAAGGTATCGGACCTCGAACTCGCTGACGCCGAACCCGCCCGCCAGATTTTTCCTGATGCGTCGGAATTTGATGAAACACCGGTTCTTGCGACCGTTGAACCGCAGGCACTCGCCGCCACGCCTGCGCCACTTGCAAGCACTTCAGAGGACACCGCAATCGATCAGCCAGTTGCGACCGCGCAAGGTGAGCGGACGGGCTTCTTTGACCTTCTGAAGGGAAACAAAGCAACCGTTCAGACAGCATCACTGCAGCCAGAAGGTGGCTTTGAAGCGGCCAACCCCGAGGCCCTTGTATCTCCGGCAAAACGCAGGGGCTTATTCGGGTCGAGCCGATCGGATCAGAGTGTCGACATCGTCGCCGGTGCTGTGCTGCCTTTTGGCGAAGTTGGTCGGGCTTGCGGAATGAAGCCCCGCGAGATGGGCGAGAAGGTTAGCCGCGAGGGCCGCTATACCATCTATGACAGTCAACCCTCTTCGACACAGCCGCGCCGTTGGTATGTCACCGGGTTCTCGGATGGCTGCGCGCGTCAGGTGACGGCTGCCTTGGCAATGTTCGGGTCGGCCAGCATGCACGAACAGCTGAGATACGGGCGGGCAAGCGAGGCCTATCCATATTCCGCGACCGACAAGGCGTACGAAGGCGTCAAATCAAAGGTCTGCCGGGTTGGCCGTCAAAAGCCTTGCGGACCGCGGATCAAACAGCTGGAACGCACAACGGTGTTCGTCACAACCTATGAGCGGTTCACTGACAATGCCCGATGGGCGGATATCCTGCTGCATGACGGATCGGTGCTCGCATCTTCGTTCAAGGCACCCTGAACCCTGCTAGTAATGCGGGGGTTTCTCGTCCCCGATAATCACACCGCCCATGCCTGCGGCCTCACGTTCGGCTTCGCGGTTGATCAGCTTGTCGACCAGCATGGTCAGACGCCTGATTTCCTTGTCCTGCTGCGCGATCATCTCTGACATCTCGTCGACCGTCCGTGTCAGATGCGCGATCTGTTCTTCGAGCTGTTCCATCAGTTCTTTCCCGCTTAGGCTCCCGTTCACTGGGGCAAAGAGGGGGAGAGGTCAATGAAGGTCGAGACCGAGCGCCAAAACCGAACGCTGGTCGTTCGCATCAACCGACCCGAAGCGCGATGTGCCGTTGATCCGGAAACGGCGCGGGGGCTCTTTGATGCATTCCTCGCTTTCGACGAGGATGAGGATCTGGATGTTGCAATCCTAACGGGGACGGGTGGTGGCTTTTGTGCTGGCTTTGATCTCAAAACAGCAGCGGATGGATCGGCGCTCGACTGGATCGATGCGGTTGCGATCCCCGATAACTGGACGGATCCGGTTTCCCACCCGATGCCGGGGCCCATGGGGCCATCGCGTCTGGTGCTGTCGAAACCGGTGATCGCCGCGATTGAGGGGCATGCCGTTGCCGGTGGCATGGAGCTGGCGCTGTGGTGTGACCTGCGCGTCATGGCCGACAACGCGGTGATGGGTATCTTTTGCCGCCGCTGGGGCGTGCCGCTGATCGATGGTGGAACGGTCCGCTTGCCCATGATCGTGGGGCAGGGGCGCGCAAACGATCTTGTCCTGACCGGGCGCCCGGTTTCCGCCGACGATGCGTTCGGCATGGGGCTGGCCGATCGGGTCGTGCCTGCGGGTCAGTCATTGCAGGCTGCTCTGGCTCTCGCCAATGACCTCAGCCGCTTTCCCCAAGCCTGCATGCGCGCCGATCACCTGTCGTCCCGGATGCCGCCCGCTGCCCTGGCGGATGCCTTAGGGCGTGAATGGGCGTCTGCCGCGATCTTTCGCGAGGAAGGCATGTCCGGCGCGTCCCGCTTTGCATCCGGTAAGGGGCGCGGGGGTGCATTCGACGACATCTGAAGCGCGCGCGCCCGGCTTGCCCCCTCCGGTCCCATTCGATAGAGGCAGCCGCGAGCGCAGCGAGGGATTGATCCGTCATGGCCAAGCAAAAGAAAACGCCCCGCCCCAAGGCCGAGACGCCGAAGGGTTTTCGCGACTATTTCGGAGCCGAGGTCACTCAGCGCGCCGAAATGTTGGCTGCGATTGCGGATGTTTATCATCGCTATGGTTTTGATGCGCTTGAATCGTCGGCGGTAGAGACGGTCGAGGCTTTGGGTAAATTCCTTCCCGATGTGGACCGCCCGAACGAGGGCGTCTTCGCCTGGCAGGAGGAGGACGGCGACTGGCTGGCGCTGCGCTATGACATGACGGCCCCGCTGGCCCGCGTCTATGCTCAGCATCGCAACGACCTGCCGAACCCCTACCGCCGGTATACGATGGGACCTGTCTGGCGGAACGAAAAGCCGGGCCCTGGGCGGTTCAGGCAGTTCTATCAGTGCGATGCCGATACGGTGGGAACCGCCAGCATGGCGGCGGATGCCGAGATTTGCGCAATGCTCGCCGATACGCTGGAGGCCGTCGGCATCCCGCGCGGCGACTACATCATCAGGGTCAACAACCGCAAAGTCCTGAACGGAGTCATGGAAGTCGCGGGCATTCTTGATCCATCGGATCCAGGGAAGTTCGTGCATGAGCGCGGTATTGTCCTGCGCGCGATCGACAAGCTGGATCGCCTCGGCCCAGACGGTGTTCGTGCTCTGCTTGGAGAGGGGCGGAAGGACGAGAGCGGGGATTTCACACAAGGCGCGAAGTTGGCTGATGAACAGGCTGAAATCATAGTCAATTTCATGCAGGCGCGTGGAGACACCGGCGCGGCTACAGTGGCGCGTTTGCGAGAGCTTGTGGATAATTCTGTGGGTGGTTCGGGCGGCGTTGCAGAACTTGAACAGATTGCTGAGCTTCTTGCCGCAGGTGGTTACAATCCTGACCGGATCGAGGTTGATCCGTCAGTTGTGCGCGGTCTTGGCTATTACACCGGCCCTGTCTACGAGGCCGAGTTGACGTTTGAAATCACCGACGAAAAGGGCCGCCCGCGTCAGTTCGGTTCGGTCGCCGGGGGTGGCCGCTATGACGATCTGGTCAAGCGCTTTACCGGGCAGGAGGTGCCTGCCACGGGCATATCCATCGGCGTCGACCGGCTGCTTGCTGCGCTTCGCGCCAAGGGTCGGATCAGCGAGGAAGCCGAAGGTCCCGTGGTTGTGACGGTCATGGATCGCGACCGGATGGCGGACTACCAGGCGATGGTGGCCGAGCTGCGGAACGCAGGGATCCGGGCGGAGGTTTATCTGGGCAATCCAAAGAACTTCGGCAACCAGTTGAAGTATGCCGACAAACGGCACTCGCCGATCGCGATCATCGAAGGGGGCGACGAAAAGGCCAAGGGGATCGTCCAGATCAAGGACCTGATCCTTGGTGCCAAGATTGCCGAGACCGCCAGCCTTGAGGAGTGGAAAGACCGCCCCAGCCAGTTCGAGGTTCCGCGTGACCAGATGGTCGCCAAGGTCCGTGAGTTGTTGGAAAAATGACCCGCGAACGGGCATTGGCCTTGCGTGATACGTTCGAGGCTGCGGGGGCACTGGTGGTCGAACCGCCCATCCTGCAGCCGGCAGAGACCTTGCTGGATCTTTACGGCGAAGATATCCGGGCACGCGCCTATGTCACCTCGGATGCCTTGAGGGGTGAACAGATGCTGCGCCCCGATTTTACGGTCCCGGTTGTTCAGATGCATATGGCCAATGGTGCGGAGCCAGCGCGATATACCTATGCCGGTGAGGTTTTTCGGCGGCAGGAGGACAATCCGGACAGGGCCAGCGAGTATCAGCAGGTCGGCTATGAGGTCTTTGACGGCAATGATCCGGCTGCTTCGGATGCCGAGGTGTTTTCACTGATCGCCAATGCGCTGGCCCATCTCAGGTTGCGTGCTGCGACCGGGGATATCGGGATTCTATTGAGCGCCGTAAGGGGGTTGAAAACCACCGACGCCCGCAAGAATGCCCTGCTGCGCCACATCTGGCGACCGCGCCGGTTTCGTACCCTGCTCGACCGGTTTGCCGGGAAGACCCGGATACCGATGGCGCGGGCTGAATTGTTGGCGGGGAAACGATCCGGAGCACCCGTTATCGGATTGCGCAGCGAGGCGGAGATCGCCGACCGCATCGCTGCGCTGGCCTCGGATGCGAATGAGCCGCCAATCAGCGTCGAGGAATTGCGCGGCATCGAAACGCTGCTCGCGGTTCGCGAGACGGTTCCGTTTGCGCTGGAGCAATTGCAGGACCTCGCTGTCGATCTGCCTGCAATATCGGGGGCGGTTGAGGGGGTACAGCGGCGCGCGGACGCTCTTGCAAACCGTGGAGTGGACGTCGAAGCCCTTGAATTCGAGGCGAGCTATGGCCGCACGTCGATGGAGTATTACGACGGTTTTGTCTTCGGTTTCTACGCCGAGGGCCGGGCCGATCTGCCGCCGGTCGCAACCGGGGGACGCTACGATGCGCTGACCCGTCGCTTGGGCGAGGGGCGCGAGATCCCTGCCGTTGGTGCCGTTATCCGTCCGGAAATTCTCGCTGAACTGGAGGCGGCATGATCAAGCTGGGTGTGCCGTCAAAAGGCCGGTTGATGGAAAAGACGTTTGACTGGTTCGCCAAGCGTGGTGTCACGCTCGAACGTACCGGTGCGGATCGCGAGTATGCGGGTGCTGTTCATGGCGTTTCGGACGTTTCCCTTGTTCTGCTCAGCGCGGGCGAAATCCCGCGGGAACTAGCCGCGGGGCGTCTGGATCTTGGGGTGACGGGCACCGATCTTGTCGCAGACCGTCTGCCGCTTTGGGAACAGCAGGTGGAGCCGCTGGCCGAAATGGGGTTCGGTTTCGCAGATCTGGTGCTGGCTATTCCCAAATGCTGGGATGATGTGGACAGCACCGAAGACCTTGATGCGGTCGCGTCCGCTTTCCGTGCCCGACACGGGTTTCGCCTGCGGATCGCGACCAAGTATCACCGTCTTGTCCGCGAATTTCTGAGAGAGGCCGGTGTCGCCGATTATGCCATTGTCGACAGTCAGGGCGCGACCGAGGGGACCGTTGCCAACGAAACCGCCGAGGCGATTGCCGACATCACTTCGAGTGGTGAGACATTGCGGGCCAACCACCTCAAGATCCTCAGCGACGGTCTGATCCTGAAATCGCAGGCAACGCTCTGGCGCAGCCGTGTGTCCAAGCCCGACCGTAAGGCGATGGCGGATCTGCTGACAAAACTACCGCTCTGATCGCGCCGCGCAACGGTCAGAGAACCCCGATCTCGGCCAAGGCCCGGTTCAGCTCGACGGGTAGGGGATCCTCCCGATCGCGTCCTTTTGGAAGGTCGGGCGGGGCATCCTCGGGCTTGAGGTACCGCCATCCCTGGAATGGCCGTTTGATCGCCGATTGCACCCGAATAAGCTCCGGGTCCGACACAATCGCGCAGCGCCGGATGCCGTCGGCGCCGATCACCTCGTCAAGCCGGATGATCTTTTGGCGGCAGGTCAGCACGCCCTTGACCACCCAATAGATCGATCCGCCATTGAGGATCTCCGCCTCCCGTTTCGGCCACATCCGCGTGACGTGCCGTGGGTAGCCATCGGCGGTCTGCGCCCGCTTGGTCGACTGCCACGCAACGAGGTCGTCGTAGCTGTCGCTGCCCACGCTCAGCTTGATCAGATTGATCGATTGATTCTGCTTGCCCATAGCGTATATTGTAGTCCTTCGCGCCCAAGCCTCAATGCTTGGTACAATTCTCCACATCGTTCTGTGGATAACTCGACAAGGGGAACTGCCAGCATGTCTGCTTTCGCTGCACCGATTGCCGAACAGATCTGGGACATGAAGTACCGCTTCAAGGATGCCGAGGGGCACGCGATCGACCAGACCGTGGAAGACACCTGGCGCCGGATCGCGCGGGATCTCGCGGCAGTCGAGGCGGAACCGGAGACGTGGGAGCAGCGGTTCTACGAAGCGCTGGAAGGTTTCAAATTCCTGCCTGCGGGCCGGATTACCGCCGGGGCCGGGACGGCGCGGCAAGTCACCCTGTTCAACTGCTTTGTCATGGGAACGATCCCCGACAGCATGGGCGGCATCTTTGACATGCTGAAAGAGGCTGCGCTGACGATGCAGCAGGGCGGCGGCATCGGCTATGACTTTTCCACCATCCGGCCCAAGGGTGCCGATGTGAAAGGCGTTGCGGCCGACGCATCGGGGCCGCTGTCATTCATGGACGTTTGGGACGCGATGTGCCGCACCATCATGAGTGCAGGCAGCCGCCGCGGCGCGATGATGGCGACGATGCGCTGCGATCACCCGGACATTTTCGATTTCGTCGAAGCCAAGTCGGATGCCGCACGGTTGCGCATGTTCAACGTTTCGGTTCTCGTTACCGACGCGTTCATGGAGGCTGTCAAGGCCGATGCTTCATGGGATCTGAAGTTCGAAGGCAAGGTCTATCACACGGTCGAGGCGCGCGATCTCTGGAACCGGATCATGAAGGCGACCTATGACTATGCCGAGCCCGGGGTGATCTTTATCGACCGCATAAATGCGGCGAACAACCTGAACTATTGCGAAACGATCGCTGCGACGAACCCGTGCGGTGAGCAGCCTCTGCCGCCTTATGGTGCCTGTTTGCTGGGGTCGATCAATCTGGCCCGTCTGGTCGAAACGCCTTTCGAAGAGGGCGCGCATCTGGACGATGACACGCTGGCCGAATTGGTGGCCACGGCAGTCCGGATGATGGACAACGTGGTCGATGCGTCGAAATTTCCGCTGGAGGCTCAGGCGCGCGAAGCGCAGGCGAAGCGCCGGATTGGGTTGGGCGTCACGGGCTTGGCGGATGCGTTGCTGATGCTCGGGCTGCGGTATGGGTCGGACGAGGCGGCAGAACAGACCGAGGCATGGCTCAAGGCGATCGCGCGGGCATCCTATCTGGCGAGCGTCGATTTGGCGAAGGAGAAGGGCGCCTTCCCGCTGTTCGACGCCGGGCCGTTCCTGGCGTCAGGCAACATGATGCATATGGATGACGACGTTCGCGAGGCGATCCGGGCCCATGGTATCCGGAACGCGCTTTTGACGTCGATTGCCCCCACCGGGACCATCAGCCTCTACGCCGGTAATGTAAGCTCCGGTATCGAACCGGTCTTTGCCTATGCCTACACCCGGAAGGTGCTGCAGAAGGACGGGTCGCGGACCGAAGAGGAGGTCGTGGATTACGCGGTGCAGATGTGGCGCGACAAGTTCGGGGACCGAGAATTGCCCGACTATTTTGTCAATGCACAGACCCTGGCCCCGGCCGAACACGTCAAGATGCAGGCCGCCGCGCAGAAATGGGTCGACTCGTCGATTTCAAAGACGATCAACTGCCCCGAAGACATCAGCTTTGAGGACTTCAAGGATGTCTACATGCAGGCTTGGGATACGGGCTGCAAAGGTTGCACAACGTACCGGCCGAACGACGTTACGGGATCGGTTTTGTCGGTCAGCGAAACGTCCGAAAGCGTCCCACAGGTCGATAGCGGCGCGGAAGTCATCTATATGTCCGAACCGCTCGACCGACCCGAGTCACTGGAAGGCCATACCTACAAACTGAAATGGCCGGACAGTGAACATGCGCTGTACATCACCATCAACGATCTGGTTCAGAGCGGACATCGGCGTCCGTTCGAGGTCTTCATCAACTCCAAGAACATGGAGCATTTCGCCTGGACTGTCGCCCTGACCCGCATGATCTCGGCCGTGTTCCGGCGGGGTGGGGACGTGTCCTTCGTGGTCGAAGAACTCAAGGCTGTGTTTGACCCCCGTGGTGGGGCGTGGATGCAGGGCAAATACATCCCGTCGATCCTCGCAGCCATTGGTGGTGTCATCGAACAGCATATGATCCGCATCGGCTTTATCGAAGGCGAGGGGATGGGTCTGAAATCCGACCCCAAGGCTCAGGTCGTCGGCCTCGACGGACCGCGTGGGCAATCCTGTTCAAGTTGTGGCAGCTTCGAAATGCGGATGATCGAAGGCTGCATGACGTGCGGGTCATGCGGCTATTCGAAGTGCGGCTGATCCGCCGCTTTTGAGTGCAAGCTTTCGTGGTCAGCCATGCTGGCCGGCGGCGTCGGTGGAGCCCGCGTTTCGGTACGGCTGCCTAAGTTTTCGGCGAGGATCTGCAAGTCTGTTCTGTCGCTCCAAACCCGTGTTTCGCCTAGCCGACGGGGCCTGCTTTACTGATGCAATTGATCTGGGTGATCATGTATGACGTCTGGGAAATCCTTGGGAACATGAACGAACTGAGAGCCTTGCGCCACGATCTCGATCAGCATGGCGTGCTGCCTTCGGACGCAGAATGGCGCAAAATTTGTGATCGGGCCGTTCCAAAGCAGGCGCCCAGACGCGCGGCGATCCTTGATAGTGCTCGGATCGGCAGCAGCTGGGTCTTTATCGCGTCGGGCTATGCCGCGTCCTACTATGCGCATCGGGACGGTCGATTGACCCTTACGCGGTTCTTCGAACCGGGGCAGATCGCGGGGAATGTCACCAGCACATGGTCAAACGACTACGGCAGTGATGAGCTGACGGCGATCACGGACGTATCCTACTTGGAAATCCCTCACGACTACCTTCTGGTCGAGTACATGCAGGGCCAAACGTTCGGCGCTTATATCCGCATGAAAGTCATCGAAACGCTGCGATACGACAAGGATTTGCTGGTCTGTCAGGCCCTGAACGACCCCGCCGCACGTTATCGTTTTCTCGAAGACCGCCATCCTCGCCTTCTTGAGCTAGCGCTCAAAAAGGACATCGCGGCCTTTCTCGGTGTAACCCCGCAGGGCTACAGCCGTTTTTTGCGCCGCAGGGAAGCTGGCTGACAGAGTTCAAGCGGCACCTCCAACACACTGAGCGAGTAACTGACCGCCTGGATTAGTCTCCTTGCCTTAGATGCTTGTCCAGAAAATCGAACACGCGGGCAAAGTTCTCGTCAGAAAGGAACGCGTCGCCGCCGTGGCCGGCACCTTCGATCGCATCAAACTCCACATTTTCACCGCCGATGGTCCGGGCCAACGCATCTGCGAAACTCTCGGATTGCAGAACAGGTACATTCCGGTCCGCTGTTCCATGCTGCAGCAGCATTGGCGGGTCGTCTGGCGTGATGTAGCTCTGGGGGCTTGCCTGCTCTACGAGGCTTGCCGCCTCTGGCGCGCCGACCGCGATGCCGATGTAATCCGATTCAGGAGAGCCGGGCGCGCTGGTCGCGCCTAACATCGGCTCCAGGCCCAGGGTTTCGAATTGCTGGTCCATTTGGTCGAAAACGATAGGGCCGAACCAGTTGACGGCGGCCTGAACTTGCGTTCCGTCTTGGGCGCTGCCCCGTGTCGCTGCCATCGCGGCGAGGTTACCGCCAGCCGAGGCGCCCCAAGTCGCCATCCGGTCTTCGGCCAGACCATATGTGGCGGCTTGTGCCTTCAGGAAGCGGATCGCGGAAAACACATCCTCAACGGCGGCTGGAAAGGTCGCCTCGCCACTGCGGCGATAGTTGATGCTTGCGACCGCATAGCCTTGGCCTAGTGCGGCCCGAATGACCTGCCGCGCATTACCTGAACGCTTGTTCCCGGATTTGAACCCGCCGCCATGGATATAGACGATTGTTGGAAATGGCGGCGTGCCCTCAGGCAGGAAGAGATCAAGCTTTTGTCGGCGCGAGATCTCGGCATAGGCCAAGTTGGAAAAACGAAGCTCGGCTTGCTGCGCGAGGGTGGGGGATGGCACCAATTGGCCGAACGTCAGACTGGCACCAACGAGGAGCTTTGCGAGTGTGGTTGATCCTTTTGGCATGCTCAAGAAACCTCCTGTTAACTGCGTGGGGCGGTCGCGGATCCGAGGCAAAGGTCGGAATTCCGACGAATGAAGGGAACAAGCAGATGAGAGTCGAACTCTGAACCGAAATGCAGCACATGCTGACCGTGATTGGCGCTCGTGTCTTTTTTGAAAATGGGGCCGTAGACGATGTCGCGGCCCGCGATGATCAGGCGAAGTGTTTCGCCCATCTCGAAGTGGGTTGCGCTCGGGCAGAAGGCGATCTCGAGCGGGACGATCTCTCCGGGCTCCAACCAAGCGTCTTCTTCATTCAGAAGCACCGGGAGGTGCGGCTGTGACCGGATCGGATCAAGCGCCCGGCGTGCTGCCCTTCCATACCCCCGAGTCACCATGTCCTGGTCTTGTCCGGCGGCCCCATAGAACCGAACCGAGCGTCCCGCCCGGTCCAGCTTGTCAACAAAGCAACACAGGATCATGTCGACGGGTGCAGCATCTTTTGCGTCGGTGCCCCGCGCCTCGACCCAAACCTTGAGCTTCATGTATCCCGTGATTTCGGTCTCCTCCTCAAAGATCAGATCGAATTGGGCCTGACCTGAGGCACCGTCGTATGAAATCTCTTTCGGGTCCCCGTCGGGCTCTGAGGAAAGCCGGGTGTCGACGCGCAGGTAGTGGGGCCTGTATTCGGTTCGCGCGGGGGGCCAAGTCGCTTCCCAGCTGACATCTTTGATCGTGTCACGGTCTGATCTCACTTCGATCCGTGCGGCGGGCAAGTTGGCAAAGCGGGTCGTTTTGCCCTGCAGGAATTGGTCCATGAAGTCGCGTTGAAGCGCGAGACTGTCCGGATTGTAATACTCGGTCCATTTTCCGCTGCGATGCGTATAGAGCCATTTGTGGTGCGACCGGGCCTCTTCATACGCCCGGAATGATCCCATCGTGTGTAGTTCATGATCCGAAAAGGATGCGCACAAAAGCATTGGAACCGTGATGTTCTCAAGCGGTGGCACTTTGGCTTTCCAATATTCGTCATAGGTTGGGTGCAGCGCCAGGATATCGGGCGGCGTCCCCTCTTCGACCTCGAGGTATTCATCAAGCGGCACGTTCAAGGAACCTTTCACTTCCGTATGCCACCAGAAGTTCAGAAAACCTCGGTCCGGAACACCGCCGCGGCACGCGACGTCCTGGTAGATGTCGGACAGCCCCTCCCAGGGTATGATGCATTTCAACGCGACCGGCAGTGTCTCTCCGTCTGGCACGGCGGCGGCAAGGTACTGGCTGATGCACAGGAAACTGACACCGCAAAGGCCGACGTCCCCCGTGCACCAATCCTGAGCGCCGACCCACTCAATGGCCTCGCGAAAGCATGCCCCTTGATGCGCCGATAAGATCGAGGCTGGTCCACCACTGTTGGCAAAACCCGGGAGATTGAGGTTAACGACTGTGTAACCAGCCGGGACCCAGAAGTTGGGATCCGGGGATTCCCAACTTGCTAACGTTGAGAAGGACGGTGTCCCGCCCGATTGCGGAAGCAATCGGTACTGTTTCGGGGGGCCGCCAAGTGGTGTTTTCTTAAGCACCGGAAGCAGGTGGTTGTCGTAGGGATGCGCGCACATAACGACTGGCGAAGGCCGACCTTCGGCTTGGCGTTCTCGGGACTCAAAGACGTTTGCGGTCAGCGTGAACCCTTCGCGCATTGGAATTTTGACGTCATATCGCGGGATCACATCCGACACCGGCTCCACCAGCTTGCAATTCGGTCGAGAGATCTGGCCGCTCGCGATGGCGCGTCGCAGTATTGGCCAGGCGGCCTTCAGAGTTGCGAGTCCGTTCACCGATTTGCCCTCGTCATCCGTTAATTCCTAACAGACGCATCGCGGTCCTCAGATGAACCTCGGTTCATTCGAATGGGCAAAAGGCGATTGCAGTTACCCTGTTTGAACGGTGATCTTGATAACTTTCCCACCCGACATTCAGGCGCAAATCAAATTCCGCAATTGAGAGGCTGCATTGCAAGTCCATTTGCCATTACACATTCGAAAGCAGCGAAAGGCTGATCGAATGCGCTTTGTCGTCATTATTCTTTTGTCCCTGACGGCGGCGTCATTCGCCGAAGCCGCCGGGCGAGAGCGGCTTGGCTGGGGTTATCTTGTGACAAACGATACGTTCGGCGACTTCTATGACCGCTGGCGGACGGCATCGGTGAACTATTCGGTGGTTTGGGGCTCAGCGTGGTCAGGACGCCCGCCAGAGGTTTTGGGCGACATGGTCGAATTGCGCCTGATGGGGGAGATCATTTCGCCGTCCAATATCACCGTCCCGTTTCGATCCGACCGGCGCTATGCCGCGGCATGGTCCGTGGGCGCGCATACCCATTTCGCGGTGAAGCAGTGGGATGTTTCCCTTGGCGCCGACCTTGTGGTGACCGGGCCATCAACCGGCTTGGGGTCTTTGCAACGCGATTTTCATAACTTCCTTGGCGAAACGCCCCCTTCGCAGGCGGTTCTTGATGCACAGATTGAGGATGCGATTTATCCGACCGCAGTCGCTGAGGTCGCGCAGACTTTTCTGGTATCGCCCGTAATCGCCGCCCGCCCCTTTATCGAGGCTCGCGCCGGTGTTGAAACCTTGGTCCGCGCCGGCGTCGATCTGGAGCTTGGGCAGATTGCTGCGGGAGGCTGGCGCGTTCGGGATCCGGCAACCGGCCAACGCTACGAGCTGATCCGTGCCAGCAACGCCGGTTGGCGGGTGTTGATGGGCGCCGACATCGCGCATGTCTTTGACAGTGCATACCTGCCGTCCAGCACCGGCCCCGATTTGAGAGACGATCGCGCGCGGATCCGGATCGGCGTCGACCGGACCGGAAAGAACCGCAACCACGCGTTTTTTGGCCTTACCTGGCTGGGCGAAGAGTTCATCGGCCAGCCCGAAGCTCAGATCGTGGGCTCGATACAGCTTAGTTTCCGCTTCTGAACCCAGCAGAATATTTGGGGCTTTGCGCCGATTCGCCCGTCTGTTAACCTTTTGTTAAGAATAAGAACGCGGGCAGGCAGGCAGTGGGTACGGGCTTTCTCGGCACGTTTGTCATTTCATGGGCGCAAACCGAAATCGACGGTGTGCGGGCGGCGTCGCTTGATGCGATTGTGCCCGGTGCGACGTGGCTTTGGGACGGCGATGTGATGCGCGTTGATGGGCCGGGCGATGTTCTGAAACTGGCGGGCCCTTTGGGATCGGGAGACTTACGCAAGCGCGCCGCAAAGGTGTCTGATCGACTTGCCCGACGAAAGTCGGATCAGAAGGACTTCGAGATATCATCTGAAACTGGGTCACCGGCGCTTTCGGACCGGTATTTTGATGTTACGGACGGCTCAATCGTCTATCGCGTGTCAGTCATCGAAGTGGCATGTCGCGCCGAGGCCCTGCTGAGCTTTCACAATGCCATACCGCCCCGAAATCAGGAATTGTGGATCGCCGCAAGCACTGTTCGGCCCGCCGCGCGCAACCGTCATAGCGAAACGACCAACCTGTCCGGTTTGGCCTGTGGAACCTGGATTGAAACGGCGATCGGCCCCAAGAGGGTTGAGGATTTGCGCGAGGGGGATCGGGTTTGGACGAAGGACCGCGGTTATGAACCGGTTCTATGGATCGGCGGCAGAAACGTGACCGGAGCCCGGCTGTTCGTGATGCCTGATCTCAGACCGGTTCGCATTAGGTGGGGCGCTTTGGGCATTGGACGACCAGACAGTGATCTGATCGTCGCGCCGTACCAAAAGCTGCTGATCTCCGGGTCGTCGACCAACGCCTTGTTCAACGCATCGGAGGTTCTGGCTGAGGCGCGCGATCTGGTCGATGATGCCGGTATAGCCGTGGATCTGTCATTGACGCACGTGCAGTACGTTCACCTGATACTGCGCCGCCCCGGCATCATTCGGGCAAACGGGGTTGAGGTTGAAAACCCCAGCCCAGACCGCGCGTGCGACGCGG
>CAWUIQ010000059.1:0-20680 GCA_963922565.1 uncultured Rhodobacterales bacterium
GGGCGCTGCATTGCCCATGGGGGCCGCCACGGCGACGTGCTGGCCCTTTGCTTCTGCTTCCAGCCGGGCCAGGCGCTCGGCAAATGCGTCTTTTCCGCTCATCGGATCCCTCATCTCATACCTGATGGTTAACCCGTTGATGACGGTTCAAATGGGCGGAGGTGAGACGGATTCAGCGCCATTTCGCGGCGCCTTTGTTCATACCGGTGGCACAAAGATGGCGGAATACTGACCGTGTGGATGAGCTGCGCAGGCCCCATAGCGCCGTTCGGGCGGTTTATTCCACCACGCTCGCGCTCGCCGGGTCGAAGTGCCGGGCGATGTTTGCGCCGCTTTCCGTGGACAGCAGGAACTGGATCCCGAGGTAAAGCAGCAGCAGCGAGCAGATCACCATCAGTTTGGGCGCGGCACGGCGCAGCGCGGACGGCTGCGGTTCGCCTTCGTGAACGAGCTTGAGATGGTCAGCGCCCTCGGCGTCCTTCGTGACAGTTGTGCCCTCCGGTCCGGTCTCGATCCGCTCGAGACGCTGTGCGAAGTCGGGGGAGGGCATTGTTCCCGGCGCGGGTATGGGGCTGATGATCCGCGAATGTTGACGCGGCACGTATTTGCCAAGGCAGATCCGCCCCGTCGCGTCACGCGCGTCGGGGGGTTCGTGCCGGATGCGGAATATTTCGCCGCCCTTGGTTTCGAGCACGGACCCATGGGCCAGTTCGATCCGTCCGGCCTGATGGGCAAGCAGGACCGAGGCCGCAATTCGGCGTTTGCGGTCGAGCCCAAGGCCCTGCGCATCGATGGCGAGTGTCTTGCCCAGAAAGGGCATGCTGCCGTCAACCCGGACGCCCGGTGCGCGACCGTCGCTGCGCAGCGGTTCAAGCCGCACGGTCAGCGGCGTCGGCAGTACCAGCCCCTCGGTTTCCAGCATCTCGTCGGGCGAAAACAGCATGTCCGACTGCCGCCACAGGATCAGGCGGGGAACCGCGATTTCCATGACCGCCATGATCGCCTCGAACAAAAGACGTAGGCGACGGTTCAGAGGGCTCAGCTCTTCGATCTTGTCGGATGACAGAAGCGGCTGGTCAAAGGTTTCGATCCGCATCGGTTCGTCGCCCACGACGATCTCAACATACCCCCGGTGGCTTTCGATCAGGCGGTCGTGAGTTTTCAGCCGGTCTGACGTGGCGCTGGCCATCCGCGGGCGCAGAAGCGCATCGGGTGACATGCGATTGGCGACCCGCTTGAAACGGATCGGTGTCGCGCAGACAATCAACTCGATTTCTTCGTCATTACTGTGGACCCGCGCCTCATGACCCGTTTTCGCCAGGCGGGTGTTCAGCGCCTCGCACAAGGCTTTCGCACTCAGACGCGGGGCACGGCGAAACAACATGGAGGCAGCAGTCTGCACCTCCGGCAGCGGGGTCAGGGCAGCGGACATAGGGAACTCTTGAACTCTTTACTACGAGGTTCATCTAGCCAGCCCATTTCGTCCAAATCAGGGCGCTGACGCGAAAAAAGCGGTGCCATTTGGTGTGCATCGCTACCCTGGCGGATATCGCTGCCCGAAGGGGTAGAATCTTTCCGCTGGAAGGATGACGAAAAAAGGGCGCCCCGGATGGAGCGCCCTTTGGTACCTGCGGGGCGTGAGCCTTAGCAGCTGTAGTAAAGTTGGAACTCGACCGGGTGCGGCGTGTGCTCGTACGCCTCGATCTCTTCCATTTTCAGTTCGATATAGCCTTCGATCTGATCGCGGGTGAACACGTCACCGGCAAGCAGGAAGTCCATATCGGCCTCAAGCTCCTCGACCGCTTCACGCAGCGACGCGCAGACGGTTGGGATACCGGCCAGCTCTTCGGCGGGCAGGTCGTAGAGGTTCTTGTCCATCGCTTCGCCTGGGTCGATCTTGTTCTGAATACCGTCAAGACCGGCCATCAGCAGGGCGGCGAAACACAGATACGGGTTTGCCGACGGATCGGGGAAGCGGGCCTCGACGCGCTTGGCCTTGGGGCTCTCCGTCCACGGGATACGAACACAGCCCGAACGGTTGCGGGCCGAATAGGCGCGCAGAACGGGGGCTTCGAAGCCCGGGATCAGGCGTTTGTAGGAGTTCGTCGAAGGGTTGGTGAATGCATTCAGCGCCTTGGCGTGCTTGAGGATGCCCCCGATGAACCACAGCGCTTCATCAGAAAGATCCGCATACTTATCACCGGCAAAAAGCGGTTTGTCGTCTTTCCAGATCGACATGTTGCAGTGCATGCCAGTGCCGTTGTCGCCCGCGATCGGCTTTGGCATGAAGGTTGCCGTCTTGCCATAAGCTGCGGCCACGTTGTGGATGACATACTTGTACTTTTGCAGCTCGTCGGCCTGTTTGGTCAGGCTGCTGAAGATGAGGCCCAGTTCGTGCTGACAGGACGCCACTTCGTGGTGATGCTTGTCGACGGTCATTCCGATGCGCTTCATCGTCGATAGCATTTCGGAACGCAGATCCATGGATTCGTCGACCGGGTTCACAGGGAAATAGCCGCCCTTGACGCCGGGGCGGTGGCCCATGTTGCCCATTTCGTATTCAGTGTCGGTGTTCCACGACGCGTCGGTGGCGTCGACCTCGTACGAGACCTTGTTGATCGAGTTCGAGAAACGAACATCATCAAAGAGGAAGAATTCCGCTTCGGGTCCGAAATAGGCCACGTCGCCGATGCCGCTGGATTTCAGATAGGCCTCGGCTTTTTCGGCTGTCGAACGGGGATCGCGCTCATATGCCTCGCCGGTGTCGGGCTCGATGATCGAGCAATGCAGGCAGATCGTCTTTTCCGCATAGAACGGATCAACATAGGCGCTGTCCTGATCCGGCATCAGTTTCATGTCCGACGCTTCGATCGATTTCCAGCCGGCGATCGAGGAGCCGTCGAACATGAACCCTTCTTCGAGGAAATCCTCGTCGACCAGATCCGCCATCACGGTCACGTGCTGCAACTTGCCGCGAGGATCGGTGAAACGGATATCGACGTACTCCGCTTCTTCGTCCTTGATCAGATCAAGTACCTTGTTGCTCATTCCAGTATCCTTCCTGTCTTGGAATTTTTCGGTGTGTTGTTTTAGAGGGCGTCAGAGCCGGTTTCGCCCGTACGAATGCGGATGGTCTGTTCGATCGGGCTGACGAAGATCTTGCCGTCGCCGATCTTTTCCGTCTTGGCCGCTTCGATGATGGCGTCGATCGCGCCGTCGACCTGATCGTCATCCAGCACGACTTCGATTTTCACCTTGGGCAGGAAATCGACAACATATTCCGCACCGCGGTAGAGTTCGGTATGACCCTTTTGGCGACCGAAGCCCTTGACCTCGATGACCGACAGGCCCTGCACGCCGACCTCTTGCAAGGCTTCCTTGACCTCATCAAGCTTGAACGGCTTGATGATCGCCTCGATCTTTTTCATGGGAGTCCCTCCTGACGTCTTGGGCTAGGGACAGAGCATTGGTGTCGGAGACCGTCCATCGGGTGGAGATGCGAATTGAACGGAGCGCTCGTCTGCGATCAGATGCTGATCAATTTGTGTGCGACTTGCATAAAATATAGGCGGAATTGAATCGAGGGGTTGAGAGAATGACGGAGCTGCTGACTGCAGCGCAGATGCGGGCCATCGAACAGGCGGCGATCGAGTCGGGTGAGGTGACAGGTCTCGAACTGATGGAGCGGGCCGGGCAGGGGGTCGTCGACGCCATTTTCGAGGAGTGGCCCGAACTGGCGGGCGACGCGGCGGTTGCTGAGGGCAGCGATGCGTATTTGGAACGAGAAGAAGCAGGGGATGCGCGTGGGCGGCGGGCCGTCGTTTTATGCGGGCCGGGCAACAATGGGGGCGACGGGTTTGTCGTGGCGCGGCTGCTGCATGAGCGGGGCTGGGCGGTGGAGGTGTTTCTTTACGGCGATCCGGAGAAGCTGCCGCCGGATGCGCGGGTGAATTACGAGAAGTGGGGGCGGCTGGGCGAGGTTCAATCGCTGACTGCAGAGGCAGCGGGAAAAGGCGATCGTCCGATCCTCATGGTGGATGCCATGTTTGGCACCGGGTTGAGCCGCGCCATTCCCTTGGACCTCGCCCTTGCTCATCACGCGGTGCGAAGTAGAGATACGCGCGGCCTGCATCCACGGCGGCGGTGTCACGTCGTGGCTGTGGACTGCTCCTCTGGTTTTGACGCCGACTCGGGCAGTTTTCTGCTTCCGCCGCCGCCGCAGGAACGGGGCGACAGAGAACTGAACCCTGAGGTTTGGCGGGATTGGTTTGTCAACGACGCGTCGAAACGGCTTTTGCCGGTCGATATGACGGTGTCGTTTCATCGACTGAAGGTCGGACATTCATTAAACGACCACTCCGGCAAGCTGCGGGTGATCGATATCGGGCTGGGCAAAGAGGATCGACATCCAGCGCATCTGATGATGCCCGCAAAGCCCAAAACTATACGCTTACTCGATGCGGATTGGGGCCCCGATCGCAAAGATGCACGAATGTGGCCGGGTAGACCTCTGCAGAAGCGGTCCGGCCACAAATACGCCCACGGGCATGCGCTGATCCTTTCGGGTGGTGCGGGGCACACGGCTGCTGCGCGGTTGGCGGCACGGGGTGCTTTGCGCATTGGCTCTGGTCTGGTGACCCTTGGGGTTCCGGGAGCGGCCCAGATGGAAGTCGCGGCACAGGTCACCGCCATCATGCTGCGGCGGGTGGATGACGGTGCCGCGCTGTCCGAGGTTCTGGCGGACGAACGTCTGAATGCGTTGTGTCTCGGGCCGGGGCTGGGGCTGGATGATCGGGCAGGGGGGCTGGTGGTTGCTGCGTTGGAGGCAGAACGGCCAACCGTCCTCGATGCTGACGCGCTGACGCTCTTGGCGGGTGAGGAGGCCTTGTTCGCCAAGCTTCATCCAAGATGCATTCTCACTCCCCATGCGGGGGAGTTCGCGCGCCTTTTCCCGGACATCGCCGAAAAACTGGACGCTCCGGCAACGAAAGGCCCCGCTTATTCAAAGGTGGACGCGACACGGGAGGCTGCGGCGCGGGCGGGCTCTGTCGTGCTTTTCAAGGGGCCGGATACCGTCATTGCCGATCCTGACGGCCGCTGCAGCATCAACGCCGCCTTCTACGAACGCAGCGCGCCGTGGCTGGCGACGGCCGGGTCGGGGGATGTTCTTGCGGGTTTCATCGCCGGGCTGATGGCGCGGGGTTTCGACCCAATGCAGGCGGCTGAAACGGCCGCCTGGCTGCATGTGGAATGTGCGTTGAAGTTCGGGCCGGGGCTGATCGCGGAGGATATCCCAGAGCAGTTGCCGCGGGTTTTTCGTGATCTGGGGCTTTAGGCCGCTTGCACCTGCGCTTCGGCCTGGCCCATCAGGATCTCGACGCCGTCGGCATAGACGATGTGGGGGCGGTGAAAAACCAGCCGGTGTACCAGCATGCGGCGGCGGCCAAGGCCCCGGATGCCCGCGGTGCCGCGCAAGCTGGCTATCGGGACAAGCTGGGCCTTTGTCTGGTGCAGAACAACGGACTGATCAGCCGGAATGATGGTGCGTACATTCGGCCTGTTCTGACCAAGCGCACCAGCTTCAAGGGCGAAGGCCCGCGCGGTGATCTGTCGGACCTCAACCGCGCGCAGAACAGCAATGCCGGTATCGCGGGTGACGATCTCGTCACCCTGTTTCAATCTCTCGACCGGGATCTCGCCGGCCTTTGTGAGTATCAAGCTTCCTGCCACGATACCTGTGGCTTCATTTTCCGCGCGTGCCGTCGGATAACCGCCCAAGACACGCCCAACCTCTAACGGGTTCATAGGCGTCCTATCACATTGAATACATTGGCTCGAAGATCTGAATACATTAACCGAAGAATTGGTGAACGTACCAAACATTTTAAACCGATAGCTCGGCGATTTTGCGCTCGCTTCTTGGAATTGCCTTTGTTATAGGCAGCTCGCTGTGCGGGTGTGGCGAAATTGGTAGACGCACCAGATTTAGGTTCTGGCGCCGCAAGGCGTGGGGGTTCAAGTCCCTCCACCCGCACCAAGTACGCAGCGAGCTGAGTTCCGTTGCCGCGCATTGCAAAAACGCCCTGATCCGTGTCTCCGATCTCGTCGGCCAGGATACCGCTCTGAAGAACTGTTCTTCTGGTCAAATGATGTGCAAGAGCGGCTTTTTCCGAAAGGAACAACTCGCCTTATCGTGGCGACGTCTCACCCATAATGCCGCCGCCCCGATGATGGCTGCCGGCTATGGCGCTCTAGGTGGTTTGCCCGATCTGCAGCTTTGCCCGAAGCTCGACTTTTTGGTTCATGGGCTCATCCTCTGGCTGCATCAGCCAATTCGCGGCGGCCTCGCCGATCTCGAAACGAGGCGTCACGGTTGTCGTGATCAGCTTCGGCAATGCCGTGAGAAAACCAAGGCCGTTGAAGCCTGCCAAGGCGACCTGCTCCGGAACCGAGATGTTCTCGACAAGGCAATGCATCAATCCACCGGCGGCCAGATCGTCATTCGCATAATAGATCGCGACCGGCGACGGGTGGCGTTGCAAGAGCCTCGTTGTCAGGGTTCGTCCGACATCCATCGATGAGGGTTTCTCGGTCGTTTCGATGGCCACGATCTGCGCGCCCGCTTCCCTTACCACCCGCGTGAAGGCTTCAAATCGTTTGCCGGCCCGCAGGTCGAGGCCGCGCTGGCTTCCAACATAGCCAAACGTTCTGTATCCCCGGTCGATCAGATGCCGCCCCATTTCTTGGCCGGCCTTAATGTGCGAGATCCCGAAACATGCAGATATCGGATCGCCATCCGTGTCCATGATCTCTGCCACGCGGACGCCCGTTTGCCTTACGATCTTGCGCAGCGAGGCGGTGTGTTCGAGGCCGGGCAGGATCAGTCCGCGCGGTCGCCACGATAGCAGGTCGAAAACCAGATCCTCCTCCGCGTCCAGAGAATATTCTGAAACGCCAAAGACCGGTCTGAGACCGCTCTCATCGAGGGTTTGATTGATGCCCGACAACACCTCGGTGAACACGCGGTTCTGCATCGTGGGCACGACAACGCCGACAATGGGGTTGTCGTAGGCCGCACTGCCGCCAGCCAGCCTATTATGCACGTAGCCGATTTCGCGTGCAGCCCTGACCACCTCTTTTCTAACATCTTTCGAGATATAGCCCGACGCGCGCATAACCCGCGAGACGGTCATCTGGCTGACGCCAGCAACACGCGCGACATCGTGCATTGTCGGCAGCGGATTTTTCGAATTCGCCGGTCGGCGCTTGGCCATTTCAGATGCATCTTTCGATTCATTGATTGACCTATGTTTACGTAAACACCTACGGTTGCCCAAACATATTTGTCGTGCGGAGCCTCATCCCTTTGTCGGCGGGGCCACCGCCAGGAGGGAAGCATGAGGGGAGCTATTCCCAACAGGGTTACAGTGGTCGATCGGTGCCACTATACCGTTGGTCTGGTCATCCCTCCGGTGCTGTGGTGTCAGACCCTTAACGAGGCCGCATTGGCATGACCAAAACTCGTCAAATCGCTGTCCGGCCGTGTTTGCGCAGCCACTTCCGGTGCAAGGCATCGCAGATCTTGAGCGAGCGAAAGGGACGGCGGACATGCATCTGACTGTTGCTGTCGTTGGTCTTGGATCCATGGGGTTCGGCATGGCGCAGTCATGTCTGCGCGCTGGCCTCACCGTGCATGGAGTCGACGTGGTCGCCGAAAACGTCGCGCGCTTCAAAGCCGATGGGGGCCGGTCAGGCCCGATTGCCGATGTGGCGCAGTCCCTCGATGGCGTGGTCGTCGTGGTCCTGAACGCCGAACAGGTGGAAAATGTTTTATTCGGGAACGAGGGCGTCGTTCCCAAACTGCGCAAAGGCAGTGTCGTCATGGCCTGCGCAACCGTGCCGCCCGACTTCGCAAAGGACATGGAACAGCGCTGCCAGGCGCATGGCGTTCATTACCTCGACGCACCGATATCGGGCGGGTCGATCAAGGCGGCGGAGGGAGAGCTGAGTATCATGGCGTCCGGCAGTGCCGCCGCTTTCGAAGCCGCACAACCTATTCTCGACGCGACTGCCACGACCGTCTTCCGGCTGGGCGATGCGGCGGGGGCCGGATCGGCCATGAAGGCGGTGAACCAACTGCTGGCCGGCGTGCATATTGCGACAATGGCCGAAGCGCTCACATTCGGTATGACGCAAGGCATTAACCCCGAAACATTTGTCGAAGTGATCACCAAATGCGCCGGCAATTCCTGGATGTTGGAAAACCGCGCGCCCCATGTCGTCGCCGGTGACTACAAGCCGCTTAGCCAGGTCAATATCTGGCCCAAGGACCTTGGCATCGTGTTGCAAGCCGCAAAATCCTCGGGGTTTCATGCGCCGATCACGGAAACCGCGCTGGAGCGGTACGCACGTGCGGTTGAAATGGGTCTTGGCCGAGAAGACGATGCCGCTGTCGCCAAGGTCTACGCGCAGGAGGCGGGGTTGACGCTCCCGAAGGCCAAGCAATGAAACTGGGCTGTATCGGCGACGATTTCACTGGTTCTAGCGATCTTGCCAACACATTGGCGAAGCAGGGGATGCGCGTGGTCCAGTATTCCGGCATTCCGGCGGGACCCGCGGCGCCAGACATCGAAGCAGGGGTCGTTTCACTCAAATCCCGGTCGATCGACCCTGCGGATGCGATCGCGCAGTCTCTTGCTGCACTGGAGTGGTTAAAGGCGCAGGGATGCACGCAGTTCTTTTTCAAGTACTGCTCGACATTCGACTCGACTGCCGAAGGCAACATTGGCCCGGTGGCGGATGCTCTTGCGGACGCGCTTGCCGCCGACCGGGTCATTGTCTGCCCCGCCTTTCCTGGTACCGGTCGCTCGGTCTATCAGGGGCATCTCTTTGTGAATGACAAGCTGCTGAACGAAAGTGGTATGGAAAACCATCCGCTGACCCCGATGACGGATGCGGATCTCAGGCGGTGGATGGCGCCTCAAAGCAAATACGGGATTGGTCATGTGGCTGCACAGACCGTCTTTGCCGGTGCCCAGGCCATCCGTGCCGCGATGGATGCGGAGCACGCGGCCGGCAAGAGGCACATCGTGGTTGACGCGATCCGCGACGAGGACCTGATGGAGATTGGTCGGGCTGCGGCGGACCTGAAACTCGTGACGGGCGGCTCCGGTGTCGCCATGGGCCTGCCCGCCAATTTCGGCTCGACGCCGGGCACTCCGGAATGGGAGGGGCAGGGCGGCCATGCGCTTGCGCTTTCCGGATCCTGTTCCATCGCGACTCGCGCCCAAGTCGCCTTTCACGCCAAGAACCATCCGACGCGGGAGGTCGGGGCCGAGGAGATCATCGAAGCCCGTGTAACGCCTGCCGAAATTCTCGAATGGGCCCTCGCGGAACGGGGCGTGCCTTTGGTCTACAGTTCGGCTGAACCAGAGGTCGTCAAGGCCGTTCAGGACCGCTTTGGGCGCGAGGTGGCCGCGGCGGCAATCGAGGCTTTTTTTGCCGAACTGGCCCGACATGCAGTAGCAAAGGGCGTCACCCGGATCATAACCGCCGGAGGCGAAACCTCCGGTGCGGTCGTCGAAGCGTTGGATATCGAAGAGATGCGTATCGGGCCTGAGATCGACCCCGGCGTACCTGCTCTGCGGGTGGGCCCGTGCCTCGCCATCGCGCTAAAGTCCGGAAACTTCGGTGCGGAGGATTTCTTTCAGAAGGCCGCCGGGGTACTGGGTTCATGAGCGAGGCGAAACTCCGCGAAACGATCTGCGAGCTGGCAAAGTCGCTCTATGATCGCGGCCTGACCCACGGCTCTACCGGTAACATTTCATCCCGTACGGAAGATGGTGGGCTGCTTGTGTCGCCCACGGGTACCAGTTTTGGCCGATTGGACCCAGCCCGCCTCAGTAGGTTCGACGCCGCAGGACGCCTGATTGAAGGAGACCCTCCCACCAAGGAGATGCCGCTCCACACGGCCTTTTACGATACGCGCAGCACGGCAGGTGCGGTGGTGCACCTTCATTCGTGTCACTCCGTCGCCCTGTCGCTTATGCCAGACAATGACGAGGATTGCTTTCTGCCGACGCTGACACCCTATGCGATCATGTTGTTGGGGCGCGTGAAACTCTTGCCGTTCTTCGTTCCGGGCGACCCGGCCATGGGAGACGCCGTGCGCGGGCTTGCGGGCAAACGTGCGGCGGTCATGCTCGCCAACCATGGTCCCGTGGTGGCTGGCAAGAGCGTCGAGAGTGCCTGCAACGCGATCGAAGAACTTGAAGCAACGGCCCGCCTTGCCCTCATGATGCGGGGCCTTCCGGCCCGGGCCTTGTCGGCCGAGCAGGTCTCGCAAATCGTCACGAAGTTTGATGTTGAGTGGGACCAGTGATCCAGTTTTCCGCTAATCTTGGCTTTCTGTGGACGGACCGCCCTCTGCCGGATGCAATTCATGCCGCGCATGCCGCCGGCTTCGCGGCGGTGGAGTGCCACTGGCCATACGAGACCCCCGCAGAAGAGGTTCGGGCCGCCCTCGATGCATCGGGGCTGCCGATGCTGGGTTTGAACACCATCCGTGGGAAGCCGGGCGAAAACGGCCTCGCGGCACTTCCCGGACGAGAGGCAGAGGCCCGCGCCGCGATCGACCAAGCGATCCAATACGCGGAGGCAGTTGAGGCCCGCGCCATTCATGTCATGGCTGGCTTTTCCGACGGGGCCGAGGCGCAAGCAGCGTTCGAAGCCAACCTGTCCTATGCCGCCGCACGGACAGACCGGACGATCCTGATTGAACCTTTGAACCGGCACGACGCACCCGGCTATTTTCTGAAAACAACGGATCAGGCCCGCGCGATTATCGAGCGTGTTGACGTCATGAACCTGAAACTGATGTTCGACTGCTACCATGTCGGCCGAACCGAAGGTGATGTGATCACCCGGCTGACCGAGCTGTTGCCTATGATCGGGCATATCCAATTCGCATCCGTGCCAGACAGGGGCGCCCCGGACCAGGGCGAGTTGAACTACGCGGCCATCTTTTCCCACATCGCTTCGCTCGGCTGGACCGCACCGCTGGGCGCCGAGTTCAAGCCGCGCGCGCCCGGTGATATCTTCGACTGGGTCGAAACCCTGACTTCGAATATCGAGGTGTGAGGATGAGCCGCCGATTTCCGGACGGATGAGCAGCGGAAAGTCCTTGCATGTCTCAATGAGGACGTAGGCCTGCGCGATCAGTTCATTTCAGGAGTGCTGTGTTGAGACCTGACGCGTGTGTACGGGCAACTCGACTTCGGTTTGGCCGTCCAGGGTGAAGATTGATCCGTTCCGGATGACCATAAACGGTTCATGCCCGAGCCATCCAAGTATTTCGCCAACCTGCACGACCTTTACCCGATCTCCCATGCCAACCGAGGTCTCTTTGGCCAGCACTTGTGCCTGAGGGTGCAAGATACGGGTGGCGTGCGACGCCTTATCGACATGGATTTCAGGTCGCTCGCCCAGGCTCAACTCAACACCCGACGACACGGTAATGGTGCGGATGGTGGTATCGCGGAGGCGCATTTCGTCCAGAGCGACTTCGCTGGCCACGAGCGCAATGGCCCTGTGCGGGTAGATCGCATTGTGCAGCGCGGTGACGACGGCGCCCGTTTCTTCGCAGTTTCGCGTGGCCGCCCCATGATCAAAACGGCGCAAGACCGAGGGCATGTTGCCCCACCCGATCTCGCCCTTGGTGGAAAGCGCGACAAACCCCGCGTCCAGTTCCGGGTTCGCCGCGATCACATCATCAATTGCCGTCTGGGCTGAAAGGCCGGAACCCATGGAGGCAAGGACGTTGGCGTTCAGGGGATTGCCGTCTTTGGCCACCATGTGGGGGAAGCGATGGCCTGTGACGAGACCCACACCGGGCGCTGCCGCCACAAACTGGGACAGAGGTGTGGGGCGATTGGGACCGCTGGAAATCAGCGCGGCATAGGGGGCGCTAAGAATGCGCTCCGGTGGCTGATCTGCGAACAATCCCTTGGTCCCGCCATCTTGTGTTTCGGCGCGGAGCAGTTCCTGGCTTTCGGTCAGTACGGCAAGGCTGACAAAGCCCTTGATTGCCCCCCGTCCAACCGCTTCGACCGCGCGCAATCCGGCAAGCACCCCTGCGCCGGCCCAAGGCCCCGTGGCGGCGATCCCAATTGTCATGTGGCAACCCAATGACCGGGCGAAACTTCGCACAGGGGACCTGCGGGATAGTCCCCGACGATGGCTGGACGTTTGCCGCGTTTGCGAGACGGGTCCGGCACCGGGGCGACATCGATGAGAGCTCGGGTGTAGGGGTGTTTCGGATCAGCAAACAAACTCCCTGCGGGCCCCAATTCCAAGATGCGTCCGTTCCGCATGACGGCGACGCGGTCGGCGATCTGCCGCACCACGGCAAGGTCGTGGGAGATGAAGAGCATGGTGAGGTCTTCGCTGCGCTTGAGCGTGTCGAGCAGATCGAGAACACGGGCCTGAATGGAAACATCCAGCGCCGATGTGGGTTCGTCAGCAACGACAAGAGACGGGCTTGCCGCGATGGCACGGGCGATAGCGATGCGCTGCCTTTGTCCGCCAGAGAATTCGTGCGGGAAGCGCTGCGCCATGCCCGCACTAAGGCCAACCTTCTCGAGCAGCGCTTCGACCCGATTGTTCCGGTCCTGTTTCGGCAGGCTCTCATGAATGATGAGTGGCTCGGCTATCGTGTTCCCAATCGTCTGTCTGGGATCAAGGGACGCATACGGATCCTGAAACACCATCTGAACCTCGCGCCTTTTCGCTTGAAGTTCGCGCCCTGATAGCGCCGTTAGATCCGAGCCATTCAGAAGAACCTGCCCTGTATCGGCCTCTGTCAGGCGGGCAATGACCCGGCCCAACGTGGTCTTTCCAGATCCGCTTTCGCCGACCAGCGCGAGGGTCTCCCCGCGATTGATCTCAAGCGAGACACTGTCCAGAGCTTTGTGGCTGTCACTGCCGGTAAAGAGAGCCGTGCGTTTCTTGAAGGTCTTGGTGATTTCATGCGCCCGCAAAAGAGTGTCGGTGACCACGCCTTCGCGTTCGCTGATGCTGTCGATGCGGGGCACCGCGTCCAAAAGGGTCCGGGTGTAGGCAGCTTCCGGCTGGGCGAACACTTGGGCTGCAGGGCCGTATTCCTGGGCGCGCCCGGATCTCATCACCAGAACCGTGTCGGCCATTTCTGCAACCACGCCCATGTCGTGGGTGATCAGGATCAGACCGATCTGCGTGTCGGTTACGATCTGGCGCAGCAGGTCCAGTATTTGCGCCTGCACCGTGACGTCGAGCGCCGTTGTCGGTTCGTCTGCTATTAGGACCTGCGGATCAAGAAGCATCATCATTGCGATCACGACCCGTTGCCGCATTCCGCCAGACAATTCATGTGGATACTGGCGCATCCGCATGTCTGGCTCGGGGATGCCGACCCGATCCAACATCGCGATGGCACGGCGCCTTGCCTCGGCTGCATCGCATATCCCGTGGCTCTCCAGCGCCTCGGTCAGTTGCAAGCCAATGGTCAGCACGGGTGTGAGCGCGGTCATCGGCTCCTGAAAGATCAGCCCGATCCCGGTGCCCCGTGGTGGGCTCGCCTCTTGCGACAAGAGGTTGGTCCCACCAAACATCGCCTCACCCTGCGCCCGAGCTTTTGGCGGCAGAAGACCCATCAGCGCCTTGGCCGTCATGCTTTTGCCTGAGCCGCTTTCGCCCACGATGGACAGCACCTCGCCCGCCGCGAGGTCAAAGCTGATCCCGTCGACCAAGGGCGCATCGCCAAGGCGAACGGCCAGATCCCGCACGGACAAAAGCGCGCTCATTTCCGCTCGACCGGGTCAAGGCTTGTTCGCAGACCGTCGCCCAGCAGGTTGAACCCCAAAACGGTCAATGCGATGGCGAGACCCGGTATGGTCATCAGCCACGGTGCGCGGTTGATGTAGTCTCGGGAGCCGGCGAGCATGTAACCCCATTCCGAGGTCGGCGGTTGCGCTCCAAGCCCGAGGAAACTGAGGCCGGCAGCAGCGAGGATCGCTGTCGAAACGCCCAGCGTCGCCACCACGATCATGGTTGGCAGGACGTTCGGCAGAAGGTGCATAAGCACCAGCCGAACCGGTCCGGCCCCGGCAGCGATGCTGGCTTCGAAGTAGGGTTTCGACGTCTCGACCAACGCCGCAGAATAGCAGGTGCGCGCGTAAAACGGGATGCCGGCGACCCCTACGGCGATCACGGCATTCTGCAGGCTTGGTCCCAGGACCGCGACAAAGCTAAGGGCGATAAGGGTTTCGGTGAAGGAAAACAGCACATCCGTGCTGCGCATCAGGATCGCTTCGATCCAGCCGCGGCGGAAGGCAGCGATCATACCGACCGCCATGCCCAGCGTCAGCGATATGCCCACGGCAACCGCACCAATCAAAAGCGTCACGCGGGCGCCGAAGATGATCCGGGAAAACATGTCGCGCCCGAATTCATCGGTGCCCAGAAGATGTTTTTCCCCGGGCGGCAGGAACCGCCCACCGGCCCCCATCTTGGTTGGGCTGAAAGGGGCCAACATCTCTGCGAACGCGGCGCAAAAGACAAGAAGCAGGACAATCGCCAGCCCGATGACACCGCTGGGCGAACCAAGCAACCTGTGCCAGAACCCGGGTGTCGTTTGTACCGCTGCTGCCATCTCAGCTCCTGCGGATGCGCGGGTCGAGCACGGCGTAGAGGGCGTCAATTGCAATGGCGACAAAGACCACAACAACCGAGAACGTCAGGATGAAGCCTTGAATGATCGGATAGTCGCGCTGGAAGATGGCCTCGACCGCCATCCGACCCACCCCGTTCCACGAAAAGATGTTTTCGACGACGATCGCGCCGCCCATCATGAATGCGAATTGCAATCCCATCATAGTGACGACCGGCAACAGCCCGGCCCGCAGTACATGGCGACGCAGGACCAACGCCTTTGGCAAACCCTTGGCGAAAGCGGTTTGTACGTAATCCAGGCTCATCACGTCGATCATTGAAGAGCGTGTGAGGCGCGCAAAGATCGCAGCATTGGAAAGCCCGAGCGTCAGGGCAGGCAGGATCAGGTTAAGCCATCCGTTGCCGCTGACCGGTAGCCAGCCAAGCTCGAGCGCGAAGTAAAACAGCAGCAACAGACCAAGCCAGAAGTGCGGCATCGAGATCCCCGCAATGGCAACCATCATCAGGGCGATATCGGTCAGGCTGCCTTCGCGATAGGCCGCGAGGAACCCGAGCGGCACGCCAATCAGGATGGCGACAAACATTGCTGCGCAGGCAAGCAGAAGGGTGTTTGGCAAGCGCTGCAGGATCACGTCCAGCACAGGTTGACCACCGCGGATCGTATTGCCCAGATCGCCCTGCACCAGCCGCTCGATGAACATGGCGTATTGCACCGCGATAGGCCGGTCGAGCCCGAGTGAACGGCGAACCTCCTCGATTTGTTCCGGCGTCGTGCCCTGACTTTGCGCGTACATGATTTGCACCGGATCGCCCGGCACGGCATGGATCAATAAAGTCACGAGTATCGTCGTGATCCAGATTGTAAGGGCACCCATGGCTATCCGGGTGCCAAGAAACCGCCACATGAAAAAGTGCCCCTCATCGTGATGCCCGGGGCCGAAACCCCGGGCCACACTCAGCTTTTATCCGCCAAGCTTCACATCCGAGAAGTTCGGATAGACGAAGGGGGCGACGAAAAAGCCCTCGACCTCGGGCCGCACGGCAAAGACCCATTCCCATCCCGGTGTGTAAAGAGGCACATGGATTGCGTTTTCGAGGAGGTATTTGAACACTTCCTGCACCTTCGCCTTGCGCGCGTCGAGATCGGTCAGCACTCGGGTCTCGTCCAGCATCGCGTCCAGCTCTGGCGAGGTATAGCCGCGATACGCACCCGGCGTGTGCCAAAGCGCATAGAGAATGTCCGGGTCGTACCAGGACCATGTCATCATATCCATCGATCCGGTGGTGCCTTCGGTGGTTTCATTTTCCTGCCGAACACGGGCATTGAGTGACCCGATATCCATGATCTCGATCGATGCCTTGATACCCACCTCGGCCAGTTGGGCCTGGAATACTTCGCCCAGCTTTTGTCGGTTGCCGCCGGTCCAGACCAGGAGCGCAGTCTCAAGAGGGTTGTCCATGCTGTAACCCAGTTCGGCCAGAAGCGCCTTGGATTTCTCTGGATCGTAGGCCGGACGGTACTTGGCGCAAAAATCCTGATCGTTGCCGAATACGCCGCGCGAAACCGGGCAATTCTCTTGAATGGACAGATCTCCATAGATCAAATTAATGGCTGCGGCAGCGTCCGTGGCATGGGCCACGGCCAAGCGCGCGCGCACGTCGTTGAACGGCGGGCGATGAACCGCAAATTCCCAAAACACGTTCTGACCGGTATTTTCGGCCACGATGATCGAAAGCTCGCCTTCATCCTTGATCATCGGAACATCATCGAACGGTGGCTCGGCGATATGCACCTCGCCCGTTTTCAAAGCCGCAAGACGCGCCTGTGGTTCCGGTACAACTGTGATGATCAGGCCGTCTTCATGCGGTGCGCCCGGGTTTTCGGCCAACTTGCCAAAGTTCTTGTAGTCGGCGTTCTTTTCCAGAACGATCCGGTCCCCCTTTGTCCATGAAACCAGTTTCCAGGGCCCCGAACCAATTGCGGATGTGGTGCCAAAGCCTTCGCCGTTCGTGTCGCAGATGATCGATGAAAAACTGTCGGCGAGGAACGGGATCAATGCGACGAAGGGCGTTTCCAGTGTGAGCTTGACCGTCAAGGGATCGATAACCTCGGCGCTGGTAATCGGGCCCCAACTGCCTTTTGTCACGCTGGGGGTGTCTTCGCTGAAGGCGGCGTCGATCGTGTACTTCACGTCATTGGCATCCAGCGGTGTCCCGTCATGGCATGTCACCCCGTCTTCGAGGCTGAATGTGTATTCGGTCCCGTCCTCGTTCGCTTCCCATGACTTTGCAAAGTGCGGAACCGGCAAGCCGTCCGCATCGGTCGCAAGGAGCGTGTCATACATCAAGCTCCAGACCTGCAATGACAATGTGCTGGTCGCACGATGCGGGTCGAGCGAGTCGATATCGCCGTAGCGTGCCCATACGATGTCGCCGGCGGTGGCCGATGTTGCCAGCCCCGCGGCAAGCGCAACGGCCCCGGCAGTACGGCGCAATGATCGTCCGAGTAACTTCATGTGGTCTTCCTCTCTGTTCGAGCGTCGGCGGTTTGGCAGCCGAGCAAAGGCCGAAGGCTCCGCGCGAGGCAAAACTCTGGAGCGCATCGGGATTGATCCCGATGACAGGCCTTTCTGTTGATTTTCTGATGGGCTTCTCCCCGGTACGAAAGGCTAGGGATGAACAGTCAGAGGGTCAAAAAGTTTGCATTCTTGACTGTTCTTTTTTCACTTTTGACTCTTTTTGAGTAATTTTGGCCGACAGGACATGCGCAATTGACGCGCCTTACCCCGCATCCCCCCACTCGGCATGGATCCCGTCGATATAGCGCAACCGCTCGACCGCGTTGTGGCCCAGCCGATCCGCGACAGCCATGCAGAGATACGTGATGACCGAAACGGGCGCCGCGAGAGAGTCGAAATACGTCAACCCGCTCGTGCGGCACCGCAAGGTAACTTCGGCCAGTTCCGGGCTCCCGGCATTGGTCAGATCGGTCACCGAAATCGTTTTGGCTTCGGCCAGCCTTGCCGACTGCAGAATAGATCTCAGGGTCCGGGTTCTGCGACCGATCGCGAGCGCGAGCACCGAGTCAGTTGGCCGGATCGATGCAAACTCCTCGGGTACCGAAAACCCTCCAAGCGGGATCATCCGTATGTCGGGTTTTACCTTGATTAGTTGTGCCCGCGCGAAGTGCGCCAGCGGATAGTTATCGCCGAACCCGACCACCCAAATCTTCTCGGCCCTTGCGAGGTAAGTTACCGCGGCCCTCAAGTCATCGCTTCGGATGGCTTCAATCGTTCGGATCAGGTTTTGGACATCTGATGCCAGGTGATCCGCCAGATCGCCCCGTCCGCTCAGGTTTGGGACCGGCGCGGAATAGACGTTTTTCCGATAATCGCTATCATCACGACCCACCCGCGCCATGCGCTGCGCGGTCTTGAAGCTGGGAAAGCCGAGCCGTTTGAAGAACCTCGCCGTCGTTGCCTTGGACACCTTAGCTTGCGAAGAAATCTCGGCCGCCGTGTGAAGAACCAGACTGTCGGGGTACTCCAGAAAATGGTCCGCCAGCAGTCGCTCAGATTTGGTCAGCTCATCGAAGCTTTCCAGAATGCGTTCGGAAAGCCGGGCGGTCTTCTCATTCTGATCGTTCATGTTTGACTACTTTTGGTGGCTCGTGAAACAAACTAGTCATCTCAGGGCTGCTTTGGCAAAGGGATTGCCGCTTATGACATTCTCACTCTTGGCCCGTGATCCGGAAAGTGGTGCGCTTGGTGGTGCGGCTGCAACCGGCAATCTGTGTGTCGGTGCCTGGGTGCTGCGCGGTCGGCCCGGGGTCGGTATCTCGGCCAGCTAGGGGCATTATTCCAGTATGCTCTGGGGAGAACGCGTTCTTGTTGATATGGAGAAGCAGGTCGAGACCGACTCGGCGATTGAAAACACGGTAGCGTCCGACGGCGGGCGCGCGTTCAGGCAGTTGGTCGCGCTGAGACAAAACGGCGAGGGCGGTGCTTTCACCGGTCAAAGCAACGTCCCGCAGGTCTCACACATGATCCGGGCCGATGTTTGTTCAGCTGGAAACATGTTGGCAACCGCGAGCGTGGTTGAAGCAGCGGTCGATGGATACATCACGGCGTCTGGCAGCCTGCTGCGCAAGTTATTGAACGGGCTGGAGCGTGGTGCCGCTGAAGGCGGTGATGCGCGTGGTCTTATGTCCGCGGCCATCCTCATCGTGGCTGCAGACCATCTTCCGATCGATCCGAGGATCGACTTATCGACCGACCCGCTTGGCGACCTGGCGGACTTGGCCGCCCGGGTCGAAAAGGAGGACTATGCCCGCTGGATGCGAGCCCTGCCGACGCCGGCGCGACCTTTCCCAACCCACTAGTACTTGGCGGCGGGCTCGATAATCGACGGCCATCGGCGATGCGCAAGATCGGCGTAGCCGGCATTCCTCCAACTCCCGGGCTTGGAGCTCCGCAGTCCACCGGCAAGCCCACGCTAATTTTGCAGGGGCCAGCCCGTCCCAAGCGGTGCTGCGAATGGCTCTTGCACAGGCCAGTCGTGCCCAATAGAAGGCCCCAAATTCGCTCAACGCGCATGCCCAGTCGTGCGCCAACTCACCTATGGGGATATCCGATGCAGGTCACCGAGACGCTGAACGAGGGTTTGAAACGCGGCTATTCGATTGTCGTGACCGCCGCCGAACTGGACGAAAAGGTCAACGCCAAACTGGCCGAGGCGCAGCCCGAGATCGAGATGAAGGGCTTTCGCAAGGGCAAGGTCCCGATGCCGCTGCTGAAAAAGCAGTTCGGTCAGCGTCTGATGGGCGAAGTCATGCAGGAAAGCATCGATGGCGCGATGTCCAAGCATTTCGAGGACAGCGGCGACCGGCCCGCCCTGCAGCCTCAGGTCCGGATGACCAACGAGGATTGGAAAGAGGGCGACGATGTTCATGTCGAGATGAACTACGAAGCGCTGCCCGAAATCCCCGAAGTCGATATGGCTAAGATCGCGCTCGAGCGTTTGGTGGTGAAGGCCGACGATGCTGCCGTTGACGAAGCGCTCGGCAACCTCGCCGAAACGGCGCAGGATTTCAAAGCCCGCAAGAAGGGATCGAAAGCCAAAGACGGCGATCAGGTCGTGATCGACTTCGTGGGCAAGGTCGATGGCGAGGCTTTCGAAGGCGGCAGCGCCGAAGACTATCCGCTGGTCCTTGGCTCCGGCAGCTTCATCCCCGGCTTCGAAGAGCAGCTGGTTGGTGCGAAGGCAGGCGAAGAGCCGTCGGTGACCGTGACCTTCCCCGAAGATTACCAGGCCGAGAACCTCAAAGGTAAGGAAGCGGTCTTTGATTGCGTCGTCAAAGAGGTCAAGGAGCCGGTTGCCGCGGCCATCGACGACGAACTGGCGAAAAAGTTTGGCGCCGACGATCTGGGCGCGCTCAAAGGTCAGATCAGCGAGCGCCTGGAAGCGGAATATGCCGGTGCCGCCCGTGCGGTCATGAAGCGCGCGCTTCTCGACAAGCTGGACGAGATCGTATCGTTCGACCTGCCACCGAGCCTTGTCGAGGCCGAAGCCGGCCAGATCGCGCACCAGCTTTGGCACGAGGAAAACCCCGACGTCGAAGGCCATGATCACGACAAGATCGAGCCGACCGACGAGCACAACGCACTGGCCGAGCGCCGGGTGCGCCTTGGGTTGCTGCTGGCCGAGCTGGGCCGCCAGAACGAGATCGAGGTGTCGGACGCCGAGATGAGCCAGGCGATCATGGGGCAGGCGCGCCAGTATCCCGGGCAGGAGCGTCAGTTCTTTGAGTTCGTGCAGCAGAACCAGCAGATGCAGCAGCAGATCCGGGCGCCTCTGTTCGAGGACAAGGTTGTCGACCACATTTTTGAACAGGCCAAGATCTCCGAAAAGGAGATCGACAAGGACGCGCTGCAAAAGGCCGTCGAGGCACTGGACGAAGAGTAAGCTTTCGACC
>CAWUIQ010000060.1:0-20669 GCA_963922565.1 uncultured Rhodobacterales bacterium
TCGGCCTCGCGCTCGGCCAGCTGCGCCTGAACGCCCGCGATCTTGTCTTCGACGCTCGCGGTTTTGTCGGCCAGCATCAGCCCCGCCATCAACAGCATCCGCGCCTCGGGCATGCGTCCGACCTGATCGGCCAGCACCTTGGCCTCGTCGTCCAGCATCTTGGCCGCCGTTTGCAGGTATTGCTCCTCGCCTTCCTGGCAGGCGACCTCGAAATCCCGGCCGCCGATCGTGATCGTCACTTCAGGCATCCGTTTCGTCCTCTTCCTTGATCGCGCCCGCCTCATCGAGGAGCGGCGTGAGGGCGCCAATGATGCTTTCGGCTTCGGCGATTTCGGCAGCGCGGGCTGCTCGCAACGCCTCCAGCTCGGCCAGCATGGCCTTGTTGATCAGATGCGGCTCGCCCACGCCTTTTGCATTGGCCTCACGCAGGGCAGTGTTCGACGCCCGCAACTCGGCATTGGCCTGACGCAGGCGCTGCAGTTCAAGATCCAGCTGCGTGGCCTTGTCGGCCGCCGCCTCGTCCGCCGCAGCCTGCCGCGCCGTGAGGGTCTTCAGGCGTTCCTGCAACTGCGCATTGGCAAGCTTTTCCTCGTCCAGTTCGGTTTTCAGCGCGTCAGCGTCGCCGGATCCGCCCGCGCCCAGCTTGTCGAGGCCGGACGAAATACGTTCCAGCGCCGCCGTCAGCCGCTTTTCGTGATCTTCAATGTCGCTCATGCAACCCCTCGTCCCGCATCAGAGCTTGGCCGCCCCTTGTGATATTACCCTGACCCGCGATGACCGAATCGCCCCCTGGCCCGGTTGCGATTGACTGTACCCAATGAAACCTGAAATTGCGCCCCCTTTGCCTTCAAAGGGTTGGCGGGCGGCATTAATGTGCGACCCAAAGGCCAATCCGCCTGCTTGCACTTTAACGCGCCCCTGATATTCAGCGACATCAGCAGATCTCGTCAGCCAGAGGATACCGCCCAGTGGACCTTTCCGCCTTTCGCACCGCCCATCCCGATCACTGGTCCAAGGCCGCAGCCATCCGGGCGCTGACCCTCGACGCTGTTGCCGCCGCGAATTCGGGGCATTCGGGCATGCCGATGGGCATGGCAGATGTCGCAACGGTGCTGTTTGAAAAGCATCTCAAGTTCGATCCGACCGCACCGCACTGGCCGGACCGCGATCGGTTCATCCTCTCGGCTGGCCACGGTTCCATGTTGCTCTACTCGCTGCTTTATCTGACGGGTTACAGCGACATGACGCTCGATCAGATCAAGAATTTCCGCCAATGGGGTTCGATCACCGCGGGCCACCCGGAATACGGCCACGCCACCGGGATCGAGACGACGACCGGCCCGTTGGGTCAAGGCATCGCCAATTCCGTCGGCTTCGCCATGGCCGAGGAAATCCTGCGCGCCCAATACGGCAAAAAGATCATCGACCACTACACCTATGTGATCGCGGGTGACGGATGCCTGATGGAAGGCGTCAGCCAAGAGGCGATCACGCTGGCCGGCCGCCATCAACTGTCCAAGCTGATTGTGTTCTGGGACAACAACAACATCACGATCGACGGCACCGTCGATCTGGCCGACCGGACCGATCAGGTCATGCGGTTCAAATCCGCCGGTTGGGAAGTGATCGAGATCGACGGGCATGATCCCGCCGCGATCGACGCAGCGCTGACCAAGGCCAAGAAGGGCTCAAAACCCACGATGATCGCGTGCAAGACCCACATCGCCCTGGGTCACGCCGCGCAAGACACATCCAAAGGCCACGGCGCTTTGACCGATGCCGATCAGCTGGCCGCCGCGAAAGACGCCTATGGCTGGCCTTACGGCCCGTTCGAGATCCCCGCGGATGTCAAATCGGCGTGGGAAGCCATCGGCGCGCGCGGTCAGTCCGAGCGCGAGGCATGGGAGGCCCGCCTTGCTGGTATCTCACAATCGAAACGCACGCAGTTCGAACGGGCCTTTGCCCGCGAAACACCGAAAAAACTGAGCGCGACGGTCAAGGCCCTCAAAAAGCAGATGTCGGAAGAGGCGCCAAAGCTGGCAACACGGGCCAGCAGCCAAAAAGTGCTCGAGGTCATCAACCCGGTGATGCCCGAAACGGTCGGCGGATCGGCAGACCTCACCGGCTCGAACAACACGCTGACCAGCGATCTGGGCGTCTTTGACATCGACAATCGTGGCGGGCGGTATGTTTATTGGGGTGTCCGCGAACACGGGATGGCGGCGGCCATGAACGGGATGACCCTGCATGGCGGCATCCGTCCCTACGGCGGAACCTTCATGGCCTTTACCGACTATGCCCGCCCGGCCATGCGGCTTGCGGCATTGATGAAAATACCGACGGTGTTCGTGATGACCCACGACTCAATCGGCCTGGGCGAGGATGGCCCGACGCACCAACCGGTCGAACACCTGGCCATTTCGCGCGCGACGCCCAATACCCGCGTGTTCCGGCCCTGCGACACGATCGAAACCGCCGAGGCTTGGGAGCTTGCCTTTTCGTCGACCCAGACCCCATCGGTTCTGTCATTGACGCGGCAGGGCGTGCCGACCGTCCGCACCGAACACAAGACCAAGAACCTGACCGCGCAGGGCGCCTATGTTCTGGCTGATGCCGAAGGCAAACGGCAGGCCCTGCTGATGGCCACCGGGTCGGAAGTGTCGGTTGCCATGGCCGCCCGCGATCTGCTGCAGGCCGAGGGGATCGGTACGCGCGTCGTGTCGATGCCCTGCTGGGAGCTTTTCGAAGAACAGGATGACGCCTATCGCCGCCGTGTTCTTCCGGGTGGTCCGGTCCGCGTCGCGGTCGAGGCCGGCATCCGCTTTGGCTGGGACCGCTGGCTGTTCGGCGAGCGGGGTAAGCGCGAAAAGGCAGGCTTTGTCGGCATGCACGATTTCGGTGCCTCGGCCCCGGCAGACGTGCTCTTCCGCGAATTCGGGATCACGCCCGAGGCGGTGGCCGAAAAGGTTAAGTCTCTGCTCTGATCAGACCGGATGGCCCGGTTGCATTAACCGGGCCCCTCCTGACCGGCATCAGTCTGACCAGTCAGCCAGCCTTTGCATGGACTTCACGACGGCCTTTTCGATGAGGTGAGGCGAAGCAAGGGGGCCGTCAGTCAGCCCGCAGGGCTTTGGCGCAGGCCGAACCAAGTTCGTTCTCGATCTTGTCGCGCAGCTGGATCGCGGCGTCTTCGAGTGTTGCGACCTGCGCTTCCAGCTCTTTGACGCCGGGGATCTTTTCCAACTCGCTGATCACGGCATTTTTGGCCTTGGTCAGTACATCGTTGACCGCCTTCGTGATAGCGCCCTCGATCCTGCCTTCGGCCTTGGCGAGCGCGTGTTCGAGCTTGCCAACGTCGACACCAAAATGCTCCATGATCTGGTTGAATTTCCTGACGGCCAGGTTCTTCAGGCGATCCAAATGCGCGCGCATCTTGTCGAGCCCGCCTTTCATCTTGTTGAACGCCTTGCCGGTAACCTTGTCCAAAACGCCCTCCATCCGATGTTTGACGCTGTCGAGATTGTTCAACACATCCTCGATCTCATTAACCGAATGGATGACGGTATTCAGCTGACCCGTCACAAGGTTTTCCGCATGATTGAGCGCGCCGAGCCCTTGTTCGAGGATGCCGCTTAGCGCCCTGGCGCAATCCGCAATCCCTTTGGGTGGATTGTCCCCGTGTTCCTCGATCAACGTATCGACCCCGATCTGGAACCGCGCGATATCAAGGCGGATATTGTCCAGCGCAGACCACGCATTATCGACGGGCTTCTTGATCTCTCCCAACTCCTTGCGCAGTGCTTCAATGGGTTTGTCGATCTCGTGCAGGGTATTCTTCATCTCGCCCAAGAGACCGCCGGGCGGTTTGGGTGACACGGCAATGGGCTTGAGCACCTTCGCCATCTCACCGCAGGCGGTACCGACCTCCGGAAGGATCGAACAGATCTCGGTCACGTCATAGAGCGCTGCAAGAATCTTGCGCAGCTTGTCGATGTCGTTCTCGATGTCCTTGGGATAGCCCAGCACCTTGTCGATATCGCTGAGCGCGTTGCGAAAGCTACCAACGCCATCTTCGACGGATTGAATGACACCTTCGACCCCTTGAAGGTCGGATTTCAGACGATAAAGCTCGGACGGGGCTGACAAGAGAATTCTCCAGATAAATCAATGAGTAGCAATAAAAGAAAGCATCAATACGCAATCGTACTGACGGCACGCTACACCAAAAGGTAGAATTCACCTAGCGCGATGCGCAGGCGCATGGCCCTGTCAGCGGACAAACACCATGCGCCAGGCGGGGGTAACGACCTTTTCACCCAGCGGGATCAGCAGAAAACCAAGCGCCAGGCCAAGGATCCCGTCGATGGTCGCCTTGGCGAACCATTCGAGACCCGCCTGCCCCTGCCCGATCGCATTGGCCGCTTCATAGATCGCGTGTTCGAGCCAGCCATAGCCCATCTGTTCAAGCCCGTGGACAATGATCGACCCGCCGACCCACAGCATGGCGGCGGTTCCGACAATCGTCAGGGTCTTCATGAAACCGGGCATCACCTTGACGATCCCTCGCCCCAACGACCGGGTCAGGCCCAGCCCGCCATTCTGGGCCATATGCAGGCCCACATCGTCAGCCTTTACGATAATCGCGACCGAGCCATAGACCGCGATCGTGATCATGATGCCGACCGCGGCAAGCGTCGCGGCCTCCATCCAGATGTTGCTGGGCGGAATGGCAGCCAGCGCGATGGTCATGATCTCAGCCGAAAGGATGAAATCGGTCTTGATGGCACCCTTGGCCTTTTCCTCTTCGAGATGGGCGGGATCCTCGACGGTTTCCTCTTTATGCGGATAATCATCGTGCCCGTGGCCACCCCAGCCCATGGCATGGGCAACCTTTTCGGCCCCTTCGAAACACAAATAGGCCCCGCCCAGCATCAGAAGGGGCGGAATGGCCCAGGGCGCAAAGGATGACAGCAAAAGCCCGATGGGCAAAAGGATCACCAGCTTGTTCCAGAGCGACCCCTTGGCGATGCGCCAGATGATGGGCAGCTCCCGGTCGGCGGAAAAGCCATGGACGTATTTCGGGGTGACGGCCGCGTCGTCGATAACCGCCCCGGCAGCCTTGGATCCCGCCTTGACCGCCTGCGCCGCGACATCGTCGATACTGGTCGCTGCAACCTTGGCGATAGACGCCACATCGTCCAGCAATGCCAACAATCCGCTCATGAGCCTACCTTTTGTTTCTGCCCGCGCGAGAGCTAGCAGCTTTCCATCAAAAGACAAAGTGTCACTGCGGGCGCTAACATAGGGGTTTATCGCTAACACCCTGTTTTCAAAGGTTTCCCACCAATGAATCCCTTTGTATACGGAGCGCGTTGCTGCACTGCAAAATGGGATTTGGGTATGACGATCAAGGTTGGGATCAACGGATTCGGACGCATAGGGCGCTGCACGCTGGCCCATATCGCGGCGAGCCTGCGTAACGATATCGAAGTCATCAAGATGAATGCGACCGGGCCTATCGAAAGCGCGGCCCACCTGATCCGCTACGACAGTGTTCACGGCGCCTTTCCCGGCAACGTCCATATCGACGGCGACGCCATCGACCTTGGGCGCGGCCCGATCCGGGTACAGTCGACCTATGAGCTCGAAGACCTCGATTGGGAGGGCTGCGACGTCGTTCTGGAATGCACCGGCAATTTTAATGACGGCCTCAAAGCCAAGACACACCTTGATCGCGGCGCGGGCAAGGTTCTGCTCAGCGCGCCGGGCAAGAATGTCGACCGCACAGTCGTCTATGGCGTGAACCACGATGCGCTCAAGGCCCGTGACCGCATGGTGTCGAACGGGTCCTGCACCACGAATTGTCTTGCGCCGCTCGCCAAGGTGCTCGACGACGGAATCGGCATCGTGCGCGGTGTGATGACCACGATCCACTCCTATACCGGCGACCAACCCACGCTCGACCGGCGCCATAGTGATTTCTACCGCGCGCGTGCCGCATCCATGTCGATGATCCCCACCTCGACCGGCGCGGCCAAGGCCCTTGGCGAGGTCCTGCCGCAGCTGGCGGGCAAGCTGGACGGCAGCGCGATCCGGGTCCCTACCCCCAACGTCTCAGCCGTCGATCTGACCTTCGAAGCGGGCCGCGACGTGACGGTAGAAGAGGTGAACGCGGTCGTCTCCGAAGCCACCAAGACCGAGATCGGCCACGTGCTGGCCTACGACCCCGAGCTCAAGGTTTCGGTCGATTTCAACCACACCGAACACTCATCAATCTTTGCCCCCGACCAGACCAAGGTGGTCGGCAACCGGATGGTCCGGGTGCTGGCCTGGTATGACAACGAATGGGCATTTTCCGTTCGGATGGCGGATGTTGCAGTTGCAATGGGGCGCCTCAACTGAGCTTGCGCCCGCCGCATCCGGATGGCATGAGGTATAACCTACGTGCCCGTGTGGATGTTATGACTAACCAGATTGCGATTTACCTGGCTGCCTTTATCGTCGTCGCTGTCGGTGCCGATGCGCTGCTTTACGACTGGGCCAATACCCTCTTTGTCGGCCGCAAAATGGCCGAGCTGATCGAATGGGTCGCCTTCTGGCGTTAACCCGCAGTTGAAAAGTCACCCGCTTCGCGCTTTGATCGACCAAGGTTGACTGCTTCGCCCACTTGTGGTGTTAGCGGTAACGAGCATTGATCAGCGGGGGATATCATGACTGTCAAAGTGGCGATCAACGGCTTTGGCCGCATCGGGCGAAACGTTCTGCGGGCGCTGATCGAATCGGGCCGGACCGATATCGAGGTCGTGGCGATCAACGATCTTGGCCCCGTTGAGACTAACGCGCACCTGATGCGCTTTGACTCGGTTCATGGCCGCTTTCCCGGTGAGGTGACGGTTGCGGGCGACACGATCGATGTGGGCCGCGGCCCGATGGATGTCACTGCGATCCGCAACCCCGCCGACCTGCCGTGGAGCCACGTCGACATCGTTCTGGAATGCACCGGCATCTTTACCTCGAAAGAAGCCTGCCAGGCGCATCTGGAAAACGGTGCCAGCCGCGTGCTGATCTCGGCTCCCGGAAAGGATGCCGACAAAACGGTCGTTTACGGCGTCAATCACCAGACCCTGACATCGGACGACCTCATTGTTTCCAACGCGTCATGCACGACCAACTGCCTGACACCGGTGGCCAAGGTTCTGCACGATACGGTGGGCATCAAGCGCGGCTTCATGACCACGATCCATTCCTACACGGGCGACCAGCCAACGCTCGACACGATGCACAAGGATCTGTACCGCGCACGCGCTGCGGCGATGAACATGATCCCGACCTCGACCGGCGCGGCCAAGGCCGTGGGCCTTGTGATGCCGGAACTCAACGGCAAGCTCGACGGCGTCGCGATCCGCGTCCCCACCCCGAACGTGTCGGTGGTCGACCTGACCTTCGAAGCCAACCGGGACACAAGCGCGGACGAAATCAACGCGGCGATCACAACGGCGGCAAACGGACCTCTGAACGGCATCCTCGGCGTCACAGATGACAAGCTGGTATCGATGGATTTCAACCACGATCCGCACTCGTCCATCTTCGCCACCGATCAGACCAAGGTGATGGACGGTACGATGTGCCGGGTTCTCAGCTGGTATGACAACGAATGGGGCTTTTCCAACCGCATGCTCGACACGGCGGTCGAGATGGGCAAGCACCTCTGATCAGTTCGCCGCGCCACGCAGCTTGGTCGCGAACCGGTTGTCCAGCGCGGCCTTGACCTCTGGCGTTACAAACCGCGACACATCCCCGCCGAGGCGGGCGATTTCCTTGACCAGCTTCGAGGCGATGGCCTGATGCCGCGCTTCGGCCATCAGGAACACCGTTTCGATACTGTCATCGAGGGCACGGTTCATTCCGACCATCTGAAACTCGTATTCAAAGTCGGCAACGGCACGCAGGCCGCGAATGATGATCTGCGCGCCCACGTCGCGGGCGCAATCGATCAGCAGGTTTTCGAATGGATGGGCAACGATCTCGGTTCCCGTCTGCTCACTCAGGGTGACGCATTCGGCCTCGATCAGGGCAACCCGCTCTTCAAGGTCGAATAGCGGCCCCTTGTCCCGGTTGATGGCGACCCCGATGACCAGCTTGTCGACCATCGCGCCGGCGCGGCGAATGATGTCTATATGGCCCAAGGTGATCGGATCGAAAGTTCCGGGGTAAAGGCCAATCCGCATGGCGCCGCTCCGTCGTCAGTTTTTTGCGGTGCACGCAAACATTTTGCGATGTGGATTGCAAGATGGTGGGGTCAGTGCCCCATGATCATCCCTTCAAGCGCGTCTTTTTCCATGGCCAGCTCGGTCAGGCGGGCCTTGACCACGTCACCCAGGGTGATGAGGCCGACCATATGCCCGTCTTCGATCACCGGCATGTGGCGAAACCGCCCGTTGGTCATGCGCTGCAACACGCTGTCGGCGGCCTCGTTGCGGCTGCAGGTCTCGAGCTTGCTGGTCATGTAGGTATCAACCGGGTCGGTCAGAACCGTGCCCCCGCGCTTTGCCAGCGCCTTGACCACGTCGCGTTCAGACAGGATGCCCTGCGCCTGAAGCCCGTCGGCGGATACCACGACTGTCCCGATGCTCCGTTCGGCAAGGACCTTGATGGCCTCGCTCACGGGCGTGCCCGGTTGCACGGTTACGACCGCGTCGTCGGACTTTGATTTCAGGATCTGATGAACAAGCATGGTGGCCTCCTCCTTCATGCCGGTTGCCAGAGGTATCCAAGGGTCACCCCGATCGCGTCACCTGTCAAGCGTGCGATCAGGCGACCTCTTTCCCCTTTGACGCGAATGCAACCTTTGCGGCTTTTCCCCGCCTACGGGCATGGCTAAGGTGCGCGCAAATTCAGGCCGCGCGCCTGCGACGGCGCGCTTGAGGGAGGATGCGGAATGCAAGAGCTGAGCCATTATCTGAACGGTGAACATGTCAAAGGCACGGCTGGCCGGTTCGCCGACGTGATGAACCCGGCAACGGGCGAGGTGCAGGCCAAGGTTCCTCTGGCTTCGACCGACGAGGTGAACAAGGCCGTCGAAATTGCCGCCTCGGTTCAGCCCGCATGGGCCGCCGTCAATCCGCAGCGTCGCGCCAGGGTTCTGATGAAATTCGTCGACCTTCTGAACCGCGACATGGACAAGCTGGCCGAGGCGCTCAGCCGCGAACATGGCAAAACCCTGCCCGATGCGGCCGGTGACGTGCAGCGCGGGCTCGAAGTTGTCGAATACTGCATCGCAGCACCGCATATGCTGAAGGGCGAATTCACCGACAGCGCGGGCCCCGGCATCGATATGTATTCCATGCGCCAGCCGCTCGGGGTGACTGCGGGCATCACGCCCTTCAACTTCCCCGCGATGATCCCGATGTGGATGTTCGCCCCCGCCATCGCCTGTGGCAACGCCTTCATCCTCAAACCGTCCGAGCGTGACCCCTCGGTGCCGCTGATGCTGGCCGAACTGATGGAGGAAGCGGGCCTTCCCAAGGGCGTGCTGCAGGTCGTCAACGGCGACAAGGAAGCGGTTGATGCCCTGCTGCACCACCCGGTTGTTCAGTCGATCGGCTTTGTCGGCTCAACCCCTATTGCGGAATACATCTATTCGACGGGCTGCGCGAACGGCAAACGGGTCCAGTGCTTCGGCGGGGCAAAGAACCACATGATCGTCATGCCCGATGCCGACATGGATCAGGCCGCTGACGCGCTCGTGGGTGCGGGATACGGTGCGGCGGGCGAACGCTGCATGGCAATCTCGGTCGCCGTCCCTGTCGGTGACGAAACCGCAGACCGGCTGATCGACAAGCTGGTGCCGCGCATCGAAAAGCTGAAGGTCGGACCCTACACCGCCGGTAATGATGTCGACTATGGTCCGGTCGTCACCGCAGCCGCCAAGGCCAATATCGAGCGACTGGTTCAATCCGGCGTGGATCAGGGCGCCAAGCTGGTCGTCGACGGGCGCAACTTCAGCCTGCAGGGATACGAAGACGGTTTCTTTGTCGGCCCACACCTTTTCGACCACGCGACGAAAGACATGGACATCTACAAGACCGAGATCTTTGGCCCGGTCCTCACCACCGTCCGGGCCCAATCCTACGAAGAGGCGATCGGCCTCGCGATGGACCACGAATACGGCAACGGCACCGCGATCTTTACCCGCGATGGCGACACCGCCCGCGATTTTGCCAACCGGATCAATATCGGGATGGTGGGCATCAACGTGCCGATCCCCGTGCCGCTCGCCTACCACACATTTGGCGGGTGGAAGAAATCGGTCTTTGGCGATCTCAACCAGCACGGGCCGGACGCGTTCAAGTTCTATACCCGGACCAAGACGGTCACGGCGCGTTGGCCCTCGGGCATCAAGGAAGGCGGCGAATTCAGCATCCCCGTGATGGAGTGACGCCCCGGCGTACGGTACACTCACCCGCCCTTAACCCGGGCGGCGGCATAACCCCGCCCGGTTAACCACCTGAAAGACCGGATCATTCCCTTGCGAGGGCCCGTGATCCTGCAGGATGGCGAGGGCGACGCCTCGCAAGGCCGGGATCAGCATCCCGGTTCAGCCGATCCACATCTGGCGGCCGCCGTTTCAGGACATTCCCCCAAAATGCCGATCAGGCCGCCCGGAGATGATCCGGCAGCGGCCCCAAAGGCGTTGCGGTTAGGGCCAGTTGAAATCGAACTTGTCGGTCAGGCCCAGCTCGGCAATGCGCTTTTCCACCGCCGCCCGTTCGGCCTTAAGCTCGGGAATGCGGTCTTCGTGCGGTTCGACCCAGATCTTGTCGATCAGATTCACCGCCTCCGTTTCGAGCAAGCCAGAGATCACCCGGTACTCCGCGCCCTCGATATCCATCTTGATCATCCGCACCCGCTTTCCCAGCCCCTGCACGAAGTCGGCCAGCGAAACGGTATCGACCTCAAAGGCATTGTCGTAACTGACGTTCGACTTGCCCTCGATCAGCGTGGAACCCTCGAACTGTTTCTTATCCTTCGGTGGCTCGAAGAACAGCCTGGCCTTGCCCGCCTTGGTCGAGATCGCCGCGTTGATCGGTTCGATATTGGGATAGTTGCGCACCGCGTGACGGAGTTGCTCGAAGATCTCGGGATGCGGCTCGAACGCATAGACCTTGGCCGCATTATGGGCAAACTCGACACTGGCCGCCCCGATATGGGCGCCCAGATCGATCACGACATCATCCTTGGTCAGGGTGTCGGCCACACCGCGCAGGAATGGTTCCTTCCGGATCAGCATGAACCGCGGGACGCGCGTGCCGCGATCCCGCAGGATGTTGCCGAAATAGGCGCTGAGTTTGCGAAATGGCCGCCGTAAGCCCATGCTGCCTGTCCCCCGAAGATGCGGTTTTTTGTTGGCTGTCGCCGCCTATCACGATGGCTTTGCCGGGCGCAACCGGGCTGGCCTTGCGGGGGCCAGACGGAACCGATACGAACGCGCCAAACGAGAACTTGGGGCAGGTCATGCGTACAGCCGTCGTGACGGGCGATTACTACAAGCCGGGTCAGACCATGGTGAACCGGCATATCGAGCATCTCTTCGGCGGCAACACCTGCGTGATCGCCAACGCCGCCACCAAGGAAAACCCCTTTGGCAAAGCCGTCTATGCACGGCGGCAGATCGACCGCAGCTTGGTCGATCTAGTGACGTCACCCCTGTTCAAAGGGTTCAACCGCGTCGCTTATGGCACCTCGCGTATCCCAGTCGGTGAACGGCGCGAGGCCCTGATCCGGTTCCTCAAGGACCAGAATGTCGAGGTCATGCTGGCCGAATTCGGCACGGAATGTCTGGGTATGGCCGACATCGCCGAACTGGTTGATATCCCGTGCTTTTGCTACTTCCGTGGGGCTGATGCCAGCTATTCACTGCAGCAGGGCAGCCGGATCCGGGGCTACCGGCGCATGTTCCCCAAGCTGACCGGCGTCTTTGCCGTCAGCCAGTTTCTTTTAGACAATCTCGCCCGGCATGGCATCGCCCATGCCAACAGCCACGTCGTGCCGTCGGGCGTGAACGTCGAACGGTTTCAACCCGGCGACAAACAGCCCCGCAGCTTTTGCATGATTGGCCGGATGGTCGAGAAGAAATCTCCGCTGCTGACGATCCGCGCGTTCCTCGAAGCTGCGGGCGATACACCGGATGCGCATCTGACGGTTGTCGGGAGCGGGCCGTTACTTGAACCGGCACGCGCGCTCGTGGCCCAGATGGGCGGCGACGGCCGGGTCGAATTCACCGGCGCCCTGCCCCATGAAGAGGTGCGTGCGGTTCTGGCCCGGTCCGAAGTGTTCCTGCAGCATTCGGTCACCGCATCCGACGGCAACACCGAAGGGTTGCCAACCTCGATCCAGGAGGCGCTGGCGTCAGGCTGCGTCGTGATCTCGACCCGCCATGCAGGGATTCCGGAGGCAGTCGAAGACGGCCTGAACGGCTGGCTGGTCGACGAACACGATGCGGCGGGCTTTACCCGGCTGATCGGTCAGGCGCTGGCCGCCGACACATCAGCGATGACCGCTGCAGCCCGCCAGTCAGCGATCGACAGATTTGACAACGCGAAATTGCTGACCAAGGTCGAGGACGTTATCCGCAGCTCTGTCTGAGCGGCCCCCGGCAGACGCCTTTTTTCGACCTTGGCGAATGTCGGCGGTCAATATTTCTACCGTTGATCGAACGAATTCAACCTTTGGTCAATTCGATGGTCGATCGCGCGATCGAGGTTCAAAAAACTGTTCGAAACGTTATATTGACCGGTCAACTATCCGCGATATATCGGAGGTCTAACTCTTTGAAGCTTTTGTGACATGGCAGTTGAATTCAAAATTTTGAAATCACATGGCCTGGTTTACGTCCGCTATGACGGCGTTGCCAGGGTCGAAGAGACGTTTCGCGTCTTTGGCGAATACGTTCAGCACCCCGACTTTCGGCCGGGGCACAAGCAGCTTGTCGATCTCTCTGGTCTGACAAGCGTCGAACACGACTTTCCCAAGCTTTTCGAACTGCAGATGCGCAAGGCCGAGGCCTTTGTGGGAAGGGGCACGCAAACCCTGCTGGTCTATTATGCGCCGACCAAGATATCCCTGGCGATGGCGCAGATCGCCATGCGGACGTGGGAAGGGATCGACGGCGTCGTTCCCATCGTGCAGCAGGACGAGGCGCAGGCACTTGCGCTGCTGGGCGTTCGCGAAACCTGCCTGGACGATCTGTTGGCGGCGGTCGACTGACCCACACATCACGGCCGCAATCGGATTTTTCGCGCGCGCCCGTTGCGTCTGACCAAGGCTGGTGATTCCATTTTGCCGTCAAAACTCTCGCCCAGATAGAAGCCAGTCTTCCGTCTTCGACGTCGTTGATCCGTTGCGGGAAACAAACCCGCGACCACAGATTGAATCTTGACATATTTGCGGCAAAAACTTGCCGTTTTGCTTCCGCCTTAGGCACTTCTGACATAACCTCGATCGCCAAGGGATGGGGATACCGTGCTGGGGCTGCGGTGAATTGAATGGTGAAGAAATGAGTTTGAAGTGGTTGTTGGCCGGGACTTTCCTGGCAGTTGGGTTTGGTACATCGGTTTCGGCAGCAAGCGTGGCAGGGTGCACCGCACCGACGGCAGCAAAAATAACCGGCACATCAGCCTGTTATGAAATCTCTGGCGCCGGAAACTTTTCGAGCAGTACGAGCGATCAGGCGCGACTGAACAGCTATTCGATTGGCGGCATCTCGGATTGGAGCGAACTGGGGCGCGTTAAATCCGGCAGCGATGGCGGCCTCAACATCATCTCCTCCACCGACTACCTGATGGGCACCTGGGCGGTGGATACGTCTGTCTATGGCAACTTCCTCGCGTTTCTCCTTCTTTTTAAGGCCGGAAACGACAACAGCGTCCGCAACGCATCGAATGTTGCCTATGTCCTGTCAGCCGATAACGGCAACTGGATGTCGCCCGTCATCGGGAATAACGGTCGCGCCAAAGAGCTGAGCCATTTCACCCTGTACGGCTATTGCAGCACCGACACTCCGGAATGTGCCGAGGTTTCGGCGGTGCCTGTGCCCGCCTCGCTACCGCTTCTGCTTGGTGCTCTTGGCTTGGGCGGTTGGGCCGCCAGACGCGCACAGCGCCGGGTCTAGGCCCGGGCGCAAATTCTCACCTTATCATGGGGCAACAGCGGCCAGCGCGGTCGACTTCACTGTGAGTTCAGGCATGGAGACCAAAGCAAACAACCGGCGCATGGATCGCTAAAAATGCGGCGCCGGCTGCTCTGAAAAAGCTTTATTCTATGAATTTGCAACGGACAAAGTCCGCACTTCCGCTCTACCACTCCCACGAATTAACAACATCAAATTACCATTTTTACGCCTTTTTTTCTAGCCGCTAAGTTCGAACCAGTGGCCCAAAGTTCCGATTTATGTTGCGATTGGATTAACAGTTAAGCGCCGATTTCGCGGTTCAGACGAACACTGTCATAAAACTGTAGCATTTCGACCTACCCCGATTCGCATGGCGCGTTTGGCCTTGCGAATCCGAACTGAGTCGGATCAATTTAATGAGCGTTCAATTCCGAGGGAGGCGGAGATGGATTTCGCGTTGAGCGAAGAGCAGACAGCGATCTTTGACGTGGCCCATGCCTTTGGTCAGGACCACATCGCCCCCCATGCCCGTGCCTGGGAAGCAGACGGCACGATCCCCAAGGATCTTTGGCCCAAGGCGGGCGAGCTGGGTTTCGGCAGCCTGTATGTGAGCGAAGAGGCTGGTGGCGCGGGCCTCAGCCGTCTCGATGCCACTTTGGTCTTTGAGGCGCTGTCGATGGCCTGCCCGTCCGTCGCGGCGTTTTTGTCGATCCACAACATGTGCGCGCGGATGCTCGACGCCTTTGCCGGCGAGCCGCTGAAAAAGCGCGTCATGGCCGACGTACTGAGCTGCGAGACATTCCTGTCCTATTGCCTGACCGAACCCGGGTCAGGCTCGGACGCCGCCGCGCTCAAGACCCGCGCGGAACGCACCAACGAAGGTTATATCGTCAACGGCACCAAGGCATTCATCTCGGGCGGTGGCTATTCCGATGCCTATGTCTGCATGGTCCGTACGGGCGAGGACGGGCCAAAGGGCATTTCGACCCTCTATGTCGATGACGGGACCGAGGGCCTGAGCTTTGGCGCGCTCGAAGACAAGATGGGCTGGCGCTCGCAGCCGACCGCGCAGGTCCAGTTCGACGATTGCAAGGTGCCCGCCGACAATCTCGTCGGTGAGGAAGGGCACGGGTTTCGCTATGCGATGATGGGTCTGGACGGGGGGCGTCTGAACATCGCGGCCTGTTCGCTGGGCGCTGCGCAATCAGCCCTGAACGCGACCCTCGACTACATGGGCGAGCGCAAGGCTTTCGGGCAGAGCATCGACCAGTTCCAGGGCCTGCAATTCCGCCTCGCCGATATGGAGATCGAGCTGCAGGCCGCCCGCACCTTCCTGCGGCAGGCGGCGTGGAAGCTGGACACAGGCGCGCCCGATGCCACCAAGTTCTGCGCGATGGCCAAGAAATTCGTGACCGAGGCCGGATCGAAGGTCGTCGACCAGTGCCTGCAACTGCACGGTGGTTACGGATACCTGGCCGATTACGGGATCGAAAAGCTGGTGCGCGACCTGCGGGTTCACCAGATCCTTGAAGGCACGAACGAGATCATGCGGGTGATCGTCGCCCGCCAGATGCTGGCCGCCCGATGAACGACATATCGATCCGGGTGACCGGACAGGCCGGGCGGATCACGCTGCAGCGCCCGCACGCGCTCAACGCGATGACATACGAGATGTGTCTGGCGATCGAGCAGGCCTTTGACGATTGGCGAGACGACCCGGCGGTTGCCCTGATCGTGCTCGATGCCGAGGGCGAGCGGGCGTTTTGCTCCGGGGGCGATATTGCCGAGCTCTATGAGACCGGCACCAAGGGCGATTATGCCTATGGCCAGACATTCTGGGCCGACGAATACCGCCTGAACCACAAGATTTTTCACTATCCCAAACCCGTCGTCAGCTTTCTGCAGGGCTTTACCATGGGTGGTGGCGTGGGCATCGGATGCCATGGCACGCACCGTGTCGTTGGTGAGAGCAGCCAGATCGCCATGCCCGAATGCGGCATCGGCCTTGTCCCCGATGTGGGCGGGTCGTTGATGCTGGCCCTCGCTCCGGGCCGACTGGGCGAATATCTAGGCACGACCGGCGCGCGGATGAACGGGGCCGACGCGATCTTTGCGGGCTTTGCCGATCTCTTCATTCCGCAGGCAGAATGGCCCGCGATCATTGGCAAGCTCGAACAATCGGCGGATCTGGATCTGCTGCAAAGCCTCGCGACGTCGCAACCCCCCGGCCCCATCGAACAGATGCAGGACCAGATCGACACCCATTTCGGGGGCGAAATGCTGGGCGATATTCTGCGGTCACTGCGCGCCGATGACAGCGACTTCGCCCAACAGGCGCTCAAACTGATGGGCCGCAACGCGCCCCTCTCGATGGCCTGCGCGGTCGAAACCATTCACCGTCTGCGCGGCGACGCCCTGACGATGGAGCGCGCGCTGGACCTCGAATACCGGTTCACCGCCCGCGCGATGGAGCATGGCGATTTCCTCGAAGGGATCCGGGCCGCGATCATCGACAAGGACCGCAACCCGAAATGGCAGTTTGCCGACATGAATGTGCCTGCTGCTATGGTGAGCAAGATGCTGATGCCGCTGGGGGCGATGGCGCTGAAACTGGGAGGATAGGACATGCGGATCGGATTCATCGGGCTGGGCAATATGGGCGCGCCGATGGCGGCCAATCTGGCCAAGGCCGGCCATGAGGTGACAGGTTTCGATGTTGCCGGCACCTCCGCCGAAGGCGTTGAGACGACCGCGACCGGAGAGGCCGCCGTAACCGGGGCCGATGTCGTCATCACGATGCTGCCCAACGGCGCGATCCTGCGGAACGTTGCGGGCCAGATCATCCCGACCATGAAGGCCGGTGCGACCCTGATCGACTGCTCGACCGTCGATGTCGAAAGCGCGCGCGCCGTGGCGGAACAGGCCGAAAAAGCGGGGCTGATGGCCGTCGATGCGCCGGTATCGGGCGGCATCGGCGGGGCCGCCGCCGGGACTCTCACTTTCATGGCGGGCGGCAGCGACGCCGCCTTTGCCGCCGCTCAGCCGCTGTTCGAGATCATGGGCCAAAAAGCCGTCCATTGCGGCGCGGCGGGTGCCGGGCAGGCCGCGAAGATCTGTAACAACATGATCCTGGGGGCCACAATGATCGCAACCTGCGAAGCCTTCGCGCTGGCCGATAAGCTGGGTCTTGACCGGCAAAAGATGTTCGACGTTGTCAGCACCTCGTCGGGGTATTCGTGGACGATGAACGCCTATTGCCCGGCCCCCGGCGTCGGGCCGCAAAGCCCGGCTGACAATGACTATAAACCCGGCTTCGCCGCCGAGCTGATGCTCAAGGATCTGGGCCTCAGCCAACAGGCGGCCGAGGCGGTGGATGCGGATACGCCGATGGGTCAACTTGCCCATGCGCTTTATCGTGAGTTCGTCGAAAACGAAGGCGGTTCGGGGCGCGATTTCAGCGCGATGCTGCCACGTTTCGAAGCACGCGGGCGCAGTGGCACGGGCTAGGAAAAACGCGGCCTGAAAAACTACCGTAAAACGGGTGGTTAACAGACAGTTTCCCGGGAAAATGACTAGACCGTCATGTTTGTGCCATATAATGCACAAGATGAAACGGCATGGTTGAGGCCAGGCTGGTCCCGCTTGCCGGGAATTTGGCCCTAAACCCCTGATTTTAAGCCTCTTTCAAGATCTGCAAACAATCCGCGCAGAAATGTTGGATTGTTCGCTTTCTCCCCATTATCGCCACATCCCGCCCGAAAATCCGGCGGCTTTTTTTTGTTTATTTACAACGACAAACGGCCTGAGGGCCTCGAGCAGAAAAGAACGAACTGAATGCCAACCGCAACCGAGCTGCCGATTGATTCCAGCGCCACTGCTTTGCAGATGGCGACTGAAATCTTTGGCGCAGGCGTCACGGTCAACTCCGCCAGCTACACCGGCGACCCGCTGTCGTCGGGCATATACTCAAGCGGCGACACGATATCACCCGAGGCGACGCCGGGCGATACCGGTGTCATCCTGTCGACCGGTCATGTCGACGATTTCACGAACTCCGACGGCAGCACGAACACCAACCAGGCCACCGGCACATCGACGAACACCTCGGGCGTGGGCGACGCGGATTTCACCGCGCTTGCGGGCGGCGTAGGCACGGCCGACGCGGCCTTTCTTGAAATCGACTTCACGCCCCAGGGCGACTTCATCACCATCGATTTCGTTCTGAGTTCCGAGGAATATCCGGAATTCACCAATTCGCAGTTCAACGACGTGGCCGGTGTCTGGGTCAACGGCGTGCAGGCGACCGTCACCGTGGGTGACGGCTCGGCCTCGATCGGGAACATCAACGACAGCAACCAGAACCTCTATCAGGACAATACGAACGACGCGTTCAACACCGAGATGGACGGGTTCACCATCACGTTGACCTTTGTCGCACCCGTCAATCCCGGGGTTCCGAACACCCTCAAGATCGGCGTCGCCGACGTGGCCGACACACAGTATGACACCAACCTGCTGATCGCGGGCGGTTCGGTGCAGTCGACAATCGTGGCGCAGGACGACACACTGTCGATCGGCCACAACGACACCAAGACGCTGGATGTTCTGGCCAATGACAGCTCGACCGGCGGAACGCTTACCATCACCCAGATCAACGGCGTCGACGTGGTGGCCGGGGACACGGTTGTGCTGGCAACGGGCCAGTCGATCACGCTGAATGCCGACGGCACGCTTGAGGTCGCGGGCGATGCCGATCCCGAAACCGTGTATTTCACCTACACGGTCGAGGATCCGCTTGGGAATACCGATGCGGGCCTTGTCGAGCTGACGCAGGTCCCCTGTTTTGTCACCGGTACGCTCATCAAGACGCCGAAGGGCGAGATCCCGGTCGAGGAGCTGACACCGGGCACCGTGGTTCTGACGCGGGATTCGGGGCCGCAGGTCGTCCGCTGGATGGGTCAGCGCACAGTGCCTGCCGTCGGGAATTTTGCTCCGATCCGCTTTGCCAGGGGCAGCTTTGACGCCGATCGTGACTTGCTGCTGTCGCCCCAGCACCGGGTTCTGCTGCGGGATCGCTGGGCGGAACTCCTGTTTGCCGAACCGGAGGTTCTGGTCAAAGCCAAGGACCTTGTTAACGATCGGACGGTCCGTGTCGATGAGGCGCTCGAAACGGTGACGTATGTGCACATCCTCTTCGATCATCACGAGATCATCTGGGCGAACGGCGTCTTGTGCGAAAGCTATCTGCCCGGCCCGAACACGATGGCGGGCTTTGACGCCGAAACGCAGGACGAGATCCTGACGCTCTTTCCCGAACTGAAGCCCGAGGGCGATGGCTATGGTCCCGCTGCTCGGCTGATCCTGAAGGGGCGCGAGACAAAGCCACTGCTCAACGCCATGCAGTCGGATCAACCCAAACCTTCCTGATCAGGTCGACAACCACGACGGCGGGTTGTAATCGAACGTCGGCGATCCTGTGCGCCCTCTCACGTTACCAACACCATCCGGCGCAAAGCCGCCGATCGGGCCAGCGACACGGTCGTCACGACAACGCACCACTTGAGCGGGGAAAATCACCTCCCACATTTTCAAGATCAACGCTTGGAACAGGAGGATTACGTGAAACATCAGGATGGTTTGGTGTTGAAAGTGAACGATATCAAGGACCGCCTACAAACCCGCGTGGCGATAGAAGTGCCGGCATGGACCGTCTTGGTGGCCGTGCTTGTGGTGCTGGTTCTGTTCGCCGTGGCGCTGGATTGACCTCATGAAAAACCGTCGTATCTGGATTGCATGTTTCGTGGTGGCAGCGCCCACCAGCCTTGTGGCGGGTCAAACCATCGCCGAGATCCGCAGCGATAAAAGGGTGACCATCAGCGGCGTCGTGGACAGGATCACGAGCGAGGACACCTTCATTCTCAAGGATCATACCGGGCGCATACCGGTCTATCTGGGTCCCAACCGCGTCCCGGTCAAAGAGGGGCTGGCCGTCATGGTGCACGGCCTTGTCGATGACGATGTCCCGCGCGAGATTTACGCCAAACGGATGGGTGTCGCCGACGGCCCGGAACTCATGCTGGATCGACGATACGGCTGATCACTCAGCCGCCACCTTCTTGGTTGGGAACAGCATCGGCTTGAGATAGCGGCCCGTGTGGCTTGCCTCGACCTCGGCCACATCTTCGGGCGTGCCGGTCGCCACGACCGTACCGCCGCCGTCGCCGCCTTCAGGGCCAATATCGATGATGTGGTCGGCGGTTTTGACGACATCGAGATTGTGTTCGATCACGATGACCGTGTTGCCCTGATCAACAAGTTCGTGCAGCACTTCCAACAGCTTGCGCACGTCCTCGAAATGCAGGCCCGTCGTGGGTTCGTCGAGGATGTATAACGTCCGGCCCGTCGATCGCTTGCTGAGCTCTTTGGACAGCTTCACCCGCTGCGCCTCGCCCCCCGACAGGGTCGTCGCCTGCTGGCCCACCTTGATATAGCCGAGGCC
>CAWUIQ010000061.1:0-20197 GCA_963922565.1 uncultured Rhodobacterales bacterium
TTGTCGCCGAAATAATGGAACGCAAGGGCGGGCGATACGCCTGCCCGGCGGGCAATCGTTCCGACCGAGACATTGAGAGAGCCACTTTGCCCGATCTCGTGTATGGTCGCTTCGATCAATTGGGCCTTGCGTTTCGGTTCAACGCTCATCGGCGGCTCCGGAAGGGGTTGCAATACCAACATAATCGCGCATTGATTGACTGATCAGTCAAGAGCCTAAACCAGGTGAAGATAACAGGGAGATCCGACATGAAATACACTGCCGCCACCACGGCCCTCGCCCTCTTTTCCGCTGGAGCAGTCTTTGCCCAGTGTGACAGCGTGACCTTTTCGGATGTCGGCTGGACGGACATCACGGCGACAACCGCCGCGACGACCACCGTGCTGGATGCGCTTGGCTATGACACGGACGTCAAGGTGCTGTCTGTTCCGGTGACATACACCGCGATGGCCGAGGGTGACGTCGATGTCTTCCTTGGAAACTGGATGCCGACAATGGAGGCCGACATCGCGCCCTACCGTGAAGCTGGAACAGTGGACACGGTTGTCGCCAATCTCGAAGGCGCGAAGTACACGCTGGCCGTCAACAAGCCTGCCATGGATCTGGGCATCAAGGATTTTGCCGACATCGCCGGGCAGAAAGATGCGCTCGAAGGCAAGATATATGGGATCGAACCGGGCAACGACGGCAACCGCCTTATTCAGTCGATGATCGATGCAAATGCGTTCGATCTTGAGGGTTTTGAAGTCGTTGAAAGCTCTGAACAGGGCATGCTTGCCCAGGTCGCCCGCGCCGAGAAATCAGGTGACCCGGTTGTCTTTCTCGGTTGGGAACCGCATCCGATGAACGCGAACCTTGAGATGGGCTATTTGACCGGTGGCGACGATTATTTCGGCCCGAACCTTGGTGGTGCTACGGTCTATACGAACACCCGCGCGGGTTATGTGGCTGAGTGCCCGAACCTTGGGAAACTGCTGCAGAACCTCGAATTCTCGCTCGCTATGGAGAACGAGATCATGGGCGCGATCCTGAACGATGGTGAAGATGCCGAGGATGCTGCGGCGGCATGGCTGAAGGCCAACCCTGACGTTCTGGGCACCTGGCTGGACGGTGTGACTACCAAGGACGGTGGCGATGCGATGGCCGCCGTGAGCGCTGCTCTCGGCCTCTGATTGATCCCACAGCCCTGCGCGAGATGCTCTGGGCATCGCCAAGTGTAACCAGAGGAGCAGTTCATCGTGGAGTGGCTGACTGAAAACAAGATCCCAGTCGGAAAGGCGGCGAAATCCGCATTCGACTGGGTTCGTGACAATGGCGAGTTCCTGCTCGAAGGTCTGTCGCTAGTGATGGAGGCCATGATCGATGCGATCCTCTGGCTGCTGCAAACCCCAAATCCGCTGATCATCATCGCGGTTTTCATTGCAATCACATGGCTGCTTCAACGCAGCTGGAAGACCTGCCTTTTCGTGCTCCTCGGCTTTCTCTTCATCCTCAACCAAGGCTATTGGGAGGAAACGACGGAAAGCCTGACCCTGGTGCTGTCGTCCTGCGTCGTCTGCATGGCGATCGGGGTCCCGATCGGTATCGCGGCGGCGCACCGGCCAAGGCTTTATCTCTATTTGCGTCCGGTTCTCGATCTGATGCAGACCCTGCCAACCTTTGTTTATCTGATCCCGGCCATTGTCTTTTTCGGCATCGGCATGGTGCCGGGGCTGATTGCGACGGTCATATTCGTTCTGCCGGCACCCATTCGGCTGACCTATCTCGGCGTGCATGCCACCCCGCAGCCACTGCTGGAGGCGGCCCGGGCATTTGGCGCGTCACCTCTGCAGACCCTTTTCAAGGTAGAGCTGCCTTACGCGTTCCCGCAGATCATGGCAGGGCTGAACCAGACGATCATGCTGTCGTTGTCGATGGTTGTCATCGCCGCACTGGTTGGGGCGGACGGGCTGGGTGTTCCGGTCGTTCGCGCACTCAATCAGGTCAACACCGCCCTTGGGTTTGAATCGGGCATCGTCATCGTCGTCGTTGCCGTCATGCTCGACCGGATGCTAAACGTCGGAGCACGAAAATGAGCGTCGCTGTCAGTATCGACAATGTATCGGTCGTTTTCGGGGATAAGCCGGAACAGGCTCTGCCACTGATGGATCAGGGCAAGGAGCGGGGCGAGATCCAGTCGGCGACCGGCCAGGTGCTTGGCGTGCACAATTGCAGCGTCGATGTCGAACTGGGCGAGATACTCGTGCTCATGGGGCTGTCCGGCTCCGGCAAGTCCACGCTCTTGCGCGCCGTGAACGGCCTTAACCCGGTGGCGCGTGGATCGGTCAGCATCCATGACGGTGGTGAGCAAATCAATGTGACCAAAGCGGATGCGCCGACCCTGCGCCGATTGCGCATGCAGAACATCGCGATGGTCTTTCAGCAATTCGGCCTTTTGCCGTGGCGGTCGGTCCATGAGAACGTGCGGCTTGGTCTTGAACTGGCGGGGGTCAAGAAGGCCGAAGCCGACGACCGGATCAAAAGGCAACTCGAACTTGTCGGTCTGGCTGAATGGTCTGATCGGAAGGTGGGCGAGCTTTCCGGCGGCATGCAACAACGTGTCGGGCTGGCGCGCGCATTCGTGACCGAGGCCCCTATCCTGCTCATGGATGAGCCATTCTCGGCCCTTGACCCGCTGATCCGAACCAAGCTTCAGGACGAATTGCTAGAGCTTCAGCAAAAGCTGCGCCGCACAATAATCTTTGTCAGCCACGATCTCGACGAAGCATTCAAGCTGGGCAATAAGATCGCAATCATGGAGGGCGGGCGCATCGTTCAGGTCGGAACCCCCCAGGAGATCTTTCGCGAGCCCAAGAACGACTATGTCGCCGAGTTTGTCCAGCACATGAACCCCCTTGGCGTCTTGCGTGCAGCTGACCTAATGCAGCCTCTCAATGGCCCAACGAAGGGCACGATGCCTGCGGACATGTTGATCCGCGACGGAATGGATCAACTGATCGGGTCCGCGGAACCGGTAGGGATCGAAAAAGACGGTGCCATCATCGGTCAGCTTACGACCGATGATGTTCTGACCGGTATCGCCTTCAATGGGCGGGAACGCTGAAACCGGGCGCGCGAAACACTATCGAAATTTATGTATGCATTAAAAAATGCATTAACTATGCTCTGACCAAAGATCGAGACAATGAAAGCGTCGGACAGAGATGGGTCAGAGGGTCAGGCCGACACGTGTCGAAGATGCCTATGCGCGTCTGAAGGATGAAATCCGAACGAACCGGCTGCCGCCCGGCTTCCAGGCGACAGAACCTGAGATTGCCATACGACTTGGAATGAGCCGCACCCCTGTGCGCGAGGCCCTCATTCGGTTGGAGGCAGAAGGCCTCGTCGAACTTGCACCGCGCAGAGGCGTGCGCGTCTTGCCGGTTCAGGCCGACGATATGCGCGAGATATACGAGATACTCACAGCGCTTGAGCCGGACGCAGCCGCGAGCCTTGCCGCAAGAAACCTGTCACAAGAGGACCTCGCTCCGCTCGAAATGGCGACATCGGCCATGGAATATGCCCTTGCAAATGGGAACCTCGATGAGTGGGTCGAAGCGGATGACAGGTTTCACCGGGCCCTTCTGGAGTTGCAGGGAAACCGGCGCCTGCAGAACGTCGTGACGGCATTGTACGATCAGGCCCACCGGGCACGGATCGTCACCATGCGTCTGCGCGAAACGCCGCAAAAATCGACCGAAGAGCATCGGGCAATTCTGCACAATCTTCAGCTTGGAAACGCTGAGGAGACCAGAAGGGTTTTCAGACAGCATCGAGAGCGCGCCGCCAAAGAGCTGTTGGGAATTCTGGATAAGTACAAGTTTGGCCAGCTCTAGTCTGGCCTCGGGAGGAACGGAAAGATGGGAGATACCTGCAGAGTTGCCCTGATCGAGGGCGACGGAATTGGGAGCGACGTCACGATGTCTGCCCTGGCAGTCGTGGATGCCGCCATGTCCTGTATGGGTTTGGAGCCCTTTGTTTACGATCCCATCAATGCGGGTGCGGCCTATTTTGAGGAAACCGGTTCGGACATCGAAAAGGACGGCGAAGAGCGGGCCGGAGCAGCGGACGCGATCTTTCTTGGTGCCATAGGCCTGCCAGCCATCCGGCATCGGGACGGTACCGAAATCTCACCACACCTCCGACTGCGCGAGCGCTTCAGTCTCTATGCCGGGGTGCGCCCGGTTCGCGCCTATCCGAACATCCCTCAGCGGCTTTCCGATCCGCGTGCCGCTGCGATTGATATGGTGATCCTGCGCGAGTCGACCGAAGGCCTGTTCTATTCCGCGGCCGCCCATGGACGCAGCGAGATCATTAACGACTCCGAAGTTCGAGACACGCTTCGGATCACCCGGGCGACGACAGAGAAACTGCATCACTTTGGTTTCAGGCTCGCGGAAAGACGCAAGCAGAGGGGCAGACCCGGCCATCTCACCTGCGTGGACAAAGCGAACGTCTTTAACTCGATGGCGTTCTTTCGAAAGATCTTTGACGAGGTGGCCCGGCACTACGACGGGGTCGAAACTGGCTACAATTACGTCGATGCCCAAGCGCTTGATCTGGTTCGCAGGCCTTGGGAGTTTGACGTGATGGTCATGGAAAATATGTTCGGCGACATATTGTCGGATCTTGCCGGTGGTCTGGTCGGCGGCATGGGCATGGCAGCCTGCGCCGAGATCGGGGATGAGACCGGATTGTTCCAGCCCGCCCACGGATCAGCGCCGGACATCATGGGACAGGACAAGGCAAACCCATTGGCCGCGATCCTGTCCGGCGCTCTCATGCTCGACTACCTTTCGGAAAAAGCGGGCGAGCCTGCGCTAGGCGAAGCAGCGGAACTCATCGAGCGGGCCGTGATGCAGGGTTTTGAACAAAACCGTCTGAGACCCATGGAGTTTGGCGGTGATATGGGAACGAAGGCGGTGACGAACGAAATCCTGAGCCTTCTGGCAGATTGACGATGGGGATCGCGACTGGCCCTGGGGGCGACAGCGAGCGGGTGTTTCGCCAAACATCGAGTTCGCTCGACCGGCGACCGAGCTTCGTTGCGCCGGTGGAACTCTCTGTCCTTGTGGATGACGAGGAACTGAGCAAGACAGTCAAACCGTTTCGAAACATGAAATCTGGCCCACGCATCGCCGAAGACTTGGCTGAAACACAGCGGGCTTTCCAGCTCTGACCGGAGGTTCCAAGCAATGTACGTCGTATGCGTCACATTCGAAATCCACCCAGATATGATGTCCAAATTCCTGCCGCTTGTTGCGGCGCAGGCCAGCAATTCGCTCAAACGGGAAACGGGGTGCCACCGGTTCGATGTCTGTATCTCGGATGACGGGCTTTCGGTCTTTCTCTACGAACTTTACACCGACGCCGCCGCCTTTGAGCTCCATCTGCGAACCAGCCACTTCGAGGAGTTCGACGCGCAGGTCTCTGACCTAGTCCGAGACAAGAAAGTCCGGACCTACACGCTTCTGGAAGACCCGGTCTAGCGCCCGACCAAGGCCTTGGGTGAAGCCAAAGCATCATCCGGTGTGACGTCTGCTTTGCGCGTCCAAAACTTTCCTGCGCCTTGCTTCCAAACCGGACAGACCACCCAACCATTTGAATATTATAATATTTCCTAAATCCTGAGGTGTCTCTTCAGTGCCGTCTTTCTGGGTCACAAGCGGCGAAGCCTGCGCCGTCCCCAAACTTTTTCAAACTCCAAAACGAATAATCCCGCGCTGCGAGACGTTTGACCAAGCAAGGGGATGATCCCTGTTTGCAACGCAAGACCGCATAGGACCAATTGAAATGAAAAGCTTGGCCATACTCTCAACAGTCATTCTGCTTGCCGCACCCGTCTCGGCCGCGCCGCAGCCCTATCAACTTCAGAAAAGCGACAGCTCGGTCGGCTTCAGCTGGTTTCTGGGGAAGGACGAAGTTCGTGGCAATATGCCGGTGGCCGACGCCGACATCGTCCTCGATCTGGATCGCCTTCAGAACAGCACGGCCAAGGTTGTCGTCGATGTGACCAGGGCCCGCGCAGGCTTTCCTTTCGCCAGCCAGGGTATGAAGAGCAAAAAGGTGTTGTGGGCGCAAAAGCACCCCCACATCACGTTTGAGAGCACGCGCTTCCGCCGGGATGGTGATCGCGCCTTGGTCGATGGAAACCTGACCGTTCGCGGGGTGACGCATCCGGCCACATTCCGGGCAGAGCTGTTTCGGCAGGCCGGCACCGAAGCCGGGGATCACAGCCGCCTTGCCGTCCGGCTGACCGGTAGCCTGTCGCGGGCCGCGTTCGGTGCGGATGGCTGGTCTGACATGGCCGGGGACGAAGTGAAACTGTCCATCATCGCACATATGCGGATCGCGGGCTGATCATGAGGATCCGCAACTCTTCCGCTAGCTTTGGCGCCATGACCCGGTTCCTGCACTGGGTCACGGCGCTGCTGGTCTTCCTCGCCATTGGAGTTGGCTACTGGATCGCCAATACCGAGATTTCATTCTCTGCCCTTCGCTACTTTGGATACCACAAGACGCTTGGTGTCATCGTGATGGTTCTGATCGTGGCCAGACTTCTCTGGCACCAGTTTTCCAAGCCACCGCGCCCTGTTTCATCCGGTGCCGTATGGCAAGATGCGCTCGCCGCTGCGGTCCACAAGTGCTTTTACATTCTGCTGCTCTTGATGCCTCTTTCCGGTTGGGTGGGAAGTTCGGCAACCGGGATCGACACCGTGTTGTTTGGACGATGGACGTTACCTGCAATTGCGCCGGTTAGCGAGCATTGGGAACACGCAGGGTTCCTCGTCCACGGGATCGCGGCAAAAGCCCTCGTGGCCCTGATCCTCATGCACATTGGCGGCGCAGTGTTGAGGGCAGTGGGGAAACGCGATGGCACGCTTCGTCGGATGGCCTTCGGATAACTTGTGGAGGTGCGCAGTCGATCGTTTATTGGGTTAAGTCTCAGCCGAAACTGGTTGAGCTTGGCGCGCACCGCCCCACGCACGGCAACTGGAGAGCCACCGGTTTCCAATGCGGTTGAGGGCGGTGCGCTGATCTGAGTTTACGTGACGATACTTCGTCAGATCGATTTTGGTCCGTTTCACCAGATGATCAAAAGATCAACGACACGCTTGATCGTCGCCGCAATAGTACTCCGACAGCACGTCCAAAGTTCGCAACGCAGAGAATAGGAGCCGGGAATACAGCCGCTTCTTTGGTTTCATAAAAAGAGCTTGGTTTGCGAGATCTGGTAGGCTCAGAGGTCTATCAGCCATTACGGGAGTGAGAATCCTTATTCCAATTCCGCCACAATTATTGGTGGAATAGTGAGTGCGCCAACACGTCTTTTTCTTATTGAGCTTAGACAATCTGTCCCATTCATAAGGGTTAAGATAAATAAAATTTGACACTTATGACAGGCCACCTATGTACCAGCGGTTGTATTTCGCGACATTTCCAAGTTGCGTCAAATTTCCTCCAAATTTCTTTCACAATCGCCGCGCTTATCAGTTCGCCATGAAATTATGCATGTCTGATCAAAAGATGTGCGACCAAGAGTAGTATGGAGAACTCGAATGGCTTTGACCTTTGTGCGCCGGTATCGATCGACATTGAGCGCTATTGCACTTTTGACCGCGGGTTGGGCTCCAACCACCGCCATATCCGAACAAGTCAACCTCAGATCCGATGACGGCACGATCAACCTGTCGGGTGAGTTTATCGATTTCTCAGACGATCACTATGTCATCCGAACCGCGCTTGGCGAGTTCCGGATTTCCGCGGCACGCGTCCGCTGCGAAGGCGACGCATGTCCGACCTTCGAAACCGCAACGGCAGACCTGGTTTTTGTCGGCTCGGACACACTGGGCCAGGGTCTGATGCCCCTGCTTCTGTCCGGTTACGCATCTTATCTGGATGCCGAAGCCGCGATCAAAGCGACGGGTCGGGATGGTGAGATCATCGCTGATCTGATCGGCGAAGGTGGCTTTGGCGACGAAATCGGCACTGTCCTCGTGACTTCGACATCCTCGAACAACAGCTTTGAAAGCCTACTTGCGAAGGAATCGATGATCGGCATGTCGTCGCGCCGTATTCAACCGGCAGAGGCACGGGCCCTTCGCGACAACGGGGCAGGCAATATGGTCAGCCCGAACCAAGAGCACATCGTCGCGGTCGATAGCCTTGTCGTCATCACGCACCCATCGAACCCGGTCACCCAGATCAGCGTCGAGCAACTGCGCGACATCTATTCCGGGCGTGTGAGAAACTGGAAAGAGATCGGCGGCGACGATGCTCCGATCACCGTCATCAACCGCCAGCAGGATTCCGGTACGCGTTCAATCTTTGAAAGCGGTGTATTCGGACAGGCGGCACCGGTGAGCAGCAGCCAGACGATTGCCGAGAACAACAACACGATGGCGTCACTGGTGAACAGCGATCCAAACGCGATTGGCTATGTGGGATATGCATTCCAGCGTGGGGCAAAGGCACTTAGCCTAGTCAATGAGTGCGGCATGCAAACCGAACCCGACGCATTCTCGGCCAAGGTCGAGGAGTACGCCCTGCAGCGTCGCCTGTATATGTACAACCGAGCCGACCAAAGCGCGGATAATGTCACGGATTTCTTGACGTTTGCCACATCGGAATATGCCGATGGCGTTATCGCAAAGTCCGGCTTTATCGATCTGGGCGTTGCGCGCAAACGGCAGCATATGGATGGCGGTCGGGCGCGGGCACTGCTTGACCCTAATGCGGACGCGTTCGAGGGCGGCGTCATGCGCGAAATGCTGAGCGAAATGCTGAGCTATGACCGGCTGTCGACGACGTTCCGGTTCCGCACCGGCTCATCGAACCTGGACGAGCGTGCGCGGATCGACATGAAGCGCCTTGTCGACTTCCTCGAGCTTCAACCCAAAGGCACCAAGATCCTGTTTGTTGGATTTACCGATGATGTCGGTCCCTTCGAAAGCAACCGCACCTTGTCGACCAAACGGTCTGAGCAAGTCGCGAGAGAGCTGCGAGAATTCGCACAGGACCGTTTGGCAGGCATCGAGATTGCCGTTTCGGGCTATGGCGAAATCGCACCTTCGGCCTGCAACAGCAGCGAAAAAGGCCGATCCGTCAACCGGCGCGTTGAGGTGTGGATCGAAAACGCCCCCGAGAGCTGATCAGGATAGACCCGGTCGCGCCTGTCGCGGCCGGGTAATGAATTACCGGCCAATCGAGTGATAGAAAGCGACCCCATGAAATCGAATTCGAGAAAACTGAAAATGGCAGCAAACAGCCTGAGCGTAATTCCAGCGCTCGTTGCAGCCACACTGATAACCACCCCTGATCCAGCGCACGCGGTTGGCGCAACGCTGACCAGCGGAAATGAAAGAATAAACTTCTCGGGTAAGTTGAGAATGCTTTCCCAGCGTATGGCCGCTGCCGGATGCAATCTGAGCGCTGGAATCAACCCAGAGAAAAACGCCAAGATCCTTACAAATGCTAAGGTTGAGTTCGGCAAAATCCTGGGCGGATTGCAAAACGGCAACGGCGATCTCAAGATCGATGGGACCGAAGCCAATACCGAAATTCTCGCCGCGATCGGGACCGTCCGAGAGACTTTCGCGCCAATTGATCAAGCGGTTGTGTCGCTCACCAAAGATCCCGGGTCAGCTGCGAGCATCGAACTGATCAACAATGAAAACATGGCGCTGCTTGGCTCGGCCAAGTCGTTGGTCGCTTCGATTGTGAGTGTCTATTCGGCAAAGGCCGGCGATGATGCCGGGCTTGGCAAGACAATCGACGTGGCCGGACGGCAGCGTATGCTCACGCAAAAAATGTCCAAGGAAGCCTGCCAGATCTGGTCCGGCGGCTCGGCTGAGACCGTTGATGCCTTGCAGGCGACCATGCAGTTGTTCGAAGGGTCGCTGATAGACCTCCGCGATGGCAAGAACGGCATGGTCCGACCACCCAATCGGGAAATTGCGGACGGCCTTGCCGAAATCGTGAGCCGCTGGGATGCGCTTAAGCCAAGCCTGGAAAAGGCCGTTGCGGGTGCGGCCCTTGGCACAGCCGATCGCGCCGCTCTCGCTGATGATCTGAACACGACACTGCGTGAGATGAACAAGGTTGTCGGTCTGTATGTCGTCGCAAAGAAAAGCAGCGGCAATGTCGATGACATCGGCGCGACCGAGCGTGTGAACTTTTCGGGCAAACTTCGCATGCTTTCGCAACGCGTCGCTGCCGCTGCGTGCAACTACTCCGCTGGTATCGACCCGGACAACAGCCTGAAAATCCTCGTTGGCGCCCAGTCCGAATTTCAGAAGATCACCTACGGTCTTGAGTTCGGGGACGCAGACCTGCGGATGAAAGGCGAAGAGAAGCGCCGCAAGACGTTGAAGGCCTTGAACGAAATCAACGATGAATGGAGCGGGATGAGCCGCGCCATCGACAACCTTGTTCAAGGCGTCGATGTCAACGCAAACCTCGACTACATCAGCTCTCACAATATGCAGCTGCTCGGGCGCGCGAAGCGCCTTGTGAGCGAACTTAGCGGGCAGTATTCGGACCCAACCGCAATGCTGCAGTCCGACGCGATGCTGGTGGACGTGTCGGGCCGCCAACGGATGTTGACGCAGAAGATGTCAAAGGAAAGCTGCCAGGTCTGGAACGGTGACGCGGAAAGCGCAAAGAACCTGGTGGGCACCATGCAGATGTTCGAAGTCTCACTGCTGGCCCTACGCCACGGTATGCAGGACGCTGGCATCAAAGCCGCGCCAACCGATGACATCATGTACGGGTTGGACGACATCATCGGGGACTGGGAAAAGCTGAAACCGGTTCTTGAGCAGGCGACATCAAATGTCAGCGTTGATGATCAAGTACGGGCAGAGGTTTTTGCCAACCTCAACACCATGCTGAAAGAGATGAACGCAGTGGTTGGCCTTTATACGATCTACGGCAAAACCGGACTGTAGGTCAGAACGCTAAAGAATGCTCCGGGCCTCGCCTTGCGCGACGCCCGGAGCACTTTTGTTAACCAACAAGCGCGTTGTCGTTCCTTTTTACAACGACGATTGCCGACCGCGGCAAGCTATCCTCACCATCCGGGAATGGCGCACCGGGGTGCTGGATACCCACAAACATCGTCCGACGATCTGCTGACCAGGTCAGGCCCGTAACTTCCGAGCCGGTTGGCCCGGTAAGGAAGCGGCGGATCTCGCCCGTAGCCGGGTCGCCCGCGAGCATCTGGTTATTGCCCATGCCAACAAACTCGCCCTCGTTGCTGTCATCACCGTCCGTCTGAATCCAGATCAGACCGGTCGTATCGATCTGCATCCCATCGGGTGAATTGAACAGGTTCCCAGCATTGATGTTGGCTGTCCCGGCATAGAGCCCATCGGTATGCACCTCGGGGTTGCCCGCCATAACGTAGAGATCCCAGTCAAACGTCGCCCGACCGTGATCGTCGCTATGAGGCCGCCACCGGACAATCTGCCCATAGCGATTGACCTCGCGCGGATTGGGTGCGTTGACCGTCATCGCCTCGCCACCAGCGTTAGTGCGGATCGAGCCATCGTCGTTCTTGGCGCCGCGACGCGAGTTGTTGGTCAGGCAGCAATAGGCTTCGACAGCAGTTGGGTTAACCGCAATCCACTCAGGCCGGTCCATCGTGGTGGCACCAACCTCGGATGCGGCCATCCGGGTGAAAATGGCGATCTCGGCTTCGCTCATACCGGTCGCGTCCGGCGTCAGGGCCAGCCATGTCCCCGTCATGTCGTCGTTGAACTTCGCCGCGAAAAGCTGACCTTCGCTCAGCAATGTCGAGGTATCGCCACCCGGGACATAGATGTCGCGCGACACCCATTTGTACATGAACTCGCCACGCTCGTCGTCGCCCATATAGACGACAACGCGGCCGTCCGGAGCGAGAGCAGTCGCAGCGTTTTCGTGCTTGAAGCGCCCGAGAGCCGTGTGCTTGACCGGCGTCGAATCTGCGTTCCATGGATCGATTTCAACAATGTAACCGGCGCGATGCGCCTCGTTCGGGTTCTTTGAAATATCGAAACGCGCGTCAAAGCCGTGATAGTTGTATCGACCCGGATCGACCTCCGTCGAAACGCCATAGCGCTTGAAGCCGTTGGCAAGCGTTTCGTCCAGCGACAGTTCTTCCGTCGTGCCAAAATATCCGTTGAAGTTCTCTTCGCAGGTCAGATAGGTGCCCCAAGGCGTCCGACCGGAGCCGCAATTGTTAAACGTCCCAAGCGACGCGGTGCCGGTTGGGTCAGCTTCGGTTTTCAGCAGATCATGACCGGCGGCCGGGCCATCGATGACCATGGGCGTACGGTGGTGAATGCGGCGGTTATAGGGGCTGTCGACCACAACCGACCAGCCGTCCGCTCCCTCGGAGACTTCTATGACAGACACGCCCTGGAAGTTCTGAAGGCGCACGACATCATCGGCGGATTGGGCGTCGCCCTCCTGCTCAACCGGCAGGTTGATCTTGGGGTTGGGGTATTCGCTGTTGACGACCAGCAATTCGATATCGCCCTGATTGAACAGCTCCATCCCATCGGTGTTCTCACCGAACACCCGGTCGGACCCTTCAGTCGGAATACCGGTCGCAGCGTCGAATGCCGGCGCGTCCGAAAACAGGGGGTCACCCCAGCGGATGAGAACTTCCCAGCTGTAACCTTCCGGCACGTGCACGGTGCCATCGGTCTGCGGCGCGAGCTGTTCAAAAGCAAAGCGCGATGTCTGCTGCGCAAGGGCCGTGGTTCCTTTCAAAAGACCAGCGCCCATCACCGCAGCGCCGGATCCAAATGCAAGAACGCCGCCCAAGAACCCGCGGCGCGAGATCGCCCGTTCGACGACTTCGTCAAATTCCTGTTCTTCTGGCCGGGGAAATTTCAGTTCGTCCCACTCGTCAAAGGACAGCTCTCGAGGATCGACCTTGTTCATTTGTTTCTCCATCTCGTTGGCTACAATTTGAGTGTAAAATATCGGTACTGTGTAACATTCACGGACATATGACAGTAGGGACCTGAACCGTAACCCGGGCGGTATACTGGCAAAGAAATGCACTATGTTGCGCTCCATCTCAGAGCGCGGTTCATGTCGAAACAAACGTCATCGGTATGGGCTGCTAGCGGCAGCTGAAAACTAGTAGTAAGGAACGATCTTTTCCGCCGACAGCGCATAGCCGATTTCGGCAAGCGCGGTGCCGGTGGCAGCCGTTCCAAACATCCCTGTCACATAGACAGGTTCAAATAGGCCGTCATATTCATACGGTTTTTCTGTCGTTACAAGCACCAGTTGGTTCGCCGGTGGCGGTGGCACGTGAATACAAGCCCCAACAAAGGGTGCGAGGATAAAGGCGGTCAGCCCCGTCGCGCTAAAGTCGAGCGGCACGATGAAACCGGGCAAGCGCACGATCTCACCGTTATATTCATCGGTTACGGCGCGCGCCTCTTCCTGGTCGAAGCCCGTTGACAATTGCCCATGCCGAACGACGCCCATCTGACGCAGCTTGTCGAGCAGCACGCCCGATTTTCCATCTGGTATGAGATCGTCCCATTCAAGATCGATGACACCCTTGGCATTCACTCCGCCTGCGGCCATCGCAATCGGGCAGGCCGCAGCGGTCTTGACGAACCGGCGCCGGTTAAGAGTTGCCTGATGCAATGCTTTGTCAGTTTTGAAGGTTTTCATCTTACAATTTCACCTGCATCCCGTCAGTCAAAGACATCCGATAGGCCCTAATGGCGGGCCCCAAACTCACTAACGTTCCGGCCGCGACAACTGCCCCGAGCACGATCCATTCGCGAACGCTCGGTGCGCTTATTTCGAGGTATAGCCCGAAAGCTGAGTCGACATAAGAGCGCGCTGCAAACAAACCTGTGTAGAGCAATCCAAGGCCAAGGATCACCGCAATCAGGCTGATCAGCGCCGCCTCGGTCGTAAGAAGCAAAAGAATCGTCCATGGCCGCGCGCCCACGGCTCGCAATATCGCCATCTCTCGCCGCCGCTCGTTCAGACCCGCAAAGATCACCGCGACCATGCCAAGCAGGGCTGTCACGACAACCATCACGGACACGCCCATCAGGGCACGCTCGGCAACGCCGATGATGTCCCAAAGCTCGCCCAGGGCAACGCCCGGCAGGATCGCCAGAAGCGGCTCTTCTGGGTAGTCATTGACCCAGCGTTGCAATCCAAAAATCTGGAGCCTGGAATTCACGCCGACCAGTGCCGCGGTAATCGCCTGTGGCTCGAGCTCCATCTGGCGTACTTCTTCAGCGCTTATCGTATTCTGGGAGCGTCCCCCGCCCTTCCAATCAATATGGATCGCCTCGATCGCTTCGAGGCTAACGAACACGGTCCGGTCAACCGGTGTTCCTGTCTTCTCAAGGATGCCGGAGACGACGAAAGGCTTGTCATCATGCTCGGTGAACGAGGCAAGCCCGTGTGCAACGACGATTTCCTGCCCAAGCTCGTATTCCAGCTGCGCCGCAACGTCCGAACCGATCACAGCGTCAAAGAGGTCAGCAAACACTTCTCCTTGCGTGAAGCCCAGATCACGATTGCCCCTGTATTTGTATCGATCAAAGAATTCGTCGGTCGTTCCAAGGACGCGAAACCCCCGGTGACTGTCCCCAAGAGACATCGGCACGATCCAGGCGACCTCATCGCGTTGCGCGATATCTTGGTAGCTTTCCCATGTCAGGTTGTTGGTCGCGTTACCGATCCGAAACACCGAATAAAGCAGCAACTGGACCCCGCCCGATCTGGCGCCCACAATCAGATCGGTCCCCGAAATCGTGTCGGCAAAGCTCGCCTTCGCGCCGGTGCGGACCTTTTCAACACCGAGAAAGAGCGCAACCGACAACGCGATGGCAAAGACTGTCAGCGCAACAGTCAGGCGCCGACTGAGAAGAGAGTGCCAGGCCAGCCGGATTAGTCGCATAGTTCTCTTTGTGCACCCGTCGCGATCTCTGAAAGGTCTAGCGTACGATCAAAGGACGTTTCCAGCCGCCGGTCATGGCTGACCATCAAAAGCGTAGCACCAACCTCGTCAGCCTGCCGCATCAGCAGATCAACAAACGCTTGCTGGGCCGCCGCATCGAGGGCCGAGGTCGGTTCGTCGGCGATCACCAGACCTGGCTTCCCGATCAGTGCACGCGCGGCGGCAACCCGCTGCTGTTGACCGATGCTGAGTTCGGTCGCCCGCGCGTTCTGAACGAGATCGGGGTCAAGCCCCAACTCTTTTGTCAGCCGAAGCGCTTCGACCGTCGGATCGGAAATGCGCCGCCTTCGTTCCGGCGCAAATGTCAGGGCAAGCAGGATGTTTTCGAGCGGCGAGGCGTAGGGCAGCAGATTGAACATCTGAAAAATGACACCGATGCGATTGGCCCGAAACCGATCGCGGCTTGGGCCATTCAACGCAGCCAGATCGACACCATTTACCTCGATGCTTCCCCTTTGCGGCTGCGCCACTCCGCAAATCAAACTCAGAAGGGTCGATTTTCCAGAGCCACTCGCACCGAAAAGGAAAACCTTTTCGCCGACCGCCACATTGAAGTCAGCGACACGAAGCGCAAAACCGGTGCGGCCCGGCCACGCAAACTCAAGGCCGCGCAGCCGGACCGCAGAAACATCTTGGGTTGTCGTCAATCCTACATCGCCCCGGCGAGATCCAGCACGGCGTTGTCTGGCGACGCCTCAAGTGATGCTGCACCTGCCTCGGTCACCAGTTGAACCTCGAGCTCTTCCGCGTTTTCGAACTCGGAGAAATACGCGAGTTCGATGCGCGTCACGCGCGTCACATCTGCGCAGCTCATAACGTATTCGGCATGGAACTCTGAATGGGTATCCTCGTCGGCGCCCTCGGCATGATCTTCATGACCGTGGTCATGCCCTTGGTGCTCCTCTTCACCATGCAGTTCCGCCTTTGCCTCAGTGACAGAACATCCCGCGGCATCGGGCAGAATGAACAGCTTGGATGGGTCTGACAGAGTAGCGAGGCCAGCCTCCACGAGGGCTTTGTCCTCGTCGCTCTCGGCAGCGTACTCAAAGCCCACGATGTCAAAGCCTGGCGCTTCGAGCTCAATCGCGACTTGATTGCCTTCGATGGCGATATTCAGCGCGCCGTGGCCGTGTTCGTGTGCGTCGAGCTGGCGCGCGTCCTCTGCGAGCGCAGGAAGCGCAACCAGCGCGACCGCTGAAATTGTTAGGCAAGGCATAAATCTCATTTTACTCTCCCTTTGGGCCAAGCGCATGGTCTATTCAAACACCCCAGACCTGTCATGATATAACATTGCTTTCCAGCACTCGCCCATCGCTATTTGCGCGTCAAGGCAATGGTCCGCTGGCGCGCGGAATGCTACCTACGGACCGGGCCGCTTCCTCGGCGTATACTGACATGGTCCACACCACCCTGACGCCGAGGTTCGATCGCACTGGACACAAATGTCTAGTAATCGCACCGAAGGAGCGATAGCCTCCGTCGCGAAAGAGCGCAGAGGTGGAACTACAATGAAATCGCAGTATCGGGTTGTCGTGATTGGCGGCGGTGTCGTCGGCGCGTCGGTGTTGTATCATCTCGCAAAATTCGGTTGGACGGATGTCGTGATGCTGGAGCGTCGGCGCCTTGCGTCAGGTTCATCCTGGCATGCGGCCGGCGGCATTCATGCCCTGAACGCTGACCCCAACATGGCCGCGTTGCAAGCTTACACGATCGACTTGCTTTCAGAGATCGAAGCCGAGTCGGGTCAGAACATCGGGCTGCATATGACTGGCGGCCTGACCCTCGCAGGAACGCCGGAACGCTGGGAATGGTTGCAGGCAAACTACCGCATCTTCCAGTCGATCGGCATCGATGACTGCGAATTGATCTCACCGGAAGAAGCTCAAAAACGGTGCCCCATCATGTCGACCGAAGGCGTGCTTGGTGCAATGTGGGCGGATCGCGAAGGCTATATCGACACGACCGGCACGGTGCAGGCCTACGCCACGGCCGCCAAGAGGCGGGGCGCTGAGTACTACGAAGAGACGAAGGTCGAAGCCCTGCTTCAGACACATCATGGCTGGCAGGTGGTAACGGACAAGGGCACGATCACCTGTGAGCATGTCGTGAACGCCGGAGGGCTTTGGGCCAAACAGGTTGGTCGTATGGCCGGTATCGAACTGCCTGTTTCGCCGCTCAAACACCATTATCTGGTGACCGATACCGTGCCTGAGGTGGCCGCCGCGGATTTCGAAATGCCGATGACGGTCGACCTCGAGGGTTTCACCTACATGCGCCAGGACCAGAAAGGGGTTCTGGTCGGAATCTATGAAATTGACCACGAGCATTGGGCCATGGACGGCGCACCGTGGAATTACGGCGAAGAACTGTTCCAGGAGCAACTTGATCGCATCGAAAACGAACTCACCCTTGGCTTTGAGCGGTACCCCTCCATACAGGATGTTGGCATCAAGACATGGGTGAATGGGGCCTTCACATTCTCGCCTGACGGTAACCCGCTGGTTGGGCCGGTTCCGGGCAAGCGCGGCTATTGGTCCGCATGTGCGGTCATGGCCGGTTTTCTTCAGGGTGGCGGTGTCGGCAAGACGCTGGCCGAGTGGATGATCCACGGTGAGCCTGAGGCCGATGCGTGGTCAATGGACGTCGCGCGATACGGGACGTTCGCCGAGAACAAGAGATACATTCGCGAAACGACTGGCCAATTCTATTCGCGCCGTTTCGTCATGACCTATCCGAACGAACAACTCCCCGCAGGCCGACCACTCAAGATGGCGCCCTCGCACGATGCGATGACAGAAGCGGGCTGCAAATGGGGGCTGAGTTGGGATCTCGAGGTCCCGCTATACTTTGCCCCAAAGGGGTTCGACGAGACACCTACGCTTAAGCGTTCGAACGCGCTCCCCATCGTCGCCGAGGAGTGCCGGGCTATCAGAGAAGATGTCGGGCTGCTCGATATTACGGGCTTCAGTCGGTACGAGGTCAGCGGTCCGAACGCAGAACGCTGGCTGAACACACTCTTCGCGACAAAGCTTCCAGCCCCCGGCCGCGCCCGCCTTGCCGTGATGCTTGCGCCGCATGGGCGGCTCAAGGGCGACCTTACGCTGTTGAATTGGGGGAACGGTACCTGGTGGATCATGGGCTCGTACTATCTGCGGGCGTGGCACATGCGTTGGTTCAACGAACATCTCATCGACGGGGTCGCGGTTAGGGATATCGGCGAAGAGATGTGCGGGTTTGCTCTGGCCGGCCCAAAATCACGTGCGGTGATCGAAAAGCTGGCAGAACAGGACATCAGCGTCCTGCCGTTCATGGGCTGTGGGCATTTCGACATCGGACTGGTCCAAGGGCATGTGGCGCGGATGTCTGTGACAGGCGAACTCGGCTATGAGATCAGCTGCCGCTACGGCGATCACATCGCTCTGCGGCGGATGCTGCTTGATGCCGGAGCATCAGAAGGTCTGAGAGAGTGCGGTTTCAACGCGATGCTGTCGACCCGGATCGAGAAGAGTTTTGGCATCTGGTCGGCCGAATTCACCCAGGATCGCACGCCCGGAATGACAGGGATGGACCGTTGGATCGCGTGGGACAAGGGCGACTTTGTCGGGCGCGATGCCGCGATCGCGGAACGGGATGGCAACGGCCCTTCGAAACGGCTGATCACGCTTGATGTCGATAGCGCCGATGCCGATGCGAGCGGTTACGAACCCGTCTGGCAGGGCGAAAGCCTTGTTGGTTTCGTCACGTCCGGTGCTTACGGACATACGGTTGGTAAGTCACTCGCCATGGCGATGGTCGACACCGATCTGACCGAACCGGGCACCGATCTTAGCGTTCACGTCGTCGGAAAAGAATGTGCTGCCAAAGTTATCGCGCCATCCCCCTACGACCCAAGCGGTACGGCCATGCGGGGATGACCGAGGCGCGCGTAAGAAAACGACGCCGCGCTCCGCGGGGGGACAATGCCCCTAAACGAGAGGTGAACTACCGACAACTGCGCAACCCTTTCCCGCCCATGACCGTTTTCAGCGACGATGAAATCGCATCGATGCACGAGGCATCGCTGCGCACGCTCGAGGTGCTGGGGGTCAAGGTTCTGCTTCCAGAAGCACGCCGCCTTTATCAGTTGGGCGGCGCCCGGGTCGAAGATGAGATGGTGTTTATCGGTCGGGAAATCGTCGAGGCCGCGCTTGCTTCCGCCCCGCGCTCCATCACCTGCAGGGCCGGGGCACGCGACCGCGACGTTCTGCTCGAACTCGGCGTCCTGAACTTTCAGCCCGGCGCGGGTGCACCACACGCGACCGATCTCACACGCGGCCGACGGCCGGGAACGGCCCAGGACTACCGCGAATTGGTTCGGATCACGCAGCATTACGATGTGCTTCAGATGATGCCGCCGCTGATCGAGCCGCAGGACGTCCCGACCCATCTGCGCCACTATTTCACGATGGAGGCGCAGCTTACGCTCAGCGACAAGCTGCCGTTCATCTTTTCGCGCGGTACCCCGCAGGTGCGCGAAAGCTTCGAGTTGTTGCGCGACTTCCGCGGACTGGACGATGCAGAGTTCGAAGCCGAGCCACACTGCTATACAATCATCAACACCAACAGCCCGCGCGTGTTGGATGTGCCGATGGCGCAAGGGCTGATTGATTTCGCGCGGGCGAACCAGGTCTCGATCGTTACGCCGTTCACGCTGATGGGGGCGATGGCCCCGATCACGGTGGCGGGTGCAATCACGCTCAGCCACGCCGAAGCGCTGGCCGCAATCACGCTCACACAGCTTGCCAAGAAGGGCGCGCCGATCTGCTACGGCACCTTCACCTCGAACGTCGACATGAAATCGGGTGCGCCTGCCTTCGGCACCCCAGCACATTTCCAGGCATCACTTGCCGCAGGCCAGCTTGCCCGCATGATCGGCCTGCCGTGGCGCAGCGCCGCTGGATCGGCAGCAAACCTCAATGACGTTCAGGCGGCCAACGAAAACCAGCTGGGCCTTTGGGGCTGTATCCTGGCGGGCGCGACGGTGGTGATACACTCGGCAGGCTGGCTCGAAGGAGGCCTCACCGTCAGCTACGAAAAACTGATTTGCGACGTCGAAGTACTGAACATGGTGGCAGAGCTATGCGCGGGGGCGCAGGCCAGCGCATCGGAGATTGGCTTCGATGC
>CAWUIQ010000062.1:0-20135 GCA_963922565.1 uncultured Rhodobacterales bacterium
CCGCAGCCCCGGTCGCAGCGGATGGCCACCGCATCTTCGCCTCACCCCTCGCGCGGCGGATCGCCAGCCAGAAGGGGCTCGATCTCAGCACGATCAAAGGCTCTGGACCGCATGGCCGCATCATCAAGGCAGACGTCGAAAAGGCCGAGGCTCAACCCGCTGCCGCAGCACCGGCCAAGGCAGCCGCAGCACCCGCCGCAGCGGCAATGCCATCTGGCCCCGCTGCCGACATGATCGCCAGGATGTACGAGGGGCGCGACTACGAAGAGATCACCCTCGACGGTATGCGCAAAACGATCGCTGCGCGCCTGACCGAGGCGAAACAGACCGTACCCCATTTCTATCTGCGTCGTGATATCCGTCTCGACGCGCTGCTTGAATTCCGCGGTACCCTGAACGGGCAACTCGCCGATCGGGGTGTAAAGCTTTCGGTGAACGATTTCATCATCAAGGCCTGCGCCAATGCATTGCAGCAGGTACCCGCTGCGAACGCGGTCTGGGCCGGCGATCGGATTCTGCAATTGAAGCCATCCGACGTCGCGGTCGCCGTCGCGATCGAGGGCGGGCTCTTCACCCCCGTCCTTCAAGACGCACACCAGAAATCACTCTCCGCACTCTCAGCCGAGATGAAAGACCTCGCCACGCGCGCCCGCGACCGCAAACTCGCGCCCCATGAATATCAGGGCGGCAGCTTTGCGATTTCGAATCTCGGGATGTTCGGGATCGACAACTTCGACGCGGTCATCAATCCACCGCATGGCGCGATCCTCGCCGTCGGCGCGGGCGTGAAGAAACCGATTGTCGGGAAGGATGGCGCGGTTGAGGTTGCGACGGTGATGTCTGTGACCTTGTCGGTCGATCACCGGGTCATCGACGGCGCCCTGGGGGCTGAATTGCTCAAGGCCATCGTCGACAATCTGGAAAATCCGCTGGCGATGCTGGCCTGAGCCGAATTGAAAAAGAGCCGGGCATTCCGCCCGGCTCGCTCGTCACTTGCTGTCTTTGCCCAACATATGGTTCATCGAAACCGACGGCTGATCGCATCCGGCCTCTCCAACGATCTTGGCGGGGATGCCCGCAACGGTCTTGCACGGCGGCACCTCCTGCAAGACAACCGAACCGGCCGCCACGCGGCTGCAATTCCCAACCTTGATATTGCCCAACACCTTCGCGCCGGCGCCGATCAAAACACCATCGCCGATCTTAGGATGGCGGTCTTCCTCTTCCTTGCCGGTCCCACCGAGGGTCACCGAATGCAGCATCGATACATTGTCACCGACCACCGCCGTTTCACCGATCACGATCGAATGGGCATGGTCGATCATGATGCCCTGCCCGATCCGCGCCGCCGGATGGATATCGACACCAAAGATCTCGCTGATCCGCATCTGAAAGAAATAGGCCAGATCGTACTTTCCGTCCGTCCAGAGCTGATGGCCAATCCGGTAGGATTGAACAGCCAGATACCCCTTGAAATAGAGGATCGGCTGCAACAGCCGATGGCATGCCGGGTCACGTTCGTAAACAGCAACCAGATCGGCACGAGACGCCGCAACGATCTCGGGCGCTCGCTTGTAAACATCGTCGACAATCTCGCGTAGGATCACCGACGACATCTCGTTCGATGACAGCTTCGCCGAAATCCGGTAGGACAACGCCCGCTCGAGCGAAGCGTGGTGTAGGATGCATGCGTGGATAAAACCGCCGATCAGCGGTTCGTCCAGCGTCGCTTGTTGCGCTTCATCGACGATCCGGTCCCAGACCGGATCGAGTACTTCCAGATTCGTATGCGGACTTGCCATAAGCATTACCTCCGATTTCTCTAAAGGTAGTGCATCTCGCCAAGACACGCCAAACGTAAAGTTGTGAAGGCCTCAATCACGAACTGGCATGGGCAAAACTGGCTCTTATGCGCCGACGACAGTGGTGCTCGCCGCAACGCCCGGCCCGAAACGCGCGGAAATCTGCGCGACCTCGACAACAAAACTGGCCGAAATGCCGTCGACGGACTGCAGGGCGGACGAATAGGTCCACGAACGCTCGCTAACGATCTCTTCACGTATAATGACGTTCTGCGACAACACCCGGACGACATATTCCTCAGCGTCTTCACCCAGCGGCACTTCGGGTGTCTCCCAACCATCGCCATCAATCCGCGTTCGCCGCACCCAGTTCAGATCGACATCGCCTGATCCGCGACGCAGCGCGGTCAGATGAGCGGGCGCGTAGGGACGCAGGCCGTTGCCATCAAAGGCACGCACTTCTTCGGTATAGGGCGGATCGGCATAACCCCGGTTTGACGGCCCGATGCGATAGGTTTGTTCGACCCGCCGCAGATTGCTGGCCAGATTGATCTGCTGGGGCGCGCCATCGATCAGCACGAACCACGAGTTCTCCGGCGACGGCGATGCGGCCGCGAATTCGGTTCCAAGCTGACCGCGCAAACGTCCCGACAGCAGATAGCGACCCGGCGCGATCAGCGCGACAGTCTGAAACTGGAACAGCTCCCAATCGTTCGGCTCACCCGAACCGATCGCGGCCAGATTGCCGCCGGAAAGCAGCGCCTCTTCCGAGATCGAGGCCAGTTCACCGCGCACCAGCTCGACTTCCAGAGCGACACCGCGATCGAAACGCCCCGACGTCGCAGGTTCAAGGACCGACCGGGTGATGCCGATGACGGATGGCGTGCTGAATGTGTCATTCAGGGTGAACCCGTCGCCTGTGGTCGAGCGATAGACGGCGGCCCCACCCGGCCACGGCGATCCGGCGACGGCTAGATGCGGCGCGTGCGGCACCTCATCCCCCGTCATCAACGGCAGATCGAGGAAAAGCGATGTCAGCGGCAGCGGCGGGACAAACGTATTTACGGGGGGCAGTTCATCGCTCAGGTTGGCGGGCTCATAGATGCTCTGATCCATCCGCACCGCCTCGACGATCTGGAAAGGGCCGTTTTCGACACGGTCGATGCGATAGTTCCCAGCCTCGGCAGATTGATCGACATCGAGCGTGATCGTATCCCCTGCCCTCACATCCAACTTTGACGGCGGCAAGGCGAATTTGACCGTATCCCGGGAAATGCGCGCCTCGGCAAGCCAGCGTTCGGTCAATTGACGTCCCTCCGCCCGGGTCAATGCAAGCGGCACATCAGATGTCGCCACCGCATGCGTCGCCTCGTCAGCAAGCACCGTCTCCTCGGACACCGTCTCAAAATCAGCGTCAGCCTGCGCAAAGCGAACGCGAACCCGACCAGCGAGCTCGGCCTCGGCCTCACGCGAGAATTCATAGCTGCCCTCGATATCGTCGCTCATCGCGAGGTCTTCAAACGCGATCTTTTTGGGATCGCCGGTGTCACGCATGGCGAACGTGAGCGTCCCATCCCGTTCAACGGCATCGAAGGCAAAGCGCAGCATCAAGGGCTGCAATGCGGCACGGGCATCCGACACATCGGCGATCTGAAAACCCCTCACAATGCCGAACAGGCCAGACACGTCGTAGTGCACAACACCAGCGCGGTCGCAGATTTCGGACACGACCGAAGCCAAGGTTCGCGACGACGTCCGGCCATTGATCCAGTGCCCCCGGCTGTAGTTCTTACCATCGCTCCAGAGGCCGGTGTTGTTGGGAAAGAACGGATAGGGCCGCGTATCCCATGCCCAGGCAAACGCGCGGGACATATCAATCATCGGCCCATGATAGAGATTGGACACCGGATTATTCGACGGGTCGCGCCAGTATGACAGCATCGCACGATAATACTGCTTCTGGATCAGGTCATCGCGGCCACCATTCGAATGTTTTGGCAGGCTGCTTTCAGAGGACTTGGGGTCAAGAAACTTGTTTGGCTGATTGGTGCCCTTATCTACCGCCGCGCAGCCAAACTCGGTGAACCAGATCGGCTTTGATCCGGGTTCCCATCCGGTTGGCTCGGCCTGACGTGTGCCCGCAATCCGCTCGTGGTGATAGTTGTCCCACCAGTTGCGGATGTCCTTGTAGCGCCAGATCCACGGCTCATCGAATTCCTCATCGGTGATCGGAGTTCTGATCTGCGCAGCCTCGGCATCGACGGAGTGATAGTACCAGTCATACCCCTCGCCGCCTTCAATGTTGGCACGCAGATAGTCGAGGTTATAGATCTGGCCCCAGTCCGCATCTCGATGCCCTTCGGCATCGCGCCAATCCGACAACGGCATGTAGTTGTCGATCCCGATGAAATCGATGTTGTCGTCCGCCCAAAGCGGATCGAGGTGAAAATACCGGTCCCCGCTGCCATCCTGCGGCTGATATCCGAAATACTCGCTCCAATCGGCGGCATAGCTGATCTTGGTGTCCGGCCCCATGATCGCGCGCACATCTGCTGCAAGGGCGATCAGGCGCTCGACAAAGACAAAGCGATTGGCCTCCGCCCGGATCTGGGTGAGGCCACGCAACTCCGATCCGATACAAAACGACTCCACGCCGCCCGCAGCCGTGCACAGTGCGGCATAGTGCAGGATGAACCGGGAAAATGACCACTCGGTCGGGCCGGAATAGCTGACACCCGAACCGACCTGAAAGTCGCCCGCGGTCGCCGAGCCAAAGAAAGCATCGACTTCCGCACTTGCAGCCGCCGTTCCATCGGGCGAACCCGGCTGCCCAGGCGCTTTTGACGTGGTTATCCGCCCGCGCCACGGCAGGGGCGCTTGTCCAATACCGTCGCCGTAGGGATCGGGGAGCGTGTTTCCCTCCTGCTGATCCATCAAGATGAACGGGTAGAACATCACCGCCTGACCAGCGGCATTCATCGCCTTGATCGCCTCGATGACCGCTGCATCGGCGGGCGTACCACCATAAATCGGGCGTTCGTCGACCTGTGCAATCTCTTCCGCACTCGAACGGCTCAACCCAGACACGCGCCAAGGCATGTTCGCGCCCTCATATGCGCGGCGCTCGATCTTGGGCTTAATCTCGCAATTCCCGCAGCGCAGATCGTTACCAAACCATGAAACGATCAGGGATGCCGCCTCGCAATTGGGCAACTCCCCGGTCAGACTTTCGAGCGACTGCGCGAAATCCGCCTTCTGAGCGGGCGAATTGACATTGGCGCTCCACCGGCCAGCCTTGCCGTCAGTATAATGGACGGGTGTAGTTGCCAGCGCGTATTCACCGGTACCCGGCATCAACGCCACGGCATTCAGGCCGCGCGCCAGATCATTGCCTGCACCTCCTTCCTCGGGACGCTCCGGGCGGATCACTTCAAAGGAAAACTGCGGCACCCGATTACCAAACGGGCCAAGCTGCAGATCCTCCATGACCACATAAGCGGTTCCGCGATAGGCGGGGACAGTCCCCGGCTCTTCGATCGCTTCCATGGTCGGATCGGGCAACTGATCATCGGTGCCCAGATAAACGCGCATGTTCAGATCATCGGGCGCGACCTCCTCACCATCGGCCCAGACGCGTCCGACATGAGCGATCTCACCCTCGCAAAGAGCCAGCGCAAGACTGACGGAATAGCTGTATTCACGGGTTTCGGGCTGGCTCGGCGCACCCTTGCCGCCTCCACCACCTCTGCTGACCGTCGTCGTTTCGGCAAACTGCGACGCCCAGATGACCTGACCTCCGACACGCATCCGGCCATAGACCTGGCCGACAGCTTCGCCCTCACCAGAGCTCGACAGCCGGAAACGGTCGATCTTACCATGCTCAACAACGTCCGAGCCCTGCCCCATCAACCGTTGGTCGATCACCTTACCAAGGGTCGCCCCCACGACGCGGCCAATCGCGACCGAAGACAGGCCCGCAACCGTACCGCCAATCGAACCACCGATCGCCGCGCCTGCAGCTGACAAAACGACTGTAGCCATCAGATCATCTCCTCGGGAAATTTGAACCGCGCAACGATGCGGCGCTGCCAGGGGCGGCTGAGCGGGCTTTCGACCACGCCATGACCGCTATAGGCATGAATGAAGGTCGGCATGGGTGCCTCGGCACCGATCACGCCGAGATGCTTGGCGACCGCTCCGGACTTCATGCGAAAAAGCACCACGTCTCCGAGCCTCGGCGCACCCGGCTCACAGACCAGCAGATGACGGCGGGCCGCACGCCACAACGCCTCATCGCCACTTGGTTCGGACCAGTCGCGGGAATAGGCAGGTGGCAGCTCTGGCTCGGCACCCAAAACCCCACGCCAGATCCCCCGGATCAGGCCAAGACAATCGCTCCCCGCCCCCATGACCGACATCTGGTGGACGTAAGGTGTTCCAATCCAGCGGCGGGCCTCAGCCACGATCTCGGGTCTGCTCATCTGCGGCTTCCCCCGCCATTGGCGCCACCCGATTTCGGAACGGCCATGGTCCAGTCGTCGCCGGGAATGTCGGGGAAGCCCTGAAAGTTCAGAAGGTTGTCAAATTTGGCCAGGCAGGTCGAAAATCGCTTGTCGCAACCGGCCGTGATGCGCACCGGATCACCCGCCGCAATGGCGCTGCGGATCGGGCTCCAAAGCTCGATAATCCGATCATCCGCATCGAAGCTGTCGCGCTTCACGACACCGGTCAGACCAGCCGCCGCACCACCGACCACCTCAAACCGACCGCGCGTGAACCAACCGGGCTCGAATGCCGGAAAGTCTGACCATGTGAACACACGACCATCCTTGACGTCCACCACATCGACAGAGGCCGAGAACGCCTCGCGACTGGTGTCAAACCGGCATTGCGCGTCGCCCAGCACCGCGGTGCAGGGCTTTTGGTAAACCCGCCCGCTCGGGCGGTTCAGTGCGGCGGTAAGGCCGCGCAGCTCTGCGTGAAAGGCGACGCCGTCGCGGCGGATCTCGCCAATGGTGCCGCGAAACTGCAGCAGACGCTGATCCGGATCGACCCAGTTCACCAGCCAAGACCGGACTTCGGCATCGTCGAAACGTCCGGCCTCAATATCATCTTCTCGAACAGCGGCGTCCGAAAGCGCGCCCAGAGCTTCGGTGTTGTCAACGCTCAGGCCGGTCGATTGGGTCAGCGCTGCCGCACTCAGCCCCGTGTCGGCCCGAAATGTGATGCCGTCAAAGCTCAGATCCCGGTCGTGATCGGTAAAACCGAACGCCATGCCGTCTGTTCGCGCGATCGCCCAGGCCCGGCAGACGGTCGTCAAACCTGTCGCCAGATGATCAAGCAGCGCTTGTTTGTCCCCGCTCATTTGACCCGCACCTCGACGATCGGAACGTTGGGGACATCACCCGCCTGAAAGCTGGCCACGCTGGTCTGGATCGCGTCGGTGTCAAAGCGCACCGGCACGTCGAACTCAAAACCAGCGGTGATCTGCATCTCGGGATCGGGCGGATGGGAAAAGGTGATGACCCCAGTCGCAGTATCGACCTCATAGTCGATGCCTTCCTGCATCTCATCCTGAGCCACGCCAATGCGAACGGTGCCCGCAACCGGCTTCGAGACCGGACGATCGTAGGTGAAACCGCCAGACCGGTAGACCTTGATCAGTTGAAACGCATTGGTCTCACCGTCTCCGACCGCGATCTGCTGATCGTCAAAGGCAACATCGCGCGACGCCTTGGAGGACTTGTAGTCCGACCAGTCTTTCCAGCGGAATCCGAATACACGGCCCTGGCGGGCCTCGAAGAACGCAATCAATGTCTCGATATCGTCCAACGACCGCATCCCGAGGCCCGCATCGTAGCGGCGGCGGGAATGGGCCCATGGGGTGTTGCGCTCTTCAAAGCCGTTGGCGAGCGTTACGACGTCGGTGCGTCTCTCGGGTCCGCCGACCGAGCCGAAACTCAGGTTCGCCGGAAACCGGACTTCGTGAAAGTTCATCTCAGTGCTCCCCAAAATGCGCGGATTAACGATTGCGGTTCGAACGGCCCAAGGCGCGGTTCATTTGTGCCGCGATCTGGTTCTGGCTGCGGGCAAATCCTTGAACGTCAGGCGTCGTGATATTCATGACGACGGTTGGTGTGCCGCCTCCACCGCCCGCACGAACGCCCAACTTGCCATCAGGGCCGCGCGCCAGCGGCATGATCGCCTCCGGGCCTGCTTCGCCCATGATCCCCATGCCGCCCCGCATGCCAAACGGAGTGGTCGAGCTGACGACGCCTCCGCTTGCGAACGGCATGACACGGCCCTGGCTGAAAGGTGCGCCATCGGCAAAGGGCAGTATCCCTTCAAGCAGGCCATTGACGCCCGTGGCCAAGAGGCCGCCGACGTGATCGGTTACGGGCTTCATCGCTGCGTTGTATGTCGTGTTGACCATGGCGTTGGCCACGGTTTCGAGCGCGTCCGAAAGGCTCAGGCCATCAAAGACAAGCCCGTCAAAGGCCCTGCGCAACCCCTTGCTCAACCCCCGCTCCAGTGTGGCGACATCCTTGCCGGTGGCCGACAGGCTCTCCCGCATGCGCCGCAATTCGCTGTCAAAGCCCGTCACCATTACGGTCGCGGACGACACGCTTTCCTTCAGGTTCTCGGTGCTTTCGTCCAGCGCCTCGATGTCGGCCCGATAGTCACTCATCATCCGTTCCTTCATGTTCGTCCGGCCAGGCGGCCATCAGGGCAGAAAGCCCGTCGCGTTTCAGGGGCGAGGCTGTTGCCGGATCGCCCAGCATGATCTGCAATTCGGCAGGCGTCAGATCCCAGAACTGCTCGGGCCGCAGGCGCAAGCCCTGCAGGCCAGCCCGCATCAGGGCGGGCCAGTCCATCCCCTTGCTCAAGGGTTCGGCACCATAAAGGCACGCGCCAAAAGCTCAGCCGCGACCTGCGCGGCTCGCATCGGCCCGCCGTCAATCGTCGCATTTTCAAGGTCCGCCGGCTCGAATTCGCATCGACCGCCAACCAGACCCGCCCGCAGCAGGGCCAACACATCGCGGCTCGAAAACTCGGATGCCTCGAACCGCTCCACCAGCTTGACCAGAGAACCCGTCTCCAGCTCAGCCTCCAGCGCCGCCAGTGCGCCAAGCGTCAGCCGCAACACGTGACGCCGACCATCAATGACCAGCGCCACGTCTCCCCTCCAAGGATTTGCCATGGCCGATCAGAGCGCCGTGAATGTCAGCGCGCCGGCGCTGGCCAGCGACAACTCATAGGTCGCCTCGCCATTGTGGCTGCCGGCATATTCGATCGCCGTAACCTGAAACGGCCCTTCAACGATCCCGAAATCCGGGATGATGACCTGAAAGTTCGGCGTTTCACCGTCAAAGAACAGCTGGCGCGTCCGCTCATCCGTTGATGCGTCCTTGAAAACGCCCGAACCGGTCAGGTTGGCCGAACGCACGCCGGCGCCCGACAGCAATTCGCGCCACCCGCCCTGGCTTTCCAGGCTGGTGACATCCACGGCCTCAGCGTTAAAGCTGACCCGCGTGGCCCGCAGACCCGCAATCGTTTCAAACAGACCGTCCGAGGTCATGTCGACCTTGATCAAAAGGTCCTTTCCGTTCTGAGCACCCATGGCTTTTCTCCAGTCTGAGCAAAGGGTTAATTGTCTTCGACCCGCGCGCGGAAGGTCAGATCGATCTTGCGGCCTGCGGCACCATCGATGCGGCCCGCAGTTGCTTTTTCAAAGGTCAGGGACACCAGCCGACCGCGCGACAGCGCTGGCAAATCCGCCAGCAGCGCATCGCAGACAGCAGCCGCGACGTCCTTTGCCGCGGCAAAAGCCGGCGTTTCGCTCACCACGGTCACAACAACCTTGTGGACGGCCCCCGCACCGGACTTGTCCGACGCATCGCTGACCGATTCCGGCCCGAGCGTTATGTAGATAGACGGCAGAGTGCCCGCCGGGATCGCGTCGTAGATCGCGGTTCCGACCAGGGCCGTGACACCCGGGTCGGCGGTGAGGGCGGTATAGATCGCGCCCTGAAGCGCGGCAGAGACGGCATAGCTCATGCGACGACCTCCTCATCAGCAAAGCAGGTGAGAAACTCGGCCCGCGGGTCGTATTCCGTCACCGCCCGGATGTGGAACAGCCGGTTGCCGTCGCGAAACCGCTGACCGGGCTTTGGCCGGGCCGGATCACCCACAGGGGCGCCCCGCACGATGATGCGGTAGCGAACCGCAGAAACCGGTGCCGCGCTCGACACCGTTTCGCGGCCCGTACGCGGCTGAATGTCGGCCCAAAGGGTACCAAGGCTGACCCAGGTCTCGACATAGCCACCGGCATTGTCCGCCACGCGGGTCGGATCCTCCAAATCCACGCGGCGGTTGGGGCGCGGGTGTTTCATCGGGCACCCCCGCCAAAGACACGGAAGACACGGTAGCGTTCGATCAGGCTCGATACGCCGAACGGCATACAGCCCTCGCTCAGCGCCGTTTCGTTGCGGTATTCGTAGTAATGCGAGGCCAGCAGAAAGACCGCCTGCCGCAGATCGGCAGGGATATCAGACCACAGCGGCCCGAAACCTGCCCAGAACGTGATCGATACCGACCCGGCCTGCGGGATCGTCGGCAAACACGACCCAACAGAACGCAGACGCGGACGCGCCGGATCCTGTTCCAGCCAGATCGAACCGGCATCAAGCGCCATCTCGACCCCGTCACTGTCGATCGATTTCAGGCCGGTGACCACCCGAACGGGTGCTACCGGCAGAACCTGCGCCTCGGCATCCCGCCACGCGGTGACACCGTAGGAAAACTGCCGCTCATAAAGAGCCTTGCCCGTCCGGGCCTCGATCGCCGCCAAGGCGGCTCGAAGAAAGCTGCGGAGAACTTCGTCCTGCAAACTGTCCGTGGTAAAGCCACTCCCCACGCGCAAATGCGCCTTGAAATCATCAACCGGCAGTGCGCCGTCGGGCACCGTGGTCTCTTCGATCAACATCATCGAACATCTCCAGAAATTCTGCCCCTCCCCGGATGTGACCACCCACGGGATCGGACGCGCGCCAGGCTGCATTGCTCGGACGGAGGGGAGCAGCTAGACAACACAAACCGCATGACGGCGCGCGCCCGGACCGGGCCGACACTGGGCCGACCCGGCTCTTCACGGCCCCGTTTAGGAGACCGCGAATTTCAGCAGCTTGATCGCTGCATAGTCGCTTACGTCACCGCCAATGCGTTTGGTCGCATAGAACAGAACGTGGGGCTTGGCGCTGAAGGGATCGCGCAGAACCCGCAGGTCAGGACGCTCGGCGATGGTGTAACCCGCCGCAAAGTCACCGAAGGCGATGGCGTCAGCACCCGACGCGATGTCCGGCATGTCTTCGGCGATCAGAACCGGATAGCCCATCAGACGGGCAGGCTCGCCCGCTGCCAGACCGTCGCTCCAGAGGAAGCGGCCGTCATTGTCCTTCAGCTTGCGGATCGCACCAGCGGTCTTGGAGTTGAGAACGAATGTCGCGTTCGCTCGGTACTCCGCACCCAGCGCATAGATCAGATCGATGATCGAGTCGGCGGTAAGGCCAGCATCGACGCCGGTCGGTACATAGCCGATGCTGCCCCAGGCCCACGCCGTATCAGCGACAGTGGTGTGGGTCAGAAAGCCCTTGGGCTTGTCGACGCCGTCACCGTTGATAAAGGCACCAGCCTCGGCGCGGGCGAACTTGTCGGCAATGCGCGATGCGAGCCAGCCTTCGATGTCGAACGCGGCATCATCCAGCAAACGCTGCGACGCCTTGGGCAGTGCCGACAGCTCGTGCAGCGGGATCGTGATGCGATCGATCTGCGGTGTCGCGGTCTCGGTAACGGCAGCGGTTTCCGATGCCCAGCCCGTACCGAATTCGCCCTGATCGACCAGAACGTCGTAGGATGTTGCCTCGACATTGACGACCGAAGCGATCGAACGGATCGACGCCGTCGCGTTCAGTACTGATTTGACGGTCTCGGACGTTTGCGGATCGACGAGGAAGCCGCCATCGCTGTTCACAGCTGTTGAGAGGGACTTGCCCTCGAAGTCGAGGCCACGCAGGGCGTCATCGTCGCCCGAACGAAGGTAAGCGTTAAAGGCTTTGAGGTGCGGTGCACCGGCATCCGTTGCGCCTGCCAGGGGCGGGCGTGCAGCAGTCATTTGTTTCCGATCCAGCATGGTCAGTCGCTCTTCTGTTTGTTGAAGTTTGGTTTGGATTTCGGCCTGAAAGCCCTTGAAGTCACTGACAAAACCCTGAACGGCTTGGGTGACTTCCTGAGCCGGAGACAAACCTTCCCCGGCCCGAGACTTGATCTCGGTCTTGCTCATAAGCATGTCCTTGATTGTTGAAACTACGGCGTGCGCGTCAGCGCTGCGCCAGGCTCTCGCGCGCGCCCTCGATGGCCGCCGCCATTTCACGCAGTGCAGCACCGTCGACGTCATCCGCCTTCGCCGCCACACGCGCACTGGGCAGCATCGGGAACGTCACCAGCGACACCTCCCAAAGCTCCAGTTCGGTCAAGAGCCGCTGGCCCTTGTCATTCTTCGTCGCCTTCACCGTGCGGTACCCGATGGAAAGACCATCAATGGCACCCGCCGCAATGAGGGCAGCCGCCTCGCGCCCCTTCTCGACATCATCCAAAAGGCGCCCCTTGACGTAAAGGCCGCGGCTGTCTTCGCGGACCTCGTCCCAAATACCAATCGGCTGGGCCGGATCGTGCTGCCACAGCATCTTGACCGACCGGTCAGCGGCGGCGAGCGATTTCAGAGACGCCGCATAAGCGCCCTTGGCGACGACGTCGTTGCCCTGATCCACTGCGCCAAAATAGCTCGCGTAGCCTTCGATGAGCGTGCCGTCCTGGACAGCCAGACCATCTCCAAAGCGCGCGAACTTGTGCTCGAGCCCTGTTTCGTTACCCATCTTTCGCTCCTTCATGGAACCGCGTTGACGATCGACTGGAACGCCTCGGTCAGGATCACGGCGACAACACCGTAAACCGTCAGCCAAAGCCGTTTTTCCAGCCGCTCCATCGTCTCTTCGAGGCGGGTCAGCCGCGCCGAGACGTTTTCGAAATGCACAGCACTCAGACGTTCATGCGCCTCCAGCCGCAGACCGGGGGCACATTGGAAACGGTCGAGGCGGCCGTTGTCAGCCATCGGCCCCCTCCTCGCTGAGGACCGGCAGACCAAGAAGACGCCGCTTCTCGGCCTCGCTCAGGAAATCGGCGCTTGCAACCCGCGCCCATTGCGCGTCCCGCTCAGCCGACAGGGCCGAAACCTGATCGAGATCCGGCTTCAGTTCCAGATCTTCACCAGTATGAGCTCCCAGCCATTCCGCCAGGGCTGCCGTCACCCGGGTGACCAAGGGCAGAACGGTCAGGCGATAAAAGGCCCGGTTCGCCTCCTGATAATTGGCATAGGTGGCGTCACCCTGAATGCCCAGCAGCATCGGCGGCACGCCAAAGGCCAGGGCAATCTCGCGCGCGGCGGCCTCCTTGGTTTTCTGGAACTCCATGTCGGACGGGGAAAAACCCATGGGTTTCCAGTCCAGCCCACCTTCCAACAGCATGGGGCGCCCTGCATTGCGGGCACCGGAATAATTACTCTCCATCTCGCTCACGAGGCGTTCGTACTGGTCGTGGGTCATGGTGCCCTGACCTTCGAGACCCTTGTAAACCAGCGCGCCGGACGGACGGGCCGCGTTATCAAGCAGGGATTTCGACCAGCGGCTTGCTGCGTTGTGAACGTCGAGCGCCATGGCCGCGGCCTGCATCGGGCTAAGACCATAATGATCGTCCTGCGGGTGGAAGGACTTGATATGGCAGATCGGGCTTGGGTGGCCGCTCGCGTCAAATCGATGCGACTTGCCCCCGACTGTGTAGTCATAGGCAACCGGCCAGCCGTCCGAACCCGGAACAACACTCATCCGGTCCGACCGTAGAACATGCAGCTCAACCGGGGCGCCGCTTTCGCCTGCAACCGCCTCGACATAGGCATTGCCCGTCAGCAGCAGCTGGGCATATAGCGCCTCCAGCAGTTCGGCCCGGCCCTGCCCCGGATTGGGGCGCTTGACCAGCGACAGGACGGGATGGGTGTCATAGCGCTGCAGGCTGTCCTGCAGGACCAGAGGCAGGGCCGAGGCCGCCTCGGCGATCAGCTTGATCGATCGAAAACCCACCGGATTGCCGGAAAACCCCGAACGGGTCAGCGATACGGCATCACGCGGGCTCCACGCCACGCGGCCCGATGTTTGCCAGGCCACAAGCGGGCCCGCCGCGCTGGCCTTTTGTTCTGGCGCGGGCTCTGCCCCCTTGCGCCGAAGGAAATCAAACATCATGCATTCGCTCCTTTGCGTGTCCTGACGGCCCGCCGCCAACAAAAAACGCTGCCCCACGGGACAGCGTTTTGATCAATGCGCCCGCGCGGCGGGCGCCTTACAGCATCCGGATGCCCGGACGCCTGAAATTCTCCGATGGCTCCACGATCAGTTCGTGGATGGCCCAGACCAAGGCGTCGACACGGTCGGGCGAACCATCGCCCTCGAACCCGCGGACCGTCATCTTGGTCATCTGGTCTTCGAGATCTTCAAGGTGCAGACCATGTCGGACCCGCCCCTGTTCGTATAGGGCCGCAACGGGTTCGGCCCGGGCGACCTTGCCACGGCTCGCATGAACCGCCTTGAACGGAACAAGCGGGTCGACCTGACGCAGGACTTCCCGCACCATCTGGCCGCCCTGATTGACCTCCGCCACAAGCTTGTCGGCGCGAAACTCGTCCATCGCTGCGATGGCAGCCGCCGCCCAGTCGGAGGGGCTTGCGCCCCTGACGGTGCGGTCGGCGAGCACGTGAGCGCGCCAATCCTTGGGCGGGCCCACCATGCTGACGCCGACAACCACGATGCCACATTCATCGGCGTTCGAGCCGGAGGTGACCGACGGATCGATGGCAACGACGATGCGATCAAGGTCCGGCGCCTTATCAGAACGACAGCGCTCGATCATCTCGGAGGTCCAGAGCGCGCCTTCGGCGTCGCTCAGCAACACCCCGTCGAGCTCCTGCCGCCCCAGCCGCGTCCCGGCATAGCGTGCTCGTACCTCTTCGAGGAACGAGGCCGCAAGGTTCGCCCGGTTCTCGTCGGTCCGGGCGTGGGTCTGGACAGTCGATGGCGCCGCCAGCAGCGCCTTCAGAAGGTTCGTATTTCGCGGCGTCGTGGTGACGCAAACCCGAGGGCGATCACCGAGCCGCAATGCAAACTGCAGCATGTCCCACGTTTCCTGCGCCTTTTTCCACTTGGCCAGTTCGTCGACCCATGCGCAATCGAATTGCGGCCCCCTCAGACCCTCGGGGTCATGGGCCGTGTGAATGGTGGCCACAGCCCCGTTGGGCCAGACCAGCATCTTGCGGGTCGCAATCCATTCGGGCTTACGATCCGGCGGTGTGCAGGCCATTATGCCGCTGTCGCCAAAGATCATCACCTCCCGCACCTGATCGATCGTCTCTCCGACAAGGGCGACGCGGCGGCATTGGCCCTCATCGTCGGGCGATGGCCCCTCGACCATTGAGCGGACCCATTCCGCCCCCGCACGGGTCTTGCCCGCGCCCCGTCCACCCAGAATGACCCATGTGCGCCAATCGCCTTCGGGCGGCAATTGATGCGGCAAGGCCCAGAACTCAAAGACAAAAGGAAGGGCGCCCAAGGCGCCCTTCTGTTGCAAGTCATTCAGAAATTCCGTCTGCTTCTCCACAGGCAGCGATGCGATAAAGTGCGCAGGAGATTTCCCGCCTCGCCGCGTCAAGATCGATCTCACATCCTGGCGGCCCGCGTCTTGATCGCTCGTGCTGGCGCTCATGCAGTAGCCTTTCTGCTTTCTCAACGTGTTCCAGCAATGACCGAAGACGCCTGATTTGCGCGTCTCCTGCCACCGCCAATGGGTCCTCCCCGGCCTCGACCTTTTCTACGAAGGTTTCGAGTTTCCGACCGAGCCGTCTCAGGTTGCCTACGGTATCATCGTAGAACGCCTGAATCGGGTCTTCGGTGTGCTCCGGGGTATTTATGCTCATTGTGTGTGGATACCCTTTCCCGTTGGACTTGGTCTCCGCACCGAGCGAAATGAAAAAACGACCACCCGGGTTACCCCGGGGGCCGCTTGCCCACTTCTTCCAGCTTGTCACAAGGGATACCCAAGACCGTGCGCCGAGTCAAGCGAAATCGACTTGAAGTTTTTCCATTATATATTTGTTAATATTATATAATCCTGCTTCCAAGGGCGATAACTAGGGTAGGTGCTTGGAATATCACGACTTTCCGGAAAAACGCCGCAAAAATCAATAGGCGCAAAGATGCGGACTGTCCGTTAAGGGGCTGATAACAGGCGTTAATACCGGCATAAGCCCGCATCACCTGCTTAAGAAACCGGTAAGCAATGGGTGGTGCGTGCCCTAGTTGTCCTGCTCTTGCCGCTGCGCTTCGATCTCGCGCCAGCGGGCAACATTCTGATTATGCTCGTCCAGCGTCTCCGCAAAAGCATGGCCGCCCGTCCCGTCAGCAACAAAGAACAGATACTCCGTCGCATCAGGCTGACCGGCGGCAATCAGGCTTGCGCGGCCCGGATTGGCAATGGGTGTGGGCGGCAGGCCGTCGATGACATAGGTGTTCCAGGGGGTCGACGCGCGCAGCTCGCTCCGGCGCAGGCCCCGGCCCAGAACGCCCTGCCCGCGCGTGATGCCATAAATGACGGTTGGGTCGGTCTGCAGACGCATCCCGGCATTCAGGCGATTGACGAACACGCTGGCCACCTGGCCGCGTTCGTCGGGGACACCCGTTTCCTTCTCGATGATCGAGGCAAGGGTCAGCAGCTCTTCCGGGCTTTGCAGCGGCACATCCGGATCACGCGCCTCCCAGGCCGCGGCCACCCATTCTTCCTGCTGCTGCAACATGCGCGTGATCACCGCGTCGCGTTCATCGCCGGTGGCGACCTCATAGCTGTCCGGGGCCAAGGCGCCTTCGGGTGGCAACTCACTCACCTCACCACCCAGAACGTCGATCTGGCCCAAAGCCGTCGCAACCTGCCAGCTGGTCACGCCTTCGGCCAAGGCAACACGGAAACGGGTGCCAGCCTGATCCCGTGCGGCGGCGTATTCCGCGGGCAAATCATCTCCGGCAGGATCGAAATTCATCACTTCGACAAAGCGGTTGGTCGTCGGATCCAATTCACGGACAAGGGTCGAAACCCGGTTGACGCCGATGCGAAAGACCACCTCGGTCCCGCAGGTGCTCGGCCCGCCGCGTGTGATCTGATCGACGATCTCAGACATCGATGCGCCGGGCTCCAGCAGGAAACTGCCGGCCTTCAGCTGGTTCGACTTCTCTTGGTAGTCCGCACCGATGCGAAAGATCGATCCACTCGAAATCGCGCCCTGCTCTTCAAGATCCAGGCTCACGCGGCGCATGGTCGACCCACGGTCGACTAGCAGACACATGGCATCGGTCAGAGGACCCACCTCCTGATACTGCGCGCGGCCCCACAGGATCACCCCACCTGCCAGAAACAGGGCCACGGCCAAGATGCTCAGCGCATTCGACGCGAGGCTGCGCCACATAGGCTATACCTTCCCGAAAATGACGCTGGCATTCGTACCGCCGAACCCAAAGGAATTCGACAAGGCGACGTTAACCTCGCGCTCACGTTTGGCATTGGGGGCCAGATCGACGGGCGTTTCGACAGCCGGATTGTCAAGGTTGATGGTCGGCGGGCAGACCTGATCGCGAATGGCGAGGATCGAAAAGATCGCCTCGATCGCGCCCGCGGCCCCCAATAGGTGGCCAGTGGCAGATTTCGTCGATGACATCGTCACGGCGCCCGCACTCTCCCCCAGCAACCGCTCAACAGCGCCCAGCTCGACCGTATCAGCCATGGTCGAGGTACCATGGGCGTTGATATAATCGACATCTTTCGGTTCCAGCCCCGCATTGCGCAAGGCAGCCCGCATTGATCGCTCACCGCCCTCACCATCCTCGGACGGGGCCGTGATGTGGTAGGCATCCCCCGACAGGCCATAGCCAAGGACCTCGGCATAGATCTTGGCGCCGCGCGCCTTGGCGTGCTCGTATTCTTCCAGAACCACGATGCCCGCACCCTCACCCATGACGAAACCATCGCGATCCTCGTCATAAGGGCGGCTGGCCTTTTCAGGGTCATTGCCACGCTTGGTGCTCAAGGCCTTGCAAGCGTTGAAACCGGCGATGCCGATCTTGCAGATCGCTGCCTCGGCCCCGCCGGCAATCATCACGTCGGCATCACCATGCTGGATAAGGCGCGACGCGTCACCGATTGCGTGCGCTCCGGTCGAACAAGCCGTCACCACCGAATGGTTCGGCCCCTTAAAGCCGTACTTGATGCTGACCTGACCCGAAATCAGGTTGATCAGGGCACCGGGCACGAAGAAGGGCGAAACGCGGCGCGGCCCCTTTTCCGCCATCAGCATGGTCGTGTTGGCGATGGAGTTAAGACCCCCAATACCCGATCCGATCAACACGCCCGTCCGTTCCAGGCTTTCGGTGTCCTCGGGCATCCATCCGGAATCTTCGACCGCCTGTTGGGCCGCAGCCAGACCGAACATGATAAAGGTGTCGACCTTGCGCTGCTCTTTGGGCTCCATATAGGTGTCGGCGTTGAAGGTTCCGTTGGTACCGTCGCCACGAGGCACCTCGCAGGCATAGGTCGTGGCCAGACCATCAGTATCGAACAGGGTGATGGGCCCTGCCCCCGACTGACCATCCAGAATGCGCGCCCAGCTCGCCTCGACACCGTCAGCAAGCGGTGTCACCAGTCCAAGCCCTGTCACGACAACTCTGCGCATGCCTCTGCCCTTTCCCAAATCTTTTCCGCCTCATACCGCGCGCAACAGGCGAGGTTCAAGAGCCGCGCGACGCACCACAGGCCAAGTCCCGCGTGCCCGCCTTCTGTTTCGGAGCCGCCCTCGCCTGATCGCCGGACGACAGGCCAACGGCCGATTGCCAAGCTCAATCGCCGCGGGGCCCCGGAACGGGGATGCGGCTATTGAGCTTGGGAAGCGGACCGAGGGTCTGTCAGACAAGATCATGCGCGGGTGGGTCAGAAACGGAAGGGCTTTCTGTTTTGGTGGGCCTGAAGCCAACCGAAACATTCGCCGTGGCGCGCCAGACAAATCATGACGTGCGCGCGCCAGCGCGCTCCTTTCAGGAACAGCCGCTAAGGCGGTCCCTTACGGATCATCAGATCCACGTCCTCGCGCTTGCGCAACGGAAGATATCCCAGTTGACGGGCCAGACGCATTGAGGCCTCGTTCTCCGACATGATCTGGCAAACCAGGGGGCCGGTCACGACTCGATCGAACCAGTCATGCGCGGCCCGCGTCGCCTCGGAGGCATAGCGCTGACCATGCGCCTCGGGGGCCAGCACCCATCCCGCCTCGGGCCAGCTGTCAAAATCCTCGCCATAGCCGCGCGCGCCATAGAAAAAACCGGTCTGGCCGATCATCCGCTTCGTCGCATGCTCTTCGACAGCCCATTGACCAAAGCCCGTCATGTGCCAGTGCCCCGCATTGCGCAGAAAAGCGCCCCAGGCCGTGTCACGGGTCCAGGGTTCGGCGCTGATAAAGCGGATGACGTCCGGTGTGCGCCAGATTTCTGCATAGCGGTCAAAATCCTCCGGCCGCATGGCGCGCAGGGTCAACCGGTGGGTGTTGATTGTCGGAATGACGCGACTCATCAGACGCTGTTTGCCCCCGCTTTCAGCCAAAGGGCCACGCTGCCCCAACCGGTTACAAGGGCGATACAATCACAAAAAAGAAAACGGCGCGTTTCCGCCCTGGAAACGCGCCGCCTTGGGAATTCCTTAGGCTCAGGAAGCCTTTGCGATGAATCCGACCGCATCACCAAACGTCTGGATGGTCTCAGCCGCGTCGTCCGGGATCTCGATGCCGAATTCTTCTTCGAACGCCATAACCAACTCGACGGTATCAAGGCTGTCCGCACCCAGGTCGTCGATGAAAGATGCGTTTTCGGTCACCTTCTCTTCTTCGACACCAAGGTGTTCCACAACGATCTTCTTAACGCGATCGGCGATGTCGCTCATATCCTAGTCCTCATTCCGTTGGGCTTGTTTTGCTGCCCTAAAGTTTTGCCCCCCGTCCGGGACGGCTCTGGTCTTGCCCGCTGGGGGCGGTGAAGCCCGAGACCCATCCCCGGGAAAATCTGGGCCGCCTATAGCACATGCCACAAAGATGGCAAGGCGTCGCCAGCTGGCTCACAACATGGCCATCCCGCCGTTTACGTGCAAGGT
>CAWUIQ010000063.1:0-19882 GCA_963922565.1 uncultured Rhodobacterales bacterium
AGCCGGTTCGAAGGGGCGGTGAGCTGGCTTTTTGCCGCTGACCGGCTTTACCAGCTGCCGCTCGGCGTGATTGGCATCGCCGTGGGCATCGTCCTGCTGCCCGACCTGTCGCGGCGCCTCAAGGCCGAGGATGCAGACGGGTCGCGCAACGCGTTGTCGCGGGCGGCGGAGTTTTCAATGGCCTTCACCCTACCCGCCGCCGTGGCCCTTGTGGTGATCCCATTGCCAATGGTGTCGGTTCTTTATGAACGAGGCGCCACCGATGCCGATGACGTACGGGCCATTGCGATCGCAACGGCGATCTATGGGCTGGGCCTGCCCGCCTTCGTGCTGCAAAAGGTGCAACAGCCGCTGTACTTCGCCCGGTCAGATACAAGGTCGCCCTTCCGATTTGCGCTTGTGGCGATGGTGGTCAACGCGGTTGCAGCCTTTGGGCTGGTGCCGCTGGTCGGATGGGCGGCCCCTGCGGTCGCAGCGACGCTGGCCGGGTGGGTCATGGTGGCACTGCTCGCGACGGGGACGCGGCGTATGGGGGCCATTGCGCAACTTGATGCGCGGTTCTGGCAGCGGCTTTGGCGGATCGTCGTGGCCTCGGCCCTGATGGGGTTGTGCCTTTGGGGTGCGATGCACGGGCTAGGCGATCTGCTCATCACGCCGACGGTCCGCTATGCTGCTTTGCTTGCCCTGATCCTGGCCGGAATTCTCAGCTATTTCCTCGCCGCGCAGCTCGTTGGAGCGCTTCGGCTGCGGGAACTCCGATCGGTCTTACGCCGTGGCTAGCGCCGCCTGATCGTATCAAGGACACGGGCCATCCCACCCGGGATCAGCAGCGGCGAGATTAGGAACCCGACCGCAAACCCGGCAAGCTCTCCGATCCAAGCCAGCCCGGTTTCGACGAAGATGCCGAAGATCAACTGCAGCGCCATCAACACACCGATCAGGCGAAAAGCCGAAAGCTGCCGCAGACCTGTCCCCGACAGATTTTGCCACAGCAGGAAGGTATAGGCGCCGATCAGGCCGTAAACGCAAGGATAAGCGCCATAAAGCCAACCTTCATCCGTGAGCAGCCCCAGAATCGCCGCGCCGAGAATGCCGCACAGGAAAAAGAGCACGATGACGGCAAACGATCCCATGACCTCACCCACCAGCTTGCCCATGGCCAGCAGGATGACGCCCGCCAGCAGGGCCGAAATGATGGCACCGTGCACGAAGGGATAGGTGACGAAACGCATCAGATAATCGACCCTGACCCGCCCGTTTTCGACCATCCAGTCAAAGGCCTGCCCGGAAAATCCGTAATCATTGACGGCCTGCAAGCGCCAGCCAATCGCCTCGGGCCCGCCGATGAATCCGGACGCGCCCAGCCAGAACACTAGTTCAACGCCCATGATCAGAAAGAACAGCGCCCAGACAACCGGGGGCAATTCGTTGAAGGGGCTGGGTTCGGACATCGCACGCTCCTTGACGGGGGTCAGAGGCATGGGTAATCCAGCGGCGCAGATTTTCCCAGAGGCCTCATGACCGACACGACCTTTACACCCCGCGTCTTTTCCGGGATCCAGCCTTCGGGCGGCCTCACGCTTGGGAATTACCTTGGCGCGATGAAGCGCTTTGTCGAAATGCAGGACGAAGGGACCTACGAGACGGTCTATTGCATCGTCGACCTGCACGCGATCACGGTCTGGCAGGACCCCAAGGACCTTGCGTTCAACACGCGGGAACTGGCGGCGGGCTTTCTGGCGTCCGGCATTGATCCGACGAAATCGATCCTAATCAACCAGAGCCAGGTGCCCGAACACGCCCAGCTTGGCTGGGTCTTCAACTGTGTCGCGCGCATGGGCTGGATGTCACGCATGACGCAGTGGAAGGATAAGGCCGGCAAGAATGCCGAGGCCGCGTCGCTGGGGCTCTTCGGTTATCCGTCGCTGATGGCCGCCGACATCCTGATCTACCACGCGACCCACGTGCCCGTTGGCGACGACCAGAAACAGCATCTTGAGCTGACCCGCGACATCGCGACCAAGTTCAACCACGATTATGGCGTCGACTTCTTCCCCATCACCGAACCGGTGATCGAGGGGACAGCGACGCGCATCATGTCGCTGCGGGACGGGTCCAAGAAGATGTCGAAATCGGATCCGTCGGATGCCAGCCGCATCAACCTGACGGATGACGCAGACACGATTGCCAAAAAGTTCCGCAAGGCCAAGACCGACCCCGACGCTCTGCCGTCAGAGGTGGACGGTCTAAAGGATCGGCCCGAGGCGCACAATCTCGTCAACATTTACGCGGCGCTGTCCGACCAAAGCGTCGATGCGGTTTTATCCGAGGTCGGCGGCCAGCAATTCGGCACATTCAAACCAAGGCTGGCCGAATTGGCGGTCGAAAAGCTCTCACCCATCTCGACCGAGATGTCGCGGCTCATGAACGACCCGGCCGAGATCGACCGGATCCTCGGACGCGGCGCCGAGCAGGCGCGCGAGATCACAGTTCCGATTCTGAAACGGACCTACGAGATAGTCGGGATGGTGCGATAGGGCTGGTTTGCGGACGAAGCTGACGTTCACTCTATCATTTGCATCAATCGATTGAACTCACTTACGTCGTAGTCTTCAACGAGAACAACGCGAAGCGCATTGCGGACATTTTCATTCTCTCTTGCTATGTCGAATATTGCTTCGCAGAAGTTGTCAAAATGGAACGCAAGCAGCGCTTCAATCGGGCCAGAACCCAAAGCAGCCTGTTCTGTCTCTGTGAGACATCGCGATGCCAACAAACGAATTGCTTTCATGAGCTTGTCGGGATCATCCTGCGACCAAAGAACCTCGGCTCCGACTACCCACTCGTTGGCTTCCCATGCATCTGTCCCCACGCGGGAACTTCGGAACTTCAACCAAGATTCCGCGAACGTTAAAGGGGTTTCAGACACGCCAGGCACATTGCTCACTACATCACTCAGCGATGACCGATCAATCCAAGAAGATCGGGAAATCCGCGCGTGAAAGTAAAAGTCACTTTGGGCTCCCTGCGGACATTCGCCATCTTTGCGCGACGGGGGAAAACCCGAGCCAGCGATACTTCCCACCTCGACACGCTGAAAGGCACAAACCACCAAGTCGAACCTATGAACCTCCCAACTCCGCACTGATCCTGTGCGCCCTTGAGTCTTATCGGCCTGCCTGACCGTCAGCATATCTGCGAAAATGATGGAGTTCGCATATGTCATCCAAGGTTCCCGCGCAGACCCGTGTCGGTCACATTCACCTCAAGGTCTCGGATCTTGATCGCGCCATTAACTTCTACGCGGATGTCCTCGGCTTCGAGGTGATCCAGCGCTACGGCGAACAGGCGGCTTTTCTTTCCGCTGGCGGTTATCACCATCACATCGGCCTCAATACGTGGCATTCCGAAGGCCGGGGCCCCGCGCCCGTCCGGGCGGCTGGCCTTTATCACGTGGCCTTTGTCTTTCCCGACCGGGCATCGCTGGGGGCGGCGTTGCGACGGGTTCTCGATCACGGAACGCCGTTGGACGGCGCCGCCGATCATGGCGTCAGCGAGGCGGTCTATTTCCGTGATCCGGATGGCAACGGGATCGAGCTTTACCGCGATCGCGAGCCGGAAGACTGGCCACGCGATGATCACGGGACGCTGGCGATGACCAACGCGCCGCTCGATTTGGAGGCGCTGCTGGCGGAAGCCGACCAATCAGAACGCGGCAACCGGGTTGGTTATGTGACATAACAAATTGCGCCTCACCCAGTCGGGCAAGCACTGATCAACCCACCAAACCGACGATGCATGGACATTGCAGCGGCGCAGCGCCACTGTTCCACCGATCTGGAGGTGTCGATGCGAACTGCGTTTTTCTACGACGAAAAGACCTTTTGGCATGCGGGCGGCAATTATGCGTCCACGGCCCCGATCGGAGGTTTGGTCCAACCCCTCGCTGCAGGCGGCTTGCCGGAAAGTCCGGAGACCAAGCGGCGTCTGAAGAACCTCATGGATGTGACCGGACTGTCCTCTGAATTGACGCTTTTGTCGGCCGAACCGGTCGCGATGGACGATCTCGCCCGCGTCCATTCCGGCGAGTACCTCTTCGAGTTCAAGAAACTGTCGGACGACCGCGGCGGCGAGATCGGTCACCATGCGCCTTTCGCGAAGGACGGGTTTGAAATCGCGTCGCTCTCCGCCGGACTTGCCACCGCTGCGGTCGAGGCTGTGCTCAGGGGCGAATATCCGAACGCATACGCCCTGTCGCGCCCGCCCGGCCACCATTGTCTGCCTGACGGTCCGATGGGGTTCTGCTTGCTGGCCAACATCGCCATCGCCATCAAGGCCGCCAAGGCCAAAGGGCTGGTGCAAAAAGTGGCGGTTCTGGATTGGGATGTGCATCACGGCAACGGAACCGAAGCGATTTTCTATGACCGGGATGACGTGCTGACCATCAGCATGCACCAGGAGGGCAATTATCCGCTCGACACCGGCGCTTTGTCAGATCGCGGCCATGGCCATGGCGAAGGGTACAACATCAACCTGCCCCTGCCTGCCGGAGCGGGTCACAGCGCCTATCTGCATGCGATGGACAGGGTGGCACTGCCCGCGATCGAAGCCCACGCGCCAGACCTGATCATCGTCGCCTGCGGCTATGACGCCAGCGCGATCGACCCCCTTGCCCGGATGCTTGCCACCGCCGACACGTTTCACCAGATGACGTTGAAAATCAAAGCATTGGCCGAAAAGATTTGCGGTGGCCGGTTGGTTCTCGTCCACGAAGGCGGATATTCCGAAGTCTATGTGCCGTTCTGCGGTCACGCGACGCTCGAGGCCCTGTCGGGCAGCGCGATTTCGGCACCGGACCCCTTTGCCCGCGCCTTTGATACCCGGCAACCCGGTCCAGCGCTCGAACATTTTCTGCTGGGTGAGGTCGACCGCATGGCCGCCGAACTTGGGTTCTGACCCTTGACATTGATTGTGCCACAGCCGACATCCTCTCTTGAATGTAAAGAGGCGTAACATATGCCAGACCCGAACCCCCCGGCGCTCGAATTCCTGCTGACGCGCCGGTCCCGTCCCGCCAAGACGCTGACCACACCCGTACCCAGCAGGGCCGAACTGGAACCGATGCTGACCGCCGCAGGGCGCAGCCCGGATCATGGAAAGCTGGAACCATGGCGTTTTGTCGTGATCGAAGGGTCAGCGATGAACCGGCTGGCCTCGGCCGTTCAAAGCCGGGGCGAAGCACTGGGGCTCGACCCCGAGCAAATCACCAAGGGCCGCAGCCAATTCGATCAGGGAAACCTCGCAGTCGCTGTTATCGAGGTGCAAAAACCGTCCGAGAAAATCCCGGCGATCGAACAATCCTATTCGGCGGGGGCAGTCTGCCTTGCTCTGCTCAACGCGGCGCTGGCCAGCGGTTGGGGCGCGAATTGGCTGTCAGGCTGGCCCAGCCATGACGAACACTTCGCCCACGACGCCCTGGGGCTGGAACCGAACGAGCGGATTGCTGGTTTCATTCACATTGGAACCGAAACGGCCAGACCGCCGGAACGGCCGCGGCCTGATGTTGCCGCCCTTACAACCTGGTTAACCGAATGATCATTCAATCGTTTCTTGCTGCGCTCGGCCAAGTTGGCGACCCCCGATTTCGCAGGGTTCTCGGCCTGGGGGTCATCATCACCATTCTTCTGCTGATCCTCGCGACGGCAGCCCTTGTCTGGTTTGTCGGCTGGATCGTGGGTGACAGCACATCCCTGCCCTGGATCGGAGAAATCACATGGTTCGACGACATCCTGAGCTGGGGCTCTGTCCTGTTGATGCTGGGGTTATCGACGTTCCTGATGGTGCCCGTGGCGTCGGCAATCACCTCGATGTTCCTTGATGAGGTCGCCCAGGCCGTCGAAGACCGGCACTATCCCCACCTGCCCAAAGCCGATGCGATTTCGTTCTATGATGGGCTTGTCGACAGCGTGAACTTTCTGGGCGTCATCATCCTTGCCAACATACTGGCCCTGTTTGTCTATCTGCTGCTGCCATTCAGCACGATCCTGCTGTTCTGGGCGTTGAACGGCTTTCTGCTGGGGCGGGAATATTTCACCCTTGCCGCGATGCGCCGCGTGGGTCGGGCACGGGCAAAAGAGCTGCGGCGCGAGCATGGTGGGACGATCTGGCTGGCCGGGTTTCTGATGGCGATGCCGCTGACGATCCCGATCGTGAACCTGCTGATCCCGATCCTTGGCGCCGCAACCTTCACGCACCTCTTTCACCGCCTTACAGCGGCGGCAGCGCTCGATCGAACCAGCTGAGATCGCTGAGGGAAATCCAACCGCTGAGAATGATGCCAGCGATGATGATCCAAAGCACAAGAGCGACCCATGTCGTGATCCATGCCTTGCGCTTGACGTTGTGAACCTGTGGCGCACCGGCATGGGTGCCGGGTTCGACCTCGCCCAAATCACCCTGCGTCTGCACCTTGATCGGCAGCGCGATCAGAAAGACCAGCCACCAGATCACGGCGTAAAGAACAAGGGCCGAGGTGATGCCCATCAGACCTGCTCGAGCTCTACGAGGCAGCCATTGAAATCCTTGGGATGCAGGAACAGAACGGGCTTGCCATGGGCCCCGATCTTGGGCTCTCCGGTGCCCAAGACACGCGCGCCGGTGGCCTTGAGATGGTCACGGGCCGTCAGGATGTCTTCGACTTCGTAACAGACGTGATGGATCCCGCCCACGGGGTTCTTTTCCAGAAAACCCTTGATCGGGCTGTCGTCACCGAGCGGGTACAAAAGTTCAATCTTGGTATTCGGCAGCTCGATAAAGATCACCGTCACCCCGTGGTCGGGTTCATCCTGCGGCTCGCCCACTTTGGCGCCCAGTGCCGTGCGGTATTGGGCGGCGGCCGCTTCCAGATCAGGAACGGCAATTGCAACGTGGTTCAGGCGGCCAATCATCAGGGGTCTCCGGTTCTGGATGCGGTGCTTCTTATCCTCAAGCAGGTTGCCGAGGGCAAGGCCATGTGACGGATTAACCCGCCGTTAGGCATGCAAGCGTAACGATTGAGTCGTGATGAACGTAGCGAGGCACCGATGGATACGAACGATCCTTTCATCCCGAACTACCCCGCCCCGACCGCCGCGCGCCCGCTTTTGGGCCTGACGGTTCTTGTCATCGAAGACAGCCGATACGCATGCGAGGCGATGCGGCTTTTGTGCCTGCGCAGCGGCGCCCGGATTCGTCGGGCCGACAGCCTGAAAGCGGCGCGGCGGCATTTGCAGGTCTACCGCCCCAGCGTCGCAATCATTGATCTGGGTCTGCCGGATGGCAACGGCACTGACCTGATCGAGGAACTGACCAGTACATCACCACGCCCCGAAATCGTGCTGGGAACGTCGGGCGACCCCGACAGCGAACAGGCGGCCATGGATTCAGGCGCCGACGGTTTTCTTGCCAAGCCGGTCCATTCGATCGGCCGGTTCCAGGAGGCGATCCTCATGCGCCTGCCGGCCGAACGTCGCCCGGTCGGCCCCCGCGTCATTCCAAGTGACCCAGTCGAACCCGATCCGATCGCATTCCGGGATGACATGGCCCATATCGCGGATGTTCTGGAAGAACCAAGCGATGACAAAGCGCTGGATTACGTCGCGCAGTTCCTCGGCGGTGTGGCCCGCAGCGTCGAAGACGTGGCGCTGGAACAAGCGGCTGCCGCCCTGGCCCAACGACGCGCAAAGGGCGATGCCGCCGCATCAGAGCGTGCCATCATTGCCGGGCTTGTGCAGGAACGACTGGCGCAGAAGATCGCGATCTAGGGACGGAGTGTCGGGTCTTCGCTGACCCGCACCGGCGTCGTCAGATCGGAAAGGGCGACGCGCTGATCGCCCCGGCTGTCAAAATTCGCCGGATCCAGCCAAAGCGCAAACGCATCACGCAGCACGGGCCAATCCGCATCCGTTACCGCAAACCAAGCGGTGTCGCGGTTCCGGCCTTTGACGATCATCATCTGTCGAAACACACCCTCATAGCTAAAGCCCAAACGCTGTGCCGCGCGGCGCGATGCGAGGTTCAGCGCGTTGCATTTCCATTCCACCCGGCGGTATCCGGCGTCAAATGACCAAGCCATCATGAGGTACAAGGCCTCGGTCGCCATGCGGCTGCGCTTCATCGACGGGCTGAAGCAGATGTTGCCGATTTCCAGACTGCCCATCAGAGGGTCGATGCGCAGATAGCTGGCGACCCCTTTGAACCCGCCATCTTCCCGGTCCTGAACGGCATAGAAGACGGTCGCCGGATCCGCGACGACTTCCCGAACCCAGTCGCGATACTGCGCCGCGGACGCAAACGGACCAACTGACATGTAATCCCAGAGATCATCGTGACCCGCATAGCGGTCATGCAGCGCAGCGGCGTGACGCTCCGGATCAAGCGCCTCAAGCGTCGCGTACTGCCCCGTGATGGTCGCGCCATCGGGCGCTGCGGGCGGCGTCCACCCATCCAGCGGGACGCCAAGCCGTTCGTCATCCCTGTCCGTCATGACCCGACCCTATCGCAGCCCAACAAGCCGCGGCCTAGTCCGGTTGAATGACCCGCAGGCTGAGTTCCATCAACTGGTCAGCCTCCGGCTCAGATGGCGCGCCCATCATCAGGTCTTCGGCCCGCTGGTTCATCGGGAACAGGATCACTTCGCGGATGTTCACCTCGTCGGCCAACAGCATCACGATCCGGTCGATCCCCGCCGCACACCCGCCATGGGGTGGCGCACCATAGGTGAAAGCGTTGACCATGCCGCCGAACCGCTTTTCGACCTCTTCACGCCCGTACCCCGCGATCTCGAAGGCCTTGAACATGATCTCGGGCTTATGGTTCCGGATCGCGCCGCTGACCAGCTCGTATCCGTTGCAGGCAAGGTCGTACTGATAGCCCAGAACGGACAGCGGATCGCCATCGAGCGCGTCCATCCCGCCCTGCGGCATGGAAAACGGGTTGTGTTCGAAATCGACCCGCCCGGTTTCGTCGTCGCGTTCGTAGATGGGGAAATCGACAATCCATGCAAAGGCAAAGCGGTCCTTGTCGATTAGACCCAGCTCGTTCCCGATCTCGACCCGCGCGCGGCCAGCCACCGCCTCGAAATCCTTGGGTTTGCCGCCGAGGAAAAACGCGGCGTCGCCGACATCAAGGCCCAGTTGCTGGCGAATGGCCTCGGTCCGCTCGGGGCCGATGTTCTTCGCCAACGGCCCGGCAGGGCCATCCTCCCGCCAAAAGATGTAACCCATCCCCGGCAGGCCCTCTTTCTGTGCCCAGGCATTCATCCGGTCGCAGAATTTGCGGCTGCCGCCCGTGGGTGCCGGGATCGCACGGATTTCGGTCCCCTCGTGTTCGAGGATCTTGGCGAAGATCGCAAAACCGCCATCGCGGAAATGATCGCTGACCACCTGCATCTTGATCGGAATGCGCAGGTCGGGCTTGTCGGTGCCGTACCAGAGCGCGGCATCGCGGTAACTGATCTGCTCCCATGTCTGATCGACCTTGCGGCCACCACCGAATTCCTCGAAGACGCCGGTCAGAACCGGCTGGATCGTGTCGAAAACGTCCTGTTGGGTGACGAACGACATCTCCATGTCCAACTGGTAAAAGTCGGTCGGGGAGCGGTCGGCTCGGGGGTCTTCGTCGCGGAAACAGGGCGCGATCTGGAAATACTTGTCGAAGCCGGACACCATCAGAAGCTGCTTGAACTGCTGCGGGGCCTGCGGAAGCGCATAGAACTTGCCGGGATGCAGGCGGGATGGCACCAGAAAATCGCGCGCGCCTTCGGGCGACGAGGCTGTGATGATCGGAGTCTGATGTTCCCGAAACCCGGTATCCCACATGCGGCGGCGGATCGACGCGATCACATCCGACCGAAGCGCCATGTTCGCCTGCATCTTTTCGCGGCGCAAATCGAGGTAGCGGTACTTGAGCCGTGTCTCTTCCGGATATTCCTGATCGCCAAAGACCATAAGGGGCAGTTCCGCCGCCTGACCGAGGATTTCGAGATCGCGGATGAAGACCTCGATCTCGCCCGTCGGGATCTTGGGGTTGATCAGTGACGTGTCCCGCGCCTTCACCTCGCCGTCGATGCGGATGCACCACTCGGACCGGACCTTCTCAACCTCCGAAAAGACCGGGCTGTCGGGGTCACAAAGGATCTGCGTCATGCCGTAATGGTCCCGCAGGTCGATGAAGAGCACGCCACCATGGTCCCGAACGCGGTGGACCCATCCCGACAAGCGGACGGTTTCCCCAACATTGGCCGCCGTCAAAGCAGCGCAGGTGTGGGAGCGGTAAGCGTGCATGGTCTGTCCTCTCGGGGTCAAATTCCGGCGCACATACACAGGGGCCACGGCGCAAAGTCAAGGCGGTTGAAGGGGGGTTTGGCGGCTGTTGCACCCCGGCTTATCCGGGACAGGCAAGTATCGCAGGATTTGGAAGGCGCAGGCCTGTCGTCATCCGTTTTCGAAAGACGGGCGATTGATGTCGGTGGCTTAATGACACTGATCTTACGATGAGCCTGCAGATCACGTGTTTTGCGGTGCTTGAGCCGTACCGCTACCGATCGGAACCCCAAAGTCCTCCTGGAGCATGCCCCATCCGCCGCCACTAGCCGTTAGATAATCCGCTGTTCCAGCTCGCTGGGGTCATCGACCTCGACATACCAGAAAGAGACTGCTCCCTCGGGCAAACTTTCCAACACCCGATCGAAATCTCTGGCGTTGCAGGACCGCCGGACGGCCCATGCGGTGGCTTCAATCGCATTGTTCGGCGTCAGGTTATGGTTCACGCGCACCTTTTTCACTTCGCGGATGAGTTCACCCCGTGACGGGAACGGAACCGGCGGCGCGGTCACATCCCAGCCCTTGACGAAAATCGCCCGCAGGACACTGGGAAGGACGCCTGCGAAATCCAGACCTTGCTGCGCCGTCAGACGCCGTCGAAAAACCTGAAGCACAGCGTCCACAGCGGTGTATGCCATGTTGTCGGATTCAAGCGACATGCGGTCCTTGACGTCATCAAGAAACGCCTGCCACTCTTTCGACGCATGTCTGTATGTCCACGGCATTGGCATCTGTGGTCCAGTCCCGGAGGCGGCTCAGGCGGGCGAAACCTATCGAACTTTCGGGCAAGCTGTCGAGCCAGCGAAATGCGGCTTTAGACCCGAACGCGGATGGGGATTGAAGACTGACAGCGGTCTTCCACAAATCATCATCTTGTCGAGGGAAGTGGTAGCGGAGGAGGGACTTGAACCCCCGACACGCGGATTATGATTCCGCTGCTCTAACCAACTGAGCTACTCCGCCACAGGCTGCGCTGACCTAGTCCAGCCCATCTGCTCCGTCAAGACCCAATCAGGCTCCGGATCGGACCGTCTCAACCATGAGCGCCACGTTGTCGGGATCGGCGTCAGGCGTGATCCCGTGGCCAAGGTTGAAGATGTGCGGCCCGCCCGAAAATGCGCTGACAATCCGGCGGGTTTCATCGATCAGCGCCTGCCCGCCGGTCACCATGTGCGACGATGCGAGATTGCCTTGCACGCAGCCATCCACCTGCACGTTTTCGGCCGCCCATTCAGCGGAGACCGAGTTGTCGAGGGCCACGCAATCGACGCCGGTGGCCTTGGCAAACCCGACATAGCCCGACCCGGCCTCACGCGGGAACCCGATCACCGGGATGCCCGGATGGCGCTTTTTGATAGCAGAGGTGATTCGGGCGCAGGGCTCGACCGCGTATTTGCGGAACGCGGGACCATTGAGCGACCCGGCCCAGCTGTCAAAGATCTTCACGACCTCGGCACCCGCGTCGATCTGTGCCGAAAGGTATTCGATCGTCCCTTCCGTCAGACGATCGATGAGCGCCCCGAAAAGCGGCTCGTCCTCGGTCATCAGCGCATGTGCCGGCCCCTGATCCGGAGTTCCGCGCCCCGCGATCATGTAGGTTGCGACGGTCCATGGCGCGCCGGCAAATCCGATCAGCGTCGTCTCGTCCGGCAGTTCTTTCGTCAGGATGCGGACGGTTTCGTAAACCGGGCCAAGAGTATCGTGGATCGCATCGACCGGCTTGAGCGCATCGAAATCCTCCTGCTTGGTCACTGTCGAAAGCCGCGGGCCTTCGCCGGTCACGAACCACAGATCGGCACCAAGCGCCTGAGGCAGCAAAAGGATGTCGGCAAAGAGGATCGCGGCGTCAAACCCGTAGCGCCTGATCGGCTGCAGCGTGACCTCGGCGGCGAGTTCGGGCGTATAGCAAAGCGATAGGAAATCACCCGCCTTGGCGCGGGTCGCGCGGTATTCCGGCAAGTATCGGCCCGCCTGCCGCATCATCCAGATCGGCGGTGTCGGCAGCACCTCCCCACTGAGCGCTCTCAAGATCGTCTTGCCTTGTGTGCCGTCCTTCATCACGCCCTCACAGTCCAATTCCAGTTGTCAGGATAAGTTGACGTGCCTAAAAGATAAACCCATGACGATCCGCCTTCCTTCACCCGCGGCCCCTCTCAAAATCGGCACGCGCGGGTCCCCGCTCGCATTGGCTCAGGCTTATGAAACGCGCGACAGATTGCGGCAAGCCTTTGATCTTTCTGACGAAGCGTTCGAAATCATTGTCATCAAGGTCACCGGCGATGCGATCCAGGACCGGCCTTTGAAAGAGATCGGCGGCAAGGGTCTTTTTACCCGCGAAATCGAAGAAGACCTACTGTCAGGCAAAATTGACATCGCTGTGCACTCGATGAAAGACATGCCCACGATCCAACCGCAGGGTTTGGTTCTTTCCACCTACCTGCCGCGCGAAGATGTCCGCGATGCGTTCGTGTCGCCGACGCTCAAGGGTATCGCCGAACTCAGCCCGGGCGCAGTTGTCGGAACCTCGAGCCTGCGCCGCCGTGCGCAGCTGCTGAACCGTCGACCAGACCTGCAGGTGGTCGAGTTCCGGGGTAATGTCCAAACCCGCCTGCGCAAGCTGAGCGAAGGGGTGGCAGAATGCACGTTTCTGGCCTGCGCAGGCCTCAATCGTCTGGACCTTGATGAGGTCCCGGCGACCCCGATCGAGACCGGAGACATGCTGCCGGCCGTGGCCCAGGGCGCCATCGGGATCGAGCGGCGCATCGATGATACAAGCACCGCCAGCCTGCTTGACGCGATACACGACACGGAGACCGGCCATCGCCTCGCGGCCGAGCGCAGCTTTCTACTGACCCTCGACGGGTCCTGCGAAACGCCGATCGCCGGCCTTGCCGAGCTGACCGGGTCATCGCTGCACCTGCGCGGCGAGGTGATCCGCCCCGATGGCAGCGATGCGATTTCGGGTGCGCGGGATGGCCCGATCGAGGATGGTGCAGCCATGGGCAAAGACCTGGCACAAGAGCTGTTGTCGGCCGCCGGTTCAGGATTTTTTGACTGGCACTGACGGGGCGTTCTGCTTGACGCTGGGGTCACCTCTTTGAGACACTTTCCCCAAGAGGAGGTGTCATGACACCCGGAAAGGCATATCTCAGCCCCGAAGAAATCCGCCCTCTGGCCCAACGTTCAGATCTGGCTGGTGCGCTGCTTCTCTTGCATTGCTGGGGCGTCGTTGCTGCCGCTGTCGCGCTCTTCGCGGTGTGGCCCAACCCACTGACCTTTGTCGTCGCCGTCATGCTGATTGGCTCGCGCCAACTGGGGCTTGCCATTCTCATGCACGAAGCGGCGCACAACGCGATGTTCAAAACCCGCGCCCTGAATGAATTTGCGGGCGAGTGGCTGTGCGGGCGCCCCATTCTCGCGGAATTGGCGGCTTATCGGCACTATCACCTGACCCATCACCGGTTCACCCAAACCGACAAGGACCCCGATCTTGTCCTGAGCGAAAAGTTCCCGACCTCGCGCGCGTCGCTGCGGCGCAAGTTCATCCGTGACCTGACCGGTCAGACGGGCATCAAACAACTTGCCGCGCAGATCCTAATGTCATTCCGGCTGGCCGGTGACGACGACGCAATCGAAGCGGCCAAGACAGATGCCGCGCAGGCCTTCAAGGCAGCAGAGATCTGGAAATCCCTGCCAGTCTTTCTGGGCGTTGCACTGATAATGAGCCTTGCCGGGCAATGGTGGTGGGGCCTCGCCTTCTGGATCCTGCCGTATCTGACGTGGTTCCAGTTCGTTCTGCGCGTCCGCAACATCGCGGAGCATGGCGCGACCGAAAAGTCGGAGGACCCGTTCAGAAACGTTCGCACGACGCTGGCCGGGCCGATCGCAAAGACGTTCATCGCGCCCTACTGGGTCAATTACCACCTCGAACATCACATGATCATGCACGTCCCCTGCTGGCGTCTGCCCGCGATGCATAAACTGCTGCTGAACAAGGGTTTGGGTGATCGGATGAATATCGCGCCCGGCTATGGCGCTGCCATGGCTGAGGCAGGATGGCGGCCAAGCTAGCGGTCCGGCCTCTGGGGCCCGATGATTTTGATGCGGCGCTGGCTCTGTATGAAACCCTGACCGGTGATGGCGGGGTCGCCGGAAAAGAGCGTTTTGGGCAACTTCTCGATCATCCGGGATCGACCGTATTTGCGTCCGAAGTCGCTGGATCGCTGACCGCGATGGCGACACTCCACATACTGCCGAACATGACCCAAAACGGACGCCCTTATGCGCTGGTCGAAAACGTCGTATCCCTCGGACGCGTTCGAAACGAGGGACATGCCCGCGCCGTGATGCAGGCGGTGATCGATGCCGCCTGGGACGCGGATTGCTACAAGGTGATGCTGCTCACGGGACAGGACACCGGGGCCCGGTCATTCTATGAAAAGCTTGGCTTTCGCGCGGATCAGAAGTTCGGGATGCAGCTGCGACGCGTTCCGCCGCGAAAGCCCGACCAACCCTGATCATCCGCTGCCTGCATCACGGTTGAACCCAGCTCCGCAACCTGTGTAACTGATCCGCAAGCAACGGCAGGAGAGCGGGCATGACGGATACCAAGATCGGGGTCATTGGCGGATCGGGGGTCTATGACATTGACGGGCTCGAAGGGGCCGAATGGGTCAGCGTCGACAGCCCTTGGGGGGCGCCATCCGATCAGCTTTTGACAGGCCGGTTGGACGATGTCGAAATGGTTTTTCTGCCCCGCCACGGTCGCGGTCACGTCCATAGCCCCACCACCGTGCCCTATCGGGCCAACATCGATGCGCTCAAGCGCCTTGGCGTCACCGACGTCATCTCGGTCTCGGCCTGCGGATCCTTCCGCGAGGCGATGGCGCCGGGCGACTTCGTGATCGTCGATCAGTTCATCGACCGGACCTTTGCCCGCGAAAAATCATTCTTCGGCACCGGGTGTGTGGCCCATGTCAGTGTGGCGCATCCCACCTGCAACCGCCTGTCCGAGGCCTGCGCCACAGCGGCCCAAGATGCTGGCATCACGATCCACAAAGGCGGCACCTATCTGGCGATGGAAGGCCCTCAATTCTCATCGCTCGCCGAAAGCAGGATGTATCGTGAAGTCTGGGGTTGCGACGTGATCGGCATGACAAACATGCCCGAAGCCAAGCTCGCCCGTGAGGCCGAGCTTTGTTATGCGTCGGTCGCGATGATCACCGACTACGACAGCTGGCACCCCGACCACGGCGAAGTCGACGTCACCGAGATCATCAAGACCCTGACCGGCAACGCCGATAAGGCGCGCGATCTTGTCAAACGCCTGCCGAACCTGATCGGTGGCCCGCGTGAGGCCTGCCCTTATGGCTGCGACCGGGCACTGGAATTCGCGATCCTTACAGCACCCGATGCACGCGATCCCGAACTGGTCGCGAAACTGGATGCCGTCGCGGGCCGCGTGCTCTAGCCGTAATGCGCTACAGGCGTTCCGGCTATGGCCGACATGTTAAGAAGGCCCCGCGCGGTGATCGACGGTGACACGATATGCGCGCGGTTGCCCATTCCCATGAGGATGGGACCGACCTCAAGCCCGCCGCCCTTCATCTTGAGGATGTTTCTGACGCCCGAGGCCGCATCCGCATGGGCAAACACCAGCACATTCGCGGCCCCCTGCATCCGGTTTCCGGGAAAGAGACGCTCACGCAGCGCCGGGTCGAGCGCGGTGTCGATGTTCATCTCGCCCTCGTAGCAGAAATCCCGCGGCTTTTCGTTCAGCAGATCGATGGCGGCGCGCAAGCGCTCGCCTGATCCGCCCGGCTGGTTGCCGAATTGGGATTGTGAGCAGAGCGCGATCTGCGGTTCGATCCCGAAACGACGCGCGTGCCGTGCCGCCCCGATCACGATCTCTGCGATCTCTTCCGGGCTGGGTTCGGTGTGAACTTGGGTATCGGCAATAAACAGCGGGCCATCTTCCAGGATCATCATCGACAGCGTTCCGACCGGGCGCAATTCGTCCGTGCCCAAGACCTGGGCCACGTAGTTCATATGCCACCGGAATTCGCCGAACGTGCCACAGATCAGGCTGTCGGCCTCTTCCCGGTGGACCATCACGGCTCCGATGGCCGTGGTGTTGGTGCGCATGATCGCGCGGGCCAGATCGGGCGTGACGCCGCGCCGGGCCATCAGTTCATGATAGCTGCCCCAGTAGTCGCGATAGCGCGGATCGTTTTCGGGGTTAACGAATTCGACGCTTTCACCCAGCCGCAGCGTCAGACCGGCCTTTTCGATCCGGGCGTTTATCACATCCGGTCTGCCGATCAGGATTGGGCTTTCTGTCGTTTCTTCGATCATGGCCTGTGCTGCTCGCAGCACACGCTCATCCTCGCCCTCGGCAAAGACGATCCGGCGTGCCTTGGCCCGTGCCGCTTCGAAGACCGGCCGCATGAGAAGCGCTGATTTGAAAACGGACGAGTCGAGCTTGCGTCGATATGCTTCGAGATCTTCGAGGGGCCGCGTCGCCACGCCCGTCTCCATCGCGGCCTGTGCCACGGCCGATGAAACAACACCGATAAGGCGCGGGTCGAAAGGCTTGGGGATCAGATAGTCAGCGCCAAATGTCATGGGCTCATCTTGATAGGCCGCTGCTGCCTCGGCACTGGTCGTTGCCCGGGCCAACGCCGCGATCCCGTCGATGCAGGCCAGTTCCATCGCGTCGTTGATCGTCGTCGCACCCACATCCAAGGCCCCACGGAAAATGAAGGGAAAGCAAAGGACGTTGTTGACCTGATTGGGAAAGTCGCTGCGCCCCGTCGCGATGATGGCGTCAGGTGCAACCCTGCGCGCCTCATCAGGCATGATTTCGGGCGTCGGATTGGCGAGGGCGAATATCACCGGCTGCGCAGCCATCTTTTCCACGTGCTCGGGCCGCAGCACGTTCGGGCCCGACAGGCCAAGAAACAGATCCGCGCCCTCGATCACATCATCAAGCGTTCGGTGATGGCTGTCCTGACAAAACTCCGCCTTGGACGGGTTCATGTCGATTTCGCGCCCGCTGTAAACCAGCCCATGAATATCGCAGAGCCAGACGTTTTCACGCTTGGCGCCCAGCTTGAGCAGCATGTTCAGGCAGGCGATGCCCGCCGCTCCACCCCCGGTGCTGACGATCTTGATGTCCTCGAATTTCTTGCCCGCAACGTGCAGCGCGTTCTTGGCCGCTGCCCCCACGACGATTGCCGTGCCGTGCTGATCATCGTGAAAGACCGGGATATTCATCCGTTCCCGGCACAGCTTTTCCACGACAAAGCAATCCGGCGCCTTGATGTCTTCGAGATTGATGGCCCCGAAGGTCGGCCCGAGCGCGCAGACGATATCGGCCAGCCGCTCAGGGTCGGCCTCATCCACCTCGATGTCAAAACAATCGATGCCGGCAAACTTTTTGAAGAGAACGGCCTTGCCCTCCATCACCGGCTTGGAGGCAAGAGCACCGATATTGCCCAGACCAAGAACAGCGGTGCCGTTCGACACGACCGCAACCAGATTGCCCCGGGCGGTGTATTGCGCGGCATTTGCCGGATCCGATTTGATCTCAAGACAGGCTTCGGCCACGCCGGGCGAATAGGCCCGCGCCAGATCGCGCCCGTTGGCCAGCGGTTTGGTTGCCCGGACTTCGAGTTTTCCGGGTTTTGGATGCGCATGATAGTCAAGCGCGGCCTGCCGCAGGCTGGGTTGATCCGTCATGTTCTGATTGCCCCCTGAATTTGGTTTAGCATTAAACTATTGCTAACCGCCCGCCAAGTCGCGAGCTGATCACAATCTAGACCCAGACTGATTGCATCTGTCTGAATCGCAGCGTTTAATCGGTGAAAATGATGGAAGATCCATGACCGAGACCCGCGCCGAAATCCGTTTGCCGACCCAGGAGTTGCGGGACGATATCCCATTCTACACCAAAGTCCTCGGGATGCGGATGGACATGATCTATCCCGCTGATGATCCGACGGTTGCTGTCTTTTCAGGTCACGGCCTGCGGTTGCGGATTGAAAAGGGCGCGCCGGAGCCGGCTGGCACGCTTCGCATTCTCACGGAGAATCCGGACGACTTTGCCGATGGTGCCAATGCGCTGGAAGCGCCAAACGGCACCCGCGTTGAAATCGGGCCGCTTAATCCGCCACTGGTCCTGCCCGAAACCGTTCATTCCTTTGTCGTCCGCCGCCTCAGGGATCAGGCGCCATGGGTGATCGGGCGGGCGGGTATGCATTACCGCGATCTTATACCCGACCGTCTTGGCGGGTCGATCATTGCCAGCCACATCCGTATTCCCGATGGCGGCCCTGTCCCCGACACCGTTCATTACCACACCGTCGGCTTCCAACTGATCTATTGCTACCGAGGCTGGGTCGATCTGGTTTACGAAGATCAGGGCGAACCGTTTCGCCTGCATGCGGGGAACTGCGTGATTCAGCCGCCGGAAATCCGGCACCGGGTGCTTTATGCCAGCGACAACATCGAAGTGATCGAGATTGGCGTTCCGGCAGAGCATATCACCACGATCGACCACGACATGGCGTTGCCCAATGGCCCGGCCAATCCTGACCGCATGTTCCAGGGCCAGCGCTTTGTTCATCACAAGGCGGACGAAGCAGAGTGGCGCCCATTCCGACTGCCCGGTTTCACCAGCCGCGACACCACCATCGCAGAAAACACGCTAGGGGTGGCAGGCGTGCATGTGGCCCGGCCGAACGGCGACCAAACCGTATGGACGAACCATGACAGCGACATCCTTTTTACGTTTGTGCTGGATGGCACAATGACGCTCGAAGGCGAGGGCCGTGATCCGCAGCCGCTTCAGGCTGGCGATGCTTTTGTCATACCGCCCGGTTTCCCAAACCGCTATGCCGATCCGAGCGATGATCTGGAACTGCTCGAAGTGTCCCTGCCCGGACGCTTTGAGACGCGCATCGGGTGATATCCGCCGCGCAGCGCGACCGACTGCCAAGACACAGGTGACATCATGACGACCACTCTTCGCCAAGCAGCTCTGGATGTACGGGAACGGGCCTATGCACCCTATTCCAACTTTCAGGTTGGGGCCGCGATCGAAGCCGCGTCCGGCACCATTTATGCCGGCTGCAACGTAGAAAACGTCGCCTACCCCGAAGGCACCTGCGCCGAGGCCGGAGCGATTGCGGCGATGGTCGCGGCGGGAGAAACCGAACTGAGGGCCGTGTACGTGGTGGCGGGCAGCCACATACCTGTCAGCCCCTGTGGCGGATGCCGTCAAAAACTCGCAGAATTCGGCGCGGCGGACGTGCCCGTCACGATGGCTACGGTCGAGGGCATTGAAGACAAAACAACGATCGGCCAGTTGCTGCCCGGTGCGTTTGATACCGAACATATGGATCAGCCCGAATGAACACCCACTCGGCCCGCGCCATTCTGGCAAAGCTGCGCCACGGCGACGCCCCAACGGCGGCCGAGCTCAAGTGGTTCGCGACCGGCCTGGCGGATCAAAGCATCAG
>CAWUIQ010000064.1:0-19650 GCA_963922565.1 uncultured Rhodobacterales bacterium
TGACGTACGATGTCGATGCGTCGGGCCCGCCAGACCTGACCATCGAGCTTGGCAAGGTGATCCAGGATTTGCGTAACGGCGTGGAACCGTGCGGGCCGACCCGTGATGCGCAAATGAAAGCCGATGGACAGTGTGGAAGACGCGCCCCTTTGGGCCTCTGTCAAAAGTTGATCGACCGCGCAGCAGGCATAGTCCACCATCTCCTGAGGCCCGACGAAACCGTTGGGATGGAAGAATTTCATGTCATTGGTGTCGAGGTTGTAAGGCAGCACAGTCAGCCCGGACGAGACCGTGTAAGGCAGGTCGTCATCGAAGGCGTTTGAGGTGTAGGCATAGCCAAGCTCTGCCAGCAAATCGCGCGTCCAAGGGCTTTCGGATCCCCGGCAGAAGAAGCCTTGCGGCGTTTGGCCGGTATGGCTCTTGATGGCGTCGGTGGCGCGCGTGAGATCAGCGCGCTCGGCTTCCTTGTCCGGGTAGTCCGCATGGGTGCGCCAAAGCCAGCCATGGCAGGCAGCTTCATGGCCTTTGCCGACCACGGCGCGCGCAAGCTCTGGCGCCCGTTCGACAGCCCGGCCACACATGAAGAACGTGGACGGCGTGCCAGTCTGTTCCAACGCATCAAGAAACCGCCAAATCCCGCGCCGCATCCCGTACGCGAAAAGCTGTTCCTGCCCCTGATCGCGCGCGCCCTCTGGTACAACGCTCAGCACTTCGCCTACGCGCTCTGACGTCGCATCGCCATCGCCAACCTGCAGCTCGGCCCCCTCTTCGAAGTTCACAACCACGCTGACAGCCACGCGCGCTCCATTGGGCCAGATGATATCTGGCGGATTGGCACCATAGCCGATGAGATCACGCTCAGAGGTCAAAGAGCCGTCCCCAGCCTTTGATCCGCTTCGGATCATCCCCTGCGACAAGCATCGACTTCCACAGCGCGGTCGAGACGCTATCGAGCACCGGAATACCCGTTTCCGCTTCGATGGTTGGTGCCAGCCGCGCCCCGCGAAAGTTGGTGCAATAGATCAGGATCGCATCAGGTTTGTCCCCAGCCACCGTGCGGCAGAGATCGAGGATCTCGGCCTCGGAATAGGTCGCAAAAGAGAAATTGCCCGGGTCCTTCAGGTGCCGCTCGGCGGTGATTTCAAATCCTTCGGCTTGATAGTTTGCGAGAATACGCGCTTGTATTTCAGGCAGATAGGGCGTGACGAAGGCGATGCGTTTTGCGGCAAGCCGTTCGAGCAATTCGTTCATGGCGAGGATCGAAGAGCAGCCCTTGACGCCGGTGCGGGTCTCAATCTCGCCAATCAGGGTGCGGTCCGTGTCAAAGCCGAGCCAGCCCGAAGATGTGCCATTCCAACAGATCGTCTGAACCTGCGCATCGGCCAGCAAATCTGCAGCCGCCAGCATCGGCTCATTGGTGAACTGCCCAAGCGCGTCGTCCTCCATCGAGATTTTCAGGACCCGGAAGCGGCCAAAATGTGCCGTTGCATCGGGCAGATCGGCAAGCATCGCCGCTGTTAGAGGTTCAAGCACTGTGTTCGACGACGGGGTGAGCATACCCAGACGGGTGCTGGCCAATTCAGCGGTCATAGGGGATACCTTTTCGCATGAAACCGGTTTTGCTGATTAACCCTAACGGGTCCGAGGCTGCGACGCAGGCGATGCTTCAGATCGCGCGTCGGCATCTGGAGAAGGTCGAGCCATGGACCAACCCAGAGGGGCCACCCATGATCACCGAGCCGGGTGCGCTGACCTTGGCAGCAGAGCAGATTGCACGGGCGGATTTGCCGGATGCTTCGGGTGTCATCGTCGCAGCCTTTGGCGACCCGGGGACCGAAGCTTTGGCGCGTCGGTTGGAATGCCCTGTGGTTGGGATCGGAAAGGCGGCGGCTCTGGCGGCGGCAAAGGCAGGGACTTTCGCCGTGGCGACAACCACGCCGGACTTGCGAGAGCCTATTGATGCCTTGATGCGCGCCCATGCCGACGGGTATCTCGGTGCCTTCATGACGGAGGGCGACCCACTGGCCTTGCTGCAGGATCAGACGGCCTTGGATGCAGCGTTGGTCGATGCCTGCCTGCGCGCGCAGGACGCTGGTGCCGCGCAAGTCATCATCGGCGGTGGCCCTCTGGCCGATGCCGCGCACCGCATTTCGCAAAGGGTTTCGGTTCCCTTGATCCAACCTTTGCCTGAAGCCTGCAAGCTTCTTGCGGCTGCTCTTTGACTCACAACAGGACATCCGGTGCCTCCCTTGGAAGATGCGTGCCGATTGTCGCCCCTACCGGATCACCGTTGAGCATAGTGGTCATACCGCGCAGGATGGTCCGAACCGGCCAACCTGTGACCTCGAACCCTTCCCAAGGTGTGTAATCCGTACCGTGATGCAGGTCGGCTTGCCGGATCGGTTTGGTGAGCGACGGATCCCAAAGGGCAATGTCGGCATCTGCGCCCACCATGATCGCACCCTTGCGCGGATAAAGCCCGTAAAGACGCGCGTGGTTCGTGGCTGTGAGCGCCGCGAAACGTTCCAGAGACATCCGGCCTTTGCTGACGCCTTCGGAAAAAAGGATCGGCAGGCGCGTCTCGACCCCCGGAATCCCGTTTGGGATGTTGCGGAATGTCTTACGCGCACCTGGCGCATCCTTGCCTGCTTCGCTCTCAAATCGGAATGGGCAGTGGTCCGAGGAGAAAAGATCGAACGCTCCCTGCTCAATCCCGGCCCAGATCTTTGGCCATTCCTCTGACGTGCGCGGGGGCGGGGAGCAGACGAATTTCGCCCCCTCAAACCCACCCCGGTCCAGATCGGACGCGGTGAGCGTGATGTATTGTGGGCAGGTCTCGGCAAAGACGGTCAGCCCGCGCTGGCGCGCGCGCACGATTTCCTCGGTCGCCTCGCCGTTCGAGACATGCACGATGGTCAGGGGCACACCCGCGATCTCGGCCAGGCTGATCGCGCGGTGTGTGGCCTCGCGTTCGGCTGGGATCGGCCGCGTGGTGGCGTGATGATAAGGGCCGACCTCCCCTGCCCGCTCGGCCTTGTCCCGCAGAAATTCGATGGCGTCCTCGTTCTCGGCGTGAACCATGACCATTGCGTTTTGCTCTTTGGCCACGGCCATGACCTCGAGGATTTGCCGGTCTGTCAAAGCGAGGCCTGCATAGGTCATGAAAACCTTGAAACTCGTGAACCCGGCCTGAATGAGCGCGGGCAGATCCTGCCCAAGCGTGACCGGATCCGTCTCTTTTACAATCAAGTGAAACGAGACATCCGTCAGGCAGTTGCCTTCCGCCTGCGCGAGATAATCGGCGACGCCTTCGCGCAGGGTCATGCCTTCGGGCGGCAGGCAAAAAGGCAAGACAGTAGTATTGCCCCCACAAGCGGCCGAGCGCGTGCCGCTGGTAAAGTCATCTGCCATTTCAATGCCGGGGCCAGAGGGCTGAGAGATGTGCACGTGACTGTCGATCCCGCCGGGCATTGCAATCAGACCGCTGGCGTCGATGATCTCTTCACCTTTAAGACCAGTGCCCAGCGTCGCAATCTTGCCTTCTGTGACGCCGACGTCGCAGAACGTGGCGCCGCTTGCAGTTACTACTCTGGCCCCTTTGATCACGAGGTCATGTGTCATGATGTCTCTCCTGCAATAATGGCGGCAAGGGCCCGGCCGAGACCTTTGGATGGTTTCGGAGCGGGGCGCGTTGTGCGCTGTGCGTAAGAGGTCGCAAGCTGGGACAACGCGATCGCCTGCGCCGTTGCGGCCGAGATCGGGTCCACCAGCAAGCCCGGCGTTTCATCCGCGATCAGCGGTGCGAGCCCCGCTAGAGGTGCGCCCCCAAGGATGATCACGTCAGCCCCGTCGTCCTGTGTCGCTTCTTCGGCCAAAGTTGTGAGTTCGCCGCGCATGTCGTGAAACACATTGCTGACGTCCGCGGGCGGCGTTTTTGGGCAACGCACGCCTGTGAAACGGTCTGTCAGGCCCGTGAAGGCCACACATTCCACATACCAGCGGGCCAAAAGCGGCGAAAAGGTCACCACGCCAAATCGTTCGCCCATCAGGGCTGCCGTCACAAGGGCCGCCTCGGCCATCCCGACGACCGGCATGTCAAAAAGCTCGCGCGCCGCGATGATACCCGGATCACCGAATGCCGCGATAATTGCAGCGTCGGTGCTTTTTTGGTGTTCCGCAATGATTTCCAGAACCTCGACCCCGGCGATCTGCGCCTCGGCCCGGGACGCAATGTAGGGCACGCCGCGTGAGGCTGTGACGGGGACAATTTCGACCGTGGGCCCTGCCACGCGCTGCGCGACTTTGGTCATTTGATCCGTCATGGCTTCGGTGGTGTTGGGATTTACCAAGAGAAGGCGCATCAGGGGATCTCCTTCAGGATGGGCTCTAACCTTTGTGCGAGAGCGATCAATTGTGCGTCCTGCCCGGCTGGGGCGATGATTTGCAAACCTAAAGGCAGGCCCTCCCCGTTTGTGCCGCAAGGAATGGACAAGGCTGGAACGCCCGCGTGATTTATCTGTGGGGTAAAGGCGGCGTGGTCACGCGGCAGGGCGGGTTTGCCGGCAATGGTTTCAGGCGCATTCAACTCTGCAAGCCAAGCGGCGCAAGGTGTTGTCGGGGTGGCGATAAAGCCATACCGGTCGAGGGCCCTGCGCAAGGAATTCCGCATCTGGTGCGAGACTTGATGCGCGGCGGCCACCTCGGCGCCACTTAGTTTGAGACCCTTTTCGATCTGCTCGCCCAAGGCCGGGTCGAACAGTTCAGGTGTCTTGCCCCAGACCTCGCCGTAAAGATGCGCAAGGCCCGCATATTGAAGGGGTTGGATATCGTGCCCCTTGATCCCGTTCCAGTCGATATCAGCTTTTGCCAAGGTCACACCGCGAGACTTGAGAGCGGCACAGACCGTTTCGAAGTTCTGAGCGACGTCAGTGTCCAACGCCTGACCCGTCCCGAAATCGGCTGATACCGCCAGTGCCAAATCATGTGCGTGCGACATATCGGTTTCGGCGAGCACGTACATGGCCAGCGCGAGGTCACCCATTTCTCTGGCGATGGGACAGATCACCGAAATGCCCCAAACCGGTTCGTCAAAGCCCGGTCCGTAGGGGATTAGGTCCTGCGTGGGTTTCATACCGCACAGGCCCGTATGTGCAGGCGGGCGCCGTGTTGAACCACCCGCATCCGTGCCAAGCGCAATGGGCACAATCCCTGCAGCCACGGCGGACACTGAACCACCGGAAGAGCCGCCTGAGGTCAGGGCTAGGTTAATCGGGTTGCGCGTTATGCCGTGGAGAGGTGACAGGGTGGCGCCTTTGCAGGCAAACTCGGAACAGGTTGCGATCCCAAGGATGACAGCGCCCGCTTTGCGGAGGCGCATAACGGCCTCGGCGTCCTCTGGCGCGATGTGGTCTGCGTAAAGCTTTGATCCTTGCGCGATCCTGAGACCTTTGACCCAGATGTTGTCTTTGATCAGTATCGGCACGCCGGCAAGCGGCAAGGTTTCTCCGGCTTCAAGACGCCTCGCAACGTTATCGGCTTCGCGATCTGCGTCAGGGTTCATGAGACAAATCGCGTTGATCGCCGGGTTGCGGTCTTCGGCACGCGATATCGCAGCTGCCAGAGCGTTTTGCGGTGTCAAGTCTCCACGCTGTACTTGCGCGGCGATGTCACGGGCAGGAAGGTCCATCAGGTTCATGAGCGCGCCCCATGTTCCTGCACCCAGACCTCGGCAATCTCACGACGCGTTGCGATCCAGACGTCCTTGTGACCTGCGATATGTGCCAGCACGGCCTCAAGCCCACCAATGCGCGCCGGGCGTCCAATGATCCTCAGATGCAATCCAATGGACATCATACGCGCAGCCGCCGCGCCTTCGGCGTAAAGCCGGTCAAAGCCCGCGATCACATAGTCCGAAAAGTCCCGCGCATGGACAAAGGCACCGCCGGGGGCGAAGCGCATGTCATTCGTGTCAAAGGCATAGGGCAGAACGACGTGATCGCCATCCATATAGGGAATGTCGTCGTCATAGGCGTTGCTGTCATAGCTGAACCCCCCGTGATCCTTCAGCAGCGCCCGGGTGTTCGGCGACGTTGCGGAGCGCGTGTGCCAGCCAACAGGAGCAACGCCTGTAACCTCGGCAATTTTCGCATGCGTCCGGGCGATGATGTTGGCCTCCGTCTGTGCATCCATCCCGGCATGGGTCTCCCACCGCCAGCCGTGGCAGGATACCTCGTGTCCTTGCGCCACCATGTCCTGCATCAACCAAGGGAGCCGCTCTGCCGCGCGTCCACAGGTCGAAAAAGTGGCCTTTGCATTGTGCTTTGCCAACGCAGCAGCGATGCGCGCATACCCCTGCCTCGGGCCATAGCCGAAATGGCTCTCCATGCAGGGGTCAGGCGCGCCTTTGACTTCCTCTGAGGCCTCGTAGCGGAACTCGTTGCGTTCATCACCTTCGGCAATGGAAAGCTCTGCGCCTTCCTCGACATTCACGACAAATGACACGGCCAAACGTGTGCCGCCCGGCCAGCACGGCGCAGGTTCCGCGCCCCAATATCCACGCAGGTCCCGGCTCATCCCCGTATCATCCGGTTGAGGCCAACTGTTCGCGCGCCGATGATCAGAACAATGCAAGCCATCAGGATCAGCCCCGATGAGATGGCTGCCAAGGACGGGTCCGGCTGCTCTTCAAGGTACTGCAGCATCTTGATGGGCAGCGTCTTGTTGCGCGCATCGGTCAGGAAAATCGAGATCGGGTAATTGTCCATCGAGGCAAGGAAGGCAAAAAGCCCACCGGTCAGATAGGCCGGAGCGAGGTTTGGCACGAGCACTTTCAGAATGGCGCGGGGGTAGTTCAGGCCCAGCGTTCGGGCGGCATCCACAAGGCTGAAGTCGAAGGCCTGCATTGAGGCCAGAAGCGTGCGCATCACGAAGGGCAGCGTGATGACAATGTGGCCCAGCAGGAGCGACCAATAGGCATCGCGCAGACCGATCTCGCGGAAGAATTGCAAAAGCGCCACGCCGACCACCAGCCCCGGCATCATCAGAGGGGAGACGGTGAAGGTGGCAATCGCCTCGCGCCCCCGGAAGCTGCCGCGTGTTACGGCAATGGCGGCAAGCGTGCCCAACACAAGCGAGATCAGCGTCGAAACAAGTGCCAGGTTCAGCGAAAGCGTCACGGCCTCCCACAGCCCGGATCGGCGTTCGAGGGAGATGTACCAACGCAAAGACCACTCTGGCGGCGGCAAGGTATAGACTGAAGACGAGGTAAAGGACGCCGCGACCGTAATGACGATGGGCAGCATCAGGAAGGTGATACAAGCCAGCGCGATGGCCCAGCTCAGAACCAGAAAAAGGCGGTCCGTTCCCGTCATCGCCGCGCCCCCAGCCTAGAGGCGAGCCAGCTTGAGCCAAGCACCACCGAAATGGCGATAATCAGCAGGATTGACGAGATCGTAGCCCCTAGCGCCTCGTTGCGAAGGAAAAGAAAGGAGCGGGCCGTCAGCATGGAAAGCGTCTGCTGACGTTCTCCCACGATCAATGAGGGGATCACGTACATCGAAATTGCGAGGCTGAAGGTGAATGCGCAGCCCGCTACAACGCCCGGAAGACTGAGCGGGAGCGTGACATTCATAAAGCGAAACACAGGCGTAGCCCCCAGCGAAGCGGCCGCCTCGGGCAGGCGCTGATCCATCTGACGCAGAACGGCATAGATCGGCAGCACCATGAAGGGCAGGAAAACGTTTGCCGCACCGACGATCAGCGCGGTCTCTGTGAAAAGCATCCGGATAGGCGCTTCGGTAATGCCCAGTGACATGAGCGTGTCATTGAGAACGCCGCGCGTGCGGAAGAGGATCGACCAGGCAAAGGCTTTAACCACGACGCCCACGGACATCGGAAGCACCATTGCGATCAGGAAAATCGAGAGCCAAGTACCCTTTACACGCGCCATGATGATGGCCGTCGGATAGGCAATGGCAAGTGCCAGAAGAGTCGTCAAAAGCGCAACGCGCAGCGTGCGCCAAAGAACGGCCATGTTGAAATCATCACCAAAGAAAGTGATGTACTCCGCAAGGGAGAATTGCCCGTCGATCTGGAAGGACTTCAGCAGCAATAGAAACAGCGGCAGTGCATAGATCACGGCAAGAAAGCTGAGGCCCGGCACGACCAGGAGCCCAATTCTTTCGGCCCTGGCGCTCATGCGGCGGCCTCGTAGACAAGCGTGTTGGCCACATCCCAGCCGAACGTGACGTCTTGCCCGCGACGATACTCGTCACGAATGCCCGGAAGCTCACAAATCAGACGATCTGGCGCGTTTGAGAGCCCGTGTAGCTGCGTTTTTGAGCCAAGCACCATCGTGTCTGCAATCTGAACAGACAGAGAATTCTCGCGCTTTGTGGGCGTCACCAGTTCGGGACGCACGCCCAGTACGAGCTTCGTTCCCAGCGGGAAGAGTTTCGGCACAACCACTTTTCCATAAGCGGTCTCAACGCGCGACTGGCCTGCAGCTGCGCTACTGACCTGTCCTTGCAGCCGAAGCGAAAGGCCAATGAAGTCCATCACAAATGGCGTGGCCGGGCGGGCATAAAGTTCCGCCGGGCTGGCAAATTGCTCGATGATGCCCGCGTTCATGACCGCAATACGGTCTGAAACGGCCATTGCCTCTTCCTGATCATGGGTAACGAAAATCGCTGTCATCTGGCGGTCGCGCAGAAGGCTTTTCAGTTCCACCTGCATCGTTTCGCGCAGCTTACGATCAAGCGCCGAGAAAGGTTCGTCCAAGAGCAAAAGAACAGGATCGACGATCAGCGCCCGCGCCACGGCAACGCGCTGCTGTTGCCCGCCGGACAGGGCAGAGACGGGACGATCAGCGAAATCGCTCATCCGCACCAAGGTCAGAGCTTCGGCCACTTTCGGCCCTGTTTCGCCCTTCGCCATGCCGCGGGCGCGCAATCCGAAGGCGACGTTCTCGGCCACGCTTAGATGTGGGAACAGCGCATAGCTTTGGAAGACGACCGAAATGTTCCGCCTGTGGGCCGGAATGCCGGTAATCGATCGCCCGTCAAGCACCACGTCACCAGAATCGGCAGGCGCTAGTCCGGCAATCAACCTGAGCAGCGTGGTCTTGCCGCAGCCGGATGGACCAAGAAGAGACACAAGCTCTCCACGTCCCACCCGGAAATCCAGATCCGACAACACCTTGGTGTCCTTGAACGCCATGCCGACGCGTAGCACGTCGAGATAGGAGCGTTCGCCTGACGTTTGGCGAACGGGGTCGTTCATGGGTCAGAGCGCCATCAGCTTGTCGAACCGCTCAATCCATGCGCGCCGGTTGGCTGCAACAAAGGCCCAGTCCGGTGCATAGATCGGCACACCTTCGGGAATGATCGCCCCCGCCTTCACGGTCGTGTTGGCCGGAACGGACGAGGCGAAATCTGCAATGGCGGCCTGCATCTTGGGCCCCAGCATTTCGTTTACATAAGCCTCTGCCAGTTCGGGATTTGGCCCGCCTTTGACAAGACAGATGCCCGAGGGCATGGCGAAGATGCCTTCCGATGGGGCCGCAAGATCGACCGGAACTCCCGTCGCCTTGCGCGGCAGAGTGTAAGACGAGAAATTGCCTGCGAGCATGGTGATCTCGCCCTGTTCCAGCAGGTTAAACGCCTGGCTCATTTTGGTGTAGACAGACAGGACATTGGGTTTGAGTTCCTCAAGCTTTGCGAAGGCTGCATCAATTTCATATTGCGCCTCTGAAAACGGCTTACCCGATCCCAGCATGGCAGACATAAAGAGCGTCCACATCCCTTCGGTGTTCTGAAGCGACGGAATGATCAGCATGCCTTTGGCCGCATCCGACCAAAGCTCTGTCCAGGAACCGACACCATCGCCCTTGAAGTCGGTGTTGTAGGCCACGCCCGCCCAAGGCTGCACGTAGTTGCACCACATGCCGTCCATGTGAACGGCATCCGGGCGGAGGTTTGTCATATTTGGCACCGGGTCCGACGTGATTGGCGTCAGCAACTTTGCCTCAACAGCCTGGATCATCACCGGATCGTCCATCTGCACGACCGAAAGATACGGCGCATCTTTGTTGGACGACATCTTTTCTAGGTTCACGGAAGACTTCGTGCCTTCAAAGATGACGTCGGCCCCGATGGCCTCTTTCATATGGGGAACAACGATTTGCTCCATCCAGGCCGTGTGTGAGCCGGCACAACCAATCACAAGCTCGCTGCTTTGCGCACGAAGAAGCGCGGGTGTTGCGAGAGTCCCAAGAACCGCTGCGCCTGTTGATTTCAGCAAGCTGCGGCGCGTAAGACAGGAAATAGTCTTTGTCATGATAAAGCCCCCCTGCGGCTTTTTTGTCTGCGTACTCAAAATGGCATGCCATTTTCCGCAGCGGCCGGGAATTCCCGCACATCCGCGCCCAACAAAGGGACAAGTGTTCAGATTTTACGCCCTGCTTGGCTCGCTGCCCGATTTCTACGCAGGACTGAATCAACGTTCCTTTAGACCCGGGCTAGCTTTCCTTCCGGCAAAGCGCGCTGGCCTGTGAAGGCGTAGGATCGGTGCATGTGGCGGGTTGCATTCCTGTAGGCTGTCACGTCCGTCGCCGTATGCATCGTGGCGCGATTGTCCCAGACAAGCAGATCACCCGGACGCCAGCGATGCGTATACACGCGCTCAGGTGCTGTCGCGTGATCAACAAGCGGCATGATGTACTTCAGGCTCGCCTCTTCATCCCAATCATCGACCTGCTTCACCAGGTTGTGGCTGATGTAGTACAGTTTCCGCCCGCTGACCGGATGGACCTGCACCAGATCGGTAACGTGATCGGGAATCATCGCGCGCTCTTCTGGCGATAGTGGCTTGGCTTTCGAAACCTTCAGAACCTTGTCGTTGTGATAGTTCCAGCTGTGCAAGAGTTTCCGTCCCTCCATATCGGCCTGTAGTTCCTCGTCCAGCGCGTCCCAAGCCGCCGTCATCGAACACAGCAGGGTCTCTCCGCCCTCCGGCGGGCTCTCGATGCAATAGAGAAACGTAACCCCATCGAGGTTCTCATAGCCCGCGCTGTCAGAATGCCATTCCTCGCCCATTTCGTTGAAGAAAGCTGCGGGCTTTCCGTCCGGGTGCATGAGGTTACCCAAGACCGAAATCTCGGGGTGATCGGGCAGATTGAACTGTTTGCGCGGCGGGATGCCAAGGATGCCAAAGCGATGACCGAGGGCCACTTGTACATCCGGCGTATAGAACTGATTGCGAAACAAAAGCGCTCCATGCATGTGGTAAGCCGCCTTGATGTCAGAAAATGTCGCATCATCCAGTTTGGCGAGATCGACGCCCTTGATTTCAACACCGAAATCGGGGTGCAGCGGCACGGTCTCAAATGACATCAAAAACTCTCCTTATGTGAAGTAAGACGCCAGAAGCGCCAGGTCAGCAGGCTCAGAACCGTGAAAGAGGCGACCGCAGTTGCCTCCAAAAGCCCGCGCACACCGCGTTCCATTGGCAAGGCCAGAAGCCATCCGCCAAAAACCATGATGCAAAGATAGCCCGAGAGGTGGATCAGCGTTGCGGGCCACGCGTCCCCTATGGCGCGTAAGGCATTTTGAGCGACCGCCTGACCGCCATCGCCAAGCATCAGAAACCCCACAATTCCGACCAAGGGTAAGGCAATCGCAGCCGCCGCAGGATCGGATACGGTCAGGCTGATCAAAGGGCCGCGCAGCAGGAATGCGGCAAGGCCCAGAATGCTCATCAGCAAAATCGCGACGATCAGGCCCTCGCGAAATCGGTTGCGCGCCAAAGCGCTGTTGGCAGCAATGCGCGCGGCCGTCAGGACAGCAACCGCGAGGGCGAGCGAGAAGATGATCGAGACGAGGCTGACCAGCATCGTATAAGCCGCCAGGTCTTCGGGACCAAGCCAGCCCGCAAAGACGCTGAGCGCCGCAAAGGCCGCGGATTCTATGGCGATGCCAGATCCAGCGGCAAACCCAATCCGTCTCAGGTCGTGACCAGCCCTCCACGAGGGCCGCGGCAGCGCTCGCAATGGCTCAAGGTCAATCCGGCGTAGAGCAGCATGGATAAGACCCAGCAGAATGAGAATGCGCAACGCGAACGTCGTCAGCACAATGATCCATACGGTCGCGCCTGGGCCAGCGCCCACAACAAGAGGCAAGACCAGGCTGAACACGATGTTGGATACAAATCCGAGGCCGACCCAGCGGGCGACCAGTCCGCGCGCGCCCTGAGCCTCTAGAACGTAACCAAGCGCCACGAACGTGTAGTGAAGCGGCAGGCCAAGACCAAGGGCCGCCAGCAGCGGGCCAGCATCGTCGGCCAGTTCAGGTTCCTGCCCGAGAAGGATAATCCATCCGCTTCCGTATTGGCACAGCAGTGCAAGGCCGGTCCCCATAGCAAGCGCAAAAATCAATCCTTCCCGCAGGACAAGCGCCAATCGCTCGGGCGCCGCGGCAACGAATGTGAGACAGCCAATCAAAAGACCCTGACTGGCCGCGTAAAGCACGCCGCCCAGCGAGTAAGCAAGGCCGGTCGCAGCAAGGTAGGGATGCGCTAGAACACCAATGATCAAAATGTCGGTAATCAGGAGAAAACGCAGCCCGGCCCGGGTGATCCAGCTTGGCAGGATGTCCGCCAGCCCCATGCGATGCGCTTCGCCCTTCATCGAATTGGCTTGTCCTCGCGCCATGTGGTCCGGTGCATCCGGCGCGCGTAGCGCCCCATATCAAACGGCGTTCCCGCATGAAGCACGCGGCGATTGTCCCAAAGAACCGCGTCACCGGGCTTCCATAGGTGGCCGTAGCGAAAAGCGTTCTGGGTCGCCGTGGCCTCAAGCGCCGTCAAATAGCTGTCAGCCTCCGGCGCGGACCAACCTTCGATCCCGATTGTGACCTTTGACCCGAAATAAAGCGCCTTGCGACCACTGACGGGGTGCTTGCGCACAAGCGGCCAGCGCACGACCAATGCTTCCGGCGATGCGTATTCCCCGTCTGCCGCACCCTGAGCGCCCTTATGGCGCAAGAAGTTCTGCAGACCCGAGATCGAATGAAGCGCGGTTAGACCTTCGGCTTCCGCCTGCGCGGCTGGATCAAGCGCATCAAAGCCGGAATACATGCAGGCAAACAGGGTCTCGCCCCCTTCGGGCGGAGTTTCGAGACAATAAAGCATCGAAGCGCGCGCGGGTATTTCCAGATGCATGTGATCCGAATGCCACTCCAGATCACCCGACCCATCTGCGGGTGCGAAGCTCACGATCTGACCGTCTACATTGCCCACAACGAATATCTCAGGATGACCGTCCAATCGGGCCGAAACGCGGGCCGTTTGCTCAAGTTTGGCAAAGGCCGAGGAAAAGGCGATTTGCTCAGCGGGCGTTATGTCTTGTCCCTCAAAAATCAAAACGCCGTATTGCTCAAGCGCCGCTTCGATTTGCGCGATGGCATCCGGCCCGGGAGGCGTGTGCAGGCTTATGCCTTTCACGTGCGCACCGATCACTGCATCTGTGGGCTCAAACTGGATCATGGGCATGTTCCTTTGGCAGTGCGGTCAGCGATAGTTTGTCGAGGAAGGTTTTCAGCCTTTCTGTGCGCGGGCTGTGCAGAAGCTGGCTCGGGGGGCCCTCTTCGACAATATTGCCCGCCTCCATAAAAATGATCCGGTCGGCCACCTGCGCCGCAAACCCCAACTCATGCGTGACAATCAGCATGGTCATCTGGGCTGCGGCCAGTCGCTTCAAAACGTTCAGAACCTCGGCGACAAGTTCCGGGTCCAGCGCCGAGGTCGGTTCGTCCAGCAGCATCAACGCCGGGTCCATCGCAAGCGCGCGGGCGATGCCAAGCCGCTGTTTCTGCCCGCCCGAAAGCATATCGGGCCAAGCGTTCAGTTTGTCTGACAAACCCACGTCCGCAAGGGCCTGCCGCGCCTTGGCTTCCGCGTCGGCCCGGTCACGCCGAAGAACAACGACTTGTGCACGTGCGACGTTTTCAAGAGCAGTCATATGCGGCCAAACGTTGAATTGCTGAAACACCATTCCGATTTGCGCACGTTTGGCATTCAGCGCGCGAATTTGCGCGCCCGTTACGCGCCGCTCGGGTGCCTCACCAACGACCGAACCGTTCAGGCGCACCGTGCCCACATCCGGCGGGGTCAGCCAGTTCGCGGCACGCAGCAGGGTGCTTTTGCCGCAACCGCTTGGCCCGATGATGCAAACGACTTCGCTGCGGGCAACGCTCAGTGAGACATCGTTAAGCGCCGTGACCTGCCCAAAGCGCGTGGTCAAACCGATGAGTTCCAGAAACTTCTCAGCCATCACACATCGCCTCTCATCGGGCGTGCGGTCCAGCGTCTTTCCAAGGCACGCATCGCGATGGCCACGACCTCGTTCAGCAGCCAGTACAGGGCTGCGATCATAATGAAGGCCTCGAAAGGACGAAACGTTTCGCCTTGTACCCGAATGGCCGTCATAGTCATCTCTTGAACCGTGATCGTCGACAGAATGGCGCTCTCCTTGATCAGCGACAGCATCTGGTTCGTCAGTGGCGGCAGAATGATCGCAAGGCTTTGTGGCAGCACGATATGGCGCATGGCTTGCAGATCGCTCATTCCAATCGCGCGCGCACTATCAAGCTGCCGCGCCGGCACCGCATCTATGCCCCCGCGGATCACTTCCGCGAAATAAGCGCTGCCGAAGGCCGCCAAAGCCAGAACGCCCACTTGGTCGGCGGGCAGACGTAAACCGTAGAAGGGCAAGACGTAATAGAGCAGGAAGACCTGAATGATGAAGGGTGTGTTGCGGAAGACCTCAATGAACGCCAACGCCGCCCAGCTCAGCAGCCGGAAGCGCGACCTCCGCGCCAATGCGAGAAGGACACCGAAGGGCAGTCCAAGGGCAATGGCAAGCACAACGATCTTGATGGTCAGCCAGAACCCCAGAAGAATGCGCGGCCCGTAGTCGACGAATATCGAAAAATCGAGACTCATTGCTCAGGCCCGCCGTCTTTCAAGTCGCGCTTCGATCAATGCGGCGGAACGGCTGACAGCAAAACACATTAGGAAATAGAGAATGAAGGTCCCTGTCAGAACCTCGACCGGGTGATAGTTTCGGCTGAAAATCTGCTGTGAAACCCGCATGAGCTCAACAATCGTGATCGTCGACAAAAGGGCAGAGGCTTTCAGAACCTGCGTGAACTCGTTTACCAGCGGCGGCACCGACGCGATGAAGGTCTGTGGCAGGATCACCCTTCCCCACAGCGCCGACCCATTTAGCCCTAACGCCCGTGCAGCTTCGAATTGACCTGGCGGAATAGATGCCAGCCCACCGCGCAATATCTCGACCACAAAGGCGGCGCTGTTGAGCGTAATCGCGAGGATGCCGGCCGTGTAAGGGCCGATGTCCAGCCCAATCACGGGCGAGACATAGTAAATCAGGAAAATCTGCACCAAAAGCGGTGTGCCGCGAATGAAGCTGATGTAAACTGCTAAACTACCGTGTGCCCAGCGGGAATTCGTCACCTCACGCATCACGGTCAGCGCAGTTGCCAGCGTCAGGCTGAGCACAAAGCCCAACAGCGTCACCTGCAACGTGACAAGCGCCCCCTCCAAAAGGCGAGGGAGCGCTTCAATCGTGTAAGAGATGTCGAACTTCATTCAGGCCGCTCGGGCAGGATCAAATGGCCCCTTCTGGCAGATAGCCTTCGTCCGGGATCTCCATCTTGAAGCCGAACCACTTGTCCTGAAGCTCATAGAGTTTGCCGTTATCTCGCATCTCGATGATCTTGGAACTGAGGTAATCACGAAGATCGAGGTCTTCGGGCCGAGTGACCCATCCCATGTAGGACAGGCTGCCGATTGCTCCGACCAGTTCGAAGACGCCCGGCTGTTCCTTGGCGACGACCGCAAGGTTTGGCAGCGATTGCACAACGACATCAATCTCGCCATTCGCCAATGCCAAATAGGTTTCGGGGTATGAGGTGTACAGCTTAAGCTCTGCAAAACCGCCATCAAGCGTCGCCTCGAACTCTTTCGCTGCCGCCTCGCCTGCAGAAGAAAGCTGCGTGCCCACGACTTTGCCCGCGAGGTCTTCCACCCCTCCGATACTGTCATCGCCCATGCGCTTCATGGTCCACGTTGTGCCCTCCGCAATCGGGACTGTGAAAGCGTATTTGGTCACACGCTCTGGTCTTACGCTGACAGTCGTGGCAACGAAATCGAACTTGCCTGCCAGAACACCCGGCAGAATTCCTTGCCATGGTAAATCAAGCTGGTTCAGTTCCACACCCAGATCGGCGACAATGTAGTCGAGGATATCTTTCCCATATCCCACGATTTTACCGTCTTCTACGAATTCGAAGGGCGGAAAGGCGGCTTCGGTTCCAACCGTGACCTTGCCCGTGCGTTTGATTGCTTCGTAGGTCGTCTCAGCTTGCGCCACTGCAGCCGCAGCGATCAAAAGAACGGCTACAGAGCAGGCTTTCAAGATTCTGAACATCGTATTTCCCCCGAGTTGGTGTGTCGGCGAAGATCCTAAATGCAGATGCAGATCCGCGACGGCCACTTTAGCAACATGGCATGCCATTGTGGCTTACATGATGCCGAATACGACAAACTCAGTTGCGATTGCTTAATTTGTGAGCCTAGTGCGTTTCGCCTGGCTCTGGCCTTTTTGCCTGACACGTGAACTCTATGCGGGCGCCTTCCAGCAAGGCTGAAACGCCAACACAGGTCCGCACTGGTTCCTGACCTGACGCGAAAAACCGTCCGTAGGCTTCATTCATTTCCTCGAACTCCGCGAGATCCGTCATATGCACGAGAACTGAGGTCACGTCCGCAAGTGTGAGATCAACTGTCAGAAGCATGCGTTCGATCAGCCGCAGGCATGTTTCTGTCTCTGACGTGATCGAGGCCATGGCCTCTGGTCCGGCTGCCACGTCGTCTGCGGCCAGGATACCCGACAGCCAAACCAGATCACCGCTTTCCACGATGTGGCTGAATGGAGCCTCGGCGGCAACCATGTCTGGCAATTTGTGGTGGCGGGTCATGCTAACAATCCCTTCGAGTCCATGACTTGGAACGAAATACCCTTTTCAGCGAAATCAAAGATTTGCGTGTGCGTACCTGACTGAGGGTAGGCCTGCGCTTCGATCTCGTCCTCGGTTCCCGCATCGGAGAGAAAAAGGTAATTTACATGTTCTGTGCGCGCAGGAAAACAATCGAGCCCATGCCAGACGCCTTTGCGGAACATGATCCCGGTTTGACCATCGAGCAGAAACGCTCTGACAGAATTTGCCGCCGGAGGTGCGTCTTGAGATGGGTCACCCGCAACCACCAGAACGGCAGCGGCGTCTCCAATCGGATGGCGGGCTTCGGTCACGCTGACGTGGCGCTCGAACATCGACAGCCGCATGTCGCGGTTGCGGTAGCGCATGACCTGCAAACGCAACGCATCTTCACTCGCGAATGGCAAGCGCCAGTTCTGCAGTCCCGTCCGGGTATAGTCTGGCGCGGCATCAGGCTCCAACAACCAACCATATTCCGCGAAAGCCTTCGCGGTGAGCGGTTCAACCGGAACATTGATCGTCTTCATAAAACCTCCGAGAGGCGTTTGCCTGCTTTTCCAGCGTATCGTCCAAATCACATATGGAATGCCATTCTGAGCCTCGCGGGATCACGCAAGGTGTGCAAGCCTGCCAATGAAGACCTTGAGGGATTTCCCAGTGCAAAAAATCAAAATTGAGGAAAAAGCAGTCGAAGACCTGCTTATGAGGCTGGCCAAAGTGGGGCAGGTGGGTGAAACGGGCGTGTCGCGCCTTGCATACTCTCCCGAATGGGTTGAGGCGGTCGAGATCTGTCGGGCATTCGGCACGGATGCAGGTCTGGAGATGCGTCAGGATGCACTTGGCAACCTTTGGGCGCGCCTCGAGGGCAAAACGCCCGGTCCGGTGATCGCTACAGGCTCGCACATCGATAGCCAAGACCCGGGCGGGCGATACGATGGCGCTTTGGGGGTCGTCGCCGGGCTGATCTCACTCGCGGCTTTGAAAGAACAGGTTGGTCAGCCAGAAAAGACGCTTGAAGCTGTTGTTCTATGCGAAGAGGAAGGCAGCCGCTTTCCAACAAGCGGCTTTTGGGGGTCGCGCGGGATCGTGGGCAAAATCGCCCCGGATGATCTGCAAACAACTCTCAGCTTTTCGGGTGAACCGATCGGAGCGGTAATGTCCGGAATTGGGTTGGACCCTGCCCGTGTGGCAGAGGCAGTGCGCAGCGACATCGGGGCTTTCATTGAACTCCATATCGAACAAGGTCCCATCCTTGAGGCAGCCGATCTGCCCGTCGGACTGGTCAGCGCCATCACAGGGATGGGACAGTTTGAGATCACCATAGACGGTCAGGATAATCACGCCGGGGCGTTTCCAATGGATCTGCGCCGCGATCCGATGGCGGGCTTTGCCGAAATCGCCTCGTCTTTGATTGACCACGCGCACCGGCTGGGCAGACCCGCCGTGACAACCATCGGACAATGCAAAATCGAACCGGGGGGTACTGCGGTCGTGCCGTCTCGGGTGACGTTTTCGCTGGATGCCCGCCATCCCGATCCGGAGGCCCGCCGCACGCTTTATGCCACGCAGGACAAGCTTATGTCAGAAATCTGCGCGCGGCGTGGCCTTGGGTACAGCCGAAAACAGCTTATTAATCTCGAACCTTGCCGCAGCGATCCTGCAATCCTTGAAGCAATGAAAACGGCCGCAAACCATCTTGGCGTCCCCCATCTGGCGATGGTTAGCGGCGCCGGGCACGATTCCCAACAGATGGCGCTGATTGCCTCTGTTGCCATGATCTTTGTCCGAAGCGCAGGCGGGCGCAGCCACACGCCAGAGGAGTTCTCGACGATTAGCGACTGCACGGTTGGCGTCAACGTACTGGCTCAGACACTTTACCAAATGGGCTACTGCGCGACGCAATGAAAACGCGCGAAGACGAAGGAAAGACCGAACTTGGTTTGATGTCCCGCATTTTCCTCGCATCCCTCCTTCTCCGGTTTGAGTCGTCTGCCTTAGCAGTCAGGTGCTCTCTTATTGGCGACTAACTGCCTCCGCTGCGCTGCCACTCGTCAGAGATGAGCTTCGCCGCGCCCGCAAAATCTAGCGAGCTGTCAAATCGAACTATGCGGATGGGGTGGATGGCGTCTGCACCAACCGTTGCGCTTTGCGGCACACTGCAGAAGCCATCTTCTGTCTGGACAGGAGCCCTGTCATGGATAGTTATTACTATTGGTTTGGATCTGGAAAAGGACGTTTTTCAAGCCGACGGGGTCGCTGGCGACGGCACCATTGCTTTCTACTGATCCGTCCGATTTAGGCGATTTCTGAAGTTCTTTAAGCACATACCGCAACTCGGAGCGGTCGCCGCTGACAACTGCCTGCCCATTTTCGACGCTGACCCTTTTGGCCCGAATGTAGGGGATAACGACGCACATCGCCTGTTTTAATCGCCCAGCGCTAGGCAATGTTGCAGAGAGTTTGCAGAGCCTAGCAAGGCAACACTTAGGTCGCCCTTCATCATCTTGATCCCTTTGGAGAAACAGTGGTGAGCCGTGCAGGATTCGAACCTGCGACCCACTGATTAAAAGTCAGTTGC
>CAWUIQ010000065.1:0-19469 GCA_963922565.1 uncultured Rhodobacterales bacterium
GGCCCGCGCCCGCAGTGCCGCGACGCGTGCGTCGACACTGGTTTCAACCTCGGCTGGGTCGGTGCGTCCCGTCCGGGCCTGCGCCACCAGCGGTCCAAGATCGACCAGGGCCGGGTAAGGGGCGGCTTGGGCCTCAGCCGACACGGCATCATCCAGTTCCGGGAACTGGGTGCAGGCCGACATGGCCGCAAGGATGACAAGGCATGCGGCCAACCGCATCAACTCTCTCCGCTCGCTGTTGCCATCGTGATGCACCAGAGACGGCGGACAATCAACAATGGCTTGGTTTTGAACATCCGTTCAGTTAGCCATGATGTATGGCGCGTACAGCTGGATCACATTCGGACATCACGGGGCCCCGCATCCGGGCGGCGGCGCAGCAGCTTTTTGCGCGCCAAGGCTATGCGGCCGTGTCGATGCGCCAGATCGCGGCCGAGGTCGGGGTGCAGGCCGGTGCCCTCTATAACTACACCCCGGACAAGCAAAGCCTGCTCTACGACCTCATGGTCACGCATATGGAGGATCTGCTGCGCGCGCTGCCAGAGCCCGCTGGGCGGCCGGTTGCGCGGCTCGAAGCCTTCGTGCGGTTCCACATCGCCTTTCACGTCGAACGGCCCGATGCGGTGTTCATCGCCTACATGGAGCTGCGGAACCTCACCCCTGAGAATTTCGAGATCATCGAAGGCCTGCGCCGCCGCTACGAAGACCATCTCGAGGCGATCCTGCGCGAGGGTGCGGAAGAAGGGGCTTTCAAAATGGCCGACACCAAGGTGACGACGCTCGCGGTCATCGCGATGCTGACAGGGGTCACCACATGGTTCCGCGAGGGGGGGCGCCTCGCGGTCAATGAATTGCAGGATGTCTATTGGGATCTCGTGCGGAAAACCGTCGGGGTGAGCGTCTAGACGCCAAGCATCTGCCGGTAGATTGCGGTGATTGCCGCGGCTTCCTGCTCGATCCGGAAGTTTTCCAGCATATGTGCCCGCGCGGCCCCGGCCATCGCGGCGAGTTTATCGGGCGCGGCCAACAGCTCATCCACTGCCTGGGCCATCGCCGTCACGTCTCCGGGTGCGATCAGTGATCCGGTCCTGCCATCCAAAACCAGTTCCTCGAACGCGCCGACCCGCGTGGCGATCACCGGTACGCCACAGGCCATCGCCTCAAGCGGGGTAAGGCCAAACCCTTCCCATCGTTGCGGGGCGACATAGAGATCCAGCGCCTGGTAGTAGCGGGGCATGTCCCAGACGGGTACTTCGGGCAGAAATCGGATGCGGTCGGACAGCCCCGCATCGCGGACCCGGCTCTTGAGGTCGGTCAGGAAGGCGCCATGCTGTTCGGTTGCACGGCCCATAACCAACGCGTAGCTGTCGGGATGCGTGGGCAGCGTTTGGATCATGGCGTCAACGAAGGCATCCGTGCCCTTCTGGGCGCGGATCCGGCCATAGCAGCCGATCAGGCGGCCCTCCGGCAGGTTCAGATCGGCCCGCAGTGCCGCCTTGTCGGCAGGTGGGACGAATGCCTCACAGTCGATGCCGTGGCGGATCACATGCGCGGGACGATCAAGATAAGTGGCCGTCTTGCCGGAGGTGGCGATGACATCATCCATCTGCCGGATCAGCCATTTGGTCCAGCCGGTGTGCCGCCGCTGCGAGGCGGATGTGAAAAGCAGTTTGAGCCGTTTGCCCAAGAGGTATTTCAGCGCGAGCCCCCCGATCATCTCGGTGTTGCGGCGCGCATGCCAGACGCGGGGGCGGCGGGACATCGTCAACAGCCGGGGCCAATGCACGTTCGGCACGTCCTCCGGCATTTCGGGCGCGCAGGTGCAGATGGCGATGTCTTTGGCCTGCAGTGGCACCAGCCGGGCGACCGTGGCCGTGACGCCCGACAGGCGGCGTTTGAAATTGGGGGCGATAACATCGATCTGCGAAAGGTCAGTCATCGCCGGGCAGTCCGTCCAGATCGGTCAGGGCAAGGACGTCATCGATCAGAGCATCGAGCGCAGGACTATCGCCCAGTGCAAGGGGTTCGGCCGCCATGGCCATCTTTTGCGCCTGCTCCGGGTGGTTCAGCAGCCGGTCGACCGCCCCGGCGAGGCCCGCCGCATCGGTGATTTCCAGAGCGGCACCCGCCTTGGCGAAATCCACATAAACCTGTTCGAAATTCGCGTAAAGCGGGCCATGCAGGATCGCGCAGCCCGCGGCAGCGGGTTCGAACGGGGTGTGCCCGCCTATGGGCACGAGCGAGCCGCCGAGAAAGACGATGGGCGCGAGGCTGTACCAGAGATCCATCTCTCCGATCGTGTCCGCCAGATAGACCTGCGCCGTGGCGTCCAGATCTTGCCCTTTGCTGCGTTGTGCGACGGCAAGGTCAGGCATCAGGGCCAGAACCTCGTCGGCCCGTTCGGGATGGCGGGGCACGAGGATCAGCATGAGATCCGGATGGGTTTCCAAAAGGCGGCGATGCGCGTCGAGCACGACCGTCTCTTCGCCCTCATGGGTGGACGCGGCGACCCAGAGGGGGCGGCTTTGCAAGGCCCGTCGAAGACCTTGCAAAGCCTCCGGGCGCAGCATCGGCGCGGTCTGAATGGCCTTGAGGTTGACGCCAGTCCGCGCGAAGTCGAGCCCCAGATTGCGCAGGTGGTCGCGCGTCCGCTGATCCTGGCAATGGGCCATCCGCACAGCGCCCAGCACCGAGCGGGCAGTCGCGGGGAACCGCTTCCATCCTTGGGCCGACGAATCCGACAGCCTTGCGTTAATGAGGGCCACCGGCAGCCCGCGCGCGGCACATTCGGTCAGAAGGTTCGGCCAAAGCTCGCTTTCCACCAAGACGACGGCATCGGGCCGCCAGTGATCGAGAAACCGGCGCATCGGGCCAATACCATCGAGCGGCGCGAATTGGTGGATTGCGCCTTCGGGCAGGCGCGGGGCCACGGCCTGAGCCGATGTGGCCGTGCCGGAGGTCAAGAGAACGGTGATGCCCCGTTCGATCATGCGCGCCACGAGGGGCAGGGCGGATTTGGTTTCACCCACCGACGCGCCATGGACCCAGAGCAAGGGTCCAAGCGGGCGGTCCGCGGTCGAATGTCCCAGCCTTTCATGCGCGCGGTCGACGGAAAAACCGGCCGCCCTGATCCGCTGCACCTGACGCCGGGCCGCGAACGGCAGGGCCAGCGCAGAGGCTGCGCGGTAAAGCTGGACCAGAAAGGTCATCGCAGGGCTCAGCCGCCGGTATGGCTCATGTGGCGGGGCATCTGCCCGTCGAGGCGCTGGCGGGAATAGTCGAAATCATGGCCCTTGGGCTTGAGCGCAATGGCCGCGCGGATCGCGTCTTCGAGGGGCGCATCGTCCTCGGGGTGATTGCGCAGCGGCGCACGCAGGTCGGCCATGTCTTCCTGCCCTAGACACATATAGATTTCGCCCGTGCAGGTGATCCGCACCCGGTTGCAGCTTTCGCAGAAATTGTGGCTGAGCGGCGTGATAAAGCCGATCTTCTGACCGGTTTCCTCCAGCCTGACATAGCGGGCCGGGCCGCCCGTGCGCTCGGCCAGATCGGTGACGGTATAGTGGTCTTCATACCGTTTGCGGACGTCCTTGAGGGACCAGTACTGCCCCAACCGGTCCTCGTTGCCGATATCGCCCATCGGCATGACTTCGATCCAGGTCAGATCCATACCGCGCTCGGCGCACCATTCGGTGATGCGGGGCAGTTCATCTTCGTTAAAGCCCTTGAGCGCCACGGCGTTGATCTTGATCCGGAGGCCGGCGGCCTGTGCCGCATCGATCCCCTTCATCACTTGGGGCAGGCGGCCCCAGCGGGTGATCTGGGCAAACTTCTCTTCATCCAGCGTATCGAGTGAGACGTTCACGCGGCGCACGCCCGCGCTGTAGAGTTCGGTCGCGAAGCGTTCCAGCTGGGAACCGTTGGTCGTCAGTGTCAGCTCCTTCAGGGCGCCGCTGTCCAGATGGCGGCCCATGGCGTTGAAAAAGCTCAGGATGTTGCGACGCACCAGCGGCTCACCCCCGGTGATCCGCAGCTTTTCCACGCCAAGGCGGACAAAGGTCGAACACATCCGATCCAGCTCTTCCAGCGTCAGCAGATCCTTTTTGGGCAGGAAGGTCATGTTTTCCGACATGCAATAGACGCAGCGGAAATCGCAGCGGTCGGTGACCGACACACGCAAGTATTTGATCGCGCGCTGAAACGGGTCGATGAGGGGCATGTTCATAAGTTAATTGCTAAGCATGGGGCGGCGATGCTGCAAGGGGGTATGGACCTAAGTCGCAGGAAAGACCAGGGCCCGGCCATCGCTGGCCGGGCCCCATTTTCGCAAACTGCTTCCGGGATCAGGTGCGGCGGCGCAGGCCGAAAAGCCCCGCCACAGCGCCAAGCAGCAGCCATGCGGCAGCCGGAAGCGGCACTGTCGCGACCGTCGCGGTCAGCAAGAAGTCGTTATACCCCCCTGTCTTGCCAACCCAGCCGTGGCCGGTGATCCCGTTTGGGTCACTAATCCGGTGACCGTTCGCATCGAAAATGAAATATTCGCCGGCCCGATTTGCGGCTGCCCCCAGCACACGCGTCGTTGTCCCATCAGTCAATGAGCCCGAACCGCCGATAAAATCCTTGAAGAAGCCCCCGCCCAGATCGGTCAGCCCCGTCATGGTATAGCTGAGCGTCCAAAGACCGCCGAAGGTCTTTGATCCGCCACTCAGCCCAAGGCTTTCGCGAACGCTGCCCGAAATGACAGCCGTACCCGCCGCATTGTCATAGACCAGCTGTGCCGACGCGCCGTTACCAAAAGAAAAGAATTGCCCCCATTCGTCCAGGCGGAGGCCATAATCATGCTCGGCGCTCTTCGATGCGCCGGGATGATCATGCAGGTCGTAGGTGAATGTGGCGGCTGATCCCAGCGTTGCCACGAATGAAAGCGCGGCGGCGAGGACAAAAAGGTATTTCTGTGAACGCAACATGACTGTTCCAGTTACTCGTTACAATGAACCGCCAGGCCTCTACGACACGTCCGCCTGGTGCGGTGACCATAGCGCAGCAACGCCCAAGTCGAAATAGTGTTTGTTTTCAGGTGCGTAACCTATGGTCGAAACATCAACTCCAGCGTGCAGAAACGCCGGCCCGACCCACCGTAAGTCTTTGAAATCCCGTATTGGGTCAGTTCTGGGGAAAGTCCGTTTCCTGCCCCATCCATGCCACAATCTTGCCCGCAATCGCTTCGGGCTGCTGGTGAACCAGCCAGTGATCGGCGTCATCGAGCACCACCCGCGTCAGGCGCGGCGCAAAGGTTTCGAGCCCGTCGGTCGACACCGGCAGCAGGGCCGTATCCTTCGCGCCCCAGATCAGCAGATGCGGGCAATTCACCATCAGCCGATCGGTTGGCAGTTCGGGCATTTCGACCGGTTGGCCGGGATCCGCAACGACGAGGGGCGAGGCGCGGTACCAGTTCAGCATCCCCCGCAGCCGTCCGGGCCGGGCCCATTCGGTCTTGTAGGCGGTCTCTCGTTCCGGGGTCATCCACGTCATGTCCATCTTGGACGAAAACATCTGCATGAGCCTGCCGCAATTGTCCTCGGCCAGCCGGTCTTCGCATCCATCGGCCCGCAACTTGTTGATGTATTGCGAGGCTTCGGATTGCGGCCCGCCTGACGCCATCGCCCGCTGAAACGGCACGGGATGGACCCCGTTCGCGATGATGAGCCTCTCGACAAGGTCGGGGCGGAACATGGCAAGCCCGTAGGCGACCGATGCACCCCAGTCGTGCCCCATCACGGTGACAGGCCCCTCGCCGATCAGGGTGGCCATGTCATCGACCAGTTTCGACAAGACGTATTCGCCCACATCCGCAGGCGCCCAGCTTTGCCCATAGCCGCGCTGGTCGGGTGCGATCACGTGAAAGCGGTCAGCCAGCAGCGGGGCAAAATCGCTCCACGCGCCGCCATATTCCGGAAAGCCGTGCAACAGCAGCAGACGCGGCAACGCCGGATCCCCCCACCGTCGGACAAAGAACGGGTGCCCATTGAGTGAGAGGGTTTCGGTCTCCATCACTCGCCGCGCAGCTTGGTTTCGAAGCGCAGGCCTGCCGCGGTGCGCGGTGCAAAGCCCGCCCAATAGGTGTGGTCGTCGGTTGGCTGGCCGTTTTCATCAAGCGCGACAACGCCGTCTTCGGCTTTGGTCACCAGGTCAAAGTAACGCGATTTCTCGGCCTGACCCTTGAGGTGCAGATCCAGAAACGCCGTTGCGAAATGCTGGGCGATGTTGTTCATGCGGGTCGTGTCCCAGACCGCATCGGCATAGTGCTCGAAGGGCACGAAATCGAGATTGTCGACGGATTGCCAGCTTTCCAGCGGGGCCGGGATCGGGGCGGCGGCATTGTGGTTGGCGTGATCAAAGGTCAGCAGATGCCGGTCGGTGCGCACCGCCTCGTCAAAGATGGCCCGCATCGCTGGATAGACCGAAACGTCGTCAGCCCCGCCCGCCATGATGAGGGTCGGCTTGCGCAGTCCAGCCATGCCTTCGGCATCCCAAAAGCCCGCATTCTTGCCCCATGGCCCGATTGTGATGACCGCCTTCAGACGCTCGTCCATCAGCGCCTCATGGGTTTCGGTACCGGCCAGATGCAGCGACAGCAAGCCCTCGGGCGTGCCCCAGGTCAGCTCGGTCGAGGCTTGGGTGACACCCGCACCGCCAAAGATCAGGGCGCCGTAACCGCCCATGGAATAGCCGATGATGCCCACGTTTTCGTCATCGATCAGCCCTGTCACCGGGTCATCGGACGCCGCCAGGCTGTCCAGAACAAAGGCCTGATCCAGCGGGCGGTTATAGAGGGTAGAGCCAAAGGCGGCCTGATCGGAATAGGTGCTGTCGGTGTGGTCGATCGAGGCCACGACATAGCCTTTCGAGGCAAGGTTTTCGCCCAGATGGCTCATCAGATAGCGGTTACCCGGATAGCCGTGGCTGAGAATGACCAGCGGAAAGGACCCGGCCTCGACCGGTGCCGCGTCGCGCACTGCGCGGCCTGAAAGGGTGACCTCGGTCTGTCCGTCGCGCAGGATGGCAGTGTAGGTTCCGCGCGGAACAGTGCCCTCGACGGCAGGGTACCAAAGCTCGATGGTCAGGGGGCGGTCATAGACAGGGCGGGCGTTCCCCGCGACGTTCAGGATGTCGAGACGTTCGCCATCGACCAACATACGGGTCTGAACGCCAACCGGAAACGGCCCGAACGGCGCAAGCTCTGGCGCGTCCGGACGCACCCGGTCAATCGGGTTCATCATGCCGCCGGCCACCACGAACAGCGCTGCAAGTATGAACAAACCTCGGAAAAAAACCGAATTCATCACCATCTCCAATACCGTATCCCCAAGCAGCCGCCATCAATTTCACATGATAACGGTATGCACGGGCGCACATTGCAGGGCGAAGGGGAGGCGTTGCAAGCGATTCTCGCGTAAGTTGCAAACTGATTGTGTTGGTGTGGTTAAGATCCATGATGATGACGAACAGGGGAAAGGGGCCACAAATGAGCGGACAGACCTACGGAAGCGTGCGCATACTTTTGCAGATCGAAGGCGGCGTTGTGGCCGCTGCTGCAATCTGGGCCTATGCGCAAAGCGGGGCAAGCTGGTGGCTGTTCGCGGCTCTGATCCTTGCCCCCGATCTGGGTATGGTCGGGTACCTGCGCAGCCCTGCCTTTGGGGCGCGGATCTATAACCTTGCGCATACTTATGCTCTGCCGGTGGCGCTGGCTTTTCTGGGTGTCGTTGTGACGCCCGCTGCCTTGCCTGTCGCGCTGATCTGGATCGCGCATATCGGGATCGACCGGGCGCTTGGCTATGGTCTCAAGTATCCCGGTGGTTTCAAGCAAACCCATCTTGGCGGCGATACCGCGCCTTCAACCTGAAATTGGTCCTTCCAACCCGCGCCACTCAGGCGTAAGGGTTCGGCATGTCTACAACCCAGATGTCATACCCGGCGCATGCCCGCGCCGCGCTCAGGCTTGGTTTGCCGCTGATCGGCGGGCATCTGGGCCAGGTCGCGATCGGCGTGACAGACACCGTCATGGTGGGCTGGTACGGGGTCGAGGCGCTGGCGGCCGTGACGCTGGGCTCAAGCTATTTCTTTGTGCTGTTTCTCATGGGCGCCGGGTTCGCCTGGGCCGTAATGCCACTTGTGGCGGCATCGCACTCGGCCGGCGACGAGGTCAGCATCCGGCGCGCCACCCGCATGGGGTTGTGGCTATCCTTTGCCTTCGCCGTGCTGGTTCTGCCGCTCATGCTCTTTTCCCAGCCGATCCTGCTGGCAATGGGGCAAGAGCCGCAGGTGGCCCTGGACGCCGCGCGATACCTCCGCATTGCCGGATTCGGGGTGTTTCCGGCGCTTATCCTCATGGTTTTGCGGAATTATCTTGCCGCGCTTGAGCGAACGCAGATCGTCTTTTGGATCACCATCGTGGCTGCCTTTGCCAATGCCGCGGCCAATTATGCGCTGATCTTCGGCAATTGGGGCGCGCCTGAACTGGGTATCGTCGGTGCGGCCCTGGCATCGGTCATCACGCAAACCGTCAGCGTCATCGGTGCCGTGCTCTACGTGCTGTTCGTACTGCCGCATCACGCGCTTTTCCAGCGGCTCTGGCGGGCCGATTGGGAGATGTTGGGGCGCGTCTTCCGACTTGGCCTGCCCATCGGGCTCACCAGTCTCAGCGAGGTTGGGCTCTTTGCAGGCTCGGCCGTGATGATGGGGTGGCTCGGGGCGATCCCGCTGGCCGCACACGGCATCGCGCTGCAGCTGGCCTCGATCACGTTCATGGTGCATCTGGGTCTTGCCAATGTCGCAACCATCCGGGCGGGGAATGCTGTGGGACGGCAGGACAGGCCGCATCTGGTGCGGGGCGCGCGGGTGGTGATCGTACTCAGCCTGACGATGGCGATCCTGACGATCATCGGTTTTGTTGTCTGGCCCGAGCCGCTGATCTCGCTCTTCATGCAGCGGGATGAACCGGCGCGCGACCAGATCCTTGCCATCGGCGTTGTTCTCTTGGCGCTTGCCGCGCTTTTTCAGCTTGTGGACGGGGCGCAGGCGGTTGCACTCGGTCTGCTGCGCGGGGTGCAGGACACGACGGTTCCGATGGTGCTGGCGGGCGTGTCCTATTGGATGGTGGGCCTGCCGGCCTCATACGGCCTTGGCTTTGTGGCGGGCTACGGCGCTGCCGGCATATGGATGGGCCTCGTCGCAGGGCTCGCCTGTGCGGCTGCGCTCTTGATGCTACGGTTCTGGCGGGGCGGCGCGACCCAACTGGCACCGATGGCCAAGCCGGGTCTGTCCTGACGCGGTCCGCCTCGCGGACCTGATTTAGAGAATCAGGTCTTTCTGCATCAATCCCTGGATCCAGCCGCCCTGCAGGCTGGTCGGATCCGCCTCTGCCAGATCGATCGAGATATGGCCGCGCTGCATCTCATCCGACTGGCTGTGCCGGACCTGATCGATGCGATCGTAAAAGGCATCGTGCTCGGGGGCCTTCCGGATATGGTGGATGATGGCGGCATAGTCGCTGGGGGTCAGGACCGGATTGCTGGTTCCTGCGGCCAGCATCGCCGTCGCAATTTCTAGTGTGGTCGGTTGGATCGTCTCGTTCTGCTCGGTTTCCTGCGATGGATCGTCCTGGTGTTCAGCCTCATCGATCATAGCAGACGTCGGCAGCACAAAGGCCGCTGTCTTCGTCTTCATTCTTGCCCCGTTTTCTTCGATTCCCAGTGAGTGAAGAGTGTATATGCACGCCACACTAATGGTCGAAAGGGCCGGTGCCGAATGCCCGCGTCATCGGCGGAATCCCGTACATACCTTGGCGTCTGTACTGGATTTTGAGACTTTTTCCACAGATGCCGGCCTAGCGTTTCATCAGCCTGTCCGCTTTTTTGCGCACCAGAACGCTGCGCAAATCGTGCATCGCCATCAACAGCGAATCCGTCACATCCTCCAGCTGATCCTCGGTCGCCTTGGACTGGGCCCACTGGGTCGTGAGGTTCAGGTGATCGATGGCGCGGTGAATGTCATCCATGTCGCGACGACCCAGCAATTCCATACGCTTGGTCATCCAATCGCGGATCGTCTCCATATCCTCGTCGGAAAGAACCCGGTCGCCATGCGGCTTGATCTCACCATTGCGGATGTTGATCACCGCAATCTGATCCATCTCGATGCGCCGCTGTCGGTTTTCGGTGTCTACGCGAAACACAACCGCGCCGTTTTCGCGAATGCGAAAATAGTATTCTGGCAGTTCAGTCATGATGCGAACCTTTTTCCGCGCACCCTAGAAACTGGTTAACAGGCTGTCAAAGGCCCGACAGGCGGAACCCCGCGTCGTTCGATACCGGCAACGGGTTTACGAAACGATAAGGCTGTTTACCGCCGGTTCACGTCAGCGATGCGCAGAAATCCTGGATGCGGGTGCAGGCTTCTTTGAGCGCCTCGTCCGACGTCGCATAGCTGACCCGGAAATTGGGTGAGACCCCGAAAGCCGCGCCAAAGACGACCGCCACACCCTTTTCTTCGAGCAGGGCCGTGGCAAAGGCTTCGTCGTCGGTGATGGCCGTGCCCGCGGCCGAGGTTTTGCCGATCAGCCCGGCGATGGATGGATAGACATAGAACGCGCCCTCGGGCACCGGGCATGTCACGCCTTCGATCTCGTTCAGCATCGAGACGACCAGATCGCGGCGGCGCTTGAAGACCGCGTTGTTCTTGGCGATGAAATCATGCTCGCCATTCAGCGCCTCGACAGCGGCCCACTGGCTGATCGAACAGGGGTTCGAGGTCGATTGCGACTGGATCTTGCGCATTGCCTTGATCAGATCCTCGGGGCCAGCCGCGTATCCGATGCGCCAGCCGGTCATGGCATAGGCCTTGGAGACGCCGTTGACCGTCAGCGTGCGGTCATAAAGGCCGGGCTCAACCTGCGCCGGGGTGCAGAATTCGAAATCGTCATAGACGAGATGTTCGTACATATCGTCGGTCATGACCCAGACATGCGGGTGCCGCATCAGCACATCAGTCAGGGCTTTCAACTCGTCCTTGCCATAGCCCGCGCCGGTCGGGTTGGAGGGCGAGTTAAAGATCAGCCATTTCGTCTTGGGCGTGATCGCCGCCTCAAGCTGGTCGGGCGTCATCTTGAACGCGGTGTCGATCCCGCATTCGACCGGCACCGGCGTGCCACCGGCCAGCAAAACCATATCCGGATAGCTGACCCAGTAGGGCGCCGGAATGATCACCTCATCGCCCTCGTTCAGCGTCGCCATCAGTGCGTTGTAAAGCACCTGCTTGCCGCCCGTGCCCACGGTGACCTGGGCCGGCGTGTATTCAAGGCCGTTGTCCCGCTGGAACTTGGCACAGATCGCCTGCTTCAGCTCTGGAATGCCGTCAACCGCGGTATATTTGGTCTTGCCAAGGGCAATGGCGACCACAGCGGCATCCTTGATATGCTGGGGCGTGTCGAAATCAGGCTCGCCCGCGCCCAGGCCAATGACGTCGTGGCCCGCCGCCTTCAATTCAGCCGCCTTGTTGGTCACGGCAATGGTCGGAGACGGTTTGACGCGGTCAAGGGTCGCTGAAAGCAATGGCATCGGGGCACCAGAAGGTTAGAAGGGTTCGCGCCTCTCATAGGCAGGGGCTTGGCGACGATCAACCCGGATTGCAGCAAAGGAGTAAGGGACATGGACGATCAGACAGATTGGTACAGCCCGGAGGCCGCCACGTTCGGCGATAGGCTGGCGGCAGCCCGCGAACAATCGGGCATGTCGCAGACAGCGCTGGCACGGCGGTTGGGCGTCCGGCTCAAGACCCTGCGCGCATGGGAAGAGGACCTGAACGAACCCCGCGCCAACCGGCTGTCGATGCTGGCGGGTTTGCTGAACGTTTCGATCACGTGGCTGATCCACGGCGAAGGTGAGGGGCTCGAGGGCTCTGAAATGCCGGTCGAGGTTTCGCCCACGTTGCAGGATACGCTAACCGCCTTGCGCGAGCTGCGTGTCGATCTCAAGGCAAAGGCCGATCAGGTTGCAGTACTGGAAAAGCGGCTGCGTCAGGCGATCGAAAACGAGGCCAGCGATGGAACTCCGTGAACACCGGATCAAGCGGCTGCGGATGCGGTCGATGCGGCGCGGGATCAAAGAGATGGATCTGATCCTGTCGGCCTTTGCCGATGCGCGGCTTGATGAAATGGATGACGCAGCACTCGAACACTACGATGCGCTGCTCGCCGAAAACGATCAGGACCTCTATCAATGGGTGTCAAATCAGTCCGCTCCGCCGGCTGAATTTGCTGACCTGATCGCTCAAATTCGGGAGCAATTTCAAACCTCTGACGCGGGTTGACGTCGTTTAACTGAAAATTTCCGTTTTCTGCCGAGTTTGACTGACAAGCATTGTGAGTCGGAGAACGGCATGAGTATTCAGGAACCGATCGCCAAGGTGGCAGAGACCAATGAACAGGGGTTCATGGTCGGATACCTTGAGGCGTTGTCGCTGGTCGAACGTCTGCACCGGCTGCTGCTGGACGTCATCAAGGATGAATTCGAACGGGTCGGCGTGATCGAGATCAACGCGGTCCAGGCGCTGCTGCTCTTCAACATCGGCGACAACGAGGTTACGGCGGGTGAGCTGAAGACCCGCGGCTACTACCAGGGCAGCAACGTCAGCTACAACCTCAAGAAGCTGGTCGAAATGGGCTATATGCACCACCAGCGATGCGAGATTGACCGCCGCTCGGTCCGGGTTCGCCTGACGGAAAAGGGCAGGGGCATCCGCACCATCGTGGCCGAGCTTTTTGAACGCCACGCGGCAGGTCTGCAGGGCAAGGGCGTGCTGGGGCCGGACGGGCTGAACGATATCACTTCGGCGCTACGGCGGATGGAACGGTATTGGGCGGATCAGATCCGCTATATCTACTGACTGACAGTTTTCGGCTCGCCAGCACCCACCAAATCGTCCGTCGCGCCCGCACCAGAGATCACGATCGTGTCCAGTTCGCGCTCCAGCTTGCGGGCCATGGCGGCGGCGTAATCCTCAAAGCCAAGGGCGGTCTCCACAAACGCTTCGGGCCCCATGATCACATTGGCCTGAAAATAGGCTGACAATTCCGAAATCTCCGATTGCCGCAGATCGTTCAGCACCGGCGCATCCGCCCCGATCACCAGGGCGTTGATGGTGATGTCTGTAGTTTCCAGCAACGCTTTCACGTCGACGGGCCGCGGTCCGAGATTGGATTTGCCGTCGCCCGAGATATCCAGCACCCGCTTCCAGCAGCTTGGACGCTGGGCCAGATAGGCGCTGCCCTTCTGCATCGCGACACCAAGGGCTGTGCCGGGGCTGGCCTCGCGCCGCTCGGTCAGCAGGATCTGGGCAATCACACCGTCAAGCGCATCCTCGCCTGAAATCGCGGTCCACGGCAGGATCAAGGCCTGATCGCTGGGCCCGGACCATTCGTAGACCAGGATCTGAACCGGTGCCGAGGGCAGGGTCAGTAGTGACTGGCGCACGCCCGGACTGCCCAGGGCCGCTGCCAGCCCTTCGATCTGCAAGCGGTATTCCCGCGCATCGACCGACCCCGAAACGTCCAGGCCAAGGGCCAGCGCCTGCCGGCACTGCGCTGTCCCGGCGCTCGCGCCAAGAACCAGACATAGAAGGCCCGAGACAAAACGGATCATCCGGGCTGATCCGTCATCGCGTCCATCCCGAAGACCGGCGGGCTCAGCTCGCGCTCAAGCTTGCGGCGCATTGCGCGTTCGTAGTCTTCAAACCCCTGCGCCACCTCCAGAAAGGCACCTGGACCGCGCAAAACCTCCGTCCGGTAAAAGTTGATAAGGCCCGTCTCGGCCTCGAAATCTGCGGCATTCACCACCAAACCGTTCACGGTCACCCCCTCGAAAGGAAATTCTTCATAAGCCAATGCAGGGCCAAATCCCTCGTTGTTCTGACCATCGCCCGCCACATCGATGGTCTGGAACAAACATTCGGGCGCACGCTGCAACATTTCAGCGCCAAACCCAAGAGCATAGCCAAGAGCGGTGGGAAATTCGTTGTGCTGACGACGGCTTTGACGAACGGTTTCGGACACGCGGGTCAGGGCGGCAGGGCTGTCGATCAGGGTCCAGTCCAGGATGATCTCCTGATTGTAGCGGCCCGACCACTCAAATACTGCCAAGGCCACAGGGTCCGGGCCCGCCAGAAACGCGGCCCGCACCTCGGGGGCGACCAGGGCCGCGGCAAGGCCACCGCGCTGCAAGCCGTCTTCGACCATGTCGACGGAAGACGACACATCCAGCGCCAGCAGCAAGGCAAGGCGGCAATCTCCCCAGGCAGGCAGCGCAAGGCAGGCCGATATCAGCGCCGCCGCGATCCTCACCAATGGCCTGTATTCTCCATGCTGGCCCAGGGTTCGGCGGGTGGCAGATGATCACCGCGCTGCAAAAGCTCGATCGAGATGTTGTCGGGCGAGCGGACAAAAGCCATGTGACCATCCCGGGGCGGACGGTTGATGGTCACGCCATTGTCCATCAGGTGCTGGCACATCTCGTAAATGTTATCGACGCGGTAGGCTAGATGACCGAAATGACGGCTATCAGACGGCAGCGCATCGTCGCCATCCCAGTTATAGGTCAACTCGACGGGACAATCCGGCTGGTCCGGCGGGGCCATGAAGACCAGCGTAAACCGCCCCTTTTCGCTCTCATGACGGCGAGTTTCCTTTAATCCCAACAGCTTATAAAACGCCATCGACGCATCCAGGTCTTTCACCCGCACCATCGTATGCAAATATTCAACGCCCATCATGCTCTCTCCCCTGTTTGTCAGGGGCAGTCTAACACGCCGACCGGGACAGACCAGCGGCCTTAGAATGCCGACTGGATTTCAAGCGATATCGAGGTCTCGTTGGTGTCGAACCGGCTGACATTGGAGTCGCGGCGCCCGGTTCTTACGCGCAAAGTGGGCGCAAATCCCGCATAGTCGTAGTCGGAGAAAAAGAATGACACGTCGCCATAGACCGACGTGTCTTCGCGCCCGCCCGGCACATCGATCCCAAGACCGGGGGTGTAGTCGGGAAAGTCCGAAATGCCCAAGGTGAGCGAGGCGCTGACCTGCGCCGGTCCTAGCTGCTTGGCAAAGGCATAGGTTCCGCGCAGCGTGGCCGACCGCGACAAGGTGTTCACGTGATCTCCGTCGACATGCTGTAGGGCCAGCGAAACGCCAAAGCGGTCGCCGTTTTCCAGCTTGTGGCTCAGCCGCGTGCCCAGGGTCAGCCGGGTTTCGTCAAAGACGTCGTTATAGGCCGACCAGCGATGCTCGATACCGCTGTCGAACGACAGATAGTTGCGTTCGTTCAGGGGCAGGCCCCGGTCGAGGGTGAGGCGGGCGAAGTCAAAGCTTTCTTCGTCCGCAAACCATGATCGACCGACCGCAGCGCCATAGCCAAGGCGCCCATCCTCGCCCCAGGCCTGCGCCCGTTTCAGGGAAAGCTCGGCATAGGTTGATCCAAAGTCACTGTTTTCGGCGTCTGGCGCCTTGTCCCTCGCCTCCGACGACAGATCGACCTGCCGCGTGTAAAGCCGCCCGCCCAGCCGTGTCTCGGACCGGTCGGTCTGTCCCAGCCGGTAGCTGAGGATCGTGTCGAACGTGGCGACCGTACCGGACAGGGCCTGCGCCGAAGGCGACAAGAGCCCCACCACGTCGGGATTGCCGTCGATCACCTGCAAGGCACTGTCGGCACCATTGTTGACGTTGTCCGAAGGCTGGATGCTGGCGCGGATGCGAAAGCTGAACGGATTGATCTGGCGAACCCGCGCATAGTCGCGCGCGATGAGCTTTTTGACCTCTTCGTTTTCGGCGTGCAGGGCGGCCCGGCGCAGCCAAAGCTGGGTGAGGGTGGGCTTGTTCTCTGCCATGGCTGTGCGGGCCACGATGTCGGCGGCGTTCAGCTTGGCCGCCTTGCTGTCACTGAAACGATAGGCGCGGGCGGCTGCCTTGCGCGCGGCGGCGGGGCGGCCCAGCTGGGCATAGCCCGCGGTCAGCAGCATATAGGCGTCGCGGTCCTTGGGGTCTGCCTTGAGCAGACCCTTGGCGATGCGGATGGCGAGTTTCGGATTGCCCGCGCTCAGCGATTGAACAGCCAGGGCCCGGGCCTGATCGAGGCTGACATTAACATCGCCCTGCGCAGCGGCGGGCTGCGCAAGGCTGAGAGCTAGGAATAAAGCAGGGAGAACGCCCCGCACCGGCCGGGCCTATTCGCCCACAGGCACAGTGCTGCAAAGGGCGCTGGTCTCCGATGCCGATCCACACCGTCCAAGGACGAAAAGCCCGTATTCCTCTTCGCCGGATGACCCGTTATCAAAGTGCTCGGTGGCCCGGATGCCGCCCGCAACACCTTCGGAATCGGTGCCGCCAAAGATCCCGCCGTATTCACCAACGGTGTTCCGGCCACTGGAAAGAACGATCTCCGTCTGACCGGCAAAGGTACCATCGTCCGTGACGTCGGTTTCGATCAGGATGAGGTCAGGAACCTCACCGGCGCCCGTGGCAAAGTCCGGGGTCAGCGGCGTGCCGTCAGGGCTGAAGATCTGACGATCATAGACAACGCCCTTGAGCGTATTGTCGACAAAGTCGACGTTGATAAAGATCAGGCCCTCGATCCGCGCGGCCTGGCTCGGCAGGATCGACGGATCGGTGCCACCGGGAACAGGCAGCAGGTCCGGCCCTGCCGTCGTACCGGAATTGATGATACCGACATAGTTGCCCGCGTAAGTCGTCAGGCCCGTCGTGCTCGAAACGTCGGGGCGGTCGAAATCGCCCGACCGGCTGTAGTTCACACCACCATTATAACGTGCAAACTGGCCGCCCGACACGGCGATGGCGCCGGTGACATCGCTGATGGCCTGAACATAGGCCGTCACGTGCGAGTCAAGCGGGTCTTCCTGCGCCGTGTAGGCGATGTAGCCCGGCACATCCAGGGATGCGGTGCGCGTGTAACCGGTGGTCGCCGGCTCATCATCAAGGAACACGCCCGTGATGGTCAGCTCACCCGTGGTGGGGTTAAAGGTAAAGCCATCCAGATCACCCGCGATCTCTTCGGGGATCGAGGAATCCGTATCCGTATCACCACCATCCGTACCAGTACCGGAATCCGCGAACGGAGTGCCGTCCCCGCATGCGCCAAGCGCTGCGAGCACGCCAAGTGCTGCGATAAATCGTTTCATGCCTGCCACGCCTTTTTCAAACTGCTCTTTGGCTTTTGCCCAAGACCTTTCCCGAAACGACTGAAAAGTCAACGGAATCCTCTCCACTCATTCGAGAAGTGTTGCCAAAGCGTGACCAATTCGCGACCATCATCTAGCGGTTCCTCTCTGCCAGAACACAAGATACAGTAAAGCTCTGACAGATTCTGTGGAAAAATGAGGTCGCCCATGCCGCTCAGCCCCGAACAGCTTGCCGAAATCGAAGATCTGCGCGCAACGCCCAGCCAGACGCTACGGGCAACGGCCCCGGGGATGGAAAAACACCTCTATACGGCGATCCCCGTGCTCGACCACGGCTTTGTGCGGGTCATCGACTATATGGGCGACGACAACGCCATCACGCAGGCCGCGCGGGTCAGCTACGGGAAGGGCACGAAATCGGTCTCGAACGACGAAGGGCTGATCCGCTACCTCATGCGGCACTGGCACTCGACGCCGTTCGAGATGTGCGAGGTCAAGCTGCACGTCAAACTGCCCGTCTTCGTCGCGCGGCAGTGGATCCGGCACCGCACTGCCAACGTCAACGAATACTCGGCGCGCTATTCGATCCTCGACCGCGAATTCTACATTCCCGCGCCCGATGCACTGGCCGCGCAATCCGTCGTCAACAACCAGGGGCGGGGCGAGGCGCTCAGCGGGGACGAGGCCGAGCGGGTGCTGCGCTATCTCAAGGACGACAGCATGCGCTGCTATGACCATTACGAAGAGATGATCAACCAGGACGGCCAGCAGGGATTGGCGCGCGAGCTTGCCCGGATGAACCTGCCCGCCAATATCTATACGCAATGGTATTGGAAGGTCGATCTGCACAATCTCTTCCATTTCCTCCGACTGCGTGCGGATGCGCATGCACAATACGAAATCCGGGTTTATGCGGACGCGATTTGCGACGTGGTGAAAGATTGGGTGCCATTCGCCTATCGGGCCTTCGAAGATTACCGCATGGGCGGAGCGACTTTGTCCGCCACAGCCCTTGATTGTATTCGGCGAATGGTGAAGGGTGAGACCGTCACTCAGGAAAACTCTGGAATGAGCAAGGGGGAGTGGCGGGAGTTTAAGGGGGTTTTGAGGTGAGGGCAATAGGTTCCAGTCTCAATTTTTTAATTGACGGGGGGGCCGAGCAGTGACTCTATTTGGTGTTTCCAACTATGCTTCAGTACTACTTCCAAGGCTCTCATTATGTTTCAATACTAAGAGAGATTGAACTATCGAGCCAAAATTTGTTTTATCTGCCAAGTTCTGATGGTTCATCCGGCCTTGGTCAGAAGATTGGAACCGCAACAAACGTTAGATATCGAAGACACTTCTTTACGATATTCACTCGCCACCAGCTACGAAATAGCGACGTGCCTGTTGAAGACCTGCAGTCTTTGGCAATACCATCTGGTCGCAAAGACACTGAGTATATGCGTGGAATTAGCTTTTATTGCCCGGCAGAATCAAGCAACGATCCTTTAAGCAATCCGGACGGTGATCGGCTTGATTTTGCCGCACTTTGCCATCATCCAGAAGTATCCCAATTGGATAATTTCGCCAATAGTTTTTTTGACTTGGACTTTTTTCCTGGCAAGTACATAGAAATTTCTCCACCCGCATTTTGTATTGGGTTTCCCAACAAGCTTACACAAATAGAACACGATTTCGATACCAAGAATTTTAGTTCTAAGATTAGCTGGATATCGTTGCCATATATAATACCACTAAAATCTCTGGATACTAATTTGGAAACAGGTATCGACGGCGCGCAATTCTTCTCAGAGCTACCGTTCCATCCAGATGGAATATCTGGGTCGCCAGTATTCGGAATGTCTTACTGTAGTGGTGGAATGCAGGCTATTCTTCTCGGTATTGTTCTTCGTGGCGGAAGAAAGAGCCTACGCTTCCTAAATCAGCAATACATTGTGAATCATCTAGATGATGCCATTTCGAAAATTGAGCATGAATCTAAAGGTACACTAGAACGTCAAAGGTGTCGTGGTGTAGCAATACAAGAAACGAACAGGGTAAGCAGCAGGCCGTAGGGTGCGTGCTCGCACGCGCCATGCAACATAAACCCGCGCGCAAACAGTTCTTCGATTGCTCCCCACCCGCGACGCTCAACGCAACGACGACGAAACACCCGGTCCCGGTATGAACGGCGCGTGTAAACACGCACCCTACATCCTCGATCGGATATATGCGTCGTTG
>CAWUIQ010000066.1:0-18948 GCA_963922565.1 uncultured Rhodobacterales bacterium
ACCGTCGTGCGCGCGCGCATCGATGCGGCGTAATCGGCGACCCCGAAATGAAGGCTTTCGTTCCGTTCTGACGCGGCGGCGATTTCGTTTACGTTTTGCATGCCCAAGGCGGTTTCGATGATGTGTTCGAAACCGATCCGTTTCTTGTAGCCCATTGCGTCTTCAATCTGGGTCACCATCATGTCTACTGCATAGACGTCAGCAGCGGTTCCGACCTTCGGGATCATGATGAGGTCGAGCCTCTCACCAGCCTGCTCAACCACGTCGACGACATCGCGATACATGTAATGAGTGTCGAGCCCGTTGATCCGAACGGACATCGACTTGTTGCCCCAATCGACCTCGTTCAGAGCCTTAATGATGTTCTTTCGCGCTTGCACTTTTTCGTCTGGTGCGACGGCATCTTCGAGGTCGAGGAAGATAATGTCGACATCAGATTGCGCCGCTTTTTCAAACATTTGCGGTTGGCTTCCGGGCACCGCCAATTCAGAGCGATTAAGGCGCCCCGGCGCCTGAGTGATAGAGCGGAACGACATAGGAAGACCTTTCTTCGAGACTTAATGTTGCGCGAGGGAAGGCACTCACGAAACATTATGTCAAGAAGAGTCTCGGTCTATTTGGGTATACCGTCATCGGCATTCCGCTCCATCGCGAGGCGGGACGAATAGAAGAATGCGATGGCTTGCGCGCGGTTCTTCACGCTCAGCTTTTCGTAGAGGTTTGAGAGGTGGAATTTGACGGTGTTTACGGTGATACCGAGCTCTTTTGAAAGTTCCCTATTGGTTAATCCTTTTGAGAGCGCTTCGAGCATCGCGCGCTCTTTTCGGGAGAGCATCTGGATTGGGTCGCTCTGCAGGTTTCTGACATCAATGAACGGAAACACCATTTTCCCGGCGGCGACGTCGATGCAGGTCTCCAAGACTGTCGCTGCATCGCTGGACCGTGCGGCAAAAGCGGCGGCCCCTGCAGTCATGGCAAGGCGGGGCAGGTCCCCGGTGTCCTCGGCATAGACGACGATGCGCGGCGCGTTTTCCTGATCCCGCAGAATTTCGATTAGCTTTGCGCCACCGAGCGCGGGCAGGTTCCAATCAATTATCGCGACTTGGACGGGGATCCGCATGAAGGTACCGAGAAACCCTTCGGCGGTTGCGGCTGTAGCGACCAAAGAGAATCGTGGATCGCGGTCGATAAGCTCCGCAAGTGCCGACAAAACCAGGGGATTGCCGTCTGCGAGGATTATGTCAATCGGGGCGCTGTCTTTGCTAACGGCCTGATTCATATCGTATTTTTCCACTAAACTACCCACTTAGGTAGGCCATATTTCAGTATACTACCGTATATTTACACGATTGGGTGGGCATTTTCCCACCCATTTAGATTACCAAAAGTAGGACTAAGGTGTGTTTTCATTCCTCGCAACGCATTTATCGTCCTGCCCCAGCCGCAAAACCGAAAGAAAACTTCACTGACGTCGCCTGGAGGGACCATGCAAGACACCCTGAGTTTTCCGCAGCTCGTTATCCCAAACACCATCGCCGCAGGTCCTGGCCCGGGCAACACTGATGCGCGTGTTCTGGCGCGCTATGCCGGCGCGGGGTTGGCGGATCATATGCACGCTGACGTTTTGCGCGGCATGGTCGAGTGCAAAGTCATGCTGCGTAGTGTCATGGGCACTGACAACGTCCACACTTTTGGCGTCGCCGGCACCGGGTGGAGCGGGCTGGACATGATGTTCTCCGCCGTCATGCCGGGCGACAAGGTCGTCATGTTTGTGAACGGCACCTTCTCCGGCATCGATGGGCTTACAGTTCGTATGAAGGCTGCATCTGCAGAAGAGCTGGCGGAAAACTCGCTCGACCCGCAGACCAAGAACGTCGTGATCGTGAACGTGCCCCACGGTGAAAGCGTCACCGGAGAGATTGTTGAAGCTGCCTTGGCCGAGCACAAACCGAAATGGGCCGCGATGGCACATTGGGAAACAGGCTCTGGCCGCGTGAACGACATTCAAGGGTTCAGCGATGCATGTCAGAAGCACGGCGCAATGGGTCTCGTCGATGCGGTGTCCAGCCTTGGCGTCGGTGACTTCCGAATTGACGACTATCCGGGCGTACATGGTTGGGCATCCTGCCCGCAAAAGGGCATTTGCTGTCTGCCTTTGACCTACGCGCCTGTGTCTTTCAGCGACACTTACATCGACGTGCTTCGCGCGACTGGCGCTCGTACATTCTGCCACCATCCTATCCTGGAGGCGCGGCACTGGGGCATCATTGATGGTCAGGATGTCGAGCGGGGAACTTATCACCGCACGCATTCGGCTTATGCCGTATCCGCGTTTCATGAAGCCTTGCGCATTTGCCTTCAACAGACGGTTGCGCAACGAGCGGCGGACTACGTGTTTCACGAAGCAGCTCTTAGGCAGGCCGTTGAAGCAATGGGCTGCGAAGTCACGTCAAACATGCCGTCGCTGGTCGTTCTGAATTTGCCCGGTGCGCTTGCTGGGCGCGAGATGGAGCTCGTGCAGCATTGCCGCGCTCAGAACTTCGGCATTTGGCCCACGCTGTCCGAGCCGGTTCAGGTGCGCATCGGCATTCTGAACTTGCTGAACGAGGCCGCAATCACGGACATCGTCAATCGCTTCGCAGATGCGATGCGGTCAATGGGTGCCGACGTAGACCAAGGAAAGATCGACGACGTTCTACGGGGTCACTATGGCACGGCCATCGCCGCCGAATAAGGGAGGACGTCATGGACATTCATGAATACCAAGCGAAAGAGGTGCTTGCGGGGTTTGGCGTTGCCATTCCCGACGGCGCTCTGGCCTACAGCCCAGAGCAGGCAGCGTATCGCGCCCGTGAACTGGGAGGTGAACGGTGGGTCGTGAAAGCACAGGTTCACGCCGGGGGCCGTGGCAAGGCAGGCGGCGTGAAGATCTGCTCAAGCGATGTCGAGATTAACGACGCATGCGAAGACATGTTTGGGATGAAGCTGGTCACGCACCAGACCGGTCCCGAAGGCAAGGGCGTATACCGCGTCTATGTCGAGGCGGCGGTTCCAATCGCGCGGGAAATTTACCTTGGCTTTGTCTTGGACCGCACAACCCAGCGCGTGATGATTGTCGCGTCCGCCGAAGGCGGAATGGAGATCGAAGAGATCTCTGCCGAAATGCCTGACAGCATCGTCCGCGCCGTGGTGGAGCCTGCCGTAGGCCTGCGTGAATTCCAGTGCCGCCAGCTTGCGTTCAAACTGGGGATCGAACCGGCGCTCGTTCAGCAAATGGTCCGGACGCTTCAGGGCGCCTATCGCGCGTTTACGGAACTTGACGCGACAATGGTCGAGATCAACCCGCTGGTGATTACCGAGGATAGCAGGATCATCGCGCTCGATGCGAAGATGACCTTCGATGACAATGCACTGTTCCGTCATCCCCAAATTGCGGAACTTCGCGACAAAAGCCAGGAAGATCCACGCGAAAGCCGCGCCGCGGATCGCGGGCTGAACTATGTCGGGCTGGACGGCAACATCGGCTGCATCGTGAACGGTGCGGGCCTTGCGATGGCGACCATGGATACGATCAAGCTCGCCGGAGGTGAGCCTGCAAACTTCCTCGATATTGGGGGCGGTGCAACGCCAGAAAGGGTGGCAAAGGCATTCCGTTTGGTGCTGTCGGACAAGAACGTCCAAGCCATCCTCGTGAACATCTTTGCCGGTATCAATCGCTGCGATTGGGTGGCCGAAGGTGTGGTGCAGGCCTTGAAAGAGACCAAGGTAGATGTCCCCGTAATCGTTCGCCTTGCTGGCACGAACGTTGAAGAGGGTCAAAAGATCCTCGCCCAGTCGGGTCTGCCGATCATCCGTGCAAGAACGTTGAATGAAGCCGCTGAAAGAGCCGTTGGTGCGTGGAGAAACGACCTCTCTCAAGGCGTAACTGTGAGGGCCGTATCATGAGCATTCTTCTGGAAAAGGATACACGTGTGATCGTGCAGGGGATCACCGGCAAGATGGCGCGGTTCCACACGAAAGACATGCTGGAATATGGCACCAATGTCGTTGGTGGCGTTGTGCCGGGCAAAGGCGGGGAGACGGTCCAAGGATTGCCTGTGTTCGACACTGTCGAAGAGGCGGTCGCGGCAACGGGTGCCGAGGCGTCATTGGTCTTCGTGCCGCCGCCCTTCGCAGCTGACAGCATCATGGAAGCCGCAGACGCTGGCATCAAATATTGCGTCTGCATAACCGATGGCATCCCCGCGCAGGACATGATCCGTGTGAAGCGCTATATGTACCGCTACCCCAAAGAGCGCCGGATGGTCCTGACCGGGCCAAACTGCGCCGGTACGATCAGCCCCGGCAAGGCGCTGTTGGGCATCATGCCGGGTCATATTTACCTCAAGGGCCATGTTGGCATTGTCGGTCGTTCAGGCACGCTTGGATATGAGGCCGCCAGCCAGTTGAAAGAGCGCGGCATTGGTGTGTCGACCTCTGTCGGGATTGGTGGTGATCCGATCAATGGGTCCTCTTTCAAGGATATCCTTGAACGGTTTGAACAAGACGATGATACACATATCATTGCTTTGATTGGTGAAATTGGCGGCCCGCAGGAAGCAGAAGCGGCAGAATACATTCGCGACCACGTCACCAAGCCTGTCGTGGCATATGTTGCCGGTCTGACAGCACCGAAGGGCCGGACAATGGGTCATGCCGGTGCGATTATCTCGGCCTTTGGTGAGAGCGCCTCTGAGAAGGTGGAAATCTTGTCCGCAGCAGGAGTGACCGTGGCCGAGAACCCCGCAGTCATCGGGGAAACAATCGCCAAAGTTATGGAGGCTTCGTGATGGCAAAGCCAAGCGTCCTTGTCACACGTCGTTGGCCCGAAGCGGTCGAGGCGCAACTTGCAGCGAACTATGATGTTGAGCTGAACCGAAGCGACCGCCCCCTGACGGCGGCAGAGTTTCGCGAAGCCATTCGGCGCTACGACGCTGTGTTGCCGACGGTCACCGACAAGATCGGGCCGGACGCGTTGGACGTTGCGAGCCCGCAAACAAAGATCCTTGCCAATTATGGCGTCGGCTACACCCATATCGACGTTGAATTGGCCAAGAGCCACGGCATCGCGATCACAAACACACCGGACGTATTGTCGGAATGCACCGCCGATTTGGCAATGACACTGATGCTGATGGTGGCCCGTCGTGCCGGTGACGGTGAGCGTGAGCTGCGCGCGGGCAAATGGGACGGCTGGCGTCCGACGCATCTGGTCGGCACCAAGGTGTCCGGCAAAACGCTTGGGATCATAGGCTTCGGGCGCATCGGTCAGGAAATGGCACGCCGCGCGCATTTCGGTTTCGGCATGGACATCGTTATCTACAACCGGTCCGCAGTGCACGAGGACATTCTGGAAAAGTTCGACGCCACTCAAGTCGCGACGATCGAGGAGTTGTTGCCGCAATGCGACTTCGTCTCGCTGCACTGCCCTGGCGGCGCGAACAACGCGAAGATGATCAATACACGCCGTCTTAACCTGATGAAGCCGGATGCGTTCCTGATAAATACGGCGCGTGGTGAAGTCGTCGATGAAGCGGCCTTGGCCCAAGCCCTGATGTTCGAAACAATTGGCGGGGCCGCGCTGGACGTGTTCGAGCGCGAACCAGCGGTGAACCCTATGCTGGCACAGTGCGACAATCTCGTGATGCTGCCGCATCTAGGCAGCGCCACGCGTGAGGCACGGCAAGCCATGGGCTTCCGGGTGCTCGACAACCTTAATGACTTTTTCGAAGGCAAAGCGCCGCGCGATCGTGTCGCCTGAACGGAGCCAACCAGATGAATGCACCACACCGCGATACCGGGTTCTTTACGGCTGAGCTCGAAGATGCCGACCCCGCCATTTTTGGCGCAATTTCGAGGGAACTGGGACGCCAGCGCGACGAGATCGAGCTGATTGCCAGCGAAAACATCGTTTCCAAAGCTGTCATGCAGGCCCAGGGATCGGTGATGACCAACAAATATGCCGAAGGCTACCCCGGCCGTCGGTACTATGGTGGCTGCCAGTTCGTTGACGAGGCAGAGGAACTGGCCATCGCCCGTGCCTGCCAGCTCTTTGATTGCGGGTTTGCAAATGTGCAGCCCAACTCGGGCAGCCAAGCAAACCAGGGCGTGTTCCAAGCGCTCCTGCAGCCCGGCGATACGATCCTCGGGATGTCACTGGATGCTGGTGGCCACCTGACCCATGGCGCCGCGCCAAACCAGTCAGGCAAATGGTTCAATGCAGTACATTACGGTGTGCATCCCGACACGCTCGACATCGACTATGAACAGATTGAAGCGTTGGCGCTTAAGCATCAGCCAAAGTTGATCATCGCCGGCGGCTCGGCGATCTCGCGTCAGCTCGACTTTGGGAAATTCCGAGCGATCGCAGACAAGGTCGGGGCCTATCTGCTGGCGGATGTCGCCCACTTCGCAGGTTTGATTGCTGCAGGCGTCTATCCATCACCCTTTCCCCATGTCCACGCGGCCACGACCACCACTCACAAAACGCTGCGTGGGCCGCGGGGCGGCATGATCCTGACCAATGACGAGGCGCTGGCCAAGAAGTTCAATTCGGCCATCTTCCCCGGCATTCAGGGCGGGCCACTGATGCACGTGATCGCAGCCAAGGCCGTTGCCTTCGGCGAAGCGCTGCGCCCTTCGTTCGCGAATTATCAGAAACAGGTCATTCGGAATGCTAAGACACTCGCGGAAAGCCTTCAGGAAGGCGGCCTAAGCGTCGTTACTGGCGGCACCGACACCCATTTGATGCTCGTGGATCTGCGCCCCAAGGGCGTAAAGGGTAATATTGCTGAGGCCGCTTTGGGCCGCGCACACATAACCTGCAACAAGAACGGTATCCCCTTCGACACCGAGAAACCGACCATCACGTCAGGTCTGCGACTGGGTTCGCCCGCGGGAACAACCCGTGGTTTTTCCCAACTCGAGTTCAAGCAAATCGGCGACTGGATTGTCGAGGTTGTGAACGGGTTGAAGGAGAGCGACAACAATCCGAATGAAGTAGTTGAAGCACGCGTCCGGGAAGAAGTTATGGAAACATGTAAACAGTTTCCGGTCTACTAATTCGACAGAAACGGCAGGCCTCTCTTTTTTGTAGGACGTGCACGTGAGATGGAACGAATGTGTGTAGCGGATGGCAAGCCAGTGCGTCGGTTCACAAAGCAGCCAATGATGGAGCGGGGCCGTCCGAACTACGCTCTCAAAACACTGTTTTAATTCGATATTTTGGTGCGACTTAAGCTCATCTAGCACGTCTCAAACCACGCCACGCCTAACTATGCGCTTCTTCAGTCCCCTCGCTCGTTCGCAGAGATGCAACCTACCTCGCGTACTCCCAACGATGGTCTGACCAAGCCGCCCGTACCGGCTCGTATCAGGCGTCCGACGGCCCCGGAAAACCTGATGAACGAACCGCTGATCACGGGCCCGGAAACGGGAGCGCTGGTCCCGACTTGGCCGATTTGCTTGGCCTTGTTTTCCCTTCACAAAGCCTCGTCTCGTTCCTCACCTTTTGAAATCTGTCACTTCTAGCGGCGGAACTGGCTGCCCCGCGCGTTAAACATATTCGGCGCTAAGCGGATTCAGGCGCTTATGTGGGGCACAGCAAGCAAGCGTTGCGAAAGTGATCTAGCATGAACCTGTTTGTGAGGCGCGTTCGGGGAGAGCCTTTGATGAATTTGAAACCGCTTCTGGTCCTGCCGCCACTCGCCTTGGGCGTTGCGGGCTACTTATGGATGACGCAGCCGACGGACACCACGTCAGAACCCGCGGAAGAGGCGCGGCTGGCGGTCCGGGTGATGACTGTCGCCCCTGCATCACATGTCGTCTCTGCCACCGGCTACGGACGGGTCGAAGCGGTGCGCAGTTGGTCCGCCGTCTCTCAGGTCGATGGACGCGTGGTTGAGACGATTGAGGATCTGTCCGTTGGCACCGTCGTCGATGCCGGCGCGCTCTTGATCCAGGTCGATCAGACTGACTATGAGCTAGCCGTTCAAAAGAGCCGGGCGAACATCGCCGCAGCGGAAGCGCAGCTGGCAGAGTTGGACGGACAGGAAACGAATTCCGAAAACCTGCTAGCACTAGAGCAGCGCACCCTCGACGTCGCGCAGGCCGAATTTGAACGAAATCAAAACCTGTTTGATCGCGGCGCAGCAAGTGCCTCGACACTGGATGCGGCACAAAAAACCCTGTTGGCCCAAGAAAATGCAGTGACCAACCTGACCAACACGATCGCGCTTTATCCGGCACAACGCCAGTCGGCCGAAGCAACGCTCGCGCTGCGCGAGGCAGAGCTTGCGGAAGCCGAACGCGGCCTGTCCAACACGACAATCACCGCACCTTTCCGCGGTCGTATATCCGCAGAGGCGGTTCAGGTGGGGCGGTTCATTCGCACCGGTGAAGAGCTTGTCACACTTGATGCAATCGATACAGCCGAAGTGGTGGGCGCCTTCCAACCACGAGCCTTTGCGGCCGTCGTAAGCGCCGCACTTGATGGGAAGTTCCCGGACGTGACCGAAGTCGAGGCAACCCAAGTTGTCGAATACATGAGGCGTGGCGATGTGCAGGCCTATGTCGTGATTGACTTTGCTGGCTTGCAAGCCCGGTATCCGGCGAAACTCGTCCGGTTTCGCGGGACAATTGACAGTGACACCGGGACCATCGGGGTGGCCGTGCGCATCAATGATCCATTGGTCGCGAAGGCCACCGAACAAAGGCCGCCGCTGGAATTCGGCGCCTTTGTCGGGGTTGTCCTTGAAGGCACCACCCCTGATCAGGTGATCGCCATTCCGCGCGCGGCCATCCGTCAGGGCGACAACGGAGAGCCGTTTGTTTACACCGCCACGGCGGATGACCGGCTGGCCATCACGCCGGTCGCTTTGGGTCCAGTCGCAGGTGACCTGATCCTTGTACAAGAGGGCCTTGCCTCTGGGGACCGTGTGGTCCTCTCCGCGCCGCGCCCCCCGATTGAGGGACTTGCCCTGACGGTCATCGAAGATACGGGCGCAACGCAATGATCCGCTATTTCGTGAGGCACCCTGTCGCCGCCAACATCCTGATGCTGGTGTTTGTCGTTCTGGGTATTGCCGTGCTCAGCAATCTGGAACGGGAAACGTTCCCGGAATTCACAGCCGACAGTGTGGTGATCACCGTACCGTACCCCGGTGCCTCTGCCATCGATGTTGATGAGGAGATCTGCGCACCGCTTGAAGATGCCGTCAGCGGCATCACCGGACTTGTCGATTTTCAGTGCGACTCGCTTGATGGGCGCGCCTCAGCCACGGCTGAACTTGATGAGGGCGGCAACCTGGTTCAATTCTTCAATGATGTATTTTCGGCTGTCTCCGGCATCGACGACTTCCCTTCCGATGCGGAAACCGCAACCGTCGAAATCGCGGCCCAGACCGATCTTGTCGCCCTGATCGCGATATCGGGGATTAGCGGAAAAGAGGGGCTTGTCACCTATGCTGACGAGCTGTCGGATCGTTTGCTGGCAGTGCCCGGCGTGGCAGAGGCCGAGGTCACCGGCATCACGGATCGTGAACTGCAAGTCACCTTCGATGAGCAGATGCTGCGCCGCTTTGGAGTGTCGAGCCAGGATCTGGTGGATGCGATCGAGGCCCGCTCGTTCCGGCAACCGCTGGGCAGTGCCGAGCTCGACGACAGCGATCTGGTTCTACGCTACGTGGGAGCGACCCGTACCGTTGGGGAACTGGAAAATCTCATCGTCATAGAAAATGCCGATGGCGGGATTGTGCGTCTCTCCGATCTGGCAACGATCCGTTTGGTTGATAGCGATAAAACACGGCAAAGTTTCATCGACGGCGCGCAGACGGCAATCATCTCGATTTCCAAGACAGCCGATGACGACAGCATTGATGTGTTTGAACGGGTCCAAGCCGTCATCGATGAGGAACTGGCGGCTTATCCGGATCCGTTTGACATCGCCGTTATCAACAACCTGGCAGACCTGATTGCCGAGCGGCTGAATCTCATTCTGGAAAACATCGCAATTGGTCTCATGCTTGTGTTTGCGACCATGTGGCTTTTCTTTTCGCTGCGCGAAGCGCTGTGGATCTCGGCTGCGCTGCCAGTTTCGTTCCTCGGCAGCCTCTTCGTGATGAGCATGCTTGGCATAACAATCAATATGATCACCCTGATCGCGCTGTTGATGGCCGTCGGGTTGATCATGGACGACAGCATCGTGATTGCCGAAAACATCAATAAGTGGCGGCGAAAGGCTCCGCCACTCGAAGCGGCCGCAAAGGGAACGATGGAGGTGCTGCCGGGCGTGATGTCATCTTTCATCACGACGGCCTGCGTCTTCGGACCGCTCATGTTTGTCTCGGGGGAATTGGGTCAGATCCTGCGATTCATCCCCATGGTGTTATTAATCACGCTGGCAATATCGTTGGTTGAAGGCTTTCTTATCCTGCCGCATCACCTGAGCCATTCCGGCGGGTCGGACCGTCCATCACCAGAACAGCGCCCCGCCGCACGCGCACTCGAATGGGCAAAGGAGCGGGCGGTCATGCCCGTGGCGACAGCTCTGGTCAAGCTGCGCTATCTGACGCTGGGGACAGTGGTCGCAGCATTGATCCTCTGCATAGGTTTGGTTGCCTCGGGCACGATCAAGTTGATCGCCTTCCCATCAACCGAAGGCGACACTGTTGTAGCCCGCGTTGCGCTGACGTCTGGCATCGCGCGCGAGCGCACCATCGAAACGGTCGAGCAATTGCTGGACGGCCTAGAACAGGTTGATGCGGAACTGACGCCAGGGACCACAGATGGCGCGCCGTTGGTGGAGCGCGTCCTGGTACAATACGCGGTCAACACTGATGTCACGGATAATGGCTCGCACACCGCGACGATCACCGTCGATCTGCTCGAAAGCTCCTTGCGCAATGTGATGGCAGACGACGTGCTGGCCGCCTGGCGTGAGGCGGCAGGGCCATTGCCCGATATCGTCCAGATCAGTTTCTCACAATCCGAGCTGGGCCCCGGCGGTTTGGATCTGGATGTCGAGCTTTTGGGACGCGATCTTGCCGAACTGGAGGAAGCCGCCGGCGTTCTGCTCGGTGATCTTCTCGCCCGCGAGGATGTGACAGAAGCCTTCCAGGATTTCTACGGCGGTCGTGACGAAGTGCAGATCGCCCTTAACGAATACGGCTACTCCATTGGCCTGACGCCGCAGGCGCTTTCGGCGCAGTTGCGCACCGCGTTCGAGGGCTCTGAAACGGATAACTTCCGCGAAGGAGCGAGCACCCGAACAGTCCGCGTACAATTAGCCGACACCATTTCGAGTGTGACAGAGCTTGAGCGTTTCCCGATCGTCTTGCCAGGCGGGGCACAGACCAGTTTGTCCACCGTCGCAGACCTGCAACCCTCAGCCAGCTATCCGAATGTGACGCGTAAGAACGGCCAGGCTGTCGCGCGGATCCAGGGAAAGATTGACCGGTCGGTGACAACCTCGACAGCCATTTCCGGCGTGATCCTGAACGATCTCGCACCGCAACTTGCGTTGGCCTATCCGGACATCACGGTCAAAATAGGCGGCGCGACAGAGGAACAGCAGGAGTCGCAACAATCGATTGCCACGTTGCTCAGCGTCGGCCTGATTGGCGTCTATATGGTGCTTGCGTTCCAGTTCCGGTCTTACTCGCTGCCTGTCGTCGTCATGCTCTCGATCCCCTTTGCACTGATTGGGACGATCCTGGGTCACTGGGGACTTGGGATGGACCTTTCTATGCCAAGCCTCATCGGTTTTGCGTCCTTGGCCGGGATCGTGGTGAACAACGCGATCCTGTTCCTGACGTTCTTTCAGAGTAATCTGAAGGGTGATGATTACGTTGCCGCCTCTTTGGATGCGGTGCGTGACCGGTTCCGGCCTATCCTGCTATCAAGCGCCACGACTTTTGTCGGACTTTTGCCGATCATTTTCGACACCAGCCCACAGGTGCAAACCTTGGTGCCCCTCGTCGTCGCCGTCGCGTTTGGCCTGCTGGCAGCGATGGTGCTCGTGGTGCTCGTCCTGCCATCTGTCATATCGATTTACTTCGACGTGTTCAGCGTGCGGGCGTGGATGGATCAATTTGATAACAAGGATCGGGACGCCTCGACGGAATTAAACGCGAAAGCATGAGATCCGCCACAAGACCATTATCTGTTTCGAAGTTCTCAGTCAGTTCAATCCGGAAACGGCTATCGTGCCGACGGCAAGCCGTTCTTGTATCAATTGCCTGAGCAGGACCGGCCCGTCAAAGCTGCTTGAGAAACTCCAGCAATGCACCTTTGTCGCTCTGGTTGAGAGTGGCACCAAAAACGTGGCCACCGTTTCCCATGCCAGGCTCGCGGGTGTCGATCAGGAACGGTTCGGAGAATGGCAGGTGATCACCCAAGATCCCGTCGCGCGCTATGCCAAGCAGGGTGAGATCCAGTGCATGACCGCCAACCGCAAAGCGCTTGGGCCGTTCGGCCGGATTAAGAAGCGCCCAGACGCTTGGGACCGATCCGTTGTGCAGGTAAGGGGCAGATGACCAAAGGCCCGTCAAAGGCGGCGCCGCGTAGATCCCGGTTGCCTTGGCAGAAATACGATCCCCGTAGACGCCGGAGTTAACCGCCTCGGCCAGTGCCGGTGTAAAGGCCTCAGCGCGGAGCGGATCGGTGCCGACATCGCCCGCCCAATTCGGGAATTCCATCAACTCCGGGCCTGACGATCCGGTCCGGTATGTACCGTGACAGATGGCACAGTTTTCAGCGTAGACGCGCGCGCCGCGTGCGGCGCGGTCTGTGTCGATGGTGGCAGGGAACGGTTGCGGTCGGTAGGTTTCATCCAACCAGGCAAAGATATCTTCAGCAGCGGAGACGTATGCCACGGCGTTCTCCGGATCGACGCCCATGCTCGGCACCGAAAAAAAGGACGTGATCGCCGCGAGGTCATCTCTTTGCTCCAGGAGGCGTTCCTCTTTCCTGACGGGCTTCCAACGGTCCGCTCCGGGCGGTGCATAGCTGCCGTCCGACAAGAGAGCAGAGCGCCATGTGCGGTCGCCAAGTTCCGGAATGGATACGACGCCCGCGTCCGCCTTGCCGCCACCCAGGAAGGGTAGATTATACGCATGCTTTAATGCGGCTACCCCGTTGGTCGCGCCGGGGTGGCCATTGGGGAACGGCAGGGGTGGACCATTTCCGATGGCCTTCAATCGCTGCCGAACGAGCGGAATGATAAGCCACCGCAAGGTCTGGCGCTCGCGCCAGCCCATCGTCGGAAAGAGGGTCTGGGTCGCGTCGATCCACGCAGAGGGATCTTCGGCGGCGGAGCGCATGGCAGCGGTCAGTCCCGAGACATAGGCTTCGAGGTTCAGCGACGTATTGGGTGTCCCCAACCAGGCGCGCGTCGGATCGGGCAAGCCATTGGCATCGTAGGTGACACCGGCATGACAGGCCGCGCACCCGAGATTTGCCACCGTGACCTTGGCGCCCGGCAGCGGTGCAAGGGTCCCTTGGGTTATGCCCAAGGGCGTTGCCCCTTCAGCAGACGCGGTGACGCCTTCCGGCAGATTGACGGGCGTCGCACCGGGCAGGAACCCAAACCGGGCAAGGGCGCGGTTCGCGGCCTCCATCGTCATGCCGTTAGAGCCTTGCTCACGGATCTCGCGAAGCGCCAAGGCTGCTGTGATCAACTTCCACGGGATGGCGTGGCTTTCCAACGCGCTGACGCTGAGACCGCCAAAGCTCTCGGCCGCAAAGGCCGCAGCCCCTCGGGCAGCGCGTGGCGCGGCCCCGTCGACGACAAATGCGGCATCACCGGTCGTCGTGAAAGTCACTTGGGTCAGAGAGAAGGCCCCGGCCAACACCAGTATCCCCGCGCCTATCGTCCACTTCCGGATCATGTCGTACCGCCCGTCGGTCGTATGTTCTTCGGCCTAAGGTCAAAGCCTGTGCTGTGCCCCACCCCTATCGTTTTATTCCGACGCGCCAATGAGCGCATTCAGTTTTTTCTTTGACAGGCAGCAGCATGCGGGGATCGCACAGAAGCCAGCAGATCAGAAAGTAAGGACTCGCTTGTCCCGAATTCGTCATGGCATGGTCTTATTCGGTGCAAGATTTGCCAACCAAAAGACATCCGAACACGTGATTAACCAGCTTCCGAACCACGAGACCGCAGTGATCGACACGATTACTCCTCTGCCGATACAGGCCGAGATGGCCACCGGCCCCGTCGGCCTTTGGCACTTCGTGCGCCGGGCGGGACACAGCCTCCTGTCTGTGATCCCGGCCGAGACACAGGAGGCGCTGTATATCAGGGGGCCTGCGCGTATCCACTATCTCTGTGATCCCGATCTGATCTCGCGTGTGCTTGTCTCGGAGGCTGCGACCTTTCCCAAGTCGCAGGTCACCAAGAACATTCTCGGCAGCGCAATCGGCAACGGCATGATCCTGTCCGAGGGGCAGACATGGAAGGACCAGCGCCGCCGCTACGCGCCCCTGTTTGCTGCCCGAAACCTGCCGGTGTTGTCGCGCACCTTCGCGGCAACCGGCGACAGACTCGGTCACGAGCTTGCGCAACGCAGCGGGATTGTGGACATCTCTGCACTCGCGCAGGCTGCCTCGCTCAGCGACATCACGCAGGTGATGTTCTCCGGCTCGGCCGACGTGAGCCCCGATGAGGTGAAGGCCGGGCTTGCGCGCTATACGGAACACGTGGCCGACATGTCGCTGTTCGACCTCATGGGCATGCCGTCGTGGGTGCCGCGCCTGAAATGGCTGAAGAGCCGCGCCCCGGTGCGCAATATGCGCGACCTTGCGCGGCGAGTCATTCTTGCGCGACAGGCCGAAAATCGTGCGGAGCCAGAGGACTTCCTCGACCTGATGATCGACGCGCTCAGGGCCGACGCCGAAGAGCTTGACCAGACGATCGACAACCTCCTGACCTTTGTGGTGGCGGGGCATGAGACGGCAGCCAACACCCTGTCGTGGGGCCTATACCTGCTGGCGCTTTACCCGGAAGCACAGGAGGCTTTGCGCGCCGAAATCCTTGCGGCCTGCCCCGAAGGACCAATCCTATTCGGCGCACTCGAAGCCATGCCGAGCCTTGATGCGCATGTGAAAGAGACGCTGCGGCTCTATCCTGCGGCCGCTTTCTTTGCCCGAGACGTGGCGGAACCCATCACCTTGGGTGAGGTTTCGATGCGCAAGGGGGATGCGCTGTTCCTGCCGATCTATGCGCTGCACCGCAATGCGCTTTTGTGGGAGGACCCGCAGCAATATCGGCCCAACCGCTTCGCAGGGGCAAAGCTGCGACGTGGGCAGTATCTTCCCTTTGGGGACGGACCACGCGTTTGCATCGGCGCGCAATATGCCACGACCGAGATCAAGATCCTGCTCGCATCCCTCTTGCGCCGGGTGCGCTTCACGGTGTCAGAACACCCGATCCCCCGGCCCGTGGTCACGATCACCATGCACCCAGCAACCCCGCTTTATCTGGAGGCGCATCCGGCATGATGCCCGTGAGCTTCGCAAGGGGGATCGCCCGGCGGCACCTGAGTCTGCGATTTCGCAGCGGGCCACACTGGGTGGAAATCCACGACCGGCCTGGGATGCATCTTGATACAGGGACCTGCGCCCGGCTGCGCGGCGATATCGTCGACCTCGCCCGCAAGGTCGAACCGCGCGGCGATCTGGATTACGGCGTCTTCCTCGATGATGCCGACATCTGGCGCAACCTGTCGCTGACGCTGGTCAGGGATGGCAAGACCCGAGACCTCATCGGCTTCAATGCCATGCGCTGGATCGAGACGCATCCGGGCGAGATGCCACTGTTGCACCTTGGGCTGGCAATGGTCGATCCGGACCGGCAATCGCAAGGTATATCGTGGATCCTCTATGGTCTGACCGTGGTGCTGCTGTTTCTGCGCGGCGGGCTAAAGCCGCTCCGGATCAGCAGCGTGACACAGGTACCGGCGGTCTTCGGACGGGTGGCCGAAAGCTTTGCCGACGTCTACCCGGATGGTGGCGCGCCGACACCGGGCTATCGGCATTTGCGACAGGCACGCGCCATCATGCGCGATCACCGCGATGTCTTTGGGGTGGGTGACGACGCATGGTTCGAGGAAGAAAGCTTTGTGATCCGCAACGCCTATACTGGTGGTTCGGACGCCATGAAGAAGAGCTTTGACCAAGCGGCGCACCACCGCGACGTGGCGGTGAATGACTTCTGCCGCGAGACACTCGACTACCAGCGCGGCGACGATTTTCTTCAGGTCGGCCAGATGGATGTGCCGACCATGCGGGGCTATCTGCTGCGCGAGGTTCCGGCGGACAGTCGACGCGCCGTGATGATGGCAGCAGGCTTTGCCATCGCCCAGCACTGGGTGGCGCCACTGTTTGGCTGGCTGGATACGAAACGACACTGGAACGGGCTGGCCCCATCGAAGGGAACGTACGATGTTTGACTATGCGGAATTCACCACGCGCAACATCGGGTTCGTCACGCCGGCGCAGCAGGCTCGTCTGCGCGGGGCGCATGTTTTTGTTTGCGGCACGGGCGGCATGGGCGGCGCGGCAATCCTGGCCCTGGCGCGGGTCGGCGTGGGGCGGCTCACGCTGTGTGATATCGATGATTTCGAGGTCTCCAACCTCAATCGGCAGGTCTTTTGCTGGCTGGACACTGTGGATCGCCACAAAGCCGAGGCCACTGCCGATCAACTGCGCCGGATAAACCCTGATATCGCGCTTGAAGTCCTCAAAGGCGACTGGACTGATCAGGTCGAACGCATCGTCGGAGAGGCGGATGTCGTGATCAACGGTACCGACGATCTTGGTGCCTCGTTGCTGCTTTACCGCACCGCACGCGAGAAGGGCAAAGCAGTGATCGACAGCTATGCCTCGCCGCTGCCGTCGGTCTATGTCACGCGTCCAAATGATCCGATGCCCGAGGAACGGCTCGGCTATCCGACGCAGGGCGTTGCGTGGGATGCGCTCACTGAAGAGATGCGCGCGAGCGCCTTCACCGCCGAGGTGATACACGTCATGACGCACAGCAGCTCGGCGCTGCACATCGATCTCGACATGGCGGGCGAAGTTGCTGCCGGACGGCGCAGCCGCATGTCCTTTGCCCCCATGGTCATCACTTCGGGCATGCTGATGGGCTACGAAGCCATCGCACTCATCCTGGGGCAGAAGAACAAGACGGACTGCCGGGGTTGGTTCCTCAACCCTTACCGCGCAAAGGTCGAACGACCACGCAACCCGCTGGTGGCGGCGCTGCTCAAACCGCTGGTCAAGCGCAAGCTCGAGCAGATGATGGCGGCGGGATGAACGTGCTTCTCTCCGCCGATACGTTGTTGTCTGTGCTTGCGGGGCTGGCGCTGTTGGCCCTGCGCAGTGCATTGAACGAAGCGCAACTCGCCCCCCGGCTGGCGAAGACACTGCGATTTGGTGCGCTGGTCCTCGGCGTGTTTTACCTGCTGCGCCCGCTTGCCTGGCATGCCGACGGCTCGTTTGCCGATCGGATCATCCTTGTGCTCGCCGTGCTGGTCCCGCTCGCCATTCTGCTGATCATCGAGGCCGCCGTGACCCGGCACGCCCCTCGTCCGCTGAAGCTCGGGCTTGCCGTCGGGGTGCCTCTGTTGATCTTGGGTGCCCTTGTCATGCCCCGCAGCCTTGGGGCCCCGTATCTCGCCGTCCTCCTCGGTTTCCAAATCATGGTCCTGCTGTTCAGCTGCTGGATGCTCTGGCACGAGAGTGCTGGGATGGAGACTGCCGAGCGGCGATCGCGGCGCCTCTTTGCCGTGCTCATTGTCCTGATCTTGCCCGTCGTGGCAGCCGAGTCCGCGCTTCTGAATGACCGGAACGCGCTTCATGGCTCGGCGCTGGTCGTGCTGTTTGGGGTCTGGATGCTGTTCCATCTGCCACGTTGGGCGACGCGCCGTTGGTGGCTGATAGTGTGGAGCATGGGCGGTCTGGGCCTGTCCTTCATGACGGCTTGGGCAATCATGCCGCCGGACGGTTTGGGCAGCCTGCTGCTGGCAACGACAGGCATCGCTGCAATGCTGGTCTTTGCCTCGATCTTCTCCAGCCTGCTCGGGCAGCGCCGCGGCACGCTCGAACGTCAGCTCGTCGCGCTTGTCGGGCGACCGAGCCAACAGTTCGGCCTCGAACACGTGCTCGAAAAGCTGAGCGATCGACAGGTCGCGATGGTCCCGGCCAACATCGTGTCCAACGTCGATGTGCCGCCTGTGCGCGACGCGCTACGGCGCGGGCCCGTCTGGTTTGGCCAAAGCGACACCGGTCGGGATGCCGACGCCGCCCTGGCGGACGTCGCGCGCGCGACTGGGGCAAGCCACGTCCTCTGCGTTGGAACCGAACCTCTCCGGCTCATGACCCTAAGCCTTGGTCCTGCGGACGGCGGACGACAAGTTGTTCCGCTGCTGACCGCACTCTGCCGTCGCCTTGAACAGCAGGATCCCAAATGAGCGTCGAGCTGCGCCAAGGCGATTTCAATGCCTTCTTCGAAGTGCCCTTCGGGACATATCGTAACACGCCTTACGTCTCGCCGATGAAGTCGGACCTGAAGCGGTTTCTCGACACCTCTGAAAATCCACTCTTCCATGGGTCTGACGATCTTGCCTTCTTCACTGCGCATCGCGGCGGTATCCCCGTGGGGCGGATCACGGCACATGTCCACCGTGGGTCGAACACCCGGCATGGCACAAACGCAGCACATTTCGGATATTTCGACTGCGCTGATGACGCAGAGGTCGCCAGCCTTTTGCTACGGGCCGCAGAGGATTGGGCGCGCGCCCGTGGCTTCGACGAGATCAAGGGCAATTTCAATCTAACAGCGATGCAGATGACCGGGATCGTGACCAATGGTTTTGATGCGGCGGTTTACTCGGATTGCATGTGGAGCCC
>CAWUIQ010000067.1:0-18818 GCA_963922565.1 uncultured Rhodobacterales bacterium
CAGCAGCTCAGCGAACGGCGCGCCAACGCGGTCGCAGATGTGCTTTTGGGCGCAGGTGTTCCGTTCAACCGGGTCCAGGCCTTCGGGCGGGGTGAGAACCAGCCGGTTGCAAGCAACCTCACCCCAGAGGGCAAAGCCCAGAATCGCCGCGTCGAAATCGTGATTTTGCCGACGGCCTGAGTCCACTAGCCTTGCCAATGGGCGGGGATGTTTCATCTATGCCAACAGATTGCAGAGGATGATCCATGCCCGACCCTACTCTTCTTGGCCTTTCAGGCTCGCTTCGCAGCACCTCGACCAACCGGATGTTGCTGCGCGAGGCCGCACGGCTTTTTGGTGATTGCACCTATGTCGAGGCTGACCTCGATCTGCCGCTCTATCATGGGGATCGCGAACAGGCTGAGGGCATTCCCGCCGCCGTTCAGACCCTCTCTGATCAGATCGCGAGCGCGGATGCGGTCATCATCTCAACGCCCGAATACAACAAGGGCCCCTCGGGTGCTCTGAAAAACGCGCTGGATTGGGTCAGCCGCACGAAAGAGGCGCCTTGGAAAGGCAAACCCGTCGCGGTGATGTCGGCAGCGGCCGGACGCGCAGGTGGTGAACGCGCCCAGATGATACTGCGTGGGTTCATGGTGCCATTTCGGCCGCGGATCCTGCAGGGGCCGGAAATTCATCTTGCGGCCAGCAGCAATCAATTCGACGACAACGGGCATTTGACCGGGGAAATCTATGTCCGCGAGTTGACCGAGCTGATGGCGACCCTGCGTGGGGAAATCGGCCGCTAGATGCGGTTGCTGATCTCGATCAGATTGCCGTCGGGATCACGCAGATAGATCGACGACAACGGCCCGGTCGCTCCGGTACGCGGGACGGGCCCTTCCTCTATATCAATACCTTGGTCTCTCAGATGATCCTGCCATTCGGCAATGGAAACCTCGGACAGGAAACACAGATCGGCCGAACCGGGTAAGGGCCTTTTGGCTTTGGGATCGAATTCAGCACCGGCCAGATGCAGGTTGATCTTTTGCGCGCCGAACTTGAGAGCGTGCCGCCGCGTTCCATCAGCCGCTTCAAATTCCTCATGGATCATGCCCAGACCATCGCGATAGAATGCCACGCTCGCCTCAACCACACTGACGGTCAGAACCAGATGGTCGAGGGCGGTCACATGCGGCTGTTGCTTTTGCACCTGTCTCGCTCCTATTGGATGGCAGAATGAAGACTGCGATCACCGATACCCTTTGTCAAAGCGACGTTCTTGACCCGGCGAGGGCAGCCGCCCTGCTTGCCACTCTCGATCGTGATGAGGGGCCGGGTGCCGGCGATCCGCTGCCACCCTTCTTTCACCACGTCTACTTCTGGGATGCGCGACCGCCGGGCGCCCTTGGCCGCGATGGCCATCCAAAAGTCGGTGGGTTGATACCGGACCTTGGATTGCCGCGACGGATGTGGGCGGGCGGAAGGCTGGAATTCAACGTGCCACTGCGGCTGGGTCTTTCAGCCAAAAAGCGCAGCATTTGCGAGCGGGTCGAAGAAAAGACGGGCCGCACTGGCCCACTTGGGTTTGTCACCCTACGCCATGAATACTGGCAAGAGGGGCACCTTTGCCTGACTGAATGGCAGGACCTCGTCTATCGGGAGGACCCGACCGAAGGCAGCGCCAAACCACCTCCGCTAAAAGCGCGGATCGATGAATTGGAATGCCTCGTTAAGACGTTCGATACGACGGCGCTGTTCCGGTATTCCGCGCTGACCTTCAACGGTCATCGGATCCACTACGATGACGACTATGCCCGATCGGTTGAACGGTATGACGGTCTGGTCGTGCATGGGCCTCTGTTGGCGCAGATCCTCATGCTCATGGTCAGCGATACGACCGGGCCTCTGACCAGATTCCAGTTTCGCGCAACGGCGCCGCTGATCGTTGGTGAGACGGCTCAGTTCTGCAGGAACGGGAGCAACCTCTGGGTCCGTGGGCCGGACGGGCGATTGTGCATGACCGCCACCGTCTAGAACGACGCGCTGACCTCAAACCCTTTCGGGATCTGGTCCCGCCCCTCAAGGATCAGATCGGCCATCACCTCCGCCACCTTGGGCGCCATGCCAAAGCCGATCTTGAAACCACCATTGGCGATGAAATGACCGGGGCGGTCGGGCCACGGCCCCAACATCGGCGCCCTGCTGCGTGAACGAGGGCGAACGCCGGCCCATCGTTGGATCACCCGAGCGTCGGCGAGCGCCGGCAATAAGTGATGCGCACGGTCGATAAGGACATCGAGTTGCCCATCCGTCGTATCAGGCTCTGAATAATCACGTTCTGACGTCGAACCGATGGCCACCGTCCCATCGTTATGCGGAACGAAATGCAGGGCGTCGGCGAAAAGCTGGGGCTGTGTGCTGGCATCATACTCGAAAAGCACGGCCTGTCCCTTGACGCCGTTGCCTACTGCGCGAGTGCGGACAGCACCCAGTGCCTCTAGTCCCGCCACACCAGTCGCCCAGACGACGGTGCCTTCGTCGGGGCCGGCGGGGCAGATTTCGCCGCCGGACACTTCGATCGCCTTGGCCAGCGCATGGCAGGCGCGGCGAGGGTGAATGCGGGCCGAAAGCGTATCGTGAATGTAGCAACCAGTCGGGCTGTCGACCGCCCAGGCCTCGTCGACAGATTGGGTCAGGGTCCAGGTTGCCTGCCCGCACCAAAGCTCTTTGGCATTCACCTCTCGCGACCGGGCCAATGCCAGCGCGCTGTCATCTGCAACCGGTTGAACGCGGCCAGCGCGGGCATAGCCGGGATCATCACCCGAGACTGCCGCGACCCCGGCCCAGAACGTTTCGGCCAGCAGCAGGCTTTCAAATTGGAACTGCTTTTTCGAATTCCAGTTTTCGGGAACGTGCGGCGCGAGAGCACCGACGATACCACCACTTGATCCGGCGGCGATGCCGTTGGGGTCGATCACCCGGACGCGGGCACCGGACTGCAGACAAGCCCACGCAATCGAAAGGCCAAAAATACCCGCACCGCGAACGGTTACATCCGTCATTGCCAATTCGCAGACCTTTCTTCAGTCTCGGACCGTCACACATCGACTTACAGGCAGGACGAATGCAGCACCAGCGGGCCAGGCTGGAATGGCGCGACGGACGCGTCCCGGTCTCCACGCGTTTTGATGACCCCTATTTCAGCCTCGAAAACGGGCTGGATGAGACGCGCCATGTCTTTCTCGATGGGAACGATCTGCAGGAGCGGTTGCGGGATGGGTTCCATATCGCCGAGCTGGGTTTTGGAACCGGCCTGAATTTCCTCGCCACGCTCGATCTTTGGCGGACGCGAGCGCAATCCGGCGCATTGCGATACACCAGTTTCGAGGCCTTCCCGATGCAGCCGGATGACATGCGCCATGCCTTGTCGGCCTTCCCCGATCTCATCGAAATCACCGGCGCGTTTCTTGACGCCTGGGATCCGGCGGCAGGCCGCGCAGAATTGCCTGACGCGACGCTTGAGGTCATAGCGGGTGATGCCCGGGAAACGCTGAGAGGTTGGGATGGATCGGCGGATGCGTGGTTTCTTGATGGCTTTTCACCAGCCAAGAACCCGGAGCTTTGGAATGCCGATCTCATGCTTGAAGTGGGCCAACACACCAAGGCGGGCGGTACGGCAGCAACCTATACCGCGGCGGGGTTTGTCCGCCGGGGCCTCGAAGCGGCAGGGTTCGATGTCGAGCGAAGGCCGGGTTTTGGGCGCAAGCGCCATATGACGCGTGCCCGCAAGCTGACATGAGCCAGGGCAACAATACCCGGCTCGGGATCCTGCTGATGATCGCGACGACCATCGTGTTCGCGGCGCAGGACGGCATCTCGCGCCATCTGGCGGCAGAATACAACGTCCTGATGGTGGTCATGATCCGCTACTGGTTCTTTGCGGTTTTTGTTCTGGCGATGGCCAGCCGCCATCCGGGCGGGATACGCCGGACAGCTCGAACCAGCCAAATCGTGCTGCAGGTCGGGCGCGGATTGCTTTTGGCCGCCGAGATCTGCGTCATGGTCCTTGCCTTTACAATGCTGGGGCTGGTCGAAAGCCACGCGGTCTTTACCTGCTATCCCCTTCTGATCGCGGCCTTGTCAGGGCCGGTTCTGGGTGAGCGCGTCGGTTGGCGGCGGTGGTTGGCCATTGGTGTGGGATTCATCGGCGTGTTGATCATCCTGCAGCCCGGCATCGGTATTTTTGACCCCGCGGCCGTGATCCCGCTGGCATCCGCCACGATGTTCGCCGTCTATGGCCTGCTGACCCGCTATGCGGCCCGCGAAGACACGGCAGAAACCAGTTTTTTTTGGACGGGCGTGTCGGGGGCAGTTGCGATGACCTTAGTCGGCCTGTGGTTCTGGGAACCCATGACGGCGAATGACTGGGTATGGATGGGATCGCTCTGCATCACCGGCGCTTTGGGCCACTGGCTGTTGATCCGCTGCTATGAAGTTGCCGAGGCCAGCGCGGTGCAACCCTTTGCCTATTTCCAACTCGTCTTTGCAGCAGCAATCGGTGTTGTCGTGTTTTCCGAGGGGATCGAGGCGAATGTCGCGATCGGCGCTGCCATTATCGTCGCCGCCGGCCTATTCACCTTTTGGCGCGAACGGCAACAGGGTTGAGCCGGTCAATTCCTTTGAGAAAGGAATTGGGAGCGGGTCGAGCCCGAGACGCGCACGATAGACCGGCAGGCTTTCGGTAACGCGCATCACGTAGTTCCGTGTCTCGCGGAAGGGGATATGCTCGATCCAGTCCACGATATCGAACCGGGCGTTGCGCCGCCGGGGGTCGCCAAAGGTCTGCATCCAGCGTTCTGGCCGGCTTGGCCCCGCATTGTAGCCCGCTGACATCAGCACGACGTTGCCACGGAATTGCGCGGCCAGAAATGACAGATAGGCCGACCCAAGCTCCGCATTGTAAGCCGGATCAGTGATCATGCGCTCTGTCGTATGCCCTTCGGACCGACCGATCCGCCGCGCAACCTCGCGCCCGGTCCTTGGCATGACTTGCATCAGGCCCCGTGCGCCGACGCCGCTTTGGACGCCGGGATCGAATTCGCTCTCACGACGTGCGATCGACAACACCATCTCAGGGGCCATCGGGAGTTCCATTTCGGCGACCGGGTGCAGCGCATAATACGACGACGGCAGCGTCAGACCCCGCTGCGCGGCCCGCTTTCCGATCATTACGCCAATATGCGGCTCCTCCAGATCGACGGCGGCCTGGCCAAGCCACTGCGCTTCGTCCTCGGGCAATGTCTCGGCAAGGTGGGTCCAGAAGCGTTCGGCGAGGTCGCGCCTGCCCGAGGCAAGAAGCAGCAGACCGGCCTCGAAAAGATCCCGCTCGACAAGCGGGGTGTCACGCCAGCTGCCTTTCGGCGCGGGCGCTTCAAGCGCGGGGTCAAACAACGTCCCCACTCGTTCAGCCGCGAGCAGTCCGTAGAACGAAGTCTGGTACCGCGCAGCGGCGAGATAGGCCTGCCCCGCGGCTTCGGCGTCGCGTGTCGCCTCGTAGGCCCGGCCAAGCCAATATCCAGCCCGGCCCTTTGAGATTAGGGATTTCACGGCCGCATTGAAACGTTGGAAGTGATCCAAGGCCGATTCCGGATCATCAAGGTAGCGAAGCGCGATATAACCCGACAACCATTCGAGATCAGCAAACGCCGATCCTTCCGTGAGAAAATGTCGGGAGGCCAGCTCGTAGGCGATGATCGGATCACCTTCGCGCATTTCCGATCGTGCAAATGATCTGCGGCGCTGCGCCCAGGCTGCGGGCTCTCCCAATCCCTCGACCTTCTCGGACCGGGCGAGCATGAGCAGCTTGGCATCTTCGCCCCGCCCCTTGCGCGCACGCCACTCCATCCGGTCGTGAGCGAGGCCGGGGTGATCCTGCAGATCTTTGGGGATTGCCTTGATCAGCGTATCAACATCGCCGCCCAATTGCTGAAGACCTATCCGGGCTTCGGCGAGTTTGACCTGATCATCGCTAACAAGCGGCAGCATGCGGCGCGCGTCGTTCAAGCGGCGAAGCCACAGCATCGCGTCTAAACGGGCCTCGTGATGCTCTTTCAGGAGCGGGCCATAGCGTTTCAGAAAGATCGCATGGCTGGCCTCGTCCATCGGAAGGGTCCGCCATGCAATCACAACGCCGACTTCGGCCTCGCCGGTTTGTCCGACCGCTTCGAGTGCCCTTGCATGCGCCAGAACGCCCGCGAGTGTCTGTGCGGGCTTTTCCCCGAAAAATTCCAGAACGGCCTCGCGCCCGGCGATGATGGCCGCCCGTTCAGATCGCTTGCGCAACAGCTTCTCGCCCGGCCAGTCGGGACGACGGATCAGAAATTCGCGCACTTCGCGGTACGTCCCACGCCCGGCGCGTAACCGGTGCCATTCAATGACATCCGCAGCGACAGGCCCGTCGCGGCGGGCCAGACGCATGGCCGTATCCCAGTTTCCGGATTGCATGGCGTCCATCGCCCAGCCAAGCGGGCGCGGGCGTTCCGCCATCGCAGACCCCGCCGCGACAAGCAAAAGCAGCAATGCCAAACGTATGACGAGTCGGGACATCTCTTGCATTTCCCATCGGCGCAGGGCTAGAGCCTTGGACCATAAAGCAGACCCTTGACACTTCAATTCACGAATGTGTCGTGGGCGTGTCCACAATCGGGCGGTTGCCTGACCCAAAAGTTAAAGGAGCGTCGAGATGTTCAAAGGCTCAATCCCAGCCCTTGTCACGCCGTTTAGAAACGGCGCATTGGATCTGGAGACGCTCAAGAAACTTGTCGAGTGGCATATCGGCGAAGGCACAGCCGGTTTTGTCCCGGTTGGCACGACGGGTGAAAGCCCGACCCTGACCCACGACGAACACGAAACCGTGGTCGAAGAGGTCGTGAAGGCGGCAGGCGGACGGGTCCCCGTTATCGCCGGTGCCGGATCGAATAACACCGTCGAGGCCATCCGGTTCGTCCAGCATGCCGCCGCTGTCGGCGCCGATGCCGCCCTGGTCGTGACGCCCTATTACAACAAGCCAACCCAGCGTGGCCTGATCGCGCATTACACTGCGCTGCACGATTGCGCGGACATCCCGATCATAATCTACAACATACCCGGCCGTTCGGTCATCGACATGAGCGTCGAGACGATGGCCGAGCTTGCCAAGCTGCCCCGCATCATCGGCGTCAAGGACGCAACGGGCGATCTGGCGCGCGTTTCGTGGACGCGCATGGCATGCGGACCGGACTTTGTTCAGCTCTCGGGTGAGGACGCCACGGCACACGGCTTTAATGCGCATGGAGGTGTGGGCTGTATCTCGGTCACCGCGAACGTGGCGCCCAAGCTTTGTTCGCAGATGCAAGAGGCATGCCTTTCAGGCGATTATGGTTCGGCCCTTACCCTTCAGGACAAACTGATGCCGCTGCACAAAGCGATCTTTACCGAGCCAGGCCTTGTGGGCGCGAAATACGCCATGTCCCGCCTTGGCCTTTGTGGCGAAGAGGTACGCATGCCGCTGACGGGTCTTGCCGACGATACCAAGGCGCTGGTCGATGATGCGCTGCGCCATGCAGGGCTCATGAACTAGAACGGGGAAGGTCTGGTTTTCCAGACTGCCCCGACCCCACGCACACCGATATTGAGCTCCTGATAAATTCGTTTTTCAGGAGCTTTTTCATGCCGTCTTTCTTTTCCAACACGATGACATTCTATGCCTACTCGAATGCGGACCACTACGTTGGTCATTACGCTGAGACTGACTACTACCAGGGTGCCGAAACAGACCGCGACTCTGTCATCCTCGGCTGGGGCGGTATGGACTTTCTTTACGCCGGTGGGGGCGATGACACGGTCTGGGGCGGTGACGGGACAGATTATCTGACCGGTGGCGGCGGTGACGACTGGGTCGGTGGCGGCAACGGTGATGACTTTATCTATACCAGTACGGGCCATGACACGTTGGACGGCCAAACGGGCGTCGATACCCTCGTGCTAACGGCCGAGCAGTCGGCAGGATGGAGCTTGGACCTGCAGCTTGGCCAAGGTTTTCAGATCGTCGGCCAGCTGTTCCAACCGGGGAGCACCGTAAACACCGCCGAGATCGCAAATTTCGAAAATGTCGAGGGTTCGATTGCCGATGACGTGATCATTGGCGACGGCTACGACAACCGCCTTTCGGACAAAGGCGGGCCGCATGCCGCAATCGATGACGACTGGATCGAAGGAGGTGCTGGCAACGATACCATTCTCTCCTTCAGCGGTACCGACACGCTCGACGGAGGTGACGGAGAAGATGTGATCATCGTCTCAGGAGACGCAAGAAATCACAAAATCTATGGGGGCGACGATTATGATGTCTTTCGCTTCAAGGACAGTGCCGATCAGTCGGGTCTGATCGCCACAATCTACGACTTTGACATCTTTGACGGCGACCAGATCGAACTGGATCCGGAAGTCGCCTTTGATAGCACCGGAAATGGCATCGCGGGTCAGGAGTCGTTCTGGATCTCGCAGGATGCAGGCTATGCGACCGTTCATGTGGACCGTGATGGTGATCAGACCGAAGACTACCAGATTGACGTCGTGATGGTGCAGGCCGGCGCGCAGCTGCTTCCCGAATATGACTTCATCTTTGCTTAAGCGGCTGAACCCGTCAGCGTTTGCCGTAATAGAGGCCGACGACGTGCTCGGCCTCCGCAAAGAATAGCCATCGCGCGGTCAGTACGCCCAGCACGTGGCTGATGACGGCAAACGCTGCAAAGACATGCGAAAACGGCAGGATCAGCAGAATGATCGGCAGCACTGCCATGAGTGCGATGGCGATTACCCGCAGGCGCAGGCTGTGTTTGCGGCCAACCACGTGCACCATTTCTTTCAGAAGGTAATTGGTGCCGGTATGGGGCGGCTCGAATGCGCGGACTTGGCTGGCCGTCCCTAGCCCCGTTGCCGTACCCATATCGGTGCCCGAGCGGGCAAGTGCCGTATCGCCCTGAACCCAAGTGACGACCTGAACGATACCCGCCAGCGCCAGCAACCCATGCGCCCATGAAACCTGCCCGGCCAGCAACGCGCCGCCCGCCACCGAAAAAGCGATGAACTTCACCGGCGTCAGCATCATGTTCCACCGGGGAACGGTCTTGAGCTGGGTATAGATCATCGACGTGGTGAACACCGTCGCGAGTGAAGCGATCGCCCCAAGCACACCAAGTGCGCCCAGACGCGCGCCGAAAAAGACCAGACCAGCCCCATACAGTGCCATTAGGATCAGTGCGGCAACAGCGCACCACGCCTCGCGGCTCAGCCACGAACTGCGCCACTGCGTGAACGCTTTCACGGCCCGTTCGGGATGGCCGAGGTGGAAGGTCGAGGCGAGCAGCCCGCCAACAGCGAACACATATGCGATGGTAAAGAACGCAAAAGCCGACCAACCCGTAACAGAGGGAAAACCAAGGCCCAGCCAGATCAGCAGGCCAAAGCCAAGCCCGGAGAATGTGGTGAAGACGATAACGGATGGGGCTGGATGCATCTTTAGTCGGCCTTCGGTCCACCGGGCAGCGCATCGAGCGCTTTGTCGAGCCAGCCGAGGAAACCGCTGGGCGTTTCCGCAACAGGCTCAAGGAACGGGGCCAGCACATCGAATTCGGGCATCGTGTCCTTCGGGCGCGGCGGCAGGTATTTGTTGACCGGTTTCGTCCCTTGTTCCGGCATCAGATCCATCCCGCCCCGTTCGGCGACAAGCTGGCTGACATCGCTTGTCGGATCACCCAGATCACCGAAATGACGCGCACCGGCGGGGCAGGTACGCACGCAGGCGGGCTCCCGATCTTCTTCGGGCAGGTTTTCGTTGTAGATCCGGTCGACGCAGAGGGTGCATTTCTTCATCACCTTCTCGACGCCGTCCATCTCACGCGCGCCATAAGGGCACGCCCATGCGCAGAGGCCGCAGCCGATGCAGTCGCCTTCGTTGACCAGCACGATCCCGTCCTCGACCCGCTTGTAGCTTGCGCCGGTGGGGCAAACCGTGACGCAGGGCGCATCCTCGCAATGCAGGCAGGATTTGGGGAAGTGGATGAGCTGCGCGGCGCCCTCTTCGGGCTGCACTTCGTAGGAATGGATGCGGTTGAGGAATGTGCCAACCGGGTCCGCGCCATACGGATCGGTATCCGCCAGCGGCGCCCCGTAATTTTCGGTGTTCCATCCTTTGCAGGACACCACACAGGCATGACAGCCCACGCAAGTGTCGAGATCGATGACAAGGCCGAGCTTCTTTTCTGTGGAGGCGGGGAGTTGCGTCATCTGGAAGCCTCCGGCGTGCCACGCACGGCAAGCAGCGTGGCGGCAAGGAGCAGACCTATGCCCGAGATCATGCCGATCATGCGCTCAAACCGCGACCCGATCAGCCTGAGCAACCTTGAGGCGGCCGCGCCCATGATCAGAAGGATCGCTCCGTCAATCACCAGATATGTGATCCCGAGGATCAGAACCTGGGGTGCGACGGCGGCACTAGGGTCGATGAACTGAGGGAAGAGGGCGGCAAAGAAGACAACCGCGTAAGGGTTGGCGGCTGAGGTGATAAAGCCATGCCGAAAAAGCGCGCTGACTTTGGGCGGCTTGGCGGGACCGCGCGCGCGGCGTGATTGCACGATTATCCGTAGCCCGATGTAGATCAGATAGGCAACGCCCGCCCATTTCACCGCCGTAAACACCCCCGCGGACAGCGCGATCAGACCGACAAGTCCGAAACCCGCGATCATGATCTGGATCGCATTGGCCGACAGATCCCCCGCCATGATCGGCAAGGCGCGCCTGAGCCCATGTTGCATTGACCCCGCAATGAACAAAACCTGACTTGGGCCCGGCGGATGGGCAAAGAACACTAGAACGGTGGCAAGATAGATCAGATACGTCTCGACCGTCATTTCGTGACCTTCCAAGTCAGAGATGCCGGGCCCTTGCGGACGGGTGATTGGATCGGCGGAAAGGCCGGCTGGCTCTCGGTCGGTGCATCGATCTTTTCGATCCGCACTTTGAGGTCAAACCAAGCGGCCTGGCCCGTGATCGGATCGGAGTTCGACCATCGCAGGCCGTCGCCCTTGGGCGGCAAAAGCTCGTGGATGAGGTGATTGAGCAGGAACCCTTTGGTCGCTTCGGGCGCGTCTTCGTCCAGTGCCCACGCGCCCTTGCGCTTGCCTATCGCGTTCCATGTCCAGACCGTGTTTTCGTTGAGGGCCGCCATTTCCATCACGGGAACCACGATCGATCCGTGGGGTGACGTCACGCGGACCCAGTCTTCATCTTCAAGCCTGTGCGCGCGCATCAGTTTTGTGGGAACGTAGAGCGGATTGTGTCCATGAATTTGCCGCAACCACGCGTTCTGCGACCCCCAGGAATGGTACATGGCCATGGGCCGCTGGGTCAGCGCGGTGATGGGATAGTCATCCGCCTTGTTGTCCGGACTGGGGTCGTACCAGATGGGCAGCGGATCCATCCGCTCCCTTATTCGCTCGCGCAGATGATCTGGCGGTTGTCGATCACCGTGACCTTCGGCGGCGCGCTGAAACCGGCGCATGGGTTCGACATAAAGCGAGAAAAGATAGGGTTGTGGGCTGTCATAAAGACCCAGCCCAACGGCCCAGTCCTGATAAGCGGCGTTCCATGGCTTATAATAGAGCGCCTCATCTGGGATGTGCCCCACCCAGAAGCCGCCGTTTTCGATGTACCGGTCAAGCTGGTCTGGGTTGGGCGACCCGCGCCCCTCGGCCCCCGCCCCATCGGGCGTGTTACGCCATCCCGCCAGCGGGCCGATACCGGGCTTGCGTTCATGATTAACGATGTAGTCGGCATAGTCCCGATACTTTGCATTGCCGTCTTCATCGGTGAAGCCCGGCAAGCCCAGCTTATTGGCCAGCTGGATCAGAACGGTTTGGAAGCCGCGCACCTCGCGATCCGGTTCGATCACGGGCCAGCGGATGGCGTCGGCTGCCGCCTCGGCCTCGCAAATCGGACGGTCGAGCAGGCTGATGCAGTCGTGCCGCTCAAGGTAGGTGGTATCGGGCAGGATCAGGTCGGCATAGGCAACCATCTCGGAACTGTACGCATCCGAATAGATGATCCGTGGGATCACATAGTCGCCGTTCTCATCCTTGTCGGTCAGCATCTTCATGACGCCCGTCGTGTTCATGGACGAATTCCACGACATGTTCGCCATGTACATGAAGAGCGTGTCGATCTTGTAGGGATCGCCCGCATAGGCGTTCGAGATGACCATGTGCATCAGGCCATGCGCGCTCATCGGGTTTTCCCATGAAAACGCCTTGTCGATGCGCCCAGGGGTGCCATCCGTCTTCAGCGCCAGATCCTCGGGTCCGTGAACAAAACCCAGATGCGGGCCGTCTAGGGGCGCGTCTGGCTGGACACCGCAATGGGGTTTGGGATGGGCCGTCGCGGGTTTCGGATACGGGGGCTTGAAGCGGAAGCCGCCAGGCACTTCGACGGTACCGAGCAGGATCTGCAGAACATGAAGCGCCCGGCAGGTCTGGAAGCCGTTGGCATGTGCAGAGATGCCGCGCATGGCGTGGAAGCTGACGGGCCGCCCGATCATCTTGTCATGCCGTTCGCCTCGGAAATCGGTCCACGGTTGGTCGATCTCAAAAGCCTCGTCAAACGCGACGCGGGCCAGCTCTGCTGCAATCGCGCGAATACGGTCGGCGGGGATGCCACAACGCTCAGAGACCGTTTCGGGAGCGTAGTCGTCAGCCAGATACCGCTCTGCCATCAGGTGCAGAACGGGGCGATGCGAAACGCCAGCGTGCCTATAGCTTGCGGCAAGGTCGGGGCGGACACCAGGTTGATCGAACGGAGTGAGCTTCCCGGTGTTTTTGTCGATCACCAGTTCTTTGCCATCATCGTCCCGCATGAGCAGTCCGGTTTCGGCATCGACCAGCACGGGTGCGTTGGTGAAACGGGCGAGATAGTCCAGATCGATCCGGCCAGCCTTCATCAGACAGTGAACGAGTGAAAGGATAAACAGCCCGTCCGTGCCGGGCGTGATGCCGACCCATTCATCTGCGACGGCATTGTAGCCCGTGCGGATCGGGTTGACGCCGATCACCTTGGCGCCGCGCGCCTTGATCCGGCCAATCCCCATCTTGATCGGGTTGCTGTCATGATCCTCGGCCACGCCGAAGAGCATAAAAAGCTTGGTGTGGTCCCAATCGGGCTGGCCAAATTCCCAGAATGCGCCGCCCATCGTGTAGATGCCCGCAGCCGCCATGTTGACCGAACAGAACCCGCCATGGGCCGCATAGTTCGGCGTACCGAAATTCTGCGCCCAGAAGCTGGTGAATGACTGCGATTGATCGCGACCAGTAAAAAATGCAAGCTTTTCAGGGTTATCCTTGCGAATTGGCACGAGCCAATCGGTTGCGATCTGCAGCGCCTCGTCCCAGCTGATTTCCTCGAACTCGCCCGAACCTCGGGGCCCCACGCGCTTGAGCGGCGCGCGCAGGCGCGAGGGGGCGTTGACCTGCATGATGCCCGCGCTGCCCTTCGCGCACAGGACGCCCTTGTTCACGGGATGATCGCGGTTGCCCTCGATATAGGCGACCTTTCCATCTTTCATGTGGACGTTGATCCCGCAGCGACAGGCGCACATGTAGCAGGTCGTCTTGCGGACCTCGTCCGAGACATGCGGCGAAAGCTCAAGGTTTGGCTGCTGGCCCATCATACGCTCTTTCCTGCTCGGCGCACGCTAGCCGCTGCCCCTTCGTTTGACCAGTACGTCCCAAAACAGAGCGGTTTGTCGAAACTCTGTTTCGTTTATTCGGAAATTCGAGGAACAGCGTTCAGACAAGCTGTTCCCGCATGTCCGCCGGATCGATGCCCGCAACCTCGACCGGATTCTTCATCGCGTCGCGGCGGAAAGGCTCGCCCAGCTCCTGGTTGATCATGGCTTCGATCAGGGTGGTCTTACCGTTCTGCATCTGGTCGGTGATCGCGGTGTTGAGTGCCTCGGTCAGCTCGTCCATCGTTCGAGCGATGACGCCCTTGAGGCCGCAGGCCTTGGCGATACCGGCATAGCTGACCTCTTCGTCCAGTTCGGTCCCGACAAAATTGTCATCGAACCAGAGGGTCGAGTTCCGCTTTTCCGCACCCCATTGATAGTTGCGGAAAACGATCATCGTGATTGGGGGCCATTCGGAGCGCCCAATGGCCGTCAGCTCCGTTACAGCGATACCGAAGGCACCGTCGCCTGCAAAACCCACAACCGGCACATCCGGCTTGCCGATCTTGGCGCCAACGATCGCAGGCAGACCATAGCCGCAGGGGCCAAAGAGGCCGGGTGCCAGATATTTGCGGCCTTCCTCGAACGACGGATAGGCATTTCCGATTGCGCAGTTGTTGCCGATGTCGGACGAGATGATCGCCTCACGCGGCAAAGCGGACTGGATCGCGCGCCATGCCATGCGGGGGGACATCCAATCGGGTTTCGCAGCACGTGCGCGCTGGTTCCAGTCGGTGCCTGGATCGTCCTGCTCTTCGTTCATGGACGTCAGTTCTTGCGCCCAGGCAGATTTCGTTTCCGCAATCTTGTTCTTGCGCGCGTCGCGACCTTCGTCACCCGCTGTGTCGTCAAGCTGGCGCAAAATACCGTTGGCCACTTTGGCCGCGTCCCCGACAATGCCGACAGAAACCTTCTTGGTCAGGCCGATGCGGTCGGGGTTGATGTCGACCTGGATGATCTTCGCGCCTGTGGGCCAATATTCCATCCCGTAGCCGGGCAGGGTGGAGAACGGGTTGAGGCGGGTGCCGAGACAGAGAACGACGTCTGCATCCTTGATCAGTTTCATCCCCGCCTTGGAGCCGTTGTAACCCAGCGGGCCAGCAAACAGCGGGTGATTTCCGGGGAACGCATCGTTGTGCTGATAGCCTACGCAGACTGCCGCACTCAGGCGTTCGGCCAGCGCCATGGAGGCGTCGATGCCACCGTCGGAGAGAACAACGCCAGCGCCGTTCAGAATAACGGGGTTTTTTGCCCCGGACAGCATCGCTGCTGCGGCGGCGACGGAGTTTTCGCCACCCGGTGAGCGTTCGAATTCGATGGGATCAGGGATTTCGATATCAACGACCTGGGTCCAGAAGTCACGCGGGATGTTCAGCTGGGCCGGGCCGGACAGACGTTTGGCCTGCGAAATCACGCGGGTCAGTACTTCGGCCACGCGGGAAGGATCACGGACCTCTTCCTGATAGGCGACCATGTCCTCGAACAGCTTCATCTGCTCGACTTCCTGAAATCCGCCCTGGCCGATCGTCTTGTTCGCGGCCTGCGGTGTGACCAGCAAAAGCGGTGTGTGGTTCCAGTAGGCAGTTTTGACGGCTGTTACGAAATTGGTGATGCCAGGACCGTTCTGCGCGATCATCATGCTTATTTCACCCGTGGCCCGGGTGAAACCGTCGGCCATCATTCCAGCACTGCCTTCGTGGGCACAATCCCAGAAGGTGATGCCCGCCTTGGGGAACAGGTCTGAGATCGGCATCATGGCCGATCCGATGATACCGAAGGCATGTTTGATCCCGTGACGCTGGAGGACTTTCACAAAGGCTTCTTCGGTGGTCATCTTCATGTCGGTCACTCCCTATGAGGCTGAAACGCGCTCTGTTTCATCGGCGCGAAGATTAGGCTGCGGGCGAGGTACCCAATAGGGCCAGTTACCGCTTCGCCATCATACCAAATCAGGCGGCGATTGCAGCCGCGATCCTTGCCACGCCTTCATCTATCCGATCCGCCGCGATGGACGAATACCCAAGTCGATAATACGACCGCTTGTTCACCGGATCCTCGAAAAACGTATCCCCCGGCTCGATCAGAACACTTTGGGCCTGCAGCTTGGCCGCAAGCGCGTTTGTATCGATGCCGGAGGGCGCCTTCATCCAGAACGACGATCCGCCATGGGCGCCCTGCCCCGCGACCGTCAGACCATGTTCGGTGAGCGCATCCTGCATCACCTTCCGTCGCGTTTGCAGCAGTTTGGCCATCCGGCGGATCTGTGCGTCATAGTGGCCAAGTGACAGGAAATATGCCGCTGTTCGCTGGATATGGCCGGGGGGATGCCGCAGAACCGCCGCGCGCAATGCGCGCGCCTCGCGGATGAAGGGTGCCGAGCCAACCATGTAGCCGAGGCGCAGGCCGGGAAATATCGATTTTGAGAAGCTGCCGACATAAACCACCCGACCATCGGTATCGAGCGACTTGAGCGCGGGCGACGGTGGTTTGAGAAATGACATCTCGAACTCGTAGTCATCCTCGACGATCAGCGCATCAAGGTCTCTCGCCCGTTCCAGCAGTTTGTGGCGCCGTGCGATCGGCATCGTTGCGGTGGTCGGGCATTGATGGCTTGGTGTGGTAAAGATGACGTCCGCCACCTCGGGTATCGACGCGGGTATCAGCCCATCCGCATCGACCGGCACGGGGGCGAGATGACACCGCGCGTGTCTTAGAATACTGCGCAAGGCGGGATAGCAGGGATCTTCGAAAGCAGCGGTTCGTCGTTGAGTGAGCAGAACCGACGCGGCAAGCCACAGCGCATTCTGAGCGCCGAGTGTGATCAGTATTTCATCCGGCGTGGCGATGATACCACGACGCGGCAGGGTGTGGCGCGCGATGAACTCAACAAGCTTCGGATCATCCTGATCATGATAGTCGGTCGTGAGCGGCCCGAAATCCCGCTGCCCAAGTGCTTGAACGGCACAGAGACGCCAGTTCGCGTGATCGAAAAGCTGGGGGTCGGCCTGACCGTAGATGAAGGGATACTTGTATTTGGCCCAATCGGCCGGTTTCTGGATGGTGGGTTCTGCGCTGAACCGCTGGCCCAGGACGCGGGTCCAATCCACCGCGTCGGGTTCCTTGGGCGGCGGCTCGAACATCGGCGGGATCGGCGCGTCGTCTGAAATATAATAGCCCGACCGCCCTTCCGAAACGAGGTACCCGTTGGCCACAAGTTCGGTATAGGCCAGCGTCACGGTTATCCGGCTGAGCCCCAGATGCGTGGCAAGTTTGCGGGTTGACGGGAGCTTTTCGCCGGCTTCGAAACGGCCCGAGAGTATACCTTGCGCAATCAGCTCCTGGATCTGGGCCTGAAGCGTGCCCTGATGACCGGATTGAAGGAAAAAAGTCTCGACCGGAAGCGGCATTGGGCGAGCCTATACTGGACTAGCTCGCCCCGCAATCTGGACTTATCGAATTAGATCCGCGCGAGGCGCTGAGCGATCTTCGGAAGCAGCCCTTCGAACCTGAGAGGCGCATCCGTTACTGCCAGGCAAATGCAGTCTTCGTGGATATCGGCGACAGGCGTGTGATGGGTATCGCTGTCTGCGATCTCAACATCGCCCCGGGCGAAATAGTCGTCTTCGTCCTGAAACGCGCCTTGAAGCACCATCGTCATCTCGATGCCATGGTGACCATGATCGGGCATCGCGGCCCCGGCCGGGATGAACAGAAGCCGTGCGGAGGCGTCGCGCGATGTCGGTAATATCGCCTGTTTCACGCCCATCCCGATGGGTTTCCAGCGGATTTGGTCAATATCGCCACCGACGTAATCCTGCAGCGGTGCAGGCAAAACACCACCCGCCTTGCGGCTTTGTACCTTGATATCCTGCGCCGCGCCGCCGGCGATGAGTGCCAGCGTCTGCGACAGGCAGTCTTCCTCGACGGGCGCTTCGTTGGATCCCGATTGTTCCAGCACCTCGCCGCCCAAAGCATCGAATGCATCAACCCTAGCGCGGCACTCGTCGCAGAGCGATACATGCGCGGCAACCATGAGGTTGAACGCCTCGGGAAGCGTTCCCGTTGCATAGGCCATCAGGATATCGTCCGTCAGGTGATGATTGATCTCTTTAACGTCTTTCATCGTCATCACTTCACTTCATTGCGTGGCGCAATCTTTCTAACGCCAACCTAATCCTCGATTTGATCGTGCCCAGTGGCAGACCAGTTTCAGCCGCGATTTCGGAATGCGTCAGCTCCCCGAAATAGGCTTTTTCAATCAGTTCCCGCTGTGCGGGTGGCAACGCGGCAAGCGCCTTGCCCAGTGTTTCCGTCTCCTGCTGCAGGGCCAGCACATCGGCCTGCTCAGGTTCTTCTTCGGGGCCCCAACCAAGGTCTTCCGGTTCGGGGCGGCGCTGCTTGCGCAGCACGTCAATCTTACGGTTCCGCGCGATGGTGAAGATCCAGGTCGCCACCGACGCCCGCGTGGGGTCAAACATGTGGGCCTTGTGCCAGCAGGTCGCCATGACCTCTTGCGTGCACTCTTCGGCCAGCGAGGCATCAGCCCCGGATTTCATCAAGAAACCTTTGACGCGCGGGGCGAAGTGCCCGAAGAGCTCGGCAAAGGCCGCCTGATCCTTGTGGTCGCGGATACGGGTCATCTGATCGACCCACAGCATCCGTACACCGTTGTTATCTTCCATGCTCGTCTGCCTATGCCTATTTGACGCAGCCGGTCCGCGGTTCTGTGCACCGACGTCCGACTTGGCGCTTGGCTCAGGCGTTTCTATTCCGACGAACATGTCCCGTCTACGCGGTGTTGGAACAACCGGATCAAAAATATTCTTTGGCGCAAGAGCATCCGAAACCGAATGCAGGACGTATAGACCCCAGACAAAAAGAAGTGGACGGAAACAAGAATGCCTTTCGAAGCCCCGAACGTTGGCCGCAAGAGGATCGCCGTTGTTGGCGGCGGGATCTCAGGCATGGGAGCAGCCTATACGCTAAGCAGTGCGCACAACGTCACCCTGTTTGAAGCCGAGCC
>CAWUIQ010000068.1:0-18601 GCA_963922565.1 uncultured Rhodobacterales bacterium
TGCGGTCGACCAAATCGACGGTGACGTTTTCGAACCCTTTCACCTTGCCGGGATACCCGGGCGATTTGCCTGCGGGCGACTACGAAATTCTTGTCGAAGAAGAGCTTCTCCAGGGGCTCAGCTTTGAGGCGTATCGCCGGACGGCGACCTACCTGACGGTGCGCGGAAGGGGCGGTCATGCGGGACGTACAGAATTACGGGCGATTTCCGACAGCGACCTGAAAGCGGCGCTGAGCCGGGATGCAACCACAAGCGAAACGAACAATCACAGCGAGGCGGCGCTTTTCCCGCAGGAGGACTTGAAATGAATACTCCCGAATGGCTCAAACCTGGCATCTATGGTGCCGTGATCGGTGCTGTCTTTGTCGGCGTCGTCGGATTTACATGGGGTGGCTGGGTGACCGGCGGCACTTCGAATGACCGGGCGGTGGCGATGTCCCGTAACGATGTCGTCGCCTCAATGGTACCGGTCTGCCTCGACATGGCGCGGTCAGACCCGGCTCGGGTGGACAAGCTTGCAACGATCCGGGCAGCCTCAACCTACCAGAGGCGCGACGCTCTCATGACAGCCGGCTGGGCGACGATGCCAGGAACCGATGCCCCAGACCGAGACATTGCGCAAGCCTGCCTGAAGGAACTGGAACTCTGAGGTCATGCTGTTCAGAGCCGACGATGTGATGGCGCAAAACGGTTCGCACCGTCAAACGCGCGAGCCAGGCATCGCCCCGAGTGCCAAAACTGAGATAGGAGCTTGCGATGCCATCTGATGACAATGGACCGGAACATCGCGGACCTTGGAAAAACAAGCAGACCCGCGTTCCCCCTGAGGTTGACGCAATTCTCAGGAGGGGCCGGGATCGGCTGCACGGCATCCTGCCGGACGGTCTGCCACCGGTGAAGCGTCTTGCAATCGGGGCCGCCATTGCGCTTGCGGCGTTTGGGGCGTGGTCCTCATATTACACTGTGCCGAGCGACTCTGTTGCGATTGTCCAACGGTTCGGGAAGTACGCGGCCGAGGTCCCTCCGGGGCTGCACTTCAAGATCCCGTTCGGGATCGACGTGACCACGTTGGTCCCGGTCAAGCGCCAGTTGAAACAAGAGTTCGGGTTCACGACTCCGGGTGCCTCCGATCCCTATCAGAGCCCGACGGACGGTCGCCGCGAGACCGAGATGGTGACTGGCGATCTCAACGCCGCGCTCGTGGAGTGGGTGGTGCAGTACCGGATTTCCGAACCCCGGAAGTTCTTGTTTGAAGTGCGCGAGCCGAGCGCGACCCTGCGTTACGTCTCGGAGTCCGTCATGCGTGAAGTCGTGGGAGACCGCACAGTCGACGAGGTGATCACCGTCGGGCGCCAGGAAATCGAAAGCGAAGCCCTGTTGAAGATGCAGGCGCTCGCGACCAAATACGCGATGGGCATCAGCATCGATCAGGTGCAGCTGAAGAATATCAATCCGCCCCAACCCGTTCAGGCCTCGTTCAACGAGGTCAATCAGGCGCAGCAAGAAAAAGAGCGGATCATCAACGAGGCCCGCCGTGAATACAACCGCGTCATACCTTTAGCCGAAGGCGAAAAGGACCAACGGATCCGCGAAGCCGATGGTTATCGCTTGAGGAGGATCAATGAAGCCGAGGGCGATGCTTCACGCTTCACGGCGCTCCTGACGGAATACCGTCTGGCGCCCGAAGTTACCCGGCGCCGGATCTACATCGAAACCCTGCAGGATGTTCTGCCGGGAATTGGTTCCAAGATCATTGTCGACGGGTCCACGGCAAGCATCCTCCCGCTTTTGAACCTTGATCGACAGACAGGAGAGCAACGATGAAGACCCTTTCGCTTATTGCCTCGGGGATCGCGGTTGCCGGGGTCGTCGCTGCGTCATCCGCCGTCTACACCGTCGGCGAGGTCGAACAGGCCATCATCACCCAGTTCGGCAAGCCGGTCGGCGCGCCGATCACCGAGGCTGGTCTCAAGCTGAAACTCCCCTTCGTTCAGGAGGTTAACCGGATCGACAGCCGGGTTCTGGAGTGGGACGGCTCGCCATCGGACATGCCCACCAAAGACAAGCTCTATATCTCGGTCGATCTCTTCGCGCGCTGGAAGATCACCGATCCTCTGCAGTACTTTCTGCGCCTGCGCGACGAACGCAGCGCCCAGTCGCGCCTCGATGATATCCTCGGTAGCGAGACGCGGAACGCCGTCGCCAAGCACGAACTCATCGAGATTGTGCGCACGACCAGGGGCCGGACGCCGCTTCGGGACACGCTTCTGACTGATCAGGAGCTTGCCCAGGACATTGGCGCACTGGTTCCCATCACGAAGGGGCGGGCGCTGGTCGAGCAGCAGATCTTCGAGGCGGCGGCGGAGAAGGTGCGCGTCTTCGGGATTGAGCTTCTCGACATTCGTTTCAAGCGCATAAACTACAATGAGAGCGTGCGACCCAAGATCTATGACCGCATGATCTCGGAGCGCCGGCAGATCGCCGAAAGATTCCTGTCCGAAGGCAACGGTGAAGCGGCCCGTATTCAAGGCAACAGGGTGCGGGATCTGAACAAGATCCAGTCCGAAGCCTATCGCGCCGTCGAGGAAATCCGCGGTGCCGCCGATGCCGCAGCAGCAGCAATCTATGCGGGCGCCTACAATGTTGATGCCGTTTCGGTCGAATTCTACGATTTCACCCGAACAATGCAGGCCTACGGCGACATGATTTCCGACGACACGACGCTTGTCCTGACGACGGACAGCGATCTGTTCCAGTTCCTGCGTGGCATGCAGGGCGAGGCAGACCCGATCCGCGATCCAGGCAGCGTTCCAAGCGACGGTGGCGTGGCGTCAATCGGCAGGGCCCGACCAGCGCAAGACCCCGCGACGCCAATCGTGACACAGACGGAGGTCGAAGCATGCCGATAGGTTCATGGTGGAGGGTTTCAAGCATGAATAGAGGGTATCAAGCGGGAAGCACGTCAATGACACCGGGACCACCGAGGTCGGTTTCTTTCCGCTTCTGAGCAAGACACACCCACTTAATTTCCGTGCCCCTAACCTGCGTCAGCGCACGATTTGCGCTTGGCTGGTAGGTGGATGGCAAGAGATGGATCGCGATGAGGCGAGGGCCTGCCTGCCCCCACTCGAGGACACGACTTCCAACGTCGCACCGCGCAGCGAGGAGGACAATACGCTATGACATCAGTCAAACATCTAACCAGGACAGCCGCAGAGACCACCGATCTCGAACGGCGTGTGCTCGCCCATGAGAAGGTGCTTCAAGCCCTGATCGCCTTCATGGCCCGCACCGAGCCGCGATTTATTGATCATCTGAGAGAACGGTTCGTCGAGCCGATGCGCATGGCGCGGCATGAACATGACTACCGCGAAACCGATGATTATGCGGAAGAATTCATTCGCGCCGTGATGCTCCTCGTAGACGTGCGCGCGCCAAACGAGAGGGAGCCGGAAATGACCGACATGAAACCCGTGCCGCCGAAAAGCAGAGGAGCACAAGATTCTTCCATGAACCGGCCGACGCAGCGCAATGGGGTTCAGGTGCGCGAAAGAAACGGCATCTGGGAGGTGCAGGTCGATGGCAAGTTCCGGGGCGACTACCACCAGAAGGAACATGCCCTTGCGGCTGCGGCTTTAATAAAGTTGTCCCAAAAATGACCAACCGCGCCCGCCTTACAGTTCCGCAAGACTTCCCGATTCAGGCGGCAGAAAACGAGGGCATGCCACCAAGACCCGATTTCGAGGATACGCAACCGCGCTTCACCCGCCCCGGGAGCCAAACTGGAACACACTGCCTGGGTTCTTTGAAGGAAAAAACGGCGACTGGCAAAGCTTGGCCTGCAAGGGAAAAGCCGATCAGACAGGACAAGAAGAAAAACAACAATTCGCTAGCACGACTGATCTCTAGGCTGGCTGTCGTGGCCGGTATCATTGCGTCTGTGGCCTTCCCAGTCTTTGCTCAAGACGGCACTGGACCGATGCCAGACAACGCAGAGGCGCGGAACTATGGTGGGGGCTGGGACTGCGATCTCGGTTTTCGGATGGACGGTGCCGAATGCTTGGCTCTCAACATCCCCGACAACGCCTATGCTACAGGGCGGACATATGGTTCAGGCTGGGCGTGCAGGCGAGGATACGAAGAAGTGGGCGATGCGTCCTGTGAAGCGATCCCCATGCCCGAGAATGCCTATCTGCGATCATCAGGTTACGACTGGCAATGCGAGCGCGGATACCGGCAGGATCGTGAGACATGCGTGCCAATCGTCCTTCCGGAACATGGATACCTCACGGAAGACACGTCGGGGTCCGGGTGGGTATGCGACCGCGGTTTCACACCGTCGGCGAGCGCCTGCGTTCCGATTTCGGTTCCCGAAAACGGCTATCTCACCAATGCCGACTATGGTGCCGAATGGGCCTGTGAAAGGGGCTTCTTCGAAATCGATGGCCGCTGTGATCCCGTGGCGCTTCCGGCAAACGCCTTTCTGGATCAAGAGTCCTACGGTCCGGGATGGCGGTGCGAACGGGGTTTCGAGGCGGTGGACAACGCCTGTGTGGCGATCGACCTGCCCGCAAATGCCCATCTCGATCGATCCGGAAACCGCTGGCGTTGCGACCGGAGCTTTCAACTTTCTGACGGGGCGTGCGTTCTTGGACGATAATGCCCCCAAATCGCGTCCGGCCGAGACGGCTGGCATGCGGTTGCGGATAGGCTGTCGCCTGCGTTACCAGCTGACCCAGCCGACGCCGCTCATTGCAATGCTGAATGTGCACTATTCGCGGTTCGGCGATCTGGAGCGTGCAGACTATCTCGTGACGCAACCGAGCGTGCCGCTGGAAAGCTATCGCGACGGCTTCGGCAATTGGTGCACGCGGATGGTGGCGCCGGCGGGGGACTTCACCCTGTCCACCGACGGGATCTTTCGCGACACCGGATTGCCCGATCCGTCAGCGACCGAGGCCGCGCAGCACGCCGTTCAGGACCTGCCCTTCGAAACCTTGGTCTACCTTCTCGGCAGTCGTTACTGCGACACCGATCTTCTTTCGGAAGAGGCATGGCGGCGCTTCGAGAATACCCCGCCTGGCTGGGCACGCGTTCAGGCGATCTGCGATTTCGTGCACAGGCATGTCCGCTTCGATTACATGCAGGCGAGCGCGACCAGAACCGCGTCCGAAACGCTGGCCGGTCGGCAGGGCGTCTGCCGGGATTTCTCCCATCTCGCCATCGCCTTCTGCCGCTGCATGAACATCCCGGCGCGTTACTGCACCGGCTATTTGAGCGAATTCGGTCAACCGGAGCCTCACGCCCCCGACGATTTCGCAGCCTGGATGGAGGTCTTTCTGGGTGGTCGCTGGTGGGTCTTCGATCCAAGAAACAACAGCCCGCGCATGGGAAGGATCCTGATCGCGCGCGGTCGGGACGCCGCCGATGTGCCTCTGACCCAGACATTCGGGCCGAATACGCTGACGCAATTCAACGTCTGGACAGATGAGTTGACCTGACCTTGGTTTCTTTTGCGACGGGACATCGTAAGTCCGTTCGCCAGTCCCCATATACATAATACCGACGCCAAGCGTTCCGGTCCGACATGGACGAGGAGTTGCCGTCGGTCAATCAAAGGATCGATGACATGTCTTTCAAGGACCTGACTGACCGGGCTGCGGCTGCAATGAATCCGAAGCCTGAGGAGATAGCTAAGACTCTTGCCAAGGAGAACGAGTCCAAACCTGCCGGCAAGGACATACCAGCGAAATCCAAGACATCTTGAGACGTCCACGGGCCACGCATCTTATACTCAAATGGGGCGCGGACCACCCATAGCAACAAAAGAAACAAGCGAAAGGACAGCGCCAATGGAAGATCTGACGAGCAAGACTATCGCGGTTTTCTCCCGACCGTTCACCGTTCCAGGCTTTGCTGAAACGCTTCCGGCGGGCGAGTACGAGATTGAAACGGAACTGGCGTCTCCCCCGGATCAAGTGGACCCCGAAGCTTGGAAAGCCTCCGTCTTGGTGAAGCTTCATCCCCGGACATCGCATCCTGGACTGGAGAGAATCCTGACTGTTTCCCTTGCCGACCTCGACCACGCACGCGCGAGGGACAAGCTGACCGGTAATGCCTTGACGGATTTCTTCCTCGAGGAGATGCTTGCCGACCCGATGATCCGTCTCGTTATGCAGGCGGACGGCGTCTCCGAGGCGCATTTGCGACATCTTTACTCCAGGCCCGGCTTGCCGGAGGCGGACAATAGGCAGGCAGGGCAAGTTGCCCCCTCCAAGCCGAAGGGGATACGAAATGGGACGGATGCAGGTATTTCCGGCCCACTCTCTGGAAGTTCTCGTCCCGGCATAGGAGAATGACGCCGTTGTTGGACAGATGCTTCCCGATCCAACCGAGTGCGTTGTTCGAATGGATCGAAGGGGCTCGGTTTTGACCGATCACCCGATCAATCTCGACGGTCACAGATCCGCTGCCGACCAGCGCGAAACAGAGATGCGTCGGCGCCCTGCGAACAGCCAGCCACCCTCTACGCTCTCGTCGCAACTTGGCCTCGGAAGTCTCGAAGATCAGATGCTGGCAGAGCCTGCGCGGACATGGGTCGAAGTCATGGAGAAATGGCGCTTTCTTCTTGTTCGCTACGCATCGACCCCCGAGGCTGGAGATGAACGCCTTCAGAAACTAATCAAACGGGCCCTTGGCGACATGGAACGACTGAGGAAACGCGAGGAGCGGAAATGACGATCAAGTTCGCGGACGAGGAACTCGAGATTCCGAGGGCAGCGGCCGACGTTGCCGCCGAGCGCTTCTGTTTGAAGTGCAGGTCGCGCTTCTGGAGCGAGGGGTTCGTTGAGCGCATATGTTCGCGTTGCAAGGGGTCTGCCGTTTGGCGCGCGGCTATTTCCGAGGGTAGCGGACATGGGCGCCGACGTTCCGGCGGTCGTTTGTCGTAGGTCTCACCGATGCCATCGATCACCCTCACGCACACAACCTGCTATCGGTATCGCATCGCTGTTTCACTCGGCCCGCATCGGTTGATGTTGCGTCCGCGGGAAACCCGGGATCTCAGTCTGACGTCTTTCGACCTGAAGATCAGTCCCGAGGCCCGCATCGACTGGTCAAACGACGTTGCCGGCAATGCGATCGCGACGGCTCAGTTCGACGAGATGACGGAGTCGCTTTCGATCCGGTCGCGCGCGCGGGTGGACCTGAGCGCGCCTGTCTGGCCGGTTTTCCCGATCGCTGCCGACGCTGCCTCCTACCCATTTGTTTATTCCAGCGACGACCGGACCGACCTCGGCTCGCTGGCGAAGCCGCAATACGCGGACGCCGCGGGGCGGTTGTCCGCGTGGGTTGAAAGTTATGTCATGTCACGGCCAACAGACACGCTGTCACTGCTGAAGGACATCAGCAACGGCATCACGGCCAGCATTTCCTATCAGAGCCGCGAAACCGAGGGAACGCAAGGACCGCTGGAGACCCTCGACAGGGGTTGGGGATCCTGCCGGGACTTCGCCGTGCTGTTCGCCGAGGCCACCCGGACACTAGGCTTCGGGGCCAGGCTTGTATCAGGATATCTGTTCAATCCCTCGGGGGACCGGGTCGGAACAGTGGGAAGCGGTTCCACACACGCCTGGGTCGAGGTGTTCGTTCCCGGAGCGGGTTGGATCCCGTTTGATCCCACCAACAGGTCGGTCGGCTCCACCAATCTCGTACCCGTCGCCGTCGCGAGAAGGATGGAGCAGGTTGCTCCAGTAACGGGCAGTTTCCACGGCAGACCCAGCGACGTGTTGTCGATGGAAGTATCCGTGGATCTTGAAGATGCCGGGGCGCGCGCTCCTAGATGACGAGACGAAAGAAGGGATTTTCTTTCGATGCTGGCAACAGCCCTCAGGATTGATGGCCTGAAGGATTGGACTGATTTGCTCTACGTTTCTGCTGGTTAGCAGATTTGGCTTGGCAAACCGTATGCGGATGTCGATACAGCAAGCGACGTAACATAAACTTCATTATGCGTAATTATACTTAATGTTGCGTTAGTATAGTTTCGTATGTATGCTGGGAGTCGCCCTCCGAGGAACCAAAGCATGCATCTCCTGTTCAAAAGTTTCGTATTCCCGTTGGCGGCGACCCTGGCGCTGGTCAATGTTTCGCTTCCCAACCGCGCCAAAGCACAGAGCTACCCGATTGATTGCGCGATCCTTCTGTGTCTGTCCGGCGGATGGCCAGCGTCAGTGCCGTGCGCGCGTGCCCGCGCTGAGTTCATTCGGCGGATCACGCCCTGGCCCGTGGAACCGCCGTTGCAGATCTGGCGCTGTCCGATGGGAGCATCGTACGAGCTCGAACGGAAATCGAACGAACGCAATCGGCTTTTTGATATCCTGTTCCAAGGTGGCGAATACCGGCTTGGCCAGTCGGTCCCGACGACCGGTAACACCTCAGCTTCTACGGTGGCCGAAGCCATCTGGCGATCTGACGATGCCGCCTCCGGCCCTGTTCCTTCGGATTTCGCACTGCGCCTTGTTCAGGAGCGGGCAGATATTGATATCAGCGGCCCGGAATTCAACTTCGTTCGGTCCATCCGCGTATTCGACGTCCGATATGCCTGGCAGAACTTTTCACCACGTGGTGATGGGTGCAGCCGCGGCGCGGCCGTCTTCCTCGGCATTTATGGGACCCAAGGCGATTTTGCGTGGCAGCGATCTTCCACCGCTGCCCTTCCCACAGCGCATGTCGGCCTCGAGCAATGGGGAGATCATTGCCCAAGCATATATCACAGGTCGGTGTTCGTGGATTGGCGCGACCGTGAAGGCAACTATGGGTTCGAGCAGGTAAACTACTAACCCATAAAATTGCTGTGACACCAGAGATGTGTGTGAACTGCAGAAACACTGCGAAGAGCTGCCGTTCGTCTGTGAAGTGCGTCAGTCCGCTGTGCGGGACAAAGCCGCCGATTGCTCGATAGAGTCGAAGGTCTGCTCCGCTTCGTCTTGCCGACTTCCAATTTCGATTGCACAGACAACGTACATCAAGCGCATCTATCGTTTGAGTTGAGCGAACCGTTTGGTCCAATCCTTCATGCCACCAGTCCTTAAGGTTGCTGCCAGCATCGGCAGGCAATCTTCGTTTTCCTCACGACATTCGAGCAAGTGTGCGTCGAGCTTCTTGAACATTTACCTTTACTTCCATCGACAATACGTCGGTGAGTCTCCCATGGAAACTTCCGCTGACCGGCGCAACCTGCTGGATCCTTCTCGCGACGGCGACGGGAATGAGGTTGGTGGAGCCAACCGATCTGTTGGTCGGGTCGAACGGGATCCAGCCCGCTCCGGGAACGAACACTTCGACCCACGCGTGTGTGGAACCGGCGTCCGCGGATCCCACCTGATCTCCGGAGGGATCGAACAGATATCCAGACACAAGCCTGGCCCCAAAGCCAAGCGAGCGAACGGCTTCCGCGTATAACACAGCAAAGTCCCGGCAGGATCCCCAGCCCCTGTCGAGGGTCTCCAGCGGCCCCTGCGTGCCCTCCGTCTCGCGGCTCTGGTAGGAAATCCCGGCCGTGATGCCATTGCTGATGTCTTTCAGCAGGGAGAGCGTATCCGTTGGCCGTGCCAAGACAAACCGTTCGACCCAATTCGACAGTCGGCCGGTTTCGTCCGCATATTGCGGCATCGTTAGATCACTGAGGTCGGTCCAATCGTCGGGTGAATACACGAACGGGTACGTGGCCGCTGCGGCGGCAATCGGGAAGACTGGCCAGACGGGGGCGCGCAGTTTCACATGTGCGCACGACCGGATCGAAAGCATCGTCGTGTTGGTGTCGAACTGTGCCGACGCGACCGCATTACCGGCAACGTCGTGTGACCAATCGATGCGGGCTTCGGGACTTATTTCGAGGGCGAAGGATGTCAGGCTGAGATCCCGCGTCTCCCGCGGGCGCAGCATCAACCTGTGCGGTCCGAGAGTGACCTCGGTCCGGTAGTGATAGTTGGTCGCGTGCGTGATCGTGACGGATGGCACCGGTGCGACCTACGAGAACCGTCCGCCGGAACGACGCCGACCGCGTCCGTCGCCCTCGGAAATGGCCGAGCGCCAGACGGTCGATCCCTTGCAACGGGAACATATCCGCTCGCCGAACCCTTCGCTCCAGAAGGTCGACCTGCATTTCAGGCAGACCCGTTCGGCTGCGATGTCACCTTTGGCCCTGACTGGCCAGAGATCAATGTCCGCAGACTTCATAGTCATTTCCGTTCCTCTCGGTTTCTCAGCCGTTCCATGTCTCCAAGGGCTCGCCTGATGAGTTTCTGAATGCGGTCATCTCGGGCCTCGGGCGCCGCCGCGTAGCGATCGAGAAGGAAGCGCCATTTCTCCATCACTTCGACCCAAGTGCGCGCGGGTTCGGCCAGCACTTGATCTTCCAGGCTACCGAGGTGCGGTTGCAGTGAAGGTGCGGCGGGAAGCTGGATCTTCGCAGGTCGCCGTCGCAGTTCGGTCTCATGCTGATTGGCAGCAGACCTGCGGCCATCGAGGTGGATCGGGTCATTGCTCATTGTCTGACCCCTTCATTCCCATCGTGACACGCTCGCAATTGGACGGCGAACCGTCTGCCCGAAACGGGTGTCATTCTCCGATGCCAGGGCGCGCGCTTCCAAAACGCGGGCCGGTAACGCTTGGGTCCCTTCCGCCTGGCGGCACGTGCGTCTTGCGCACGTGAATTCGGTTTCCGTACCGTTTAACGGAGTCGTCCGAGTAGAGATCGCGGAGCTCGGTCTCGGCCACGCCATCGGCTTGCATGACGAGGCGGATCATCGGGTCGGCCAGCATCTCTTCGAGGAAGAAATCCGTCAGCGCCTTGCCGGTGAGTTTGTCCTGGGCAACCGCGTGCTCCAGCTCGGAAAGCGGCACCGTGAGCGTTCGGACAAGCCCGGGATGTGAGGCTCGGGGATGGAGCTGTACAAGCACGTTCGACGTCCATGACCCGGGTTCGTTGTCGTCCATGCTTCGCAGCAGCTCGATCTCGATCTCGTATTCGCCGGGCGGCAAGGTCTCGTTGAAGCTCGGCAGTTGAAACGGACGAAGAAATACGGCTGTTGTCTTGATCGAAGGTGTCATTTCGGTGCTCCAGATTAGTTGGTGAATTGGGATGCCCTGATGGGAATACAGGCAGAACGAGCGGCCTTTCGCGTGGGTTGCGAACCAACGGACCGCCTGACGATCGGGCGTTTCTGATTAGCCGCGATTGACCTGCGACGCCTCGGCGGGGTCATGTCTTGCGTCCCAGGTCCAGACATTGAATTGCGTAAGCGTATTCGGACCGAATGTCTGGGTCAGAGGGACATCGGCCGCATCTCGGCCACGGGCGATCAGAATCCGCCCCAGGCGTCTTGAGTTGTTTCGCGGATCGAAGACCCACCAGCGGCCGTCGAGCCAGACCTCCATCCAGGCAGCGAAATCGTCCATCGCGTGCGGCTTGGGCTGGCCAAACTCGCTCAGGTAGCCGGTGCAGTAGCGGGCCGGGATGTTCATGCAGCGGCAGAAGGCAATCGCGAGATGGGCGAAGTCTCGGCAGACCCCATGCCGCCCCGCCAGTGTTTCCGATGCCGTGCGCGTTGCGCTGGCCTGCATGTAGTCGAACGAGACGGCAGAATGCACGAAATCGCAGATCGCTTGCACGCGCGCCCAGCCCGGCGGCGTATTCTCGAACAGGCGCCAGGCCTCTTCCGACAGAAGATCGGTATCGCAGTAGCGACTACCCAGGAGGTAGGCCAGTATCTCGAAAGGCAGATCCTGCACGGCCTGTTGTTTGGCGTCGGGCGCGATGGGATCGGGCAATCCGCAATCGCGGAATATCCCGTCAGTGGACAAGGTAAACTCGCCGGCCGGCGCCACCATTCGCGTGCACCAGTTTCCGAACCCGTCGCGATAGCTTTCCAGCGGAACGCTGGGCGAGGTCACCAGATAGTCGGCGCGCTCCAGGTCGCCGAAGCGCGAGTAGTGGACGTTCAGCATGGCGATGAGCGGCGTCGGCTGGGTCAGCCGATATTTCAGGCGGCATCCGATCCGCATGCGTATGCCCGGCGCAGCGTCGTCGTCTGATGGATGCACATTATCGCCCAAGAATGCACTCCCCTTGCGAGAGTTGAAAACCGCGATCACATCGCCATCGGTTTCCAGATCGATCGAGATGTGCGTTTGCTGGAAGATCTATCGCGATGCAGGTGTTGTTCACGGGCTCGAATCCCCGATCACAGCGCCATCCCGGCCCATAGGAATCGGGGTCCAGAAAGGCGTTTGTGGGAAGCGCCACGGGATCGCAGCGGCCATCGATTTCAAAGAAGCCCCTTTCGCAGGCCCATGCGTAACCGTAGGATTTATTGGTCAGATAGCCGTTCTCGGGAACCGCAATCGGAACACAGGCGCCAGACCGGGCCGTGAAACCACGCTCGCAGGTCCAACCGGAGCCCAAGGCATCGTCGGTCAGATAGGCGTTCTCAGGCAGGACGAATGGAGCGCAGGTATCGCGCTCCTTACGGTATCCGCGGTTGCACTGCCATCCGTAGCCCGAGGACCGCAGAAAGGCGTTCTCGGGCACCGGAAACGCCTCGCAGGACGACTTGCCGACTTCCACGTACCCACGCCGACACTCCCAACCCGACCCATAGGACCGGCCCGTTGCATAGGCATTCTCCGGCACATCGACGGGGACACATTCCGCGCCATTGACCCGGTATCCCAGCACGCAGTTCCAACCGCCGCCATAGCTTCGGGCTTCTGCGTTTTCCGGCATCGTGCCGGTGCCGTCTTGCGCATGGGCCGGAAACGCCAGGAAGGCGATCATGCCAGCGACTGAGATCCACGCCTGGGCAAGACCCCGTTTTGCGGGGCCCTGTCTGATATTCGGAGCGAAACCACTCATCCCTGATCCGCCGCGGTTTTCGGCTGGTCGGCCAGAGTATCGACATCGAGCGAGGCGAGGCAAGCCTGCGCAATATCCCGGTTCGGGGCCTCGGCGCCAGGCATGGTTGCCCAGCCAGCCTCCATCAGCGCATCCCGGCGCTTGTATTTCTGGGTCTCGCGAATAGCCGCAAGTTTTGCCGCGCGCTGCGGATCGGCCTGCGCCATGTCGAGGCAAACCGGCACCATGGCGGCAACAACGTCGTCATGTGACATTGCCATCGCCCTGTCATGTGCGGTTCCGCCGGTCACCCAGCCGCCCCAGTTGAAGCCGACGATGCCGACGACCGCGGCACCGATCACGGCACCGTAGAGGCCGGGTTTGAGCCATTCGGGAGAGTTCATGGAAATATCCTCCTGCGGAGAAAGCGCCGCATCGCTGTGAAAGGGTCGCTGGGCCTCAGTCAGCTGCCAGCTCAGCGCGTTTTTGTCCGGGCCCGAGGGCCCCGCTTCCGGTGTCAGGCGGCCATCCGCTCAGATCGACCGCCGGACCGCCGGCGCGGCCGCCGCTTGTTCTGCGGTTTCGCGGCAGTGGTCATCGCCTCCCAGGGGCGCCCACCGGCGATCTCGACATGAGCGCCGAGAACCTTCTCGATGGCCTTGAGTTCGGTCACTTCGTCAACCGCGCAGAAGGCAACCGCGCGCCCCTCGCGGCCGGCACGGGCCGTCCGCCCGATCCGGTGCACGTAGTTTTCCGGCACGTTCGGCAGGTCGTAGTTGTAGACATGGCCCACGCCGGGGATGTCGATCCCGCGGGCCGCGACGTCAGTCGCCACGAGCACTCGCACCGATCCCGCCTTGAACGCGGCGATGGCCTGGTCACGTTGTCCCTGGCTCTTGTTGCCGTGGATCGACGTGGCTGCGAATCCGGCGCGTTCGAGGTGCTTTTTCAGCCGCTCGGCCCCATGCTTGGTGCGCGAAAACACCAGCGCCCGGTCGTTGCGGTGCCCGTCCAGCAGACGGGTCAGCAGGTCCTGCTTTTCGTCCTTGGCGACAAAATGCACCGAATGGGCGACCTTATCGGCCACCTTGCCCGGGGGCGAAACCTCGACCCGCACGGCATCGGTCAGGTAGTCGCGCGACAGCTGCACCATCGCCTTCGGCATTGTGGCCGAGAACAACATGGTTTGCCGCGCCTTGTTCAGCATCGGCGCGATACGGCGCAGCGCATGGATGAAGCCGATGTCGAGCATCTGGTCGGCCTCGTCGAGAACGAGGAACCTTGTCTGGCCCAGGTCGATGGCCCGGCGATCCATCAGGTCGATCAGCCGGCCCGGCGTTGCCACCAGGATATCGGTGCCGCGGGCGAGCCTCGCAGCCTGCGCGTTGATCGACTTTCCGCCTACGACGAGCGTGATGCGGAGATCGGCCGTCAGCCCTTGAAGGCTCTGAAAGATCTGATTGGCCAGTTCCCGCGTTGGCGCAAGAATGAGCCCGCGAGCCGATTTCGGCGCGGCCTTTTCCTGAGCTTTGGAAAGTGCCACGACAAGCGGAATGCCGAATGCAGCGGTTTTGCCTGTTCCCGTCTGTGCGATCCCGAGGATGTCTCGGCCTTGCAGCGCATGGGGGATGGCCTTCGCCTGGATTGGCGTAGGGTCGGTCAGCCCGAGGCCCTCGAGCCGCGAGACCATTCGGGCGTTCAGCCCGAGTTCATTGAAGTTCATGTCAGTCCTTATCCGGATCGGAGTCCGGTATCGCCGACGAACGCCTTTGCGTTCGTGCGGACGGGGTGCGCCCGAGGCAACTGCCCACGACACCGAATTGTGCCGAAAGCCACCCTGAGCGGCGTCGCCCCTACGTGATGTGGGAAAACAGTACGTCATAGCCGGGGGCGGCAATGAGGCCGCCTGCTCACGCGGCAGAACGATGACGTATGTTTCAAATGGGGCCTGACCAGTGCTTTGTCAATGGCAACCAGCATTGGACGATCAGTAGGACACCGAAACCCCGCCCATCTTGCGTGGCTCTTGTGTTTCGGTGTCAAAACACCCATGTGTGTGTTGTCAACGTGATTCTCTGTGACCCTCTGCTTCCGTTCATCCGGCTTCAGTCGATCTCTCAGTCTGACTTTGCCGGGCTGCCGCATGTCGCGGGCAGCATTTGAACAGGAGACCACGGATATGGCCAATGGCACCGTGAAATTTTTCAATACCCAAAAAGGCTTCGGCTTCATCGAAACGGAAACTGGCGGTAAGGACGTCTTCGTCCATATCTCTGCCGTCGAACGCGCCGGCCTGACCGGCCTTTCGGACGCCCAGAAGGTGACCTTCGATGTCGAGGAAGGCCGTGACGGCCGCGAAAGCGCGACCAACCTCGCCCTCGCGTGACCGCATGGCTGCCGGGTGCCCACACGGGCGCCCAGCTTATGACAACCCTCCGGGCGTTCAGGCGGCCGGAGACTCCGGCTTCGGCAACGCTTTTTCTCCCCGAAAGCGCAAGATCCCGATGGCCAGCGAAGCATCGGCGTTCTTCCATTTGTCGCAGCCACGTCGAACGGGCGATGACAGACCGTCCCTTCCCCTTCGCGGCACCCTTCTCCCACGCCGGGGCGGCGCGTTCGATCGGCCCGGCGATTTCGGACGCACTTTCCCTGGCAGGTGCAGGTCATTTCCGGGCACGCATCGTTGCCGTCGGCCCGATTCAGGAGACAAAGACATGAAAAGTTTCAGCACGGTCGCACGCACCGCCACGGGGCGTAGCCTATTCAAGGACAAGCCGAAGAAGGTCGCGCAACCGCCGCGCGACGCACCGCCTACCATCCAGCTGGGCGAACACGGCCGGTACCTGATCAAGTCGGGGCGCCTTGCGGGTGAATATGTCGCCCGGGCCTTTCCGAAGGCACCGACAAACGCCCGCGGATTGATCGCCGAAGCGACAGGTGCGACGGAAGAGGCCGCGATCGCCGCCTTGCACGACGTCATCGACGCACGGGAAACCCGAAGAACAGAAAATCGCCGGATGGATCCGGGAACGGGCCTGGCAGTCCCGAGCACTGCGGAATACGCCGAAGCGATTGCACAGGTGGCCCTTTCGGGTCCGCAACGCGCGATTCTGACGGCTTTGACGCTTGCCGATGGAGACGGGTTGCCAGAAACGCGGATTGCGTATGCCGCCGGCTACAAGTCGCAGGCATCGGCCAGACGGGCTTTCGCGGCCGCAGGACTGTTGCTGGCCAGCTATCTGTCCGTCGAGTTGCCAGAAAACGAAGAGACGGGCGCCCCCGAAGGAACCATGCTTCTGGGTTTCCGGGGCGCGCCGCAAAATGACGAAGACCCCGGAAACTGGATACTCCACCCGGAAGTGCGTGAAGCCGTCAGATCGGCTCTGTGACAAACTCGGTTCAGTCGCCACCCACCATAATGGGACAGGTTCCAAATCGTTGTCATACGGCGGCTTTCACCCGGATTTCGGACATTGATGCTTTTCGCAGAACCGGTAACGCTGGGCTCTTTAGGGACCTTCGCCGCGATTTTGATCAAGGTCAGCTATGTAGCTGGTACCAGTCGAAGGTCTGACGCCAGCAACCAATGAACCCGTTCGATCGCCGCCGTTAGTCAGCGTCGCTTGATCGAATTCGCGTCAGGCCATCGAAATCGATTTCGCGCTTTTCCTCGTCGCTGAGATCCGGCTGGCAACATGACACGCGCTGCGGGCCTTTGACGTCCCAACGTATCGCAAGTGCACCGGTATTCCATCGATACACCCACCCGACCGTGTTGTTCTCATCCGCTCCGATCAGCCTGGCGATCGCAACGGCTTCTGCCTCATCTTCATTCACTGGTTACTGACTTTCTTCACAATGGCGTCGCGGGTCGCGGCTTGGGTTCCCTGCCTAGGCGATCACCGCATGCCGAGCTTCGTTGGTATCTGGCCGATCGGGTTTCCTGACGTGAACGATGGTTCCGCCGGCACAAACAAGGTCCGGGGTCACCGCTCATTTGTTGGGTTCAAATCCTGTGGTTGGGCTCCGTGGCGGCTTCCACGATTGCAAGGATCTCGGATGCGTCGAACCCGATGGCGCGAGCCAGGACAACCAGTTCGACGACATCAATGCGCCGCTCACCGCTTTCGACGCGCGCCACGAACGACTGGTGGTGCCTGAGCTTCGCAGCCAATTCCTTCTGACTGAGGCCAGCCTTGGTCCGGGCGTCGACCAACGCCTGACGGAGTGCCTCCTGTCCTGTGCTCCTGATCGTTTTCGCCACGCGTCACACACCTTTCGTGACGTCGCTAGCGGAAGAAATCCGTTATCTAAAAAGTGGATACTTGGGGATGTTTTAGGTGTTCTCTTTCGCAGGGGCACAAGTCTAGAGCCGCGGCCCATCAATCCCCCACCAATTGCAGGAACCGGCCGTAGTCTTCGCTGACCTCACGCGCTTCCTCGAACGCGCGGGCGCGCTCGAGCTCCAGGCAACGGAAATACGCCTGAATGTCCTGGATGTAGGTCTCGAAGTCCCGGCGGATGATGTCCGCGTAATCCCGGGCGGCTTGCGAATCGGCCGGAACATAGGGCCGGGTCGGCGCAAGACAGGAGTCGGCGGAACCTACATCCGGAACGAGAATGAACATGGCTAAAGCCTGCAAGGAGAGCAGCCCTCTCAACCAGAGGTTTCTGAAACCCCTATTTTCCTTGATAGACGTCAATGGCCGTGCCTAGAGTTTGGGGACCTGAGATACAGCCGTATCTCCTGTGATATATTATTGCAGTCGTTGATATACTATCGTAAGTCTGGGCTTCAAGTAGGAATGCCCGGGCGTTGCGTCTTTGAGGAAAGCGTGAGCCAGGCCATGAACTGGGACATCGAAGCACCAAATGTGGTTACGGAAGCACGATTCCGCGAACTCGTGGAAAACGGCTATAGCGCTGAAATCCTGTGCCAGGAGTCGGCACACAAGAAGGGCCCGAGTTATTACGGGGTCTGGATCATGCGCGTCGTCTCTGACGAGGGCGTGGAAAAACTCCTCGTCACGGCCCGTACCCGGACAACCTACAACGACATCAAGATCCGCGAATTCAAGACCATCACCGGCGTGGTTTCCTTCCTCATCGGGATCGGCTTCTCCCATGCCGATGTGCCGCTCGAAGAAGGCCAGCGGACGACACACAAGCTGGCTGCAACCGACAAGGGCGGCAGCAAGTAGCCTCCTCCTTATCTGGTATCTCGCGGGTCCCGCCACTGCGCAGATGGTACTGGTCATGGAGAGCGATGGCTCTCTGACCCCGTCCCGCTCCCAGGACAGCTTTGCCCGCAACTACAATGACGGCATTGGTCAGGGGTCCGCTGCTGATGAGCTGGCGATCCTCGGTGAGACTGACCTTGGACCAGACGAAATCCAGATAGCAGCCCTCTCGCGGCCTGCGCCCCTGCCCCGCGCCGATGTTCTCTCGGCCATCGAGACCACTGCGCTACGCTACGCCGGGCATCCCGGGCTGCGCCGCGCGGATCTCTCGGTTCGTGGTTGGCTGACCCTCTACCGCGCCAATATCGAGGTCGAGAGCGCCTACCGGCAGGATGCGATCTCGAGTGCAGGCGCAATTGGCCTTGGTCAATTGATGCCCGCGACCGCGCGCGATCTCCGCGTTGACCCGCGTGACCCTCAACAAAACCTCGACGGCTCCGCCCGATACCTCGCGATGATGCTGGAG
>CAWUIQ010000069.1:0-18471 GCA_963922565.1 uncultured Rhodobacterales bacterium
GTCAGGGCCGAGGCCGCCGCCCAGATCCCGATGGCGCGTCCCCGCTCGGCCCGAGGATAGGCGCGCGAGATGATGGCGAGCGAACCCGGCACCATGATGGCCGCACCCACCCCCTGAACGGCCCGCGCAAGGATGAGGAACGTGGCCGTCGGGGCGACGGCGCATAGCATCGAGGCCGCAACGAACACGCCGATCCCGATCGCAAAGACGCGGGCAAGGCCGTAACGATCGCCCAATGCGCCCCCTGCAAGGATCAGCGCTGCGAGGGTCAGCATGTATGCATTGTGGATCCACTGGGCCTGAACCAGCGTTGCCGACAGGCTTTCGCGCATGGCCGGCAAGGCGATGGCCACGACCGTCCCGTCGATGAACCCAAGGGCCGAGGCAAGGATGGCGGATGCCAGGATAAAGGGGCGCGACGCGGCGGCACAAAACCCTTCACGAAAAACGGGCGCCGCCGATGTCCGGCGCGCCCGTATATCCGTCACGCGCGGATCGGCCTAGCTGGCGGCGGGGCCAGCCTTTGCCGCGGCTGGTGCCGCGCCCTTGGCACCGGCATTCAGCGGATCGTCCTGGCGTTGCACCGAACCTTCGAAATGCGCACCGCTTTCGATAGCAATTGTCTTGTGGATGATGTCACCCTCGACCCGGGCGGTCGATGTCAGGCGCACCTTCAGGCCACGGACCCGGCCGACAACGCGGCCGTTGATCACGACGTCATCGGCTGTCACTTCGCCTTTGATGGTGGCGCTTTCGCCGATGGTCAGCAGATGGGCGCGAATGTCACCCTCGACCGTACCTTCGACTTGAATGTCGCCTGTTGTTTTCATGTTGCCTGTGACGTGCAGATCGGTCGACAGAACGGATGCAGGCGGTTTTGCCTTGGGTGTACTTGACTTCATTTCGCTCGTCGCTGGTGCTGCAGGGGCCTCTGGCGCCGCGGCCGGTTTGCTTGTTTCGGGCGCTTTGGTACCAGGCTCGTTGATTTTACTCTTGGAAAACATCGTTTGCTGCCTTGATGTAGATCATCGGGTTCACGGCCTTACCGCCGACGCGGACTTCGTAGTGCAGATGCACCCCCGTGGACCGTCCAGTTGATCCCATATCACCAATCCTATCCCCGCGCGAGACCCTTTGGCCTACTTTTACGCGTGTTCTGGAAAGGTGGGCATAACGCGTCTCAATTCCGAACTCATGCTGGATTTTGACCAGCTTTCCATAGCCCGATTGCCACCCCGCATGTGTGACTACGCCGTCCGCAGTCGAATAGAGCGGTGTGCCCGACCGGCCCGCAAAGTCGAGCCCCTTGTGCAGGCGACGTCCGCCAGTCTTTGGATCGCGCCGGAAACCAAAGCCGCTGGTATAGCGAAACGCGCCCTTCACCGGCAAAGCAAACGGCGCCTGCTGCGCGGCGATGCGGTAGAGGTTCAGACGGTCCATCCCTTCGAGGATCGAGTTCGCCCGCTCTGCATCCGGTGACGGCACAGCGCCGCGGGTCGAGAACGAGATCGGTGTAAGCGGTCCGCCCTGACCGGAATAGCCCCGGCGGATCTGCGAAAGAATGCGGTCGGTGTCAAACCCCGCAGCACTGAACATCTTGTCGAGCGGTTTGACCGAGATGGCCATCGCCTCTTCGAGCTGGCGGAAGATCTGGTTGTTCTGATCCCGCAGCAGGGCCAGTTCCATGGCCATGTCATCGGCGGCAAGCAGCGCGTCCTGCGCGTCGGCGATCACCTTGTCCCGTTCGGCGGCCGTACGGGCCAGCGCGGTGGCGACGAGGTCAAGCTGTGCAGCCGGGGCCGATGCCGTCGCGACGCCAGCGCCGGTTTCGACCTGTTCTTCGAGATCGGTGAGCGCAATCCGGGCCGCTTCGCGTTCTTTCACGGTGTCGCGCAGATTGGCCTGAATGACTTCGATGCCGGTCTCAAGCTCATGTCGGCGTGTTTCAGAGGCCAGCAATTCGGACTGCATGACCGAGATCTGATCGAGTGCCGCGTTGAACCGCTCCTGTGCCGCCAGCGCCTCGGCGCTGCGCATGTCGCGTTGCTCGGCCAATGCGTCCAGACGCATCTGGTAAGCACGCAGGTCGCGCTTGGCTTGCTCGCGGAAGTTGCCGGCGCCGATGCTGTCCATCAGGATGATCGCCGTTGCGACGATCGCCCACGCGACCATGACCCCGGCTCCACCCAGGGCCAGGACCTGCGTCATCGGCCTCAGCCGGATGAACCGCGTATCGGCATCTGATTTCAGAAAGACGCGCCGTTCCGGAAAAACGCGTTCAAGGGCAGCATCAATTTGAATGCCGAGTCGTGTTCTCACGTTGCTCGTCCTTTGGTCCCATCCCTGTTGTGGCCAGAAAGTCCCCGCAATTCTCGCCTCTACGGTGGATAACTTCGGGCGCCCGGTCCGACAACCCTTGTCCTCGCGCTATGCGGGACTCGGCCAAGGAAAATTAGGGATGCGCAAAAAACCGCCGAAACCAATGGCTTGTCGGCCACAGTGAATTTACCCAAGGTCAATTATTTCCGTATTGCGCTCAATTCGCCACAGCGAGGGGCCAGTAGAAGTCCGGTGGCAACCCGGCCTCGGCCCGTTTTTCCTCGTTGAAAGGCGGTTTGAGGGGGCCGTGAAAATACTTCTGAACCAAGGCGTGAAAGGCGTCTTTCGGGTCGATATCCTCGCGTCCGCACAGGAAGTGAAACCACTTCGACCCATAGGCGACGTGGCCGACCTCTTCGGCATAGATCGTTTCCAGCGCTGAAACAGCGTCGGTCGCGCCTGCCTTCCGAAAGATCTCGATCATGCCGGGTGTGACGTCGAGGCCACGGGCCTCTAGAACCATGGGCACAACTGCAAGGCGACCCATCAGGTCGTCCACCGTATCCTCTGCAGCGCGCCACATCCCGGCATGGGCGGGCAGGGCACCGTAGTGGCTGCCAAGCGTTTCGAGGCAGTCGCTGACCAGGTTGAAGTGCTTTGACTCCTCGTCGGCGGCTTTGACCCAATCGTCATAAAAGCCAATCGGCATCGGCACATGCGCAAACCTCGCGATGATGTCCCAATGCAGGTCGACGGCGTTGAGTTCGATATGAGCAACGGCGTGCAATAGGGCGATGCGACCTTGCGGGCTGCCGGGCTTGCGCTTGGGCACGTCGCGCGGATCGCGCAGTTCCGGCTGATCGGGCCGGGCGGGCAGCAGTGGCGGATCGGCTTTGCCGACCGGAATGGGCGTGTCAGACGCGCGTGCCGCGAACCAGCGGGCCGCGTGTTCGCGCGAAAGGGCCGTCTTTTTGCGTCCGTCCGCGCAGGACAGGACATCGACCGCCATCTCGGACAGGGTTGCGGGCGCGCCGGTCATACCGCGCACCCGCGTATTGGTTTGTCAGTCCTTCGGCTTGGACTCGCATTCAAGTTCGCCGGGCGCGCCATAGTCGCAGTTGGCGACCGAAATGGTGTCAAACATCTCTTCGCAATCGTCGCCGATCTTGCAGGTGCAGACGTGGTTCTTGCACTCAAACTTTTGCTGACCGGTGACGGCCGTAAAGCTCTTGCTGCCCACGACGGCGGTATTGGCGCCCTGAAGACGTTTTTCCTGAGCTGATGCGATGGACGCGATCGAGACGGCAGTGACGGTGATAAAGGCATAGAAATAGCGTTGCATGGAAAGAACTCCTGCTGAAAAAAACACGTAAAAAAATAGTCGTCTTGAATGCAGGAATTATGCATGGGCGTTCTGCCTTGGGTCAAGGATGTCACAGGTAAGGGAACCCTTACCTGCAGCCATCTCGCGCGGCAATCCGCCTAGAGCGCCTTGACCGCCTCAAGCACCGCCTCGGCGTGGCCCGGCACTTTCACCTTGCGCCAGATCTGTGCGATGTTGCCGTCGGCGTCGATCAGGTAAGTGGCCCGTTCGATCCCCATGTACTTTTTGCCGTACATGTTCTTTTCGACCCACACGCCGTAATCTTCGCAGACCGTTCCGTTTTCGTCCGACAACAGGGGAACAGTCAGGTCATGTTTCGTCGTGAACTTCTCATGCTTGGCGACACTGTCCTTCGAGATACCGAAAACCTTGGCGCCCGCATCGGCAAAGGCCCCAAGATGCTCTGAAAACGCAATGGATTCCTTGGTGCAACCCGGGGTATCATCCTTGGGGTAGAAATAAAGAACAACTGCGCCACCGCGCAGATCCGACAGCGTGACATCGTCGCCGCCCGACTGCGGCAGCGTAAAGTCCGGGGCGGGATGAGAAGTATCGAGCATCGTTGCATCCTGAGGTTGGGTTGGCGATGTATGGCATGGTAGGATCAGGAGCGACAGTTTAAAGGCATGGCCGAGCCGGAGCCGACAAAAGAGACCAAGACCCGCGTGCCACGGCGGCACCGCAAGCGCAGCCTGTGGCGGCGGCTGGGGCTGGGCAGCCTGCTGTTCACTCTTTGCCTGACCGTCGTTCTCTTTGCCCTGGCCTATCTTGTCGTCGGTCGGCCCGTCACCTTGCCCGAACGCTACCATGCCCGCATCGAGGCGGATGTATCGGCTCGCATTCCCAATGCGGATATCCGGTTTCGTGAACTGCAATTCGTGCTGCGCGATGGCTGGCAGCCCCGGCTACGGCTGCAGGACCTGCGCTTTGTCGCCCCCGATGGCGCGCAGATCGTCGCCTTCGCCCAGGTCGATGCGGCGCTTGAATTCGAACCGCTGCTGCGCGGGCAGGTCGTGCCGAGTGAATTGTGGTTGACCGGGGTCGTCGCCAAGATCACCCGCGACAGCGATGGCGGCGTCGCGCTTTCCGGCGGGACGGATGTGGGCGGGCCGTTGCAGGAGGCGGCCAACGTCACCGAGCTTATCGAACAGGTCGACCGGCTGCTCATGACCCGGCCCGAGCTGTCGCGCCTGAAGACTGCAGAGATCCAGGCGCTGACGCTGCGGGTCGAGGATGCGGCGGCAGGCCAGGCCTGGACCATCGATGGCGGGCGGATGCGGCTGACCCAGCAGGACAATTACATCCGCCTCTCCGCCGACTTCGCCCTGCTCGATGGCGGCACCGGTATTGCGACGGTCGAGGCGAACTATGCCAGCGAAATTGGCCGGACCGAGGCGGTTTTCGGCATCAACATGCAGGATGTCGCGGCAAAGGATATCGCCGCCCAGAGCCCGGTCTTCGGCTGGCTCGATATCCTGCGTGCGCCGATTTCGGGCGCCATGCGCAGCGGCATCAATGCCGATGGGTCGATGCAGACGCTGAGCGCCACGCTCACGATCGGAGAGGGCGTCGTTCAGCCCAACGACGCGACAGACCCTGTACCGTTCAACGCGGCGCGGACCTATTTCACCTTTGATCCCGTGGACCAGAGCCTGACCTTCGACGAGCTTTACGTCGCCAGCAACTGGATCACCGGCCGGGCCGAGGGGCAGGCGTTTCTGGGATCGTTCGAGGGCGGCTCCCTCAGCGATCTTGTCGGGCAGTTTCAGCTTACGGACGTACGCTTCAACCCCGCCGATCTGTACGAAAGCGCGATCTCGATCGACGAGGCGGCGATGGACTTTCGCCTGACGCCCTGGCCCTTCCGGTTTGAGCTGGGACAGATGCACATTCAGGATCAGAACCGCGCGTTGACGCTCAAGGGCGACCTCAAGGCCGAGACGGATGGCTGGACCTATGCCCTCGACGGTCAGATGGACAGTCTGAACAGCGCCCGCCTGAAAGAGCTGTGGCCGGAGAACCTTGCACCCAAGACGCGCAAGTGGCTGGGTGACAACCTTTTGACGGCCCAGTTTCGGCGGATCGATCTGGCGCTGCGCGGCGAACCGGGCGCGCGGCCGCAGACCTATGTGAGCTTTGACTATGACGAGGCCGATATCCGCTATGCGCCGACCCTGCCGGTCGTGACCTCAGCCAAGGGTCACGCCAGCCTCTTGCACAACCGGCTGGTGGTGGCGGTCGACGAGGGCCTGGTGACGCCGCCCGAGGGTGGCGCGCTCGACGTAGCGGGCAGTTCTTTCATCGTGCCTGACATCACCGTCAAACCCGGCGCGCCGTCGATCACGCGGCTTGAGGCGGCTGGCAGTCTGACTGCCATGCTGTCGCTGCTGGATGAGCCGCCCATGAACGTTCTGTCGAATGCCGGGCGCAATGTCAGTTTCGCGACCGGCGACGCGCGGGTGCGCGGCACGCTGGCCCTGCCACTGCGCAAGGGCGTGAAATTCCGCGACATGGCGTTTGATGCGACGGGCGAGATCACGAATGCCGAAAGCCTGGAAATGGTGCCGGGCCGGGTCTTTACCGCGCCGCTTTTGACCGTCATCGCGGATGACGAGGCGATTTCCGTATCCGGGGCCGGGCTGCTGGATGAGCTTCCGTTCGACGCGACATGGCGGCAGGTCTTTGAACCCGGCGCGGCGGGCCGGGTCGAGGGCACGGTCGAGCTGTCGGCGCGGGCTGCGGATACCTTCAATCTTGGCCAACCGCCCGATGCGATCAGCGGCACGGCAACCGGCACGTTCGAGGTCGATCTGCTGCGCGAAGAGCCGCCGCGCTTCCGTGTCTTGTCGGACATGGCGGGGCTGGGGCTGAACATCGCGCCGATCGGATGGGCCAAGGCGCGGTCATCCACGGGTGAATTCCGGCTCGAAGGGCGGGCCGGACCGGTGCCAGCCATCGATCTCGTTTCGCTGAATGCTCCGGGCCTTTCTGCGTCTGGCGCGGTCAGCCTGCGCGAGGGCGGGGGGCTGGATCGCGCTAGGCTTGATCAGGTCCGGGTCGGCGGCTGGCTGCAGGCTCCGGTTGATCTGGTTGGGCGCGGGCCAGGCACCACGCCTGCGATATTTGTGCGGGGCGGGTCGATCGATCTGCGCAACGCCGAATTCGGAACGGGTGGTGGTGGATCATCGGGCGGGTCGACCCCCCTGCGTGTCGCGCTTGAGCGGTTGCAGGTCACCGACACGATCGTTCTGAACGGGTTCGAGGGCCGGTTTGAAAGCGGCAGCGGCCTCGGGGGCGATTTCAGCGCATCGGTCAACGGGCGCGCGCCGATCACCGGCACCATCGCGCCCCGCAACGGACGCAGCACGATCCAGGTGAGTTCCTCCAACGCTGGCGCAACGCTCGACGCGGCGGGTGTCTTCCGTAATTCGCGCGGGGGCGATTTGTCGCTTGTCCTGCGACCGGTGGGCGAGAACGGCGTTTTCGACGGAACGCTCAGCGTGCGCAACACGCAGATGCGCAACGTGCCCCTGATGGCCGAGCTTTTGTCATCGCTCAGCATTGTCGGCCTGCTCGAACAGCTCTCGGGCGACGGTATCGGGTTTTCCGAGGTCGATGCATCATTTCGCATGACCCCATCGGTGATCGCCCTGACCGAGGCCAGCGCGGTTGGCCCGTCGATGGGCATCTCGATGGATGGCACCTATCGCGTGTCGGACAAGGCGCTCGATATGCAGGGGGTAATCTCGCCCGTCTATTTCCTGAACAGCATCGGCAGCATCTTCACCCGGCAGGGCGAAGGGCTGATTGGCTTTTCCTACCGGGTGGGCGGCACTGCGGATGACCCCAGCGTTCAGGTCAACCCGCTTTCTGCCCTGACCCCCGGTACTTTCCGCGAAATCTTCCGCTCGCCGCCGCCGACCGTGACCTCCGAAGGCGAGGTCCGGCGCAAATGGCCCAAACGCCGCGAAAGGGAAGTTGAAGAGCGGTGACGCCGGCGTTAAGCCGCGCGCCATGCGAACCGACGACTTTGATTTCGATCTGCCTGATCACCTGATCGCCACGCGCCCGGCCAAGCCGCGCTCGTCGGCCCGCCTGCTGGTGGCGGACCCGGACGGCATTCACGATCAGATCGTGCACGATCTGCCGGATTGGTTGCGACCCGGGGACCGGCTGGTGCTGAACGACACCAAGGTGATCCCCGCCCGGCTGACCGGGACACGGCGCCGCCAGTCCGAGCAGGGCGAGACCGAGGCCCGGATCGAGGTCACGCTGCTGGAACCGCGGGCCGATGGGACCTGGGCGGCCTTACTCAAACCGCTCAAGAAGGTCCGGATGGGCGAGATCATCCGCTTCTCCGATGATCTGAGCGGCACGCTCGACGACGTGGCCGAAGGGCAGGGGCACCTGCGCTTCAACCTTGGCGGAGAGGATTTCGATACGGCCCTCGCCGAGGTCGGCGCCATGCCCTTGCCGCCCTACATCGCGGCCAAGCGGCCCGCCGATGCGCAGGATCGCGAAGACTATCAAACGATCTGGGCGCGCGAACAGGGGGCGGTCGCGGCCCCGACGGCGTCGCTGCATTTCGACGAACCGCTGACCGCGGCGCTCAAGGCGCGCGGCATCGAATTCACCCATGTCACGCTGCATGTCGGCGCGGGAACATTCCTGCCGGTCAAGGTCGACGACGTGACCCAGCACAAGATGCATGGCGAATGGGGACGGGTCAGCGCCGAGGCGGCGGCGGATATCGCGGCGACCAAGGCGGCGGGCGGGCGTGTCATCCCGGTGGGGACAACGGCGCTGCGCCTGATCGAAACGGCAGGCCGGGACGGCCAGATCGGACCGTGGGAAGGCGTGACGGATATCTTCATCTACCCCGGCTTTGACTTCCATGTCGCCGACGGGCTGATGACGAATTTTCACTTGCCCCGCTCAACGCTGATGATGTTGGTCTCAGCCCTGATGGGACAGGATCGGATCAAGGCGATTTACGATCACGCAATCGCACAGAATTACCGCTTTTTCTCCTACGGGGATGCCTCGCTTCTGTTGCCGGGTCCGGCCGGGGGTTGAAATGCGACGCAGTCGGGTCGCTTTGTGCTTCGACACGACTCGGCCCGTGTGAGAGGCGGCTGATGGAAATCGAAAGGAACGTGGCATGATCCAGGTCCTCCAAAGTGCATGGGCATTGCTGCTGGGCATGGCCCTCTTGATGGTCGGCAACGGCATGCAGGGGACGTTGCTGGGTATCCGGGGCGAGATCGAAGGGTTTTCGACCTTCGAGATGTCATTCGTCATGTCGGCCTATTTCCTCGGGTTTCTCGGCGGCAGCTACATGGCGCCCGGGATGATCCGCCGCGTGGGCCACGTGCGGGTCTTTGCCGCCGTCGCCTCGTTGATCTCGGCGATCCTGATCCTTTATCCGACATTCGTGCAGCCGTGGATCTGGATGCTGGGCCGGTTCCTGATCGGGTTCTGCTTTTCGGCCGTCTACGTCACTGCCGAAAGCTGGCTGAACGAGGCGACCACGAACGACAATCGGGGCAAGGCGTTGTCGCTCTACATGATCGTCCAGACGCTTGGCGTCGTGGTCAGCCAGGCGCTGCTGCTGACGGCTGACCCGTCGGGTTTCGTGCTGTTTGTGATTCCCTCGGTTCTCGTCTCGATAGCAATCACGCCCATTCTGCTCTCGATCAGCCCGACGCCGGCTTTCGAGACCAGCAAACCGATGACATTTCGTGAACTCGCAAAACGGTCGCCGCTGGGGTGTTTCGGCATGTTTATTCTCGGAGGCGTATTCTCGGCGCAGTTCGGAATGTCGTCAGTATACGGTGCCGAAGCGGGGCTGAGCGTGGGGCAGATCACCACCTTTGTTGCGACCTTCTTTGTGGGCGCGGTCATCACCCAATATCCGATCGGCTGGATATCCGACCGGATGGGGCGGCGGCTGCTGATCATCATCGTATCGGGCATTGGTGCCGGTGGAGCCATCTTAGGCATGCTCTTCGGGGGGTACTTCCCCCTGTTGCTGGTGTCGGCCTTCGTCGTGGGGGGCATGTCAAACCCGCTATATTCCTTGCTGATTGCCCATACCAACGACTTTCTCGACTACGAAGACATGGCCTCGGCCTCCGGTGGGCTGATCTTCATCAACGGGGCGGGGGCCGTGGCCGGGCCGCTGATCGTGGGCGCCATGATGGATCAGGTCGGGCCGCCGGGCTTCTACTTTTTCACGGCAGCACTCTTCGTCATTCTCATCGCCTTTGCGGTCTATCGCGCGACGCAGCGTGCGGCTGTCCCGGTCGAGGAAACAGGGGCCTACGTGGCCATGGGTCCGGCCACGACCACACGCGTCGGTATGGAGATCGCGCAGGAAGTCGCCATCGAAGCGGACCAGGAAGACACAGCCACGGCAGAAACCCGCCCAGCCTAATGTGTCGCCGTGTTGCATTTCGTGATTCTGTCACTTCATGAAGATGCGATACGCTTTTCCTCGTGGGGGAAAGGTTTGGCCCAGGGTTAAGGGAGTGGAAGCCATGACTGGACCGGAAGCTATTTTAGATTTCTGGCTCGATGAATTGGAGCCGAGTGATTGGTACAAAGCCGACGGGAAGTTGGATGCCGAGATTACGGCACGGTTCCGCGAAACATGGGAAGGGGCTGCTCAAGGGCGGTACTCTCTTTGGTTGACGTATCCAAGTGGTGTTTTAGCGTATGTGCTCCTGACCGATCAGTTCCCCCGCAACATGTTCAGAGGTGAGGCCAAGGCGTTCGCGACCGATCGCGCCGCCTTGGCCGCCGCCAAATCCGCCATCCACAAGCAATGGGACATGCGCATCGACGAACCGGCGCGCCAGTTCTTCTATCTGCCGCTGATGCATTCCGAAAACCTGTGCGACCAGGACCGTTGCGTGCGGCTGATCTGCGAGCGGATGCCAGAGGGCAAGACCAGCACGCTGCTGCATGCGCAGGCCCATCGTGAGGTCATCCGCAGCTTTGGCCGCTTTCCGTTCCGCAATGAGAGCCTTGGGCGCGCCTCGACCACCGAAGAGGCAAGCTACATGGCAGCAGGCGGATATGGCGAAACCGTCCGCGCCTTGCAGGGCCAAGCCGCCGCCTGATCCGGCGCATATGTCGCGTCAACCTTCCGTTGAGACGTCGCGCGAATTAGTTTAACGGTAAACTAATTCTTGGACGCATCAGAGGCGAGGAATGACCTATGGCCGACAAAAGCTTTGACATCGTCGTAATCGGGGCCGGGCCGGGTGGCTATGTTGCCGCCATTCGAGCTGCACAGCTGGGTTTGAAGGTTGCCTGTGTCGAACGCGAGCATCTGGGCGGCATCTGCCTGAACTGGGGCTGCATTCCGACCAAGGCGATGTTGCGGTCATCCGAGGTTTTCCACCTGATGCACCGGGCCAAGGAATTCGGGCTCAAGGCGTCGGGCATCGACTATGATCTCGATGCTGTCGTTGGCCGGTCCCGCAAGGTCGCCGGGCAATTGTCGTCCGGCGTCGCGCATTTGCTGAAAAAGAACAAGGTCACCGTCTTGATGGGCGACGCGACGATCCCCGCCAAGGGCAAGGTGACCGTCAAGACCGAGAAAGGCACAGAGGATCTGACGGCCAAGAACATCATCCTCGCCACCGGGGCGCGTGCGCGGGAACTGCCGGGGCTTGAGGCCGATGGCGAACTGGTCTGGACCTACAAGCACGCGCTGACGCCGGCGCGGATGCCGAAAAAGCTGCTGGTCATCGGTTCGGGCGCGATCGGCATCGAATTCGCCAGCTTCTACAACACGCTCGGGTCCGAGACGACGGTGGTCGAGGTGATGGACCGGATCCTGCCGGTCGAGGATGCCGAGATCAGTGATTTCGCCAAGAAGGCGTTCGAAAAGCAGGGCATGAAGATCATGCAAAAGGCGATGGTCAAACAGCTGGACCGCGCCAAGGGCAAGGTCACAGCGCATATCGAGATGGGCGGAAAGGTCGAAAAGCATGACTTTGACACCGTGATCTCAGCCGTCGGTATCGTCGGCAACACTGAGGGGCTGGGGCTTGAGAAACTCGGCGTAACCATCGACCGGACCCATGTCGTGACCGATGAATTCTGCCGCACCGGGGTCGAGGGGCTTTACGCTATCGGCGACATCGCGGGCGCGCCCTGGCTGGCGCACAAGGCCAGCCATGAAGGTGTCATGGTGGCCGAACTGATCGCGGGCAAGAACAATGTCCACCCGATCAAGCCCGAAAGCATCGCGGGTTGCACCTATTGCCATCCGCAGGTCGCAAGCGTGGGCCTGACCGAAGCGCGCGCCAAGGAAAACGGCCACGAGGTCAAGGTGGGCCGCTTCCCCTTCATCGGCAACGGCAAGGCCATCGCCCTGGGTGAGCCCGAGGGGATGATCAAGACCGTCTTCGACGCCAAGACGGGCGAGCTTTTGGGCGCCCACATGGTCGGGGCCGAGGTGACCGAACTGATCCAGGGGTATGTGGTGGGCCAAAAGCTCGAAACGACCGAAGAGGATCTGATGGAAACCGTCTTCCCGCACCCGACGCTCAGCGAGATGATGCACGAAAGCGTGCTCGACGCCTACGGTCGGGCGATACACTTCTAACGATCCGAGAAAGACCCGTGGCAGATACAACCTGCCATGGGTTTCGGTCGCATTTTGATGCAATGCTCTGGCAATGGTGTTGCGTGTTGGCGTCAGCCGGCTAGGGTCGGACGCTGGTGAGTTTTCGATTTCAGTGCCTTTTGTTCATAGCAATCCATAGCCGATCATTTATTCGGAGCATCACAATGAAATTGTCTCTCTTTGCCGCGATTGCCGCGGCATCAGTGGCGTTGGCCAGCGCCGCATCCTCGTCAACCGTTTCTCTCACAGTCGATGGCAACTCGAACCCGTATCTGTCCGGCATGCCGGATGGATCCACTGCCAGCAGCGGTGATGTCGCGCCGAACGAGTCGCCTGTTGAAGTAACCGGTTTGCCGCTGATGGCAGGTCACACCCTCAGCTTCGGGGTGACAGGTTCGACCAGCAACACGCCCGGGCCAAGCGGCCTGGGACCAGACGGGGGTCCGATCTTCACTCACTTTGCGGGCGCGCAGAACGGGATGTCTGACATTACCGCTCCGATCAGTTCCTTGCTGGGCGTCTTCCTGACCGACACACAACCCAGCCTCAATCCCTCACCGACCGCGCTGAGTTTCGGCACCACAACCGAGAGAGATTTCTCGACCCTGTCGCCCGAACTCCAGCAGGTATTCTTTATCGGCGACGGGCTGGATGAATCCGCATCCTCACAAAGCTTTGTGATCCCGACCGGGGCAACCCGTTTATATCTCGGCACGATGGACGGCTTCGGCTGGTTCAACAATTCCGGTGCGTTCGAGGTGACGATCACCAAAAGTTCGCAAAACTTGCCCCCTGTTGTTCCACTGCCTGCCGGAGCGGTGCTGTTGATCAGCGGTCTCGGCGTCCTGGTCCTACGCCGCCGCGCGTCCTGACAGAGCAGAACTCGGCGTCGATCATGCGATCAGTCTGAGCGCCTCAGCTATACGCTATCATCCGGCCGCTGATCAGGGCGGCCGGCCACAGGATCAGTGACAGCGCCGCAGTTGTGCGTGTCGGGGCGATCCGGGTCAGGTGCAGTGCCGCGTTCAGAAGCGCCACGCAGATCAGCGCGATCTTCAGCCGGAACCAGCCGTTGACGATGTATTCGCTGGCCTGCGCCATAAACAAAAGCGCACCGCAGCCAGCGGCGAGCACGAAACCCGCGAAAGCATAAAGCCTCAGCCAGGGTTGCTGCCATCCACGCAGCACCGCGATGTCCATCGGGATGACGCTGCCGACCAGAAGGGCAATGCCAAGGATGTGCCCGGCATTGACCAGCGGGTAAATCCAGCGCGAGCGACGCAGGAACGCCGCCAGTTCCGATGCTTCAACGGTCTCGATCACACGCGGTCAGGGTAAAGAACGTATTCCTGGCCGGCGATCACCACGACCTCGGCTTTGACGATCAGCTGTTCGGGATCGGCATGGCGCTCGCCCCGTATGGTCAGCTCTGCACCGGGCGCCATCATGTCATCCGTCAGTCCCGCGCGCTCGTTCCGCCAGGGCTGACCCACTTCGGCGGTCCAGATCTCGCCATCCGCATCGATGGTCAGAATGCCGTGCGGATTGCCCAGACGCGCCGCGGTGACGATACCGGTCAGCTCAAAGTCTCCTGAATCCGTCCAGCGCCAGCCGTGATGGGCCAAGGCGGGTGTGGCCAGCACAGCCGCCAGACCCGTCAGAATTCTACGTCGGTTTGCATCCATTGTGCTCTCCTTCTCGACGGCCCCAGAGTATCGCATGGATCACCAGGGTGGTGCACAAAGCCGTGAAGTGGCAGCCCGCCGCACAGCATCAATCGATTCTATTATGGCGAGAATATGGCGGTGGAATCGTCCGAAATTGCCGCCTGTTGAACCGCAGCAAGCCCCTCATCTGCTTAACTTTTCCGCGTATGGCCCCAATTCCGACATCAAATGGGGGATTTCCGCTCATATTGTGATGATGACTGAGCCGAAATCGGCCAACGTAGAAGTATGGCGAGTAAATTGGTGTGTGCCAGTAATCTACCTACGCATTCGCACGTTAAAGGATACATGGGGCGGTGAGTTACGCCCTTGGTTTAACGGGAGACTATGATGAGACGACTATTAATGATCGCCTCTCTGCTCGTGGCGAGCATTGCAGCGACGCTTTCAAGCGCCGCGACAGTGCCAATCCTTCCCACGGGCACGACGTCGGTCGAGGTCACGGCGCCTATTGGTGCTTTGGGTCTTGGTGCGACGCCGCTTGGGACGGCGACGGTTAACACGGCCGGTGCAAACCCGGTTTTCGACTTTCCGATTACGGGCGGACTGGTCGATACCACCGCGGGCGCTCTGATCGAACACAATGGCAGTGGCGTTGAACTCTTTGCCACGGCCTCGCCATCGACAACCCTGTCGCTGGAGAACTTCCTGATCGACACAGATGCTGGGACCGTTTCGGGTCTGGTGAACGGCGTTGCGAACGCGGTTCTCTTTGACTTCGGCACAATCGACCCATCCGGCATCCAGCTGACGATCTCCGGCTTTTTGGCCGGTGCGCTGACCACCACCTTCGGCGCTCCAAACTTGTCCGGTGTCGAATTCGGCATCGCGAACACGGCACCTGAAACGGCCGTTATTCCGCTCCCTGCAGGTGGTGTCCTGCTGCTGAGCGGCCTGGGCTTTCTCGCGCTTCGTCGTCGCGCCTGAACCCACATTGCAATCCGCCTCCGCTTCTGAGAAATCAGTGGCGGAGGCCGCATGCAGACCACACCTTTTGGCACAGTCTTGGCACTTTGGGGCGCGGGTCTCGGCGCGGCCGCGCAATATGCCAAAGTCAGTGTAATCTTCGACCAGCTTCCGACTATTTATCCCGACGCCGGTGCATCGCTTGGTTTCATCGTCTCGCTCGTGGGCATGGTTGGCATCGTCCTGGGCGTTGCGGCGGGGCTTTTGGTGGCGCGCATCCGCTATCGGCGCGCACTGCTCTGGGCGCTTTGGGTCGGGGCAGGGGTGTCGCTGCTCGAAGCGTTGCTGCCGCCGCTGCCGCTGATGCTGGGGCTGCGCGCGCTTGAGGGGATGTCGCATCTGCTGATCGTGGTGGCCGCACCCACCTTGATCGCCCAAATCAGCGCCGACCGGCATCGCGGCCTGACCCTGACGCTGTGGAGCACGTTTTTCGGTGTGGCCTTCACGATCCTCGTCTTCGGCGGGCTGCCCTTGGTCGAGGCGCAGGGCATTTCCGCCCTATTCCTTGCGCACGGGATCTGGATGGCCGCCTTTGCGCTGATCCTCGGGCTGACGCTGAAACCGCTTGGGTTGGCGCCGCCGACCGAACGGCTGACATTGGCGGGGCTCCTGCAGGACCATCTTGCGATCTATCGTTCACCCCGCATGGCCGCACCCGCCGCGGGCTGGCTGTTCTATACGTTCTGCTTTCTCGCGACGCTGACGGTTCTGCCCCCCTTCATGCCGGATGAGTCGCGGGCCATGGTGCTTGGGGTCATGCCGCTGACCTCGATACTCGTTTCGATGACACTGGGCGTCGGACTACTGCGGGTCATCACCGCCATACAGGTGATCCAGCTTGGGTTCGGCCTGACCATCCTGTCGCTGATCTGGTTACTCATGGCGCCCGGAGGGCCAGCCGCCTGCCTTGCCTGGGCTTCGGCCGTGGGTCTGGTGCAGGGGGCCAGCTTTGCCGCCGTGCCCGAGTTGAACACCACCGCCGAAACACAGGCGCGGGCCAACGGCGCGATGGCGCAGATGGGTAATCTGGGCAACACGTTGGGCACGCCCGCGCTGCTCGCCATCATGGGGCTGTCGGGTTATGCCGGGCTGATCTGGACGACGATCGTCGTCTTTGCGGGCGGCATTCTTATCCACCTGTGGATGGCACAACGTCGCAAACGCATCGCTTATTGACATCTGATGACAGCAGGCTGGCGTGTTCACGCTGCGTTCTCTTTTTTGCATTGGAGAATCTGCGCCCGGGATTTATGTCTAGGGCGTTAATGGGGGCAGAGCATGGCCGAGCTTAAAAACATAGAGGTCCGGGGCGCGCGCGAGCATAACCTCAAATCCATCGACGTGGACATTCCGCGCGACAAGCTCGTCGTGATCACGGGCCTGTCCGGGTCGGGCAAATCCAGCCTGGCCTTCGATACGATCTATGCCGAGGGCCAGCGGCGTTACGTCGAAAGCCTGAGCGCCTATGCCCGGCAGTTCCTCGACATGATGCAGAAGCCGGATGTCGATCACATCAGCGGCCTCAGCCCCGCGATCAGTATCGAACAAAAGACAACCTCGAAAAACCCGCGCTCGACCGTCGGCACGGTCACCGAGATCTACGATTACATGCGCCTGCTTTTTGCGCGGGTCGGTACGCCCTATTCGCCCGCCAGCGGTCTGCCCATCGAAGCGCAGCAGGTGCAGGATATGGTCGACCGCGTCATGACTATGGAGGAGGGGACCCGCGCCTATCTGCTGGCCCCCATCGTGCGCGACCGCAAGGGCGAATACCGCAAGGAATTCCTCGAACTGCGCAAGCAGGGGTTTCAGCGCGTCAAGGTCGACGGGTCGTTCTATGAACTCGATGAACCACCCACGCTCGACAAGAAATTCCGGCACGACATCGATGTAGTGGTCGACCGGATTGTCGTTCGGGAAGGCCTCGAGACGCGGCTGGCCGACAGCCTGCGCACAGCGCTCGATCTGGCCGATGGCATCGCGATCCTTGAAACCGCCCCGACCGAGGGCGAGCCCGAGCGCATCACCTTTTCAGAGCGTTTTGCCTGCCCGGTCAGCGGCTTCACCATCCCCGAGATTGAACCGCGCCTTTTCTCGTTCAACGCGCCCTTCGGGGCCTGCCCCGATTGCGACGGGCTGGGGGTCGAGCTGTTCTTCGACGAACGCCTCGTCGTGCCCGATCAGAACCTGAAAATCGCCGATGGTGCGCTGGCCCCGTGGCGCAAGGGCAAGTCGCCGTACTTCCTGCAGACCATCGAGGCTATCGCGAAACATTACGAATTCGACCCGCAAACCAAGTGGAAGGACCTGCCAGCCCATGTAAAGCAGGTGTTCCTCTATGGTTCGGGCGATGAAGAGCTTGAGTTCCGCTACGACGAAGGCGGGCGGGTCTATCAGGTGACCCGCGTCTTCGAAGGCGTCATTCCAAACATGGAACGCCGCTATCGCGAGACGGACAGCAACTGGATCCGCGAGGAGTTTGAGCGGTATCAGAACAACCGGCCCTGCGGCACTTGCAACGGCTACCGGCTGCGGCAAGAGGCGCTGGCGGTCAAGATCGCCGGCCTGCATGTGGGTCAGGTGGTCGAGATGTCGATCCGCGAGGCGCTGAATTGGATCGGCTCGGTGCCTGAGACGCTGACCGATCAGAAAAACGAGATTGCCAAGGCCATCCTCAAGGAAATCCGCGAACGGTTGGGGTTCCTGAATAACGTTGGTCTTGAATATCTTACGCTGTCTCGTTCAAGCGGAACGTTAAGCGGAGGCGAAAGCCAGCGCATCCGCCTCGCCTCGCAAATCGGTTCGGGGCTGACCGGGGTGCTCTATGTCCTCGACGAACCCTCGATCGGCTTGCACCAGCGCGACAATGACCGGTTGCTTGGCACGCTCAAGAACCTGCGGGATCAGGGCAACACCGTCATTGTCGTCGAACATGACGAAGAGGCGATCCGCGAGGCCGATTATGTCTTTGATATCGGTCCCGGCGCAGGTGTGCATGGCGGTCAGGTGGTCAGCCACGGCGCGCCGGGTGACATCGCCGCCGACGCAGCCTCAATCACCGGGCAATACCTGAATGGCACGCGTGAGATCCCCGTGCCCGCGACCCGTCGCAAGGGCAACAAGAAAAAGGTCAGCGTCGTCAAGGCGACCGGGAACAACCTGCAGAACATCACGGTTGATTTCCCGCTGGGCAAATTCGTTTGCGTGACCGGCGTGTCGGGTGGCGGCAAGTCTACGCTGACGATCGAGACGCTGTTCAAGACTGCATCGATGCGCCTGAATGGCGCGCGGCAGACCCCGGCGCCCTGCGAGACGATCAAGGGGCTCGAACATCTCGACAAGGTCATCGATATCGATCAGCGGCCCATCGGCCGAACCCCACGGTCGAACCCCGCGACCTATACCGGGGCCTTCACCCCGATCCGCGACTGGTT
>CAWUIQ010000070.1:0-18160 GCA_963922565.1 uncultured Rhodobacterales bacterium
CGACGGGGCAGGCGGCGGCCCTGCGACGCGCGGCGGAGCATGGGTTTTTCGGTCTTGCCACACCGCTGGGTGACCTCTGCGCGCAGCTTTTGGCGCATCCCGACATCTCTGGCTACACCGACAAGGTGCGGGAGGTGACAAGTGCCTACATCAAGGTGGCCGTCAATGTTCTGGGGTCATATGACCTGACATGGCGGCAGGATGTCCCGTTTCTGTGGCTGACGCTGCCGCAGGGATGGCGCGCAAGTGCGTTCTGCCGGGCTGCCGAAGAGCAGGGGGTGCAATTGCGTTCCGCCGACGAATTCGCGTGTCGCGATGCCCGCACGCCGCATGCCGTCCGCCTTGCCGTTAACGCCGGTGTATCCCTGAAGAGCTTTGAGGCCGCGATGCTGCGTCTGCGCGATCTGTTGGACAATCCGCCCGAGCAGATCGGCGTCTAGAGTTGAGGTATTATAATACCATATTTTTAAATCATTGATTTACAACAATTAAATAGATCAGCGTTGTATTGACCCGAACTTGCCGTCCTGTATAACCGCGCAATCCGAAAATCTCATGCCTATGGGACCGAGTTATGAAAACCTATACCGCAACCCCTGCGGACATCGACAAGAAGTGGATCATCATCGACGCCGAGGGCGTGGTGCTGGGCCGTCTTGCATCGATCGTCGCCATGCGTCTGCGTGGCAAGCACAAACCATCCTTCACGCCGCACATGGATATGGGCGACAACGTCATTGTCATCAACGCCGACAAGGTGCAGCTGACCGGCAAGAAGCGTGAAGAAAACCATTACTGGCACACAGGCCACCCGGGTGGGATCAAGTCGCGCACCAAGGCGCAGATCCTCGAAGGCGCGCATCCTGAGCGTGTCGTGACGCTGGCCATCAAGCGCATGCTGCCGGGCAACCGCCTGAGCCGCAAGCAGATGACCAACCTGCGGGTCTATGCCGGTGCCGAACACCCGCACGAGGCGCAGAGCCCCGAAGTTCTCGACGTGAAGTCGATGAACAAGAAGAACACGCGGAGCTAAGAGAATGGCTGACGAAATCAACACACTCGAAGATCTCCAGGCCGTTGCGGGCGACGCCGCACCGGCTGAGGTGGAGCTGACGCCGCGCGAACCCGTCCGGGATGAGTTCGGCCGCTCGTATGCGACCGGCAAACGGAAAGACGCCGTCGCACGGGTCTGGATCAAGCCGGGCTCGGGCAAGGTTAACGTCAACGGCAAGGACATGGACGCCTATTTTGCGCGCCCGGTTCTGCAGATGATCCTGCGCCAGCCGTTCGAGGTTGCAGGTGTCGAAGACCAGTTCGACGTACAGGCTACTGTAAAGGGTGGTGGTCTTTCGGGTCAGGCCGGTGCGGTCAAGCACGGCATCTCAAAAGCGCTGCAACTTTACGATCCGTCACTGCGCGGCGCGCTGAAAGCGGCCGGCTTCCTCACACGCGACAGCCGCGTCGTCGAGCGTAAGAAATACGGCAAAGCGAAAGCGCGTAAGAGCTTCCAGTTCTCCAAGCGTTAAGACAGTCGCATTTGCATCTATCGAAAGGGCCGCCTTCTTGGGCGGCCTTTTTGCTTTGGCCACGATAAATCGCGTTGGAATTGGGCCACTTGCCACTTTTCTTGATTCGTCGCCCGCATCCGGCGTAGGGTTTTCTGGTCGGCCTATATTGGGGACGGTGCGCATTATGGCACAAACAATTTTTGAGAAGTACGGCGGTTTCAAAACGATCAGCAAGGTCGTGATGACATTCTACGATCTGGTTCTCGATAGCGATCAGATCGGCGACTATTTCGACAATGTCGACATGGGCCGTCTTGTGGATCACCAGACCAAGTTCGTGGCATCCCTGCTGGGTGGGCCGGCATCCTTCAGCAACGAACGGCTGCAACAGGTTCATCAGCACCTGGCCATTTCGGACATCGATTTCGATGAGATGGCGCGCATTCTGGGCGCGGCGATGGCCGAACACGGGATGGACGACAGAGACATCCAAACCGTCATATCCTCTATCGAAGCCAAACGGTCGGTGATCGTCGCGCGTTCGGCTGCATGAGCATCGCCGCCATAAACGAGCATCTGTTGCGCTCTCTTGGGGTGGGGGTCGCGATCCTGCGTTTTTCCGACCTGCAATTCTACTACCACAACCAGTCATTCGGTGAGTGGTTCGGCAGCCCCGATACGAGCGATGTCGTCAGTTCCATTATCGAGGATTTGCGGGATGAAGCGCGGAGCGCACTGCGCGAGACGGGCCAGTTCGTTGCCGAGGTCGAGGTCAAGCCAAGGCGCCGCACGCTGATCATAGCCGTCAGCCTGACCCTCGCCGAAGTTGATGGCGAAGAGATGATCATCGCCGAATGCCAGAACATCACGCGGATGCGCGAGCTGGAAAAGATGATCGAGAGCTATTCGAACATGGTCGAGCGCAACACCCGCGAGCTTGAGCGCGAGAAAGAGCGGGTCGAGCGGCTGCTGCTGAATCTGATGCCGCGCTCGGTTTATGAAGAATTCAAGACGTTTGGCGTGGTGACCCCCCAGCTATATCGTGACGTATCGGTCGTAATGCTGGATTTCGTGGATTTCACGACCTTCGCCGAAAAGTCGGATCCGACCGTAACGCTGGGCGAGCTGAACGATATCTTTACCGCCTTCGACCGGATCGCCGAACAATTCGGCTGCGAACGGATCAAGACGATCGGCGATGCGTATCTGGCCGTTTCCGGCATGCCTGATCCCGAACCGGACCATGCCGTCGCCGTTGCCAATTGCGCGGTGCGTTTCCTGCGATATCTCGAACGGCGTAACGAAAGCCATCAATACAAGTGGCGGGCCCGCATTGGCCTCGGGTCGGGGGCGGCTGTCGGTTCGGTCGTGGGTATTCAGAAATACGTCTATGACGTTTTCGGGCCTGCAGTGAACCTTGCCGCGCGGCTTCAGGTCTTTGCCCACCCGATGAAGATCGTGGCACCTGCCGAAATGAAAGACGACCTGATGGACGCCTTCAAGGTCGAGGATCTGGGCGAGTATGACATCAAGGGGATTGGCGAGATGCCGCTGATTTCGGTCTCGCACCCGCTTTCCATCCCCCGCAGCGTCGGCTTGCGTTAACTTTTTTCGCACAAGAGTGAAATTTTTTGGTGCTCTGAAACGTTACTCCCTTGTGGAGGCAAGCCGGGCGCATTCCGTGCCCGCCCACATCACGATGTGAGGACACGTCATGACATTACTTAAGACTGCTGCAGCCGCGGCGGCGCTGACACTGTTCGGTGCCATACATGCCTCGGCCGCTGTTTTTTCTTTTGCTGGTAATCTGAGCGGTGATCAGGAGGTCCCACCGGTTTCAAGTCCGGCCTCGGGTTCGGCGGAATTGAAGGTGAACGACGTCACCGAAACGCTGTCTTTCATGATGAGTATCGAGGGTATCGACCTTGACGGTTTGTTCGATACTCTGGTTGCCGCGCCGGTTGGTCCGGTTCACCTGCACAACGCCCCTGCCGGGTCGAACGGGCCGATCGTTGTGCCATTCGCGTTCAACACCGTCGATTACACCGACACCGCGTCAGGCTTCACCCTTGAGGTCGAAGACTATGCCTTTGCCGATGCAGTCGCCATCAGCGGGTCGACCACCAGCTTCAGCGATTTCCTGACCGGGCTCTCGAGTGGTGAGTATTATATTAACGTTCACACTGACGCCTTTGGGTCGGGTGAAGTGCGGGGTCAGCTATCTGCGGTTCCGGTACCGGCCTCGGCCTTGCTGCTGATCGGTGCGATCGCCGGCTTTGGTGCCCTGCGCCGCAAGTCTGCCTGACGTCAAATGACCCCGCGGCGTGATCTGCGGGGTCAACCCTTCGGCGTGTCGGGCGGGATCAAACCCAGACCCCGCAAATAGACCCCGATGCCGCTTTCCAGGAGATCCTCGGGCGGGAAGGGCGAGGCGCGTCCGGGCGAGTTGCGGGCAAACAGTTCCACGACGCCGTGGCTCAGCGCCCAGATATGCGCGCTGAACATCGAGGCCGGGGGCCTCTTGTCTTCGGGGATGTGCTGCGACAGCGCGGTTGCGGCCTTTTCCAGCACAGCCGACGCCCGGGCCGACGCATCGGCCAGTTCAGGCGAGCGATTTACGGAAATGCCGCTTTCGAACATCGCGATGTAGTGGCCCGGATATTTGCGCGCAAAGGCAAGATAGGCCCGCCCCGTCGCCTCGAACGCGGCAAGAGCCGAGGGCTGACCGCTTTGAAAGGCGTATTCCATCGTATCGGCAAAGATCCGATAGCCCTGCAAGGCTGCCTCTGCAATCAGGTCTTCGCGCCCTTCGAAGTGACGATAGACGGCCGCCGGGGTGACCCCCGCCTGCTTGGCGGCTTCGGACAGGGTGAAGCCCATCGGCCCCTTTTGTTCGACAAGCGTGAGGGCCGCATCGACCAACGCCTGTCGCAGGTTGCCGTGGTGATACCCCCGTTTAGGCATGCCAGATCTCTGGTCCGGCGCAGACTGCGTCGTCGATTGGCCCGATGGCGTCAGCATCCTTGCCGTTATAATCGAGGGACGAGAGCACATGGCGAATGGCCATCAGGCGCGCCCGTCGCTTGTCATCCGTCCGCACGACAGTCCACGGGGCGTGAGCGCTGTGGCTGGAACCAAAGGTTTCGCGGATCGCGTCGGTGTAGGCGTCCCACCGTTTCAGGCCCTCGACATCGATCCAACTGAGTTTCCACTGTTTGAGCGGATCGCGCTCGCGTTTGATGAACCGGCGCAGCTGTTCCGCGCGTCCGACATTCAGCCAAAGCTTGAACAGGTGCACCCCGTCATCGACGATCATCCGCTCGACGGATGGGACCTGGGCAAAGAAATGCGCGCGTTCCTCGTCCGTGCAGAACTCGAATACCTTTTCGACAACCGCCCGATTGTACCAGGAGCGGTCATAGAACACGATCTCACCCGCGCTTGGCAAATGCTTGAGGTAGCGCTGAAAATACCACTGGCCGCTTTCGACATCGCTGGGTTTGGAAAGGGCGACGACGCGGGCACCGCGTGGGTTCAGGTTTTCGCGGAAACGCTTGATTGTTCCACCTTTGCCCGCTGCATCCCGGCCTTCGAAGACGATCGCCACGCGGGCGCCGGTTGTCCTTGCCCAGGCCTGCATCTTGACCAGTTCGATCTGCAAAAGCTCGATCTGGTCCTCATAATCGTCACGGTCCATCACCGTGTCATGGGGGTAGGTTTCTTCGAGGATATCGCCCTTTTCCGCATCTTCGAGCGCTTTGCGGATCGATTTGGGCGCATCGTGTTCGGCGAATTGGCTGATGGCGCCGTCAAACGGAAGAGACATCGCAACGCTCCTGGGAAGTTACTGCTTTTTACATCTATATGGAGTAGGAACCGCGCTAACGCAAACCGGCGCGGCTGGCGGCGCGGTCGACTGCGGCAATCACGTCATCCGCATTGGTGTGATGCGGCATGTGCCCGACGCCATCCAGTATGGTGAGGTTGGCGCCTTCGATCTGGTCGGGCAGCGTGATCGAATGCACGTTGAGCGGCACGATCGTGTCTGCCGAGCCATGCACGATTTCCACGGGCAGATCGAGTTCGTGATACCTCTCTGACATCTCAACCACGTGCGGTCTGAGCGACAGAACCTGCCGCGCATTGGCTCGCATCACCTCGCGCCTCAGCGACAGACCCGGCCCCACGTGGTCGAGGTATCCCTCTGGCGCAGGTTGCGGGTGAAAGATGCTGGCCAGCGTGCTTTCGATCAACGATTGCGGGGCGAATGCGCTGAGCATGGGCACAACGAGCGCACCACCGGCCAACGATCCGTTGACTCTGTAGAGGCGGCTGAGTTGTCCGGGCCAAGGGTTGGCCACCCCGGCGACCGATACGACAGCGGCCGTATCGGGATCGCTGAGCGCCCATGCAAAGGCGACGGCCCCGCCAAAAGACTGGCCCAGCACGATGGGCCGTTCGACGCCGAGCTGTTCGGCCGCCTGCTGGAGGAAGCGCGCCTGTTCAAGCGGGGACTCCGCGCGCGTGTCCCATAGTTCACCATGCGCGCCCGGAACCCGACCCGTCCAGCCCAGCCCCGGCCTGTCGAACACGATCACGCGGTAGGATTGCGCCAATCGCGGGGCGAGCCCGAAGGTGAAATCGTTAATGTTGCCACCCGCACCGTGCAGAAGGATCAGATCAGGGCCGGAACCCATCGTGACCGCGTGCACATCGACACCATCCACCTTGATGATCTGGCCCTGTGGCGGATTCTCTTCGAGGGCCGCCGTCTCTCGGGCCAGCGCACGCCACTGGACGAGGCCGATGAAGGCGCCGATGCTCAGAACCAGAACGATCAATCTAATGCCCAATCGCATCGGAATCGTACGGGGTGGTCTGATAGATCTGGTTGATCCAGTTGCCGTAAAGCAGATGCGCATGGCTGCGCCACCGGTTCTGCGGCTTGCTGGCTGGATCGTCGTTTGGAAAATAGTTCACGGGCAAGGCGATTTCCGTTCCTTCAACCTGGGAACCGGCGCGGTCCCGGTCATATTCCTCTTTCAGCGTGCCGCTGTCGTATTCGAAATGGTTGAGGATATAGAGAGCGCGATGCGCCGGATCTTCAATGAGACAGGGGCCGGCTTCGTCACTTCCAAGCAGGATTGGCAGCCCGGCGGCCTCGACCTCGGGCGCCCGTACCTCAGTCCAGCGGCTGACCGGCACGACGCAATCATCCGAAAAACCCCGCAGGTAGGGTGAGGCCGGCGCCATGTTAGTGTGGCGGAACGTACCGAAGAGTTTGGCATCGAGCATGTGCTTTGGCACCGCATGGAAGTGATGCAGCATGGCCATGCCGCCCCAGCAGACGCCAAAGGTCGAATGGACGTTGGTCTGGGTCCAATCAATCACCTGTTGCAGCTCGTCCCAGTACGTCACCTCTTCAAAGGCCAAATGTTCGATGGGTGCCCCGGTGATGATCAGCCCGTCGAACTTTTCGTCCACCACATCCGTAAACGGGCGGTAAAAGCTCTCCATATGGGCCGCGGCGGTGTTGCGGGTCTGATGCTCGGACATCCGGATCAGGCTCAGCTCGATTTGCAGCGGGGTCGCCCCGATCAGCCGCGCAAACTGGTTTTCGGTCTGGATCTTTTTCGGCATCAGGTTCAAGAGGCCGATGCGCAGCGGGCGTATATCCTGACGGGCCGCCTGATCTTCGTCCATGACCATGACGCCTTCCTGCTTGAGCACGTCATAGGCGGGCAGGGTGGCGGGTATCTTGATGGGCATGGGTCTGTCAGGTCTCTGTTAAGGTCTGGTGCGTCGGGCAGAGATAATCGGATGGCCCCGAAACTGCCAGTGCCCACGGCCGCAATCACCAACGCTTGACCAAAATGTCTAAATAACCGATGGTTGAGGATATTTTTGAAGAGTTATTGTTGGGAAAGGCATATGTTTGTTTCAAAGCAGGCCCCGTTATTGATTGTCGGACTGGCGGCGCTTGGTGGATGCGCGACCCAAGCGGATCTTTCATCAGAACTCGGTATCGTGGCGGATGCGGCCGGTCGTTTGGAAACGTCGGTCAAATCCTCGGCGTTCGAGGCGCGTATTCAAGCCGACGAAGACGCGCTGGATGCCTATGCCTACGATGTGGCGGTAGCCGACTTGCATCGAAGGCGGTTGTCCGACGATTGTGCAGACGTGATCGAACGGCGGATCGATGATGGCGTGCCAAATTGCCGTGTGATCGAACGCATCCCTGAAGGGCGGGAAAGCCCTTCGATCGAACCGCCCCCGACGCTGGCGCTGGATGTGAACCGCAAGCTGAGCGGGATCAGGGCGTATCTGGATGCCCTCGATGCGCTCATGTCCTCCACATCCGAGGCGGATGTGCGCAAATCCTTCGCGGCCGCGACCAAGAGCATTGCCGAACTGGGGCAGACCGCAGGCAGCGATGCGATCAGCGGATTTGCCGAAACACTGGAGGCGACGAAAACGCAGCGCGAGGCGGTCGTCTCGTTTACGGTTCAGCAGTTGCGCACCCGCAAGTTCCGACAGGTTGTCCTGCAATCCGACGATGCATTCCAGGAGGTCGTGCGCGAAACCCAGTCCAAGCTCTTTAAGCTGGGATTTGACGCCGATTATGAGGATGCTTTGCGCGCGTTCTCCGAAAAGGATGACGATGCAAACGATGCCTACGTGACGTTGGTGGTGGCCCGGCAGCAGGGCGATACGGCCGCGGCTGCGCAGGCCGCGACCGAGTATCGAAGAACCATTGTGGAACTGGACCGCGCGGAGGCGTCCTTCAAACGGGCCGAGGAACGGTCACTGACCGCGCGGCTTGATGCCTTGCGGGCGGCGCATCGTGCCATGGCCGAAACCATCAGAAACCCCGACCGTGTCGAAAGCACCATCGCGCTTTTGGAAAGCTTGCGCGATCTCGCAAAGAAATTCCCGGATTAATCTTATGACAACCATTACCAAGGCCGCAGAAGGCAAATTCACCTCTCTTTTCACAACCATTCGCCGTGCCCTCGATCAGGTCGAAGCGCGGCTGGACGAGGCCGTCGATGCTGCGAAGACCGACGATATCATCGCGCTGGCAACCGCCCGTAAGACGCTGAAGCAGCAGCTCTTTCAGATCCGCGAGCTAGAAATCGACTATCAGGCGTCGGCAAAGGGTCCATCCGAGGCTGAAATGGCGCTGTCCAAGGGTGCGGACGAGGCCAAGGGCTTTCTTCGCAGCATGAAGAAAGTGGCTGATACGCTTGATAGTGTGGCAAAAATTGCCGCCACGCTCACCCGGTTGTTGCGGGTGTTTCCCTAGCTCAGGGCGCGCGCGACAAGGTCGACAAAATCGGCCTCGCTGCCCACGCCTTCCACCGCTTCGGCCTCGAGCGTAATGCCCCACCGTGCCATCGCCTCGTATCGCGGCTGACGATGAGCAAGCGCGCGGGCATAGGTCCAGCGAATGAAGGCATCCGGATCGACGGCATCTGGTGCTGCGTCCGTCTCCTCAAGATAGCCCGCCCAGCATTCCGTTAGAAACGCGGGCTGATAGGCCATCGGCTTGGGTGCCTTGTCGAAGCGTGCAATCAGCGCCTGCGTATGCGCCTCAGTGCCCTTGATCCAGACAGGCAAGCAATTGGCGCTCAACTCGGTCATCAAGGGATCGTTAGGATCCGCCGGATCGACCCATTCGCAGATTGATCCACCGGTATCGCAGATGAAGTGCGGATAGCCGTAAAGCGCCTCGGCCCGTTCGATGAAGTATGCGGTGTCGCGCAGGGCTGATATCTCGGCCTGCCGGAACTGGTCCTGTCGCTTTGAGTACTCTGCCATTGGCAGGCCGCCCTTGGCCGGGTCGCCCGGTTTGCCCAGATAGGTGGCGACCGGGGATAGGTTGGCGAAGGTGATGTTCGATCCGATATAGATGCTGTCGCTCATCAGAAGGTCCCGCAGGAACGGCACCTTCATCGCTTCGGCCTTGGCATTGTCGGTGATACGCTCACCCATATAGCGTGTGCCGATGCGGTAATCGATCGAGTAGTGGAACCATTGGCCGCTGTCGCGCAGCATGGTCGCGAGATGGGTCTTGCCCAACCCTGACATACCAAAAACCATCACGCGCCTATTCGGAGCAGAGCGCCAAGCGGCGGCGTCAGGGTAGAGCATGCAGTGACCTTCGTTAACTGGCCCTGACTCCTAGCCTTGGCTATCCAACGGGTCAATCTGGCGCCGCGTCAGCCGGTCAAAAATCCGACCGTCGAGGATTATGAGACCCAGTGCCAAAAGGCCAAAACCCCAGAACGCGTTGGCGCTGAGTGCTTCGTCCCGCACGACCGCGCCAAGCACGATGGCGATCGGCGGTATGATCAGGGTGACAAGCATCAGGTTGCCGCTGCCTGCCATGGCAAGAACCCGATAGTAAAGCAGGTAAGCGCCCGCGGTGGCGATCAGGGCGTAGTACCCGATGGCTGCGATTGTCGATGACCTGAGGTCCAGGCTGATCGGCCCTTCTACCAACCAAGCCAGCGGCACTGCGATGATCGTCGAAGCGGTCAGCATGCCCGCCGCCGCGACCTGTGGTGCCAGTCCGCCCAGCCACTTGCGACCCCAGACGGCAGCGAGGGCATAGCTGACCGCTCCGGCGACCACAGCGAGCTGGGCGAGGCTGCGTAGGTCAAAGCTGTGCAGGTTTTCTAGCCCGATCGCGGTGGCCACCCCGACAAAGCCCAGAACGACCCCCAGACCTTTGCGCATGGTGATCTTTTCATCCGCAAAGAAAAGCGCGGCGGCGATGACCCCGAAGACGGCGGTCGCGGCATTGAGGATCGAGGTCAGACCGGTTTCGATATGCAGTTGTCCCCACGCCATCAGGCCGAAGGGGATCACGTTGTTGAGCAGGCCCATGCCCAGAAACCCGATCAGTATCCGCGGGCTTTTCGGGACGGGCAGGCGCATCAGCAGGACAACCACCCAAAGCACCAGGGCGGCCCATGCCGTTCGGTGGGCGACGGATGTGATCGGCCCTACCTCATCCAGTGCGATGCGGATCGAAAGGAACGAACCGCCCCAGATAAAGCCCAAAAGCAAAAGCTCGGACCAGGCCCGGCCTGATAGGGATTTCTGTTCTTTCATGGGGTGACCCTAGACATCGCGGCGGCTGGACCGCCACCCGGATCCTGCTCAAACAAAAAACCCCGCCCGGTTAGGGGCGGGGTTGTTGCGTCGGATCCGTGAAGGATCAGAACTTGAAGCCGACCTGCACGCCGATACCGAGAGCGGTGTTGTCCTCGAATTCGGTCGCCGGAGAGATAGCGCCGACACTGGTTTCCGCGTCGCCGATCCAGACGTAGCGGATGCCGGTCGTGATCTCCATGTTGCCTTCGGTATAGATCGCGGCCAGACCCAAGCTAGTGAAGCCATCTGTGGGCCCGAGGTTGGTCACGATGCTGCCGGTCGATTCTTCGTAGGAAAGCGAACCTGCGACCGACCATTTGTCCGACAGTCTGCGACCGACGCCCAGCGTATAGGTCGTGCGGTCATCTTCGTAGCTGACCAGAGATCCGCCAGTGAGCGCTTCGTAGTTCGTGGGTGTGATGTCGAAATCCGACCAGTTTACCCAACGAACACTACCAAACAGCAGCGTATCTTTCGCGATGCCAGTCTGGAATTCCAGGTTCACAGCCTGTGGTGTTTCGATTGGTGTTGTCGACTCGTTTGGCCCGCCGAGCGGTGAAACGGAGCTTTCGGTCGTGTCCAGATCATGTTCGATCTTGGAGTAATATGTCAGCGCGACGCGCAGCGCGATGTCGGGACGCTCGTAGGCGGCACCAAGCAGATAGCCAACGCCGAAGCTGCGATCGGCCGACGCTTCATAACCTGCGACGAACGGAATGTTCGCTTCGGCCTCTACGTTTTGCAGCCGAATGCCGCCGTAGAAGCTGACATTGCTTGGCAGGTTGTATTGCAGGATCCCCGTAAGGGCCGTCGAGTTGAATTCGGCCGTCGAACCTGACGCAAAGTATGTCGGCGTGACGGGATATTCGACGTCGGCCCCGTATGGCTGATCGAGAATGATCGCGTATGACCATGTGTCGTTGATGTCAGCCTTGTATGCCGCGCCGAACTGCAGATAGCTCTCTGTCATATCGCCCGAGTCGAGGCCAAGCGAACCCGCAAACGCGGGCAGAACGCTGCCGCTCACGTCTGGGGAAACGTGGCCAAGGCTGAGTTGCAGGTATCGTCCCTCTTCGAACAATACTCCGACGGATTGGTTGGAGCGTTCGATGCCGCCCGCATAGGCTGTTGCGGCGCTCAACCCTAGGGCGCCCGCCGCAATAAAGTACTTATTCATTCGTTGTCCTCCCGAATGTGAGGGCCGAGGTGGTGGCCTTGGGGACGAACCAATCAATTTTCAAGGGTGCTGCGTCAATCTTGACGAAGGGGAAGAGGCAAAGAAATGACGGAACGTCACGGTTATGTAACGGTCTTCCCGCGACTCACGAATGGGTGGCGCGAGTCTGCGCCAGAATGTTCAGATAATTACCCGAGAAAATGAGCAGGGCGCCGACGAAGACCCATATGCTGAGCGCCTCGTCATAAAGCAGCATACCGATGACCGCGATGGCCGGAAGTCGAATGAAATCAATGGGAACGACGATCGTGGCCGGTGCCAGTGCCAAGGCGTTCGTCAGGCAGAAATGCGCGGTCAGGCCGCAAAGACCGACCAATACCAGCCACGGCAGCGTTGCAGCCGTGGGTAGAGCGATCGATCCGTCATAGCCCGCTGTCGCCATCCCCATGACCACCTGAGTCGCGGTCAGATAGAACAGGATGGAAAGGATCGAATCATCCCGCGTCAGGCGTTTCGTGAGCATGATTGTAATGGCAAAAAAGATCGCTGATGCGGCCGCCGTTACGATTTCGGGGGTGATTCCCTGCACATCAGGGCGCGCAACCAGCAGGATTCCGCTGAACCCGATCGCTGCGGACACAACTTTCACGCGTGTAATGGCCTCGCCAAGGATGAAGGGGCTGAGAACGATGACCCAGATCGGCGTCGTGAATTCGAGCGCGAAGACCTGCGCGAGCGGGATCACGGCAACAGCAAAGAACCACAGGTTTTGACCGATGAAATGCGCGACGTTCCGCACCAAATGGGTGCCCAGCCGCTCTGTGCGCATGTCCCGCCACCGTCCCGTCGCGACGATGATGCCCATCACGATCAAGAAGCCGACCACGCTGCGGTACATCATGATTTCGAACGTGTCGTGCGCAGGCCCAAGCTCGCGTCCCGCGACCGCCATGGCGGAGAATGATGCGATGGATCCGGTCATCCACGCGGCTGCCCGCATTGTCGGGTTCATGCCGTGCCGATCCCGTTCTCACGCGGATTGGCCGTGAAACTAACGGCCGTGCAGGCTCGGTCCGCTCTCCAGATCTTTGAGCGTCCTGTCATTCCCACTCGATGGTTCCGGGTGGTTTAGACGTGATGTCGTAGGTCACCCGGTTGATGCCCGGCACCTCGTTGATGATCCGCGTTGCCGTTTCGCCCAGAAACTCGTGACTGAACGGGTAATAGTCCGCGGTCATGCCATCCACCGATGTGACTGCACGCAGCGCGCAGGCATAATCGTAGGTGCGCCCGTCGCCCATCACGCCGACTGTGCGGACCGGAAGGATGGCGACAAAGGCCTGCCATATCTTGTCGTACAGTCCATGTCTGCGGATCTGATCGATATAGACCGCGTCGGCTTCGCGCAGGATGTCGAGCTTGGCCCGCGTGATTTCTCCCGGACAGCGGATCGCAAGGCCGGGGCCGGGGAAGGGGTGGCGACCGATGAAGTGATCGGGCAGGCCCAGCTCACGGCCAAGCGCCCGTACCTCGTCCTTAAAGAGCTCGCGCAGTGGTTCGACCAGTTTCAGCCCCATCTTCTCGGGCAATCCGCCGACATTGTGGTGGGATTTGATCGTGACTGACGGGCCGCCGCTGAACGAAACGCTTTCGATCACATCGGGATAGAGGGTGCCCTGCGCCAAGAATTCAGCACCGCCGACGTCAGCCGCGTGTTTCTGGAAAACATCTATGAAGAGCTTGCCGATGGTCTTGCGCTTGGTTTCCGGATCGCTCACGCCTTCCAGCGCACCAAGGAACAAGTCCTGTTCGTCTGCGTGGATCAGGGCCATGTTGTAGTGATCGCGGAACATGGTCACGACCTCGTCCGCTTCGCCTTTGCGCAACAGACCGTGATCGACGAAGACACAAGTCAGCTGGTCGCCAATGGCCTCATGGATCAGCACCGCGGCGACCGAACTGTCGACACCGCCGGAGAGACCGCAGATCACCTTGGCATCGCCGACCTGTTCCCTGATCTTGGCGATGGCCTCTTCCCGGTAGGCCCCCATCGTCCAGTCACCGGTAAAACCCGCAAGCCGCACGAAGTTTTCGTACAGGCGTTTGCCGTTCGGCGTGTGGTGCACTTCCGGGTGAAACTGCACCGCATAGAAATTGCGATCGGTGTCTGCGGTGATGGCAAAGGGCGCATTCGGTGAGGTGCCAAAAACTTCAAATCCCGGTGCGATGGCCGAGACATGATCGCCATGGCTCATCCAGACCTGTTCCCGGTCGTCCTCGAACCAGCCGTCCAAAAGGGGCAGGCGGGCATCGCCCGGTGTGACATAGGCCCGACCGAATTCGGCGGTGCCCTTGCCACGGTCGACCTTGCCGCCCAGCAGATGCATCATGACCTGCTGGCCGTAGCAGATCCCAAGGATCGGCACGCCACGGTCAAATATCGATTGCGGCGGCATCGGCGCCCCTTGGGCAAAGACACTGGCCGGGCCGCCGGAAAAGATCACGGCCTTGGGTGCAAATTCGTCCAGAAATGCATCGGTAACCGTCTGAAATGGGTGAATTTCGCAATACACATTCAGCTCGCGCAGGCGCCGCGCGATAAGCTGCGTGACCTGGCTGCCGAAGTCGATGATGAGAAGGCGGTCATGGTGAGAGTGCGACATGCGGCCTTCCTATGGGGCTGACCGCCGGGCTTCAAGAGGTGGGATTGATACGCTCTTCGCCCCGCGTCGGAACCAGATGTCGCTTTTGCGCCAGAGACGGCGCATTCGGCTAGGGGCTGTTGGCCGACACGGCGTATCTGACTGGCACTCGAACAGGAGAACAGACAATGGCAGAGGCGGCGGTCCGGGGACGCAAGCGTGGCGGTGGCGGAGCAGCACGACGGGCCGAGCGGCAGGCCGTGTCGTTTGAGACGGCCAAATTCATCGAGCGCAACATCCCGAATTTCGAGATCCTTACCCCTGAGGCACTGGAGATCATCGAAGAGAACGCTGAAGTCATCCTCGAAGAGATTGGCGTGAATTTCGTCAACAACCCCGGTGCTCTGGCCCGGTGGAAAGAGGCGGGGGCGGACATCGATGGCGAACGCGTGCGCCTGCCGCGGGGTCTTGCCCGGAAACTTTGCGCGACGGCACCAGCGTCATTTACCCAGCATGCCCGTAATCCCGACCGCTCTGTCGATATCGGCGGCAACAATCTGGTCCTCGCACCGGTCTATGGTCCGCCTTTCGTGCGCGACGCGTCGGGCGGCCGGCGCTATGCGACGATGGAAGATTTCCGCAACTTCGTGAAGCTCGGATACATGTCGAAATGGCTGCACCATTCGGGCGGTACTGTCTGCGAACCCACTGATGTGGCCGTTAACAAGCGCCATCTCGACATGCTGCATGCCCATATGACGCTGAGCGACAAGCCGTTCATGGGATCGGTGACGGAACCTAGCCGGGCCCGGGATTCGGTCGAGATGTGCGAGATTCTTTTCGGCAAGGACTTCGTGGCGGAGAATACGGTGATGACCTCGCTCATCAACATCAACTCGCCTTTGACATTTGACGACGTGATGATGGGTGCGCTCGAGGTCTATGCCGAGGCGAACCAGGCCTGCATCATTTCGCCCTTCATCGTCGGCGGGGCGATGGCGCCCGTGTCCGTTGCCGGAACGTTAACGCAAGTGCTCGCAGAGGTGCTGGCTGGCATAGCCTATTCACAACTCATTAAGCCCGGTGCGCCGGTGATCTTCGGTGCTTTCGTAACGTCAATCGACATGAATTCGGGTGCTCCGACCTTCGGGACGCCCGAGGCTGCGCAGATCACCTATGGGGCTGGGCAACTCGCCCGCCGCCTTGGACTGCCCTATCGGTCTGCGGGATCATTCTGCGGCTCGAAGCTGCCCGATGCACAGGCGGCCTATGAAACGGCGAACAGCCTGAATGTGGGATTGTTGTCAGGCGTGAACTTCATGCTTCATGCCTGCGGCTGGCTTGAGGGCGGGCTGGTGAGTTCGTACGAAAAGTTCGTGATGGATGCCGATCAGCTTGGCGTCCTTCACCGGCTCGCGGCGGGGGTCAACGTCGATCAGGAAGCGCAAGCGATGGATGCGTTCCGCGAGGTTGGGCCCGCTGGCCACTACCTGGGATGCGCCCATACGCAGGCGCATTTCAAGGATGCTTTTTGGAAGTCGGACCTGCTTGACTACAAGCCGTTCGAAACCTGGGAAGAAGAAGGTGCGCGGGATACGCAAGAGCTGGCAAAACAGCGTGTTATCAGGATGTTGAGTGACTATCGGCAGCCCGCGATGGATCCATCCATCGCTGAAGGTTTGAGCGACTATGTCGCCCGCAAGAAGGCTGCCGAACCAGATGCCTTTGTCTAAGGTCGTTCAGGCCGCCTTGGCCTGAGCAGCCCGCAGCATACGTGCCTCGCCCACGATGGCGATCAGGATATCGATATGCTTGAGCAGATTATAGGCTGAATCGTCGTTCAGTCTTTGATCATTGAGAACGCCCTCGATCTCGATCAGCCGCATCAGGGCGGGTGCCTGTCGTGGCAGGTTGCCGTAACCCAAAAGGCGGGGCAGGTGTATTTCGCGCCGGTACTCGGCGGCACCGATGCGGGCGGCGCGCATAAGCAGGCGGGGGCGGTGAAGGCAGTGCAACATGCTCATCAGGTCTTGCATTTCCGAACTCCAAAAACTGTTTCAACGCGGCTCCGAGTCGGCCACGATTGACCCTTAGGTTGCACAACTAAAGCGGGTGTTGCGTTGTCGGCGCTCGTTCCGTGCGTTCGTTTAGCGAAGGTTTATCTTTTAGAAACAATGCTTCAGGCATCGACGGAAATTAACGAACGAGTAATGATGCATCTTTAGGTTGTGTGGATGTTGCTGTGGAACACCGCCGGATAAGTGCGGTTCCGCAAGGGGATGGTACAAATGGATTTGACCCGTGGGTCACAAGCAGATGGCACCCTGCTGCCGACATGGGTGCCCGATGGCGCCCGTCTTTATCTGGCGCATACCGAGATAGGCACGCCCATCCGCGAGCTGGCGCGGAATGCGGGTTGTCATGCCTCGACCGTCCTGCGTCAGATCAGGCGGATCGAAATGCGCCGCGACGACCCCCTGATCGACGGCATGCTCCGCAAACTTGGCGCGGGGCTCGTTCGAGACCTTTCCGAACCTGACATTCAGACAGAAGAGGAAACGCATATCATGCCTGCACAGACCGCTTTGTCCTGCGATGAAGACCATACCGAGGCGTATCATCAGGATGCCGTCAGGATCCTGCGCCGGTTGTGCGAGACCGGTTCAGTTCTCGCTGTCGCGGCGGAAATGGACAAGGCAGTTGTCGTCCGGGATGGTGGTGCGGCGGGCGGAAGCCAGCGGACCGGGGTCGTTGGTCGTGAAGTTGCGGAATTCATGGCCTTGAAGGATTGGATCAGCACCGACTGCAAAGGGCGGATTGCACGCTACCGGATCACGGCGGCTGGCCGCCAGGCTTTGGAAGAGATGATGACCGAAACAGCACCGGGCCAACCCGCTGCTCCCGGTTTCAACGAAGCGATGACTCCCTTCACAGCGCAGCATTGTGAATGGGGTGAAAAGACTGTTGAGGAGCCGGAGACGGGCAAGGTTCAGCGGGTTCGTTACAACCTTGCGGAATCGCCTCTGACCGCTCTTGCCCGCCGTCGCGACAAGGACGGCAAACCATTCCTCTCGGATGATCTGGTCAGTGCCGGCGAGCGGCTGCGGGAAGACTTCGAGTTGGCCCAGATGGGGACGCGCGTCGCGCAGAACTGGGATCGTTTCCTGACCGGTGGTGCGCGGGGTAGCTTCGGTTCGGGCAGCTCGATCGGAAATGGCCCAGAGGCCGCCCGGAGCCGCGTCGCGGCCGCGTTGGCTGATCTGGGGCCAGGACTATCTGACGTTGTCCTGCGCTGCTGTTGCTATCTTGAAGGCCTTGAAACAGCGGAGAAAAAGTTGGGCTGGTCAGCCAGATCCGGCAAGATTGTGCTGCGTATCGGACTGCAACGCCTCAAGCGCCACTATGACGAAACGACAGGGCCAGGCGGCGGTCTCATCGGCTAGCCTGATCCTGCGACGGCGCCGCCTTACGGAGCAGCAGGCGGCGCCGATATCCCCGATTTTGGAGATGCGACGGCCGCCGCCGCCTACGTCGTTCGTGGATGAATTCCTGGAGCGGGTAACGGGAATCGAACCCGTAACTTAAGCTTGGGAAGCTCGCGTGATACCTTTTCACCATACCCGCATGGGCCATTGTGGATAATCCCCCGATCCGGATGCGTCAAGGATCGA
>CAWUIQ010000071.1:0-18082 GCA_963922565.1 uncultured Rhodobacterales bacterium
TTTTCGCTCCGCGCCAGCTTGCCGCAACGATGACGGCGATGATTATTGTACCGGTCAATATCATCCTCACTCCGGCCCCGGCCCCGAATGTGTTCAGCATGGTCACTACGAGGAACAGAAACAGTGACGCCCCCCACAGCCCCGGCACATTCGCAAATCCACCGGCGACCGAAGTTCCTCCAATCACCACGACTGCGATAGAACTCAACAGGTATTCAGCCCCCATGTTCAGGGCCGCTCCGCCAGAAAATCCTGCGACCAGGAACCCGCATAACGCGGCGAGCATGGCGCATTGGATGTAGGTGATCGCCCGGATCAGCTCGACATCGATGCCAGCAAGGGACGCCGCGCGCTGGTTTTGACCGATGGCGATCACGCTTCGGCCATAGACCGTGCGGGTCAGGCGGACATGCGCGGCTATCGCGAGCAAGAGGACTACAAGCGCCACCACCGGCAGCCCCGCGATCTTGGCCGTGGTGAACTCGGCAAGCGGCTCCGGCGGTTTCACCCTGAGGCCCCGATTGTACCAGATCGCCGTCGACTGGATCAGGAAACTCGCTGACAGCGTGGCGATGATCGGCGGGATGCGGAGCAGAAGGATCAGGGCGAAATTCACCGCGCCTATCGCCGCGCCGATGCCAAGCGCGAGGGCAAGGCCAACCGGGATCAAACTGCTGTCACCGTCCATTGTCTTCATAGCGACGGTCGCCGCCAAGGTCATCGTCGCCGGGATCGATAAATCCACATTTCCCGGGCCCAGCGTGATGACGAACATCTGCCCGATGCCGACGATGACAAAAAACGCCCCGAATGTCAGGGCGGCGCTGGCCACCTGAACTGCGCCATCGCTTCCGATGACAAATGCGGTTGCCATTGGAGACGCCGCTGCGCTGATCCATGCCCATATCCATGGCTGTTTGAAGAGCCGGTTCATCTTCTTTTCTCCGCCCGTGCGATCAGGACACGAAGGGCCAGAACCAGGATCAGGATCGCGCCCTGCGCGCCGATCTGCCAGTCGGGGTTCAGCCGCAGGAAAGACAGGAAGGACCCCGCAAGCGTCAGCGTTGCCGCCCCGATCACGGCGCCGATTGGCGAGATGCGTCCACCGACGAACTCGCCACCGCCAAGGATCACCCCGGCGATGGACAAAAGCGTGTAGCGGAGCGCGATATTGGCGTCGGCCGATGTCGTCAGCCCAACCAGCGCTACGCCCGCCAGCACGCCGAAGACCCCGGCGAGACCGAACATTGTCGCCTTGATCCGAAGAAGCGACCACCCGGCCCGTTCAAGCGCAGCGGGGTTGCCTCCGGCACCTCTGAGGACAACGCCGGGAGCTGACCGCATCAGTGCGAAATGAACCCCCAGCCCGATCAGAGCCAATGCAACGACCGGCATCGGGACAAGGGGCGGCTTGATTGTCATCAGCGATCTGAGCCACTCCGGTGCAGCCCCGCCCGGCGTGGGAAGCACCAGAACGGCGCATCCGAGCCAAACGAACGACATCCCGAGCGTGACGACGATGGAGGGCAGGCGCTGGAGATGGATCAGGGCGCCGAGCGCGGCGTAGACGATGACGAGACCCACGAGCGCCATGAACCCGATCAACGGCGTGTCGTTCAGCCAAGTCGCCGTGATGCAGGCGACGAGGCTTACGAAAGCACCGAGAGACAGGTCAAGTTCATTGACGCAGAGGATGAACATCTGGGCAATCGTCGCGAGCGCGATTGGCACTGCGAGATTGAGCAGCAGGTTCAACCCGAAATAGCTCATGGCCCGCGGCTGGAGCCAAAAGATCGCCGCGAGGATCATCGCGAAGGACACGATTGGAAGCAGGGCCCGCAACAGCGCAGGGGACACCCTCGGCCGTTTCATGCGTCCTCCTTGAAGGATGCGTGAAGGACCCGGTCCTCGGTCATCTCTTCCTGGCCCAATTCGGCAACAATGGCGCGATCGCGAAAGACGTATACCCGGTCGCAGTGGTACAATTCGTCCATTTCGGTGGTGTACCAGAGAAAGCTCCGGCCAGCCGCGGCCTCGGCGCGGATCATCTGATAGACCTCGCGCTTGGTTCCGACATCGACGCCGCGCATCGGGTCGTCCATCAAAAGCAGCTGCGCAGGCGAGCCAAGGGCGCGTGCGAAAAGCGCTTTTTGCTGGTTTCCACCGGACAGGGAAAGGATGGGATTGCCCATATCGGCAGTACGAATGCCAATCCGCTCCCGCCAGTCTTCCGCAAAGCGCTTGGCCGCGGGGAAGTCGATGAAACCCGCCCGGGCAAATCGTTGCAGCGAACCGACAACAATGTTCTCGCCAATGGACCACAGCGGGAAGACGCCGTCGTTCTGCCTGTCGCCGGCGACCAGAGCAGCTTGGGCCGGGCCTTCGCGCCGAAAGATGTCAATGAGCAGCTCGGTCTGGCCCTGTCCGCTCAGGCCCGCGAGGCCGACGATTTCACCTGCCCGAGCCTTCAGCTCTAAGCTTTCCGGGTGCGCTGATGGCCGCGCGCTGACCGCGACGGGTCGGTCCGTGTCGACGGCGCGCCGGAGTTCGCCATGGGCCTGCACGGCATCCTCGACACTTCCCATCGCCGCCACAAGCGAAGCGCGATCGAATGCATCTGCCTTCTCAAGTGCTACGATCTGGCCATCACGCATGACGGCGATGCGGTCAGCGACGTCCAGAACTTCACCGAGCAGATGTGAGATCAGGACGCAGGTTCCGCCTTGTGCGACATAGCGACGGACGTGATCCATGAGTTGGCGCGCTGTGGTCTGGTCGAGCGAGGATGTGGGCTCGTCGAGGATGATCACGCGCGCAGGCACGTGGATCACGCTAAACGCGCGCGCAATTTCGACCATCTGGCGCTGAGACAGGCCCAGATCGCCGATAACCGTGTCGGTCAAGATCCCGTGGCCGGGAAATACTTCGTCCAGAACCTCGGTGATAAGTCGGCTTGCGTTACGTCGCCAACTGAAACCGCGGAGCGTATTGTGAACAATGCGCGTGTTCTCGGCAGCGGTCAGGTTCGGACAAAGCGACAGCTCCTGAAAGACGCAGCGGATACCGAGGGCGCCCGCTTGCTGCGATCGATAGTGACCGGTCTGGTCCTGACCCGCGATGACGATGCGTCCGGCGTCAGGCTCAAGCACACCGGCGAGCACATTCATGAGCGTCGATTTGCCGGCACCGTTGTGGCCAACCAGACCGAGACACTCGCCCGGTTTCAGTGTTAGATCGACGCGGTTCAATGCCCGGACGGCGCCGAAGCTAACCTCGACGCCACCAAGCTCGACAACATGGCCTCCTGTTTCGATCATGTTCGGTTGCCGTGAGGAGCGTTACCCGCTTGCTCCTGCGATGACGGCTTGCGCGTCTTCGAGTGAGTACTCGACATTCGCCACGCCACCTGCCTGGGTGTTCGCGAGATTTTCCTCGAGGTTGTCCTGATCGATGCGAAGGAAGGGAACCGTCAGGTCCTTTGGCACCTCGGCATCGTCAAGTATCTGTTGGGCGACCCAGAAGGCCAGCGTCGAGACGCCGGGTGCAATAGACACCGACATTGTCTCATATCCGTTCGCGTCCTTCTGCTCTTTCCACCAGGTCAATTCGTCGTGGCGGTTGCCCATGACGATGATCGGCATCTCGCGTCCGGATGCCGCAATGGCCTGAGCGGCTCCGTACCCGTCGCCACCCTGCGTGACCACCGCGGCGATGTCAGGCAGACTTGGAAGGATACCCGCGACGGCCTTTTGCGCGACGTCCTGCGCCCAATCGCCATGCACCGATCCGACGATCTCGAATTGCGGGTTCTCTGCCACGCCCTCGTGAATGCCGGAGCTGATCTCATCATCGACGAAAACACCGGCAAGGCCTCGGATCTCCAGCAGTTTCCCACCATCCGGAAGGCGGTCGGCAAGGTAAAGCACTTCGTCCTTGCCCATCTGCTTGAAGTCGACCGCGATGCGCCACGCGCAGGGTTCGGTCACGATGCCGTCGAACGATACGACAACGATCCCTGCATCGCACGCCTCTTTCACGGCGCCGTTCAAGCCCTCGGGCGAGGCGGCGTTGACGACGATCGCATCATAGCCCTGCAAGATGAGGTTCTGGATTTGCGCGGCCTGCTCGGTGACCTGGTTCTCGGCTGTGGTGAACGCATCCGCGGCGGCAACCATCCCGTCTGAAACGGCGGCTCCCGTGACCTTTTCCCAGCTCGAAAGCATGGCCTGGCGCCAGGAATTACCGGCGTAGTTGTTCGACAAGGCGATCCGCTTGTCCGATGTATCCGCATAAGCCTGGCCGCTGGCTGCGACGATGGTCGTTAACAGCAGAGATGTGGCTAACCGCTTCATTCCTAATCCTCCCTGGTTCCCTCGATCTTGTCCGCATAGCGCGGATCGACGGGTGCTACAGCCTCAGCCTAAGGGTCTGTATCGACTGGAAAGAAGGGCATTCTCGGCGGCACCTATGTGCTTCTGCAACTAGCGCCATAACAAGCCGTTATGGGCTCGGGCCGGTGCTCCAGCCATGCCTGTTTAAGGTGTTTCAGCGGCCCCTTTCAGTACCCTCAAAAACCATGCCACCACGGAATGGCTCATGCGCTCGCCTCGGCTTTCCAAGGATGAGGGCACCGATCTAGTCTGCCGACTTCACAGGACGAAAGGATTGGTCATGGCCGGATACGACAAGGTAGCGCTGATCACGGGTGGGACGCGCGGCATCGGAGAGGCCATTGCACGACAACTCGCCGGAGAAGGATACGGATTGGCGCTGAATGGCCGTTCTGAGGACGAGGAAACAGAGAACTTTCTTACCGAGCTAGCCGGATCGACCGACTGCACTTTTCTCAGGGGCGACGTCGGTGACCCAGAAGCATGCCACGCCCTTGTTACGGATACCATGGCGCGTTTCGGACGGCTTGATACACTGGTCCACTGCGCTGGCGGTGGTTACATGGGGACAGCACTCGATATCGACATCGAAACCTGGCAGGAGGCGTTCGATATCCACGTTCACGCCGTCTTGCATCTGTTCCGCGCTGCCCATCCACATCTGAAGAAACGCGGCGGAAGCGTTCTTCTGGTGTCGTCCGCTGCCGGTATTCGTGGATGCCCCGGGACCATCGCCTATCAGACCGTAAAGGGTGCCTTGCCGCAAATGGCGCGCGCTTTGGCTCGGGATCACGCGGCCGACGACATCAGGGTCAATGTCATTGCGCCGGGGATCATCGAAACCCGCTTTCACGCGAACATGATGCCTGAGCGAAGACGGGACAGCATCGAACACCGCATTCCACTCCGGCGCTTCGGCACGCCCGAGGATGTCGCCGATGCTTCGGCTGCCCTGATCCGCAATCGGTTCATCACCGGCGAGACGTTGGTGATCGACGGGGGCATGACCATGCGCATGGTCTAAGGGGCAGAGGGCGCGGCTGTCCGCGCGTCGTTGGGCATCGAGGCGAACATGTCGAATGCTTTCGTCCAAATCTTGTCGGCGACATCGGCGTCGTAGCTCCAACGCGCCGGGAACGACCAGCCGTGGTGCGCCGCATACTTTTGGCAGGATATGTGAGGACCGGTTTCGCGTGCCGTCTGTTCTATCAGCAGCTGGTGCGTATCAGGGCAGGTGGGGTCGTCTTCGGCGAGGGCGAAATGGAATGGAACAGTCACGTCCTGGATCAGACTGTGCGGCGAGACGCCGTCTTCGCGGACCAGCTTGCCGCCATGCACCGACAGCCCCGCCTTGACCCGGTCGGAACGCCTTGCGCAGGCGGCGAGCGCATGGCGGCCACCCATGCAGTACCCAATGGCGCCGAAGGACGTGATCCCGACCCCGAGAAGCCCGCCATCGAGCGCGTCGATCAGTGCGTTTGTGTCCTCCAAGGCCATCTCGACGGTGGTCGCCTCCCCTGCTTCGAGCGCTCGCGGGTCGACTGGATCGTCACGGCCGTTTGCAGGTTCGAAGATCGGCGCACCCAGCCGGTAGAACATGTTGTGAAGGACGGCCACGAAACCGTGCGCCGCGAATTGCCGGCAGAAATCACGAACCTCATCCCGCGGACCGAACAGATCCATGTAGATGAGCACAGCTCTAAACGGGCCACCGCCTTCGGGCCAAGCTGCGAAGAACGGCATCTGACCACCCGGCCTTCCGATCTTGAAATCCCCCTCCATCGCAGAACCCCCGCGTTGCTTCGTTCCACATTAAGCGGGCATCCACCGCTTAGATACGTTCATGCATTGGCACTTGTTGACGGCGCGGGCGTGAACGGGATGTCAGCACTCCGCTCGATTACATCGCGCCCGCCATGGGACCTAATCAGTTCCTTTTGGTCTGCGAATGCGCGCGCATTCACCTCGTCCGGGTTGCAGATCGTGAGGAGCAACTGGTTCATTTCCGCAATTTTTCCGGCATGTCGCGGATCGAGGCCAAGATCCTTGCGCTCTTCCGGATCATCGATGAGGTCAAAGAACTGCGGACGGGCACCAATGTACCACACGAGTTTCCACCGGCCTTGCCGCACCATGAATTGCCCGGTGTCCGAGCCCGATGCGTGATACTCCGCGAACGCCACGCGATCCGGATCGGCCCCATTTGCGATGGCACGAAGCGACTGGCCCGGATAATCTTCGCTTTCGTCATTCACCCCCGTCAGGTCTGCCATCGTCGGCGCGATATCGAGAAGCGACACCGGTGTATCGACGACCGCGCCCTCGGGGACGCCTTCACCTGACAGGATCAACGGCACTCCAACCGAATCCTCGTACATGACGGATTTGCCCCACATGCCCCGGTTGCCCAGATTATCCCCGTGGTCGGACGCGTAGACGATGCTGGTCGACGCACCGAGGCCGGTTTCGCGCAGCGTGCCAATCAACTCTCCGGCAAGCTGATCCAGCCGGGTGACCATCCCGAAATAGGCGCGCAGGGCGACGGCCCGCGTCTCGTCGTCGAAATGGGTGTCGTAGTCGAAATAGCCCCGCATGCGATTGAGCGTGGGATGATCAGGCGGCGGGGCGTCCAGACCGTATGTGAGAGCGCCGAGGTCGAGATCAGCATAGAGGTCGTAGCACGCCTCGGGCGCGATCAACGGGAAATGCGGCATGACGAAACTGACGAACAGCACGAACGGCCGCGCGTGTTCACCTTTGGCGCGGGCATGGAGCCAATCCCGAGCGGTTCGCGCAATGCGTTCGTCATATTGCGAATAGGTACTTGCGCCCCGTCCCGCATCGCGCGCGAGATCCGCCGTTCCAGCCTTCTTTGGCAGCTCCTTTCGAAACAGGCCTTTCAGATCACCCACTCCTCCAACGACATGCAATGGATCCAGTTCCTCGGTGAATCCATAATCGTCTCCCCCGCGGTAGTGCAGCTTACCGATTGACACGACATCGACACCGGCTTGACTCAGCAGCGCGTGCCAGCTCTTCGGGGTTCCGGTATAGGGCGACGCGTTATCCCAGCAGCTAACTTGGTGCACATATCGCCCGGTCGCGAGCGATGCCCGCGAGGGCACGCAGATCGGGCTGTTGCAGTATGCGGATGTGAAGCGTGTGCCCGAAGCGGCCAAGGCATCAAGGTTCGGTGTCTGCACAAACCCGTGTCCGTAACATCCCGCGATCTTTGGATTATGCTCGTCGGACAGAATGAACAGAACGTTCTGCTGCGGCGCTTCCGATGACACGTCGACCCTCCCGTCCTTCCGGTCTGTCCTTCACCGGGTCGAGTCTAGAGCGCGTCGAACATTCACCGAAAGTGCAAAGCAGCCAACAATCCATTACCGTTCGGAATGGTTTGGTGCGGGGCGTATTAAGATCGTCAGGCTTCGAACAAAGGGCACCAGTACGAAAACAGCCGTCACGCCGAGAACGGCCATGGCGATTGGTCGATCCGCGATGTAACCGACAAGATCGCCCTGGCTGATCAGGCCGGTGCGCCGATAATTCTTTTCGAAGATCGGCCCCAGCACAAAACCGATCACCACCGGTGCCAGTGGGAAGTCGCCTTTTCGGAGAAGGTAGCCAGCGACGCCGAACAGGATCAGAAGCCAGAGGTCCTCGATCTGACGCTGAACGGCGTAGGTCCCGACCACCGAGACCATCAGCACGACGCTCATGATGCTCCATTGCGGCAGCCGGAGCAGCCGCACCAGGCCACGGACGAAGAGAAGCCCGAGCGGCAGGAGAAAGAGCGCACCGAGCAGAAAGACCGCGAAGATGCCATCGACCACTTCGGGAAACCGGGTGAACATCGCGGCGCCTGGCTGAACGCCCTGGATCACAAGGCCGCCCATAAGCACGGCGACGATCGGGTCGCCCGGGATCGCAAGCGCCAGCATCGGAATCAACGCGCCGCCGGTTACGGCCGAATTCGCCGCCTCACTGGCGATCACCCCATCTGGGTTCCCGCTCCGGAACGGCGGATCGGAAGAGCGTCGAAACGGCATCGCCGCCCGATAGCTGAGAAAAGATGCTGTCACACCGCCAATGCCCGGCAGTATGCCGACAAAGACGCCAATCAATGCCGCGCGCACAAATCCGACCGGGCGGGAAATCAGCGATTTCAGCCCGACCAGCGAGGCAGAGACCGCGGTTGTCGCGTCATGCGCGCGGATCGGTCGCTCAATCTGCATCAGGATTTCAGAGATCGAGAACAATCCGACCAGCAGCGGTATGAGAGCGACGCCGCTGTCGAGATAGACGGAACCGAAGGTGAAGCGAGACATCCCGCTGACCGGGTCGAGGCCGACGGTGGCGATCAAGAGCCCGAGAAACCCCATGAGCCAGCCCTTGATCGCCGAACTGCCTGACAATGCGCCGATCGTGGTGAGGCCAAGAAGCGCGAATGCGGCGGTTTCGGCCGGTCCGAAGCTGATCGCGATGGTGGCCAATGCTGGCGCAACAGCGATCAGAACCAGCGCGCTCAGGACGCCGCCGACCGACGACGCAACCGTTGCCAACGTCACGGCATAGGAGGCTTTTCCGCCGAGCGCCATCGGATGCGCATCGAGCAGCGTTGCTGCCGCCATCGGCGTGCCGGGGATGCCGATCACGGTCGCCGAGAGCGCGCCGCCATAGCTGCCGCCCTGATAGATCCCCATCAGCAGCGCCATCGCGGAGACGGGTTCCATGTAGAACGTGAACGGGATTGCCATTACGACGCCCAAAAGCGGGCCGACCCCCGGCAAGGCGCCGATCACGATCCCGAGCGCAAGTCCGAGGATCAGCAGCCCGAGCTGCACGATGCCGATGAGGTCGGGCAGGCGCGATATCGTGTCGAGCACTTCCAGCATCGATCAGAAGATCTGGTCGATGCCCAGGACGCCTTCGGGCAGGACCGTGTTGAGGCCGTATCGGAAAAGAAGTAGGCAGAGGAGCGAAGATACGATCGCCACCAGCGCAGCAGACCCAAGCCGACGCGCCCCGACGAGTAGCGCTGCGGCGAAGACGAGGCAGGGCATCGCAAGGATGTATCCGAGCGGCTCGAACAAGGCGACGAAACCGACCAGGAGCCCCACCGTTGCCACGACGCCGCGCCGATTGCCTGGCCCGTGTTCATCGCTCACGACCAACGCCAGCGCGGCACGCACCATCAGCAACACTGATAACCCGAGCATGACTGAGAGGATGATCTGGGGATAGGCACGAGGACCGGTGAAGGTTTCAAGCTCTGAAGCGAAAGAGAGGTCGATAAGGCCTGTCGCCCAGAACGCGGCCAATGTGAGTATCAACAAGGCGGCGCCACCCAACATGCCGCGCCGCCCTGTCATGTTTTTCCCTCCGGTCTAGGCCGAGGGCCACTGCCGCCGGTCAGTTGCTTGCCTTCAATTCGGCCACGTAGGGTTCCAGAAGAACCATGCTGTCATCCCACAGCGTCTCGAACGCGGCTGGTTCCACATACTTTATCATGTTGCGAAGATCGCCAAGGTTTTCCACGAAGATGTCGCTCTGGACAGCGTGTCCGACGGCATCCTGCAGGGTTCTGACGACGTCATCCGGTGTGCCTGCCGGAACGACAAGGCCGCCCCAGCCCAGGGCTGCATTGCCCCAGCCGATCTCCACGCCCTGTTCCTTTGCCGTGGCTAGATCGGGAGCCAGCGGATGGGGCTCGTCGCTGATCAGGGTTAGATGTTTGACTTGTCCTTCCATGATCTTGGTCGCCGGAACGATGCCGACCGACACGTCGAGCGAACCGTTCAGAAGCCCAGTCATGTTGTCGCCCATGCAGCCCGTATTGTTGGGAATTGGGTTCACCGCGACGCCTGCGGCGCGCATGAATTGTTCGCCCACCAGTCTTGGTACCGATTGTCCCGCGCAGACACCGTAGTTCAACACACGCCCTTCGGCTTTTGCCCATTCGAGGAATTCGGTCACGTTGCTGGCCGGGTGAGTGGCAGCAACAGTCACCGTAAACGGCACCGCCATGACACCCGCGATCGGAATATAGCTGTCATTGTCGTAAGGAAGGCTGGGGTCGAAGAGCTTGCCGGCGATCTGCGGGGCGACCCAGTTGTTCAGCAACGTGTAGCCGTCCGGGTCCGCCTTGGCCCCCTCTGCCATCGATTTCTTGCCGCCGGCGCCCTGAACGTTATTGATGACAATTGGTTGGCCGAGTTCGGCTGCCACAGCCTCACCGAGCGTACGCAGAACTGTCTCGACCGCATCACCTGGTGCCCATGGGTAAATGATCGTGATGGGCTTTTCCGGAAAATCTGCCTTAACCGCTGCCGTCGACGCCAGCATGCCGCATGCAGCGACAAGCGCCGCTTTGAAGAGAGTGGTCATTTCATAGTTCTCCCTTGCCGCCGAGCGCCTCGGCAACTTGCCAAAATCTACACCGCAGGTATTTTGGAACAACACGAGTATTCAGCGTTTTCCATTCCCATCTGGAATACCCGAACATGGAAACACAGCACATCGTTTTCATCCGAACGGTAGCGGCCCACCAGAATATCTCTGCCGCTGCACGCGATCTTGGGATCACCCAACCGGCGCTCACAAAAATCGTGTCCCGGGTCGAGGACCAGGTCGGTGCGAAGCTTTTTGACCGCGGCTCACGCGGTGTCTCGTTGACCGCCTTTGGTGAGTTGTTCCTCGAACGCATGGAGAAAATCGAGAACGAGATGACCAATCTCGCTCACGAAGTCCGAGCGCGAAAGTCCGGGCTAAGCGGCGCGATCTCGCTTGGCGTCGGGCAGTTTTGGTTGGGTCACATTCTTCCGGTGGTCATCGCGCAGCTGGCCGAGACTGCCCCCGGGATACACATCAAGATATTCACGGGCGCGCGCGAAGAACTGCTGGACCGGCTCAGGCAAGGCGAAATCGACATCATGCTTGCCCGGATCACCGATGATCTTGGCGAAGAAATCGTCGTTGAAGACCTCGCTGAGGTCCGCATGTTCGTCATGGCGCGTGAAGGCCACCCGCTTTCGAGCGCCGGAACTGTATCACCTGAACAATTCGCAGAGTACGGCTGGGTCCTGCCGCCTGCGTCAGATCCGACAATCCGTTACGCGTTCACCGAAGTCGGTGTGTCTCCACCATTGCCCCGGGTTGAGGCCGTGTCGCACAATCTCGTCTTCAGCCTTTTACAGGCATCCGACATGGTAACGATTATCCCCGATATCACATTGAACGCCGTCCCCGACCGCCTTTGCAGGATCCCCGCCGATTGGCTGCGCTGGTCATGCAGCATCGGTGCCATCCGACATGCAGATCGGACACTCCTTCCCTGCTGCGAGGTCTTTCTTCGGTCGCTTCGCGAAGCAACATGTGCATTGTCCAAGCAGCCGAAAGTCCAGACGAGCGGATAGGTGTATAGATAAGACACCGAGGCGATGACGACTGAGCTGAACGTCTCCTTCCGGCCGCTCTTGACGACGGCCAGAGAGCTGATTGGCTGCCTGCATTCCTCGCGCTTTACGAGCAGCGGCCGGACCATCCGGGCTGAGTTTTTCATCAAAGCGACTGGAGCTAGATGAACGGCTTCTCGCCAAGCTGTTTTGCAATCCCCGCTTTTTGAGGTCGGTGCCAATGGGACCGTTCGGTTCGATTTGGTAGGCGAGGGCTTCTAGCTCATCAAACCACTTCATGCTGAGGACGTGTGGATCAAGTGCTGAAATCGCAGTCAGACATTTAGTGAGCCCGGTTCAAGTCGCCTCGTAGGCCAAAATTGGCCCACTCGTTTAGCGGGAATTGACACGATCCTGTACAATACACGGCGCCCAGCGGGACGACTCCCGTAATACGGGAATTATTCTACTCTGTTGTCGACACTTAGCCCGCAATGTCCCTGAGGTCGTAGGCTGAGTCGCGCTCTAAGGTTGCATCATTCGCCTCCGGGCACCCTGCCTAATTCGCGGTCGGCTCTGCCAAGAAATTGACCAAAGAAAGCGAGCCATTTCCCGCGCAAGTAGAATGTTGGTATGGACAGATCTCAGCCTCGATCACGATACTGTGAACACTATCCATACATCGCTAAGCAACATCCAACCTAGTGGAGGGACTACCAGTGCGTAGAACAAAGTCTTGTCTCCAAAAAGGTACGATTGCCGCGTTTTTTGCGACGACAGCGTTGATTTTTCCCGGGGCCGTAGTCTCGGGACCTAATAAAGCGCCGACAGATCTGGTTCTGACAACCAATTGGGCCGAACACACCGTTTCGCTCGTCAATCTCGCCCTAAGCGAGGAGAAGGGCCGGATCGATGTTGGTTCCAAGCCCTACGACATCAAAGTAGAAAAAACCGGGAGGTTTGCATTCACCACTTTGTCGGGTGGCAGTGAAATCTCTGTGATCGATATTCAGGCCAATCTGGAATCGCATCGAATTCAAGTGGGTGAAGGCCCCAGGGACCTGATGTTGTCGAAAGACAGCACTCGCGCATATGTCGCGAACGCCGGCAGCGGCACACTGTCTGTCGTCGATCTTGAAAAGCAGGAGGAACTGACGCAGATCCCGGTCGGCACCATCCCCTACGGGATCGATCTGACCGAAGATGAAAACATGGCGGTTGTGACCAATTGGGGGGCTGGCACCGTCTCGTTCGTTGATCTTGAGAAGAACGAAGAGATCAAGCAGATCGACATTGGGACCCTGCCGTACACGGTTGGGATCTCCGAGCAACTCGACCTCGCATTCGTCACCAACTTTGGCGATAACCAGATCGGGGTGATAGACCTCAACACTCTTGAGGTTGTTCGGAAAATCGATACCGATCGTTCTCCTTGGGGTCTGGCAGTATCGCCAGATGGCATGAAAGTCGCCGTGGCCAATTTCTATACCGGGGGCATTACTGTCGTGCGGATGGAAGGATCAACCTCGGAGGAAGCTCTCGAAAGCCTGGAGGTCAGCACATACTACCCCAATCCGTCACAAGCGGACCGTGCTAAAATCCTGCAGTCGAAATCCAACACCGACACCTCGGACACGACAACCACGGATCCGTTGACACCGCCCGACGGACCAGCCCCAAGCAGCATCCGCAGCAAAAATGTCGCGATGTCTGATGAGGGCAAAGTGGTGTTTACGGATCTCGCGAACAACACGGTCGGTGTTCTCGATACCAATACCAATGTGTTCAGCAGGTTCATTCCAGTGGGCCAGGCACCATATGGCCTCGCCTTTATTGATCACGAAGAGCGCGCGGATCTGCGTTAGACCGCCCGCTTCGACCTTTGCGAAGTCATCATCATGCCTCGGCGCATCAGCGCCGAGGCCACTGGATGAAAGGGCCAATCATGACATTGCCTGTTCGTGTTTTTGCACTGTTGGCTTCAATATGTGTTCTGCCGGATGAGCTTGCGGCTACTGAACCGCTGACCAGTGCACCATATTTCAGTGAGCCGTTGCCGAACCTGACGCCGAAACAGCTTCGCGATTTTTATGTCGGCCTTGCGAAGTTCACTCATTTCTATGGTCCGGATGACGGTCTTGGGCCGATGTTCAACGAACACAGCTGTGCGACCTGTCATGCCATTCCTCTTGCCGGCGGGGCAGGTCTGTCGCGTAGCACGTTCGTCCAACAAAAGCCCGGCCATACCAACGCGGCCGGCGGGCCCAGTTTTGCCAAGTTCGTGCTGATGAACGGGGGTCACACAACGTCACGATTTGACCCCTCGCTTGAGCTCCGGCGTCCACCTTCGCTGCACGGTCTGGGTCTGCTCGAAGCGATTCCGGAGCAGAGTATTCTGGCGGGCGCCGATCCGCTCGACATCGACGGCGACGGGATTTCTGGTCGCGTGGGTGGCGCTGATGGAGCTGTAGGCCGGTTCGGCTGGAAAGCGAGTGTATCCAGTATTTCGATCTTCAACGCTCAGGCGTTGATAAACGAGCACGGCGTCACCTCGGATCTCTACCCCGATGACGGAAGCGACAGCGGGGAGATCGAGATTTCACTGGAGGACCGACGCGTTATTGACGCGTTCGTAACCTTTCTGGCCGCACCACCCGCGCTCCCTCGGACCGACCCTGTGGTAAGAGAGGGTGAGCGGATCTTTGGTGAAATCGGCTGCTCCGGATGCCACACACCATCCTTTAGGATCGAGAATTTCGAGGTGTCTCATCTGAACGGTGTCGAAATCTATCCCTACACCGACCTTCTGCTGCACGATATGGGTGCTGAATTGAGCGATGGTATCAGTGAAGGCGAGGCAACAGCTCAGGAGTTCCGCACACCGCCGCTGTGGGGCCTGAAATATCTTGGGCCGCCTTATCTGCATGATGGCCGAGCACCCGACCTCGATTCAGCCATCCGACTGCACGGTGGCGAGGCCAGTCGAAGCGTGCAAAAATACAATCAGCTCCAGCAGAGCGAAATGGAGCTGTTTCTGCGCTTTCTTCATTCCATTTAGCCGAGAGGAAATTCAATGATCTACAGCATCAAACCCATTTGCGATGTTGTTGTGTTCAAAGCTGGCAAGATCGCAATGGTCGATTTCGTGGCCGGTCCGGATGCTCAATCGGGCTGGTATCTGCCAAACGACTTGCTAGCGGAATTGGAAAGTCCCGATGAGGCTGCCGCCCGGATCGTTCAGGAAACATTCGGACAAAGCTGCAGCGATCTGCGGCTCGTCGAGGTTGAGTCGTTTAGTGGTCGAGACAAGTCGTGGCACCTCGCTTTCCACTACGCCTGCAAAATCGATGAAGACGTGGCGACTATGCCGGAAGGCGTTGCTGCGATCGAATGGTTCGATCCAGCCGAAATGCCGGAACCTCAACAAGTCGCACATCATGGATGGTATCTGTCGGTCGCCAAGTCCGTCTCAACCAAGTACGCGGCATGATGCCTGCCGGGGCATTTCGATTGGGAGCCCTGTTGGCATGCCTATCCGGAACGGCGCCGGCCTGTCCGCACCAGATCGACCAGATGACCCTCGATACCGGCTTGCGCATTTATGTTGCGCAAAGCCACAATCCAACACCCGGTCTATTGCACATGTTCTGGCTGGGATCGGGCAGCGTCGACGATCCGCCCGGCAGATCAGGCACGGCACATATGCTTGAACACCTTGTCGCACGGCGTGACGTCGAGGGCGATCTTGACCGCTTTGGTGCCTACGGAAACGCGGCAACGTCTTATCATTACACCGTCTACTGGGAGCACTTCCCGTCCAAATATGTTCAGGAGGTCATGCGCACGCGGGTTCAATCGCTGCGCCCGCCTGATTTCAACAACGCGATGGTCGAGCGTGAGCGAGGTGTCATTTTTTCTGAGAAATACGGTGAGTTGGAACGCAATCCGCTGTCCGATATCTATGATGATTTGCGCGAGCAGCTTTACGGAGAGAAAAGCTATGGCACGCCGGTAATCGGTCGCCAGGATGAACTGCTGAATATTACGCCTGAGGAAGTCAACGCGTACTTCAAAAAGCATTACAGCCCTTTGAACGCATTCGTCCTTTTGGTTGGCAATATCGATACGGATCGCGCCTTTGCCGTGGCGGAAGAAGCCTATTCCAGTTTCGGTTTGGCAAGGTCTCATCTGGATGTTCAGTCACCGAAGTATCAGGCCAATCGCTATATCCGGATCTGGAAAACGCTTGTCGAAGATGCACCGCGTAATCATCGCGACATCCGCGCGCGCGAACTGCTTGCACTTGTTCTGGGTGGAGACGGAAAAAGCGGACGATTGTACAATAAGTTGGTGGTAACGGACGAAATAGCCACGAGCATTGGGGTCTCCTACAGACCGAACGAGCCCGGCTTCTACATCTTTGGCCGCCCGCTTGCGCCGGCAGATAACAAAACACTAGATGCTGCTATCCTCGCTGAAATTGAGGCAGTCGCCAAAACCGGACCGACACAGAACGAGATGGATTGGGGCCGTAAACAATTGCGGGCGGAATGGCTCTTCGCCTGCGACGCCTTGATGGGGGCAGGTTTTACCATCGGCGAAGAACTCTTGCTCGGTGTGCCGCCCGCCGACATCCGCCAGCGGGACCACGCGATAGAGGCCTTGACCAAAGAAGATGTTCAACGCGCTGCGCGTGAACTCATCAGTACAATGACCAGCGTTTCGGCATCTGTCGGTCCCGAGCGCACGGAAAAAGACCAGTGACTGGGCAGGTCGTGAGATGGCTTCTCGTCGTTTGCACCATCCTCGGCGTTCTTCCGCTTTGGGCCGATCAGAGACCAGCCGAGGAATTGGACGGGTTTCCTGATGTTTGGCTCTTGAACACACCGGGGAGCGGTCTTGTCACTTTGAGATTGGAGTTTGAGGGCGGGAGCGCGTTAGACCCCGCTGAAAGTGAGGGGCTGACTGCGCTGGCCATTCTGGCGCTGAGCAGTGAGATGAAACCTTTGCCTGGATCCGGGATCCGGTTTCGTACTGGATCGACCTACGCAATGCTAACCATGCAGGTGCTGGCGGAGAATCTGCCGGAACTCCTCGGCCATGTCCAACCGCTTGTTTTGGATCCGACTTTTTCAGATCAGACCTTTTCGAGGGTCAAGCAGCAGATACAGTCGTTTTTGCGCTCAAACAGCGAGGATCACTACACCTATTCCAAAGAAGAATGGCTCCGGGTTTTTCATGGGACGGGGCCGATCTATGGAACGCCCGCTAGCGTTGATGCGCTGACCTACAAAGACTCGTTGGCTGCGGCCACGATGCAGCTGCGCGATCAAAATCTCACGGCGTCAGTTGTTGGTGATCTGTCGAGCCCGCACGCGTTGCCGGCTCTGCGGGCATTCTTTGCCGCGCTGTATGCTTCAAATCGGAACATGACCCGGATCGCTGCGAGCGAGTACAAAGCCCCGGAAGACATAGCTATCCGTGATAGTCAGAGCCGGGAGACGTCGATCGTTTTCGGCGCGGCGCCAGAGAACACCGAAAGCAACTATTTCGTCGGAACCATCGTGGCGCAGTTATTCGGCGGCTCAATATCAAGGTCGCGTCTCGGACGTCGGGTGCGCTTCGAAGGAGGGCTCGCCTATATTGTAGAAGCAAACCACATCGACAGGGGTTTGAAGCCTGTGATGATGGGCTACGTCGGCACATCGCCAAAAAACGCGAAACATGTGGTCGAGCTGATACGACAAGAATGGCAGCGACTTGGCCGCGAAGGAGTGACAGAGGAGGAGTTGCAGGCCGCAACCGACTATCTGAGCGGTGGAGCGGCTCTGATGGGCGACGATTCCATGCGGCTTGCCGAACAAATGCAGCGGGCCCGGCGATTGGGCCTTGGGCCTGACTTCGCAACCGAATGGCCGACCCAATTCGAAAAGGTAGATTTGGAGAGCGTGAACAGCGCCGTTAGCAAATTCGCTGAACCCGGATCGCTAAAGATCCTCGTTCTGGGCTCTCTTGACTAGCCTCAGAAGGGCATATTTTGCCCGCGGCCTCGAGGCAGTCGCACTCCAAAGCCGGACCCACGATCGCGGAATGTTCGGCTGGGTGGTGCCGCGTTTGTTCCGAAGTCGGCGTTGAGCTTGAATATGCCAAGTGCGGCAATCAGAACGACTGTTGGTGACCATATGCCAATCTCAAAACGGCCAAACCGCCGTTACTCGTGTTTGGCATTCACAATTGAGGTCGCCACTGCGGTCATCCAAATACGCAGGAGGACCGCAAGGCGTATGGCCT
>CAWUIQ010000072.1:0-17888 GCA_963922565.1 uncultured Rhodobacterales bacterium
AGGGCGGCGACGCCGACACTCACGGCGGACGCGCTGTTGTCCTGCGGCAGCGCGCGGCGGACAAGTTCCTCGTAATTCGATGGCCGGGCGACCGGACGCGCCACAGGCTCGCCCGCTGGCACATCCTGCGATAGCGCAACGTCTGTCACGATGGCATCGATTTCGGTCTGGATCTGGGTCGGTCGCTGCTTTGGACGGTAAGAGCGCAGCTCGTCCACGCTCAACCCGCCCAGCCGCGCGCGTTCATTCTGTTCAACCAGATCGCCGGGACGCGATTGGGGGCGGAAGGCCGCGAGTTCCAGCAGGGCTGCATCGGCGTCGGGGTCCGGCGCCTCTTCGACCGCTGGGCGATCGGGCGGAATGATCTCGGGCCGACCCCGATAGACCAGATGGCCGTCGGGGCTCAGCGCGCCCTCGGGCGTGGCTTCCACCAGCCCATCATCATCCAGCGTGAATGCCGTTCCGGGCGGGGCCGGCGAGGCGATGGACGGCAGATTTTCATCGGTCGAAAACGTATCGGGCGCGGGCAGTGCGACTGGGTCGGGTCTCAGAACATCGCGGTCGATGCTGGTCTCATAAATCGCATCATAAGACACCAGGTCGGCCTGCCGGGGTGCAGCCGGGACGAACGGCCAGATGCCGGTCACCGGGTACTGCGCCTCGAGTTCCGCGTCGCTCAGTTCCGGGGCTGGGGCGGGAAGGGTCGCCTGCGGTTCGGGATCCGGCTGTGGCTCGGGGCGCGGGTCGCGCATTGCATCAAGAACCGCGGCATCTTCATCCGAAAGCGTCGGCGAGATCGCGGCCAGATCGACAGCCTCGTCCTCGGTCGCGGCAGGCGGTTCGGCCACGACTTCCGGTGCGGTCACCGTCTGAACCGGTTCAACGCGCCCGGCAAAGAACCGGGCCAGCCCCTCATCAAGAAAGACCGACGCCCAACCGGCGACACCCACCAGAAAAACAAGGGCGAAGGCCGAAATCACCAAACCGGCGGAGACTCGGCGGCGCTCCGGCACCTCTTCCGCGCGTTTGCGGGCCCCAAAAACGGTGAGGCGTTCTGCCTCATCCAGAGGGGGCGACGGAATGATTGGCGCTTCCTGCACGACTGGGGCGGGGCGGTTTTGCCGCTGACGGTGGCTGAGAAAGGCGACCGTGCCTGCCGGCGGCTCGATCTCAATGATCTCATCGCCTTGCTCGGCCGCGAATGCTGGCTCGTCCTCGGGTTCTGTTGTCGGCTCTACCTGCTCTTCGATGTTCGGGTCCGGATCGGCGGCGGCCTCGGGCGGGGCTGACCGGCGGCTTGCGAAGGCAATGATCGGCTTATCCTCGTCAGACACTCCCAGCGCTTGGGCTTCTTCGGTCTGCTCTGCCTCGGCAGCATGTTCCTCGATCTCGGGGGCGGCGCGGAACACCGGCGGTGGCGGCGGTGTGTCATCCGGCATCGGAACCGTCGGCGCAGCAACATCCGCATCCATGATCGGCGGATGCTCGAAGGGCGTGCTTTCTTCGGAAAACCCTTCCAGCACCACGGGCTGTTCCGGCATCTCGGCCGGACCGATGATCACGACGGCAACGCCATCGGCCTCGACCTTGTCGCCGGGGTCGAGGATATCTTGCGAATAGTCGGTCGGACCGAAAAACGGCTCACCCAGAAACGCCTCGTCACCGGGTATGGCGACGCTGGACATCGGGTGAAAGCGATGCTGGACGGCAAAGGCCTCGGCCTCGTCCAGGGTCTCTTTGGCCACCGCCGCGATGTGGGTCGTGCCGCCATCGGCGGCAATGTCAAAGGCAAGATCGCTGACGGCATAGGGCGTCGCGTCTTCAAGCGCCTTTTGGGCCATCGCGCGCCGCTCATCCAAGGGCACGTCACCGGTTTCGATGCTCATCCAGCGGATCTGGTCGTTGGGCACGATCACCTTGGACCGCAATCCGCTATGCGCCAGCGACGTGGCGGTGCGCCGCAAGACCGCCAGCCGGTCCGCCATATCGGGCGCATCGGTCCGCACTTCGCCGACAAGGCGCCAGCCGCCGGCTGCACGATGCAACAGACGTATCCCCTCGACCGAGAGCGACAGAGCGAAATTCGGCTTCATGACCGAGCCCATAACAGTATGACGGGTGCGGCAGAAGCACCCCCACGCAATTCAATAGGATAGAGCAGGTCTTTGCACATGAAAAGGAAAACGGCAGTGAACGGGTTGCAGGCCCTTCCGGCTTCGCGGCATCCTCCCGCTATGGTTAGGGGAGTGTGACGATGGGTTTGATTCGACTTTGTGTGATCTGGCTGGCGCTGACAGGGGCCGCCTGGGCGGATGAAACGGCGCGCACAATCACGGTCACAGGCGAGGGATCGGTCACCGCAGCCCCCGATATGGCGATCATTTCGCTGGGTGCGACGCATCAGGATCCCGACGCACGGGTCGCCATGGATCGGGTCAGCGACGATGTCGCGGCAATCTTTGCCCGGCTCGAAACGCTTGGGATTGCGCCCGCTGACATGCAGACCGACGGCGTGACGCTGCAACCGGTCTGGGATCAGGGTTACAGCTCAGGCCAGTCGCGGCGCATTTCCGGTTTTGTCGCGTCGAACACGGTCACGATCCGGGTCCGGGATCTGAACGCGCTTGGCGGATTGCTGAACGCCGTGCTTGAGGATGGCGCGAACCGGTTCGGCGGGCTCCGCTTTGCCGTGCAGGAACCCAAACCGTTGCAGGACGCGGCGCGCAGCGCCGCGGTCGCTGATGCGCTGGATCGTGCGGGTCTGATGGCGTCAGCGGCTGGTGTCACGTTAGGGCCCATCCGCACCATGCGCGAAAGCGGCGGTCACGGCGGCCCCATGATGATGGAGATGGCCGCCGCCCGCAGCGCGGATGTGCCGATTGCACCGGGTGAACTGACGATGCAGGCGCAGGTCGAGGTGGTCTTTGACCTGATCGTTGCTCAGTGACGTGGCTTGAGGTGCTTGATCGACGACTGGATCGTCTCGGGCAGTGACGTATCGACATTCGGTGGAGCCGCGTCGAGCGCGCTGGCGATGTCCTTGACCAGGATGCCGATCGAATTGTTCAGCGAATGACCGTCGCGCGAGAACTCGATATTGTCGAAATTCGTGGCGAACCAGTTCTGGCCGGACGAGGTGCTGATGAGGTTCAAAAGCGCCTCTTCGTCCATCCCGATCTTGTCGGCCCAATCCAGCACGAGGCGGGTCATCGCGGTGTTGGTCGCTGCCAGCAGGTTGTTCAGCACCTTGGCCTGCATGCCGGCACCAAACGGACCCATCCGGTGAAAATGGCGGCCCATGGCGTTGAACATCGGTTGCGCGTCGTCCAGATCCCTTGTTTCGCCACCCAGCATAAAGCTGAGCGATGCCGTCTCGGCCGCTACCTGGGCGCCCGACATTGGTGCGTCGATCATGCTGATATGTTCCGGTATGCGGTTGTGCAGACCGATCAGATAGCGGGGCGACAGGGTCGAACAGATGATGATGCGCTTGAGGGCAGGGGCGGTGACAAAGCTTTGGGTGCCGAACAGCACTTCTTCGGTCTGCGCCTGATCCCGGACCACGGTAATAAGGGTTTCGATGCCGAGGGCAAAGATGCTGGCATCATCCGTGATCCAGCTTTCCTCCATATCCAGAACGTCAAAGCCACGGGCCTCAAACCCCGCACCGCGCAAGGCGGCGAGCATGGGCTTGCCCATGCGTCCACATCCCGCGACGCCGATCATTTTACGATGTGCTCGTCTTTGACGAACATGTTGGCCCAAGCCCGGTCGATCAGGTCAGGTGACATCTGGTATGGGATCCCTTCGAAATCACAAATGGCGATCATCTGATCGATAAGAAAGACGGGTTGGTAGTTCGCATAGACGTTGTCGATCGTCGGGTACTTGACCTTGAGCAGGTGCACAAGCGCCCCCTCATCCAGCTGCATCCCCTTCTTCTTGGCCACCAGCGCGAAGATCTTGAGGAAGTTCTCCTGGCTCGGCCCATCGATTTTGATCTTGAAGAAGATCCGGCGCAGGGCCGCCATGTCGAAGATCTCGTTCGGGTGAAAGTTGGTCGAGAAGATCACGAGCGTGTCGAAGGGCACCTCGAATTTCTCACCCGATTGCAGGGCAAGAATGTCCTTTGATTCCTCCAGCGGAACGATCCAGCGGTTGACCAGAGCCTGCGGCGGCTCGGCCTGACGGCCAAGGTCGTCCACGATAAAGATGCCGCCCGTCGATTTCAGCTGCAGCGGGGCCTGATAGGTCCGTGCCGTGGGGTTGTAGACCAGATCGAGCATCTCGAGGCTGAGTTCACCACCTGTGATAACCGTCGGGCGCTCACATCTGACATAGCGAGTGTCGAAGCGGTTTGACGTCCGGCGCAGGGAATTAGGATCATCCACCTGCTCTTCGGCCTTGGAATGGACGATTGGGTCGTAGACGGTGATGACCTGACCGGCATATTCGATGGCGCGGGGCACATAGATCTTGTCGCCCATGGCGTCGCGGATGCCGTTCGAGATCGAGGATTTACCGTTACCCGGCGGGCCGTACATCAGGATCGAACGGCCGGCGCTCACGGCGGGGCCGAGATGGTCCAGCAACTCATCCGGCAGGATCAGATGGCCCATGGCGCCCGTCAGCTGGTCGCGGGTGACCTGGATGTTGCGGATCGACTGGCGTTTGACCTGCTCGCGGTAGACCTCAAGCGGGACGGGCATCGCGCCGAAATATTCCGATTGCGACAGCGAGTCGAGCGCGCGGGCCTTGCCCGCATCGGTCAGCTGATAGCCCATCTCGTTGCCGTTGTTGGCGTTCAGCGTGCCGGTCGCCTCAATCAGCTTCTGTTCGCGGCAGAGGTCGACGAGTTCCTGTACGACCGGAATGGGCAGGCACATGGCTTTGGACAGTTCGGACACCATGTCGAGGTTCTTGCGGAACATGGTTTTGAGCGTGATGTCCCGCATCATGACGATGGGCAAACGCATCTCTTCCAGCCGCTTCGGGGCCGGAGGCGCCATCACATTGGTGGTTTCCATGTTCATTGGGTGGCCTCAACGACTGCTTTTTGAAAAGCGGTAGTTCCGCAATCAGTCGAAATTATGGCTGGGATGTGCCAAAAACCATCCCGAGGCCAAGGTAGGCGGAAAGCGTCATGCCAAGGGCCAGACCCATGGGAAATTTCTTGCCTTGCTCCCAGCTTTGCCAATGGGGTGCGAGGTTGCGCAGCCCGGTGGCGCGCGCGATCCGGTGGGTGGTGAATGCGGCAAGCAGAACACCGGCAAAGAGCGCCATCAGGAAACGCAGATCGCCGAGGGCGATATAGGGTGCGGCAGCGGCGAGGAACTTGGCATCGCCTGCGCCCATGGCTCCGGCAGCATTCAGGAAAATGCCCGCAACCAGCACGATCACCAGCCCGGCCAGACGCCACAGATAGGCATCAAAGGACATGATGAACGGGGCAACTACGACGAAGATCAGGGCAAGCACGATCACCGCCTGATTGGTGATCCGCATCTCACGCAGGTCTGTAAACGCCACATAAAGACAGATCGGCAGCGTCAGGGGAAAGAACAGGCGCGCCGCCTCTTGCGCAAGATCCATACTCAGACTTTATCCGCTGCGGCCGCTCTCAAGTGCTTCGAGGGCGGTCACGGCCGCCTCGAAATGCTGCGGGTGGGTTTCGATCGCATCGCGCAGCAGGCCCTTGCCGATCTCGACATCACTTTGCTTGATCGCCGACAGGGCCATCGTGTGCAAAAGCTGGGCTTGCTCGACCTGATCCATCGGTACGACGGGCAGGGTGTATTTGCGCTGCGCGGCGCGGGCCAGAACATAGTTGTTCTTGGCGGTGAACATGCGGGGATCCTGCCGGATCGCGTCACCAAAGAGCCGTTCCGCGCCGGAATAATCGCCGCGGCTCAGCTTAGAGTAACCCCAGTTGTTCATCACGCCCGCGGGCGTCGTGGTCAGGCCGACGGCCGTTTCGTAAAAGCTGTCGGCTTTCTTCCACTCTTCGTTGCTGTCGGCGATCATCGCCTCAAGCCGGTAGCGTTTGAAGGTCTCGAATGTCGGGGGCACTGCGTCCAGCGTTTCTTCGGCCCGGGTCCAGTCGCCTGACCGGATCAAGGCGTCGGCGTAATCGACGCGGTCGGTGTTGGTCGCGTCCTCATGATCGACCACCCTGGCAAAGGCCGAGGCCGCTTCGGGGTAGCGCTTGGCGCGAACAAGACTGACCGCCAGACCCCGGCGGAATTCAAGCCGGTCGGGATCGGAGCTTTGCGCCCGCTGGAAATACGACACCGCTTCGTTCGGGTCGGCCACTGTCAGCATGACGTCATTGAGGTTGCTTTCGTCCACGACGTTCACGTCCTGAAACGCCCGTTCGACGGTGGCGTCGGAATTGGTTTCAGAGCATGCGGATACGAGGGAGATGCCTGCGATGCAGGTGATCAGGATACCTGGGTGGCGCATTTTTGCGTCCTTTACTGCTCTTGCCTGTTGTCAGATCTCGGTCTGGATCAGGTATTCGCCCGAACCGCGCCGGATCAGTTTGTAGTTCTGCTCGTTGGGGTCACTGATAACAGATTTTTCAGATTTTGCGAGTGCCAAGCGCAGATTGTCCCGGATGTGTGTGCTTTCTCCGTCATCGAGCGCAAACGCCTTGCGGAAAATCTGGGTCGCCTCGGCCGTTTCGCCCTTTTCCATCAGAACGACGCCCAGATTGTTCCAGATCTCCGGCCAGGCTTCGTAGTCGGTTGTCGCACGGCGCAACAACCGCTCGGCGAGGTTCAGGCGGCCAAGGCCGAGATTGGCGCTCCCCAGGCCTGCCAGTATCTCGGCATCGAGCCCGTTTTCCAGCGCTGCACGATTGAAAGACTTTATGGCCAGTTCGTATTCCCCGGCCGCGACCAGCCTGTGACCCACCTCGACCTCGTCGACGGCTTCGGCCCGCCGGTCCACGCCCGGCGCAAAGGGGCTGTCCTTGGATGCGCCGATGCCGCCTGCGTCACAGGCGGCAAGGGTAATGGCCAATCCGATGGCGGTTGAGGCCCGCCAGATGCCGAGGTTCATTCGGTTCTTTGCCCACGTGGCCTCGTCGGATGACACCGGCTGCGCCGGATGCCAGAGACCCAACGAGGGTCATCAGAAGTTGTTCAGTTGGCCCAGCTGAGTGATGCCGTGCACCGATGGCCCGACGAGGATCACCAGCAGTGGCGGCACCGTCAGCATCATTGTGGCAAGGGTCATCTTGGTTGGCAACTTGTTTGCCGCTTCCTCGGCGCGCATCACGCGCTTGTCCCGCATCTCGCCGGCATAAACCCGCAAGGCGTCGGCAATCGATGTACCAAAGCTGGTCGACTGGACAAGAACGGTCACAAAGCTTGAAACGTCCTGCACACCGCAGCGCTCGCCCATGTCGTGCAGAACGGTGACCTTGTCCTTACCGGCCTTCATCTCGTAGCTCACGACCATGAATTCCTCGGCCAAGGCAGGGCTCGACGCCTGCAATTCGCCCGCGACCCGGGTAATGGCCTGATCGAGCGACTGACCCGCTTCGACACAGACCAGCAGCATATCGAGCGCGTCGGGAAAGCCCGACGTGATCTGGTCCTTGCGCTCGGTCACGCGCTTGGTGACCCAGTATTGCGGCAGGTAATATCCGATACCGCCGGGCGCGATCGTGTACATCATCATTTGCTGGGTGGTCATCGCGTCGCTGCCGCCCGCCACCGTCACATAGACGACGCCTGCCACCAGACCGAGAATGGCAAGTGCCATCTGCGCAAAGTGGAAAAGACGCACCGCGTCGCGCGAATGATACCCCGCCTGGCGCAGCTGCAATTGCCGCTTGCTGAGCTCGGCTACGTCTTTCGGTTCAAGAAAGCTCGAGAATTTCTCAAGCTGCTGGTTCCGGCTGCCCGTCCGCAGCGTCGCGCGCTGATCGCCAGTGGTCGGCGCCTTCGAGCTGCGCTTGAGCTTGTTGAGCGGATCTTCCGGCTCTTTCAGCATCATGATCACGACGATCACAATCATCATGACGCCCAGCACGCCGACAATGATGATCGGCCCAAGCGGGCCAAGCAGATCGGTGAGGGTATTCATCAACTGTTCCATTTGCGAAGCCTCAGACCTTGATGTTTGTCAGAACGCGCATGACGTAGAGGTTCAGCGCCAGCATGATGCCCACGAAAAAGCAGGCCGGGATAAAGAGCGCGTGGTCACGCACCTCGTCGTAGTAGTTCGGATCGCTCACGTTGATGACGATCAGGGCGACGATGGGAAAGCCCGACAGGAACTTGCCCGACCATTTCGCCTCGGCCGTGATGGCCTTGACCCGCCGGAACAGGCGGAACCGAGCCCGGATCACCTTGGCCAGACCGGCAAGGATCTCGGCGAGGTTACCACCTGATTGCTGCTGGATCGTCACCGCGACGGCGAGAAAGCGCAAATCCTGCATATCCAGACGCTCGGCCATGTCCTTCAGCGCCTCGCCCACGTCGCGGCCAAAGGCGGCCTCGTCCGCGATGACGCCCATTTCGGACGCAAGCGGGTCGGCGACTTCCTTGGCGACGATCTGGATCGCGGATGAGAACGGGTGGCCTACGCGCAGCGACCGGACCATCAGTTCGATTGCATCGGGCAATTGTTCTTCGATCATGCCGAGGCGCTTGTTGGCCTTCGACGTCACCCAGAAGAACACACCGCCCACACCCATTCCGACGGACAGCAGGGCACGAACCGGCGTGTCGGTTTCCGTGCCGATGCTGAGGCCAACAAAGGCGATGGCCGACAGAACGGCCATGATCATGATCAGCTGCTTGGGCGTAAAGGCGATTGCGGCCTTTTGCGCCCGGTCGGACAACAGCGAGTAAAGCGGTATGGTCTTGGCGCCCATATGCTGCTGCATCTCTTTGCGCAGCTTTTCCAGCACCTCTTCGCGCCGGTCGCCCTTGTTGAGCATCTCGAGGCGGCGATTGACGCGGTTGTTCAGGCTGATCGAGCGGCCAAAGGCCACCAGATAGATCCCTTCGACCAGGACGATGACCCCTACAAAGATCAGGCCATAGATTATCGGTTCGGCGCTCATGCTCGTAAATCCTTACTGCGTGACGACGGGGTCGTAGATGGATGCGGGCAGGTCATAACCCCATAACCGGAACCGTTCGGAAAAGTTCGAACGTACGCCGGTTGCGGTGAAATGGCCGATGATCTTGTTGTCGGGCGTGAGGCCTACGCGCTGAAAGCGGAACACTTCCTGCATCGAGATCACGTCGCCTTCCATCCCGGTAATCTCGGTGATGGAGGTCATGCGGCGTGACCCGTCCTGCAGGCGGCTGGCCTGCACGATGAGGTTCACAGCCGATGAGATCTGCGAGCGAACCGCCTTGATCGGCATTTCGACCCCGGCCATCGCGATCATGTTTTCCAGACGGCTGATGCCATCCCGGGCCGAGTTGGCGTGGATCGTGGTCATTGATCCGTCGTGGCCGGTGTTCATGGCCTGCAACATGTCGATGACCTCTTCGCCCCGCGTCTCGCCCACGATGATGCGGTCAGGACGCATCCGAAGGGCGTTTTTAAGACAGTCGCGCGGGCTGACCTCACCTTTGCCTTCCACGTTGGGTGGGCGGCTTTCCATCCGGCCCACATGAACCTGCTGAAGCTGAAGTTCCGCGGTATCCTCGATCGTCAGGATACGCTCGGCATTGTCGATAAAGGACGACAGCGCGTTGAGCGTCGTCGTCTTACCGGAACCCGTACCGCCGGAAACGATAACGTTCAGGCGCGTGGCCACGGCGGCCTGCAGATAGGCGGCCATCTCTTCGGTGAAGGCGCCGAACCGCACCAGGTCGTCGATGCCCAGCTTGTCCTTTTTGAATTTCCGGATCGAGACGAGCGATCCGTCAACCGCGACCGGCGGCACCATCGCGTTGAAACGAGAGCCGTCCTTGAGGCGGGCGTCGACATAGGGGTTCGATTCATCGACGCGACGGCCGACCGCGGATACGATCTTGTCGATGATCCGCAAAAGGTGGCGTTCGTCCTTGAACGTGATGTCGGTCAGTTCCAGCTTACCCGCGCGTTCGACAAAGATCTGCTTGGGGCCGTTAACCAAGATGTCGTTGACGGTGTCATCTTTCAGAAGCGTCTCGAGCGGGCCAAGACCCGTTACCTCGTCAAAGAGTTCCTGGTTGAGGGTCTGGCGGTCCTCGCGGTTGAGGATGATGTTCTTTTCTTCGAGAACTTCGCCTGCAATGGCGTTGATTTCCTGACGCAGATCCTTTTCGGTTGCGTGTTCGAGGGCTGCGAGGTTCAGGTTGTCGAGCAGGGCGCGGTGCAGTTCGAGCTTGATCTCCTGCATCCGCTCCTTGCGCTTGCGTTCCTTGTCCAGAACCGCAACTTCGGCCGGTTTCACAGGGGCGGCCCGGCGCACGACCTTCGGGCTTGCCTCGGTCGCTACCTCTTCCGCAACTTTGGCCGCTGCTGCTGCCGCGGCCGGTGCCGCTACTGGTTCAGCGGAGCTTTTCTTGTATTTCGAAAACATCGTAACCTCTTAATCGATCAGGCCGCCTTCGCTTTATCGTCAAGCAACTCGTGAATGGACCCGGCCAGTTTTGCGATTTCACGGCGCAGCGGGCTTTTGGCCGCCGCCGTTGCCAGGGGTACGCCATGATCGGCGGCCTGCGTGATCGGCTTACCGCCATCGGGCAACTGAACTTCGATAGCGATATCAAGACTTTCAGCCAGTTTCTTGACCCGTGCCTTGCCATTCAGGTCGGTGAATTTCGGCGCCTTGTTCAGCACGTAACGCAGCTTTTCGACAGGCAGCTGTTCGGATTGCAGCGCCCGCTTGAAGCGCAGCGTGTTCTGCGCCGAGCGCATGTCCATATCCATCGTGACGAAATAGATGTGCGACGACGTCAGAACCGTCTCTGACCACGCCACCAGCGTCGACGGCATATCGATCACCACATAGTCGAAATGTGCACGGGCCATGTCGATGACGCGCTCGATATCCTCGGCCGATACGAAATCCAGCGGGATCATGTCGGCGGGCGCCGTCAGCACCTGCAGCTTTTCCTCGTAGGCAAGCAGCGACTGGCCAAAGATCTCTTCGTCCATCGCCTCTGTGTCCGACAGCATCTCGAACACAGCCTCGCGGCGGGGCAGGTCCAGATAGGTTGATGCCGTCCCGAATTGCAGATCGAGATCGAGCAGGCAGACCGACGGCGCGCCGTCCTTGTCGATATTGGCGAGTTCCCAGGCCAGGTTAACGGCCAGTGTGGTCGAGCCGGTGCCGCCGGCGACGCCGTGAGCGACCAGAACCGCACCCTGGCGGTCTTCGCCAGTCTTGAGGCCGGTAGGCGCGCCACCACCTGCGGCCGGTGCTGCCATATCCGCCGCTTTCATGCGGTCGATTGCCTGCTGCAATTCCCCATCCGGAAGAGGGTAGGGGACAAATTCGTCGGCACCCTGACGCAAAAGCTGGTGCAAAGCGGCTGGTGTCACATCTTCGGCGATAAGAACAACCTTGATGCCGCGAACCTTGGCCTGCTTTATGATCTCGCCCATGAGGGTGAGGTTTTCCTCATCCGCGTCGTCCAGTGCCAGTGCAATGAATTCAAGGGCTTGGGCATCGGGTTGGCCAAAGAAGGCCAGCGCCTCGGCAAAGCCCAGATCGCCCCAGGACTCGCCAAGAATGGCTTCCATGTCTTCAATCAGCAGGTCAAAGTTCTGCACATCGCGGCTGACCGTACAGGCCAGCAGAGGCGCGGTTTCAGGTTGTGGCATTGCACTGCTCATTGCCAAATCGTCCTTTTTTCAAGGGTTTGGCAGGCGATGGACACTGCGATCCGTCGCAAGAACCGTGCCCGCTGCCACCCATGTTTGGCCCTAAAGCCAGAGACACTCGTCCCCTTTCGGGCAAGCTCGCAGTAAATTCGGGCGAGATTGCGGCCAAAAAGCTCCAATTGTTGGGTATCTCAGAACGATGGCGGCGCTGAGCAAAGATTGTTCGGCCGGGAACAGGTCCCGGCCGAACAAGAATTCGTGATAGATTTGGAGGGCTGAGCCTAGTTGCTCAGCTGTTCAGACGCACTGGCAACACCAGTTAGCTGGGTGCGGCTTTGAGCGCTGGTAATATAGTCGCGATAGACGATCTGCGCATATTTGCCGTCCAGCACCAGCGGGTGCGAGCCTACAAAGCCCGTTACCTCGGTCACGGTACGGCGGTTGCGGCGTTCGCGGCCTTCGGTCACGACGACCGGTTGGGTTTCACCGAACGAGGCCACCGCCTCGAGCCGGCTGCGGCTGATCCCCTGGGCAACCAGGAAGTTCACGACCACATTCGCCCGGCGCTGGCCGAGGCGGCGGTTATAGCCGCGGGAACCGACGAGATCGGTATGGCCATAGACACGGAACCGGGCTTCGGGGAACTGCAGAATGAAATTCGCCTGCTCCATCAACGCCTGTTGAGCGCCCGCGTCGAGCTGTGCGCTGTTGAAGTCGAAGTTGACCGTTGCCGGCACCTCGGCATTGAAGCGGCTGTTCAGCGTCTGCGCATAGCTGCGTTCGCCGGTCTGGATCAGCGTGTTGTCAAGTGTGGCATTGCCAAAGCTGCCGCTGTCGTTGACGGATCCTGCCTCGCGGAAGAACTGGGTGAGGACCCTGTCATTGCTTGAGGTACAGGCTGACACGAGGGCCAATGCGCTGACCAGTGACAGTGAAATGATCGGTTTCATGACCCTGATTGCCTTTCGTCAGTCCATTACGTAGCCGTAAGAGCCACTGAAATCTTGTTTCGCCACTTCGGCTGCCGCGCCCAGCTGAGGCTTGTTGTCAGAGGCGACGCGGCCAAAGAGGAACAGATCCTGTTCGGTGGGCGGCTTCACGCGGTCGGTCGGCAGGGCCAGAACGTCGCCCCGCGTCGGCTGAACCAGATGAGCCGTGATGATGATGACCAGTTCGGACTGATTACGCTGGTAATCCGCACTGCGGAACAGGGCACCCAGAACCGGGATGTCACCCAGCCACGGGATCTGTGCGTTGTTGTCGCGGAACGTGTCTTGCAAAAGACCCGCGATGGCAAAGCTGTCACCATCACGCAGCTCGACCGTCGTTTCGGTCTCGCGGCGGCTGAAGGCGTCAATCTCAAACGCATCGATACGGAAGCCGTTGTTCGGGTCGATCGCCGATACGGCGGCGTTCAGCTCGAGGTTGATGATGTCCTGGTCGACAACACGCGGGATAAAGTTGAGCTCAACACCGAAGGGTTTGAACTGAACCGTAACCTCGCCGTTATCCTGGCTGACCGGGACCGGATATTCGCCACCCGCGAGGAACTTTGCCTCCTGACCCGAAAGGGCGATGAGGTTCGGTTCGGCCAATGTGCGAACAACGCCTTTGGTTTCAAGGGCTTCCAGCAGCAGGCCGACCTCGAGGTCGCCCGCGTTAAAGCCAAACACGATAGCACCGGCATTCTCGTTTGTTGCCGGGATGTTACCGCCCAGAGCGTTCGTAACCGCGCCGGATGTGTTCAGCGTACCGGTACCACTGTTAACGCCCAGATCGCCGTCTAGGGTGATGCCGTTCAGGGCAAGCGAGCTGCTAAGCGACTTGGAGACGTTGCGCTCCATCTCGGCAAAGCGGACTTTCAGCATGACCTGTTGGATGCCACCGACAACCATCAGGTTGCTGACGCGGCCTTCGGCATAGCGTTCGGCCAGATCAAGCGCCCGTTGCAGGCGGGATGAGCTGGAAACAACGCCCGAAAGCACGATACCGTCATTTGCGGTGCGTACTTCGATCTTCTCGCCGGGCAGGATCTGGCGCAGCCGCTCCTTAAACTCCGACACATCCGCGGCCACGCGGACATTTACGTTGGTGATCAGCTGGCCGCTGCCATCAAGCAGGGTCAGCGTGGTCAGGCCCGGCGCCTTGCCAAGCACATAGATTGTTCTGTCCGACAATGACGAAATATCAGCAATGCCGGGGTTGGCGATGCTGAGCTCGGCAAAGGGAACGTCGCTCTCAACCACGATCGCGCGGTTGATAGGCACATTCAGTGTGGTTGAAACACCCTGTTCGACGACACGAAGCGTTTCGGCAGAGGCCGGTGTACTCAGTGCGATTGGGCTAACAGCCATAAACAGCCCTGCAAGGGCCGCGGAAAATAGTCCTGCGGTTTTCATGTGACCTGCCTTTTTGATCACGCCTCAATAAGTGGGTCTTTTACGCCCGTCTTGCGTGCACTCTGCTTTGGTTTCAATTTTTTTGCAATAATCAATGGGTTCGGGAGTTTGATTTATGTGGATATCTCGCAACAGCACCCGAAATGAAAAAGGGCCACGCAATGCGCAGCCCTGACTCAAGCCTTTGTAATTCCGCCTAGTTTGTGCAGGGGATCGGGATCTCGACCACCTCGGCGCCACGGCGTGTACGCACGGTGCAGACCTGTTCCTCGACCGCTTCGACCTGTTCTTCCTCTTCGGGCAGGCCAAGCAGACCGCGCTGGTCAACCTCGATCGCCTGGGCGACGGTGTCATCCCCGGTACCCACAAGCGACAGCGACAGACGGCCGGTCGATTGGGCCTGGGCCAATGCGGCAACCTGTTCAGGTCGCACTGCAACAGTGACCGTCCGGGCGATCAGGGCGGTATCGCCATCAATCGTCGCCGTCTGGTCGATTGCAATCAACTGGACATTGGCCTCGATCAGCTTGGTGAACTCGTCACGCTGATTGGCACTGCGCGCCACGCTGCCTGACCAGTAGACGTCGACCCGGTCGCCTGGGCGCAAGAAGCCCGAAACACCGCTGGCCACGTCGACCTTGATCGCAAAGGCGCGCATCCCTTTCTGAAGCCGCGAGGTCAGACCGGCATCTTCGCCCGGCTCGGTAACCTTGACGGCCATAACGGCCTCATCCTTTTCCATCGCACGCAGAACGTAACGGGGCCGTTCGTTCTCGTCCGTGAAAAGGGGGTTCTCTTCAGTAAATGAACCCTCAGGAATTGCGTTCACCGGCCACGCGACCGTGCGCACATCCTCCTCGGCGAGGATCTCACCATATTTCAGCTGCCGTTCGGCAACATAAACATTAATAGTGGGAACGATCTTTTGGCGTTCTGCGCGTTCTCGCGCCAAAGCCGTTTGATACTGGCCGATATATCCCTTGGCCATATAAACGGCGCCGCCAGCCAGTCCGATCCCCACCAACAGGACCAACCCGAATACCATCCGCATCTTACCACCTCATGCTCGATACATGGACGCGCAAATCACAGCGCATGTCCAATAGTGTAAAAACGCGATGATTGTGGCGTTTTTGTGGGCAAATGGCGGAAGAGATGAGAAATGTTCACATCCCAGAAACACAAAGACGCGCTCCGCCGTAAGGCAGGCGCGTCACCCACTTCGTCTTTTGAGAACCTCAGCCGACCGTAAAGGCGGCAAGGAAGTTCTGGATCAGCACCGCAAGGCTGGTCGAGCCATTGAGGATGCTTGAGAAAATCGTGCCAGCCAAGCCGACAACGGCAGCAGACAAAACGACCCAGTCGACTGTAACGGCGCCGGCCTCGTCGCTGCTGAATTTTGCAATGTACTGTTTCATGGTCACTCGTTCCGCCAAACAAACTTCTTGGTGTGGAAAGGGCCGCGTCCAGCGCACTGTCGCGGCCCTATCGCATATTCTCTATACGACTTCCGAAGGCCTAGCTTACGGAGTTGTCGGGATCTGGCCCTGCAGGTACGTGTCAGTACCAGCTGTCAGAGCAGTCGCACCAGTTTCGATCGAGGTATAGGCTGCAACAGCCAGACCGACAACAGCAGCTGTCAGAACAACCCAGTCAACCGTAACGGCACCGTTTTCGTCTTTGCGGAAGTTTTTGATAAACTTGATCATGTTAGTCCCTCCAAAGGATCACTCACTTACTTGTCTAACCTTGCCGTCCGTACTGGGCTAAACTCTCTCAACGCCCTGTCCGACTTGGTATGCCGATATATAGCCGTTTGATTGGGGCATGAATTTGGCGCGAATTAAGACTTTTTCATCCTTCCCCAAAAAAACCCTAACAAAAATGATAACTGACTGTTCTGAATGGAAAAAAAGTTCTGGATCAGGGGTCAAAAGGGCGAGAATCGATTGTTTCCTTTGAGATTGTGGCGGGATTGCCACGTTATCCGCCCCGATCGTCTGGATCGAAGCGGTGTTTTCTGCGATATAGCCCGTAAGCAATAGCAAATCAGGCGCTCGGGCAGGGCCGTCATGACAAAGTGCATTTCTACGCTGGTCCGTCTTGGGCTGGTTGCGACCCTTGCGGCGGGGACCGCGATGGCCGAGCCGATCAAGTTCGGCGATTTTTCCGCCAAGCGTATCGGGCCGCCCAAGGCAGGCGTGTCAAAACGCATCACGGTTCAGGTCGATCCCGAAGAGCAGGCGCGCCTTTTAAAGCCGCCAGAGCCCAAGCCGAAAGAACCCGAAGACACCGATTCCGACACCGGGCCCGATATCGTCACGCCTGTCGGACGGTATGCGTGGTTCTGGGAGATGGTTGGCCATGGCCGCGTCGCGGCGCCCCAGGACCGGTTCGAACTGGCCATGCGCAGCATCGCCGGGTCCGAGATTGCCGCCGCCCGCCTGACCCAGTTTCAGGCGCTGGCGCAGGCGCAGGGCGTCGAGATCCTGAAATCAACGATTGATACCCGCGTTTCCCCGGCCCTGGTCCTTGCGGTGATGATGGTTGAATCGGCGGGCAGGCCGGATGCGGTCAGTCACGCCGGCGCGCAGGGCCTCATGCAGCTGATGCCCGCAACGGCCGAACGCTTTGGCGTCAGCGACAGTTTCGAGCCCGGGCAGAACATCAAGGGCGGTGTCGCCTATCTCGATTGGCTGATGAACCGCTTTGACGGCGATCCCGTGCTCGTTCTGGCCGGCTATAATGCGGGTGAGGGGGCCGTGGACAAATATGAAGGTGTCCCGCCCTACGCCGAGACACGTGATTATGTGCCCAAGGTGCTTGCGGCCTATCAGGTTGCGCGCGGTCTTTGCCTGACCCCGCCCGAACTGGTTTCGGACGGCTGCGTCTTTGCATCGCTCAACTACTGATCAAACGTTGAAGGCGTCGGCCCATTCGGGGTGTTTTGCCCGCTGCGCGTTCACGTAAGGGCAAAGCGGCACGATTTTCCAGCTCTCGGCACGGGCATCGGCCACCAGCCGCTCGACAAGCGCGAGGCCAGCGCCGGTTCCCCGCAACCCGTCGGGCACGCCGGTATGGTCCGCAATCCGCAGACCGGGCGACAGGATGGAATAGGTCAGTTCGGCCTCATGACCATCGTGATGCAGGATATAGCGGCCCTTGCTGCCGTCTTCTTCGCGGGTAATCGCGAAGTCAGACAATCGCCGCCTCTGTGGCTGCGAGCATTTCCTCACGGCTCACGCCCGGTGCGAGTTCCTGGATGTGCAGGCCCTTGTGGGTTACGTCGAGCACACCGAGGTTGGTGATGATCCGGTCCACCACACCCTTGCCCGTCAGGGGCAGGGTGCATTCCTTCAGAACCTTGCTGTCGCCATGCTTGTTGGTGTGATCCATCACGACCACCACGCGCCCTACACCGGCCACCAGATCCATCGCACCGCCCATGCCCTTGACGAGCTTGCCGGGGATCATCCAGTTGGCCAGGTCACCGTTTTCCGAGACCTCCATTGCGCCAAGGATCGCCATCGCAATTTTGCCGCCCCGGATCATGCCAAAGCTCTGGGCGCTGTCGAAATAGGCCGTCTGGGGCAGTTCCGTGATGGTCTGCTTACCGGCGTTGATCAGATCGGCATCCACCTCGTTCTCGGTCGGGAAGGGGCCCATGCCCAGCATCCCGTTTTCCGACTGCAGCGTCACCTCGAT
>CAWUIQ010000073.1:0-17196 GCA_963922565.1 uncultured Rhodobacterales bacterium
GATTATCGGGGTCGATTTTCTTTTCCTGTTTGGGCGGGCGGGCCTCGAACGTCTTTGTGCCCTGATGTTGTGGCTTCTTGCCCTTGCCCTGCGGGCGGCCTTTGGGTTTGCCCTTGCCCTGATTGGCGCGGCCACCGTCATCGCGGCGCTGGCCCTGCGATCGCTGGCGCTGACCGCCGCGGTTTTGCTGCTGCCGGGCCCAGGTAAAGGTATAGAACACCTCGACCTCGGGCTCATCATCCGCTGTCGCCTCGGCATCTGCCTCGCCCTTAACCTCGGGCGGTGTTTCCACCGGCGCTTCGGAAGGCGGTCGCGGCAATTCCTGCGGGGGTTCGGGCACCTCGGCGGGTTGGTCCGGTGTCTCTTGCGGTTGCTCGGGCGTTTCGGGGGACGGTTCGGGGATCTCTTTGGGATCCTGCGCCTTCACCTTGTGGCGCTCGCCCTTTTCGGCGCGATAACCCAGCCCTTCCATCAGGCCCGCGAATTGCTCAAGCGTCATGCCGGTGATCGAGAGCATGTCGGCCTTGGCCTCAAACCCGCCGCGCGAATCCTCCGCCCGCAGCATGTCGGCAAGGCGTTCCAGCATGTCGATACGGATCGCCCGTTCGCCCGCATTGCGGTAGCCGGCCATCGTGTCGGCGCCTTCCAGCGCGTCTTTCATCGCCGGGATCGTCACCAGCCCAGGCGGCGGCGCCTCGGGGAACTCGCTGAGCCCGTTCGAAAGCGACCAGAGCACCAAGCGCAGTCGCGTCGGTGCCGGTTTGAGCAAGAGCGGCATGAAAATCGTGAATTGGCCAAACCGGATGCCATGCTTGCGCAAAAGCCCCCGCGCCTCTTGATCCAGTGCCTTGACCTCGTTGGCCACCTTGCCACGGGGCAAAACACCAAATGCTTCGACCACCTGGAATGCGAAACCCTTGGCAAGACCTGTCAGGGTCTCGTCCTTCTGGAGGCCGATCAGCGGTTCGAACAGGGCAGCGACCTTGCGATCGATGAAGTGTTGAAGGCGGCGCTTTACCTTTTCGGCAACCTCGGGCCCGGCGACATCGTCAACGAATACATCGACCTGCGGCTTGAACGGGTCCTGGCCGGATACCAGTTTGCCCACAGCGGCGGCACCCCACATCAACCCACCCTGTTCGGTAAAGTCGATCTCGGTGTCAGGGGCGTTGTAGAAACGGTCGGCGCGCAGATGAAAATGCGGCGCAAGGGCCTGCAGGGCGGCGGTCTTGATCGTCTTCGCCTCGGCCGCTCCCGCGCCCTTGTCCTGCGTAAAGCGGAACCCTTCGAGCTTGCCTACGAACTCGCCCTCGACGGTGACTTCACCTGCGTCGTTTACTTCGGCCACCATGGCCTCCTTCTGGCCCAGCCGGCGAAGCAAAACGGATGTCCGCCGGTCTACAAATCTTTGTGTCAGCGCCGCGTGCAGCGCGTCTGATAATCGGTCTTCTACAGCGCGGGTTTCGCCGCGCCAATGGCTTTCGTCATCGACCCAACCATTGCGTTGCGCAACATATGTCCAGGTACGGATATAGGCGAGCCGCTTTGAAATCGTGTCTATATCCCCATCTGGCCGATCAATGCGGCGGATTTGCGTCGCCATCCAATCGTTGGGGATTTGTCCGCGTTGGTGCAGGTAGCGGAAAATAGCCGACAAAAGCGAGGCGTGTTCCTGATGGCTGATGCCCCGAAAATCCGGAACGCGGCACACGTCCCAGAGCAGGCGAACGGATGACCCATCAGATGCGCGTGCCGCGATTTCCGCGTCCTGCCCCAGCGACTTCAGCGCCATCAGGTCATCGGCCTCACGCGCCCGCACCAGCCATTCGTTCTGTGAGGGCGTTTCGAGGCTGTCGACCAGCCGGTCGATCGATCCGAATTGCAGCGCATGGTTACGCCAGACGATTTTCTTGAGCGGCGTGAAGCGGTGGCTGGTGATCGCCTCGACCATCTGATCGTCGAGGGGTGGCGCGTCGCCGGTGACGCCAAACGTGCCGTCCTTTTGACCGCGCCCTGCCCGACCAGCGATCTGGGCCAATTCGTTCGGCGCCAGAGGGCGCATCCGCCGTCCGTCGAACTTGGTCAGGCCAGAGAAGGCAATGTGATCGATATCGAGGTTCAGCCCCATGCCGATCGCATCTGTGGCCACGAGATAATCGACGTCGCCGTTCTGGTACATATCGACCTGGGCATTCCGCGTGCGCGGGCTGAGAGCGCCCATCACCACCGCAGCACCACCCTTCTGGCGGCGGATCAGTTCCGCGATGGCATAGACATTCTCGACCGAGAACCCGACAATGGCCGACCGCGGGCGCATCCGTCCGATCTTTTTCTGCCCGCCATAGCTGAGTTGAGACATCCGCTCGCGGCGCATGAAGTGCGCCTCGGGCACAAGGGCCGCGATCGGACCCCGCATCGTATCGGACCCCAGAAACAGGGTTTCGTGCAAACCCCGCGATCTCAGCAAACGGTCGGTAAAGACGTGCCCGCGTTCAGGGTCCGCGCAAAGCTGGATCTCATCAATGGCGAGGAAATCGCATCCCATCCCTTCGGGCATCGCCTCGACCGTGCAGACCCAGTACTGGGCGCGGGGCGGTACGATCCGTTCTTCGCCGGTAACAAGGGCGACCACCGAGGGGCCGCGCAGGGCCACGATCCGGTCATAGACTTCGCGCGCAAGCAGACGCAAAGGCAGCCCGATAATGCCCGTCCTGTGGGCCAACATCCGTTCGATGGCATAGGTGGTTTTTCCGGTATTGGTGGGGCCGAGAACGGCCGCCACCCGCGTTTGTCCCTTCATGGACGTCCCCCGGGGGGCAGGATCAGAGCGTGCGACCGATCCCGCGAGTTTTCAACTGCTCAAGCGCCTGTTTGGCGTCCTCGTGGTTGGGATGCAAGTCGAGCACCATGGTCAGGGCTTCGACCGCCCGATCGACATCGTCCATTTCCTGAAACATGACGGCCAGCCCGAAGAGCGCATTGTAATTGTTAGGGTTGAGGGCCAGGGCGCGCTGCAAATCGCTGAGTGCCGGGCCAAACTTGCCTGCTTGATAATAGGCAGTTGCCCTCGCATGCCAGCCTTCGGCAAAGTCGGGCGCGTGGTCGGTGACGGCGGTAAAGTGTTCAATTGCCAGATCAATTTCTTCCTGCTCCAAAGCATCACGACCACGGCGCAGGATCATATCCAGCGAAGTCGAACCGGACAGAGACCATTCGCGCTCGATTTCGCGTGTCAGGCGCGTCGCCTCTGCTGGCTCAGCCTCGCGTAGTGCTGCGATCATGTCGTCGAGGTTGGCCTGTGCAACCGCAGGTAAGGAATTCCATACTATTAGCAGAAATGCCGCAACGGTACGGTAGAGATTGCGTGTCGATATACCCATAACACCGGTTAAGGTAACAGGTTGTCGACGCAAATCCAGAGCGTCGCCCACCCCCCAGCAAAAAGGGCATCAAAAATGAGTGACACCGTAACCGAAGCCGTAGCGGCCTTGAACGACAAGCTTGGCGGCACTGATTTCGGCGGCTCGGCCAAATTCGTCATCGACGGCGAAGGGTCAATCATCATCGACAGTGCTGGCGCACGGGCCTCCGACGAAGATGCCGATGTCACGATGACGGCGGACGTGGACACGTTCAAAGGCATCCTTTCGGGCGACACAAACCCGACCTCGGCCTTCATGACCGGCAAGCTCAAAGTGGATGGCGACATGGGAATGGCCATGAAGCTGGCCTCGGTGCTGGCGTAATCGACGGCAACCTTCATATCGAACTGGCCCCCGCACCGCTTTTTGACGATGTGGAGGCCGGACCGGCGTCAGGCAGCGCCTACTGGCTGACGACATCCGACGACGTACGGATCCGGATCGGCGTCTGGAACGCCGACCATGCCAAGGGAACGGTTCTGCTGTTCCCCGGCCGCACCGAATATATCGAGAAGTATGGCAAGGCTGCACACGCTCTGACGGCGCGCGGATACACGACCCTTGCCATCGATTGGCGCGGTCAAGGCCTGGCGGACAGATTTCTTGATGATCCGCTGATCGGCCACGTGAAGAAATTCGACGAATATCAAAAGGATGTCGATGCCGTCCTCGCCGCGGCACAGTCGCTGAACCTGCCCCAGCCCTACTTCCTGATGGGTCATTCAATGGGCGGCTGCATTGGTCTGCGCGCTCTACACAACGGATTGCCGGTGGCCGCCGCGGCCTTTACCGGCCCAATGTGGGGTATCCGCATCTCGATGTTGCTGCGCCCGGTCGCTTGGGTTCTCAGCCGCATCATGCCGGTCCTGAACCTCGGCTATCATCTGCCGCCCGGCCGCAAACCGGAACCTTACGTTCACGCCACGCCGTTCGAGGGCAACACGCTCACGACGGATCGCGAGACGTGGCACATGATGGTGCAGCAGATCACCAACCACCCGGAGCTTGGTCTCGGCGGCCCGAGCTATGTCTGGCTGCGCGAGGCGCTTGCGGAAACCGCCGAGATTTCAGCGATGCCTGCTCCCAAGATACCCTGCGCGACCTTCGTCGGCGAAAACGAACGCATCGTCCACGTGGGACGCATCCGCGATCTGCTGGGCCGCTGGACCAACGGCGATCTGCACGTGATCACCGCGGGCGAGCACGAAATCCTGATGGAATCGCAGGACATCACCGACAAGATCTTTGACACCATGACCGCCCATTTCGATGCGGCGGGTGGCTCAGAAGCCGGCTAGTGCTACAACGCTCTTTATGAGCGCGCTGACATTCACTGACCGCGGCATCTATTGCCCTTCGGGTGACTTCTACATCGATCCATGGCGCCCGGTCGACCGGGCCCTGATCACGCATGGGCATGCGGATCACGCGCGCCCCGGGATGGGGGCGTATCTGTGCACCGATGTGGCAGAACCGGTTATGCGCCATCGGCTGGGCGACATCAAAGCCGAAACCATGCGCTATGGTGAGGAACGGCAGATCGGCGGTGCGCTGGTTTCGTTTCACCCTGCTGGCCATGTTCCTGGATCCGCACAGATCCGCGTCGAGGTAGAGGGAGAGGTCTGGGTAGCCTCGGGCGACTACAAGGTCGAGGATGATGGGCTTTCCACACCGTTCGAGCCCGTCCGCTGCCACCATTTCATCACCGAAAGCACGTTCGGCCTGCCGGTGTTTCGGTGGCGCCCGCAATCGGATGTCGCTGCCGATCTTAACGCATGGTGGGCGGGATGCGCCGCAGCGGGCAAGACGGCCTTTCTGGGATGCTATGCCCTTGGCAAGGCGCAGCGGCTGCTGACCATGCTGGACCCCGCAATCGGTCCGATCCTGACCCATGGCGCGGTCGAGAACACCAACGCGGTATTGCGACGGCAGGACATCGCCCTGCCAGATACGATCTACGCCGGGCCGGACCTCGACCCAAAGGCCCATCCCGGAGCCATTGTCCTGTCACCGCCATCCGCGCTCGGCTCGCAATGGGCCCGGAAATTTGGGGCTCAGGAGAATGCCTTTGCATCCGGATGGATGCAATTGCGGGGTATCCGCCGCCGCCGCGCCGGTGATCGCGGCTTCGTCATCTCGGACCACGCAGATTGGGGTGGTTTGCTGTGGGCGATAGGCGAAACCGGAGCGGAAAATATCTATGTCACCCATGGCTATACCGAGATCTTCACGCGCCATCTGAATGAGATCGGATATGATGCGCAGGTCGTCCCAACCGAATTCGAGGGCGAAAGCCTCGACCTGGGTGATGCTGCATGAAACGGTTCGCCGCCCTTTTCAACGCGATCGATCAGTCGACCAAGACCAACATCAAGGTGGCGGCGCTGGCGGAATACTTTGCGGAAGCGCCCGAGGCCGACCGGATCTGGACCATCGCGATGTTTTCAGGCCGCCGCCCGAAACGCGCCGTGACCACGACACGGCTGCGCGAATGGGCGGCTGAGCGCGCTGGCATCCCGCTTTGGCTTTTTGAAGAGGCATATCCGATCGTTGGCGACCTGGCCGAGACGATCGCGCTGGTCCTGCCCCCCGCAACGCGCGACACTGATGAACCGCTGAGCCATTGGATCGATCTGGTGCGCGGGCTCGGATCTTATGAAGAACCGGAGCGCAAGGATCGCGTGCTCGACGCATGGGATCAGTTGGCCGATACCGAGCGGTTCCTTTTCAACAAGCTGATCACCGGGGGGTTCCGGATCGGCATCAGTCAAAAGCTGATGACCCGCGCGCTCGCCAAGGCGACAGACCGCGACGAGGCGGAACTGGCGCACCGGCTGATGGGCAACTGGGATCCGGCCACGACCACCTGGCACGACCTGATCGAAGCGGAGGATGCCTCGGCCGACGCGTCCCGGCCCTACCCGTTCTACCTGGCCTACGCGATCGAAGGCGCGGTCGAGGATCTGGGTGATCCGCAGGACTGGTTGGCCGAATGGAAATGGGATGGCATTCGCGGCCAACTCATCCTGAGGGACGGACAGCATTTCGTCTGGTCGCGCGGGGAAGAGCTGATGACGGACCGGTTTCCAGAACTGGCCCGCGCGGTGGATTTTCTGCCGCAGGGTACGGTTCTGGACGGTGAAGTGCTGGCATGGGGCGAGGATGTGCCGCAAAATTTCAACGCGCTTCAAAAGCGGATCGGGCGCAAAACCGTTCCGAAAAAGCTACTGCAGGAGGCGCCCGTCATCCTCTATGCCTATGATCTGCTGGAGTGGAACGGGCAGGATATGCGCGCTCAGGGCTTTGCCGCCCGGCGGGCGCAGCTTGACCGGCTATGCGCCGATCTGCCCGGCGACGCACCGGTTCGGCTGTCACCACAGATCGAGTTTGAGAACTGGCCGCAGCTTGAGCGGATCCGGAAATCCGCCCGCGATGCCCAGGCCGAGGGGATCATGCTGAAACGCGCCGCATCGCCCTATCTGACAGGACGAAAGAAAGGGGATTGGTGGAAATGGAAGCTCGACCCGCTAACCATCGATGCGGTGATGATCTATGCCCAATCGGGGCACGGGCGGCGAGCCAACCTGTTTACCGACTTTACCTTTGCAGTGTGGAAAGGGAACGATCTGGTGCCCTTCACCAAGGCCTATTCCGGCCTGACGGACGAGGAATTTCGCAAGATCACCGCTTGGGTGAAAAAGAACACGCTGCAGCGCTTTGGGCCGGTCCGGCAGGTGACGCCAGAGCATGTCTTTGAAATCGCCTTCGAGGGGATCCAGTCGTCGCCCCGCCACAAATCCGGTGTTGCCCTGCGGTTTCCGCGGATGTCGCGCTGGCGTCACGACAAACCAGTGCAAGAGGCCAACACGCTTGACGATCTGAACGACATGCTGGCGCAGTATGGTTGATGCTGCCCCCATGCAAACTGAACGGTTGCCCCGCCGCCCGACCCGCCGTACCTACGACCCTGACCCAACAGAGAGGCCCGCATGATCCACCTGCCCTTTCCAGTGCGCGATGCGAATGCAAGTTCCGGCAACGACAATCTGGGCGATTTGCCCGAATGGGACCTCAACGACCTCTATACCGGCGAGGACGCTCCGGAGCTTGAACGCGACCTTGCGTGGCTCGAAAAGGCCTGCGCGGACTTTGCCAGCGATTACGAGGGCAAGCTCGGCGATCTCGATGCGGCGGGCCTGTTGGAATGCGTCCAGCGCAATGAAAAGATTAGCCAGATCGCAGGTCGGATCATGTCCTTTGCAGGGCTGCGTTACTACCAGCTGACCACCGATGCGGGCCGGGCCAAGTTCATGTCCGACTGCCAGGAAAAGATCACCAACTACACCACCCCGCTGGTGTTCTTCACGCTGGAGTTGAACCGGCTGGAGGACGATCATCTGGCCAAGCTCTTGGACCAGAACGCAGATCTTTCCCGCTACAAGCCGATTTTCGACAAGATCCGCGCGATGAAGCCCTATCAGCTCTCTGATGAGCTCGAAAAGTTCCTGCATGATCTGGGCGTGGTCGGCGACGCGTGGGAGCGTCTTTTTGACGAAACGATCGCGGGCCTGGAATTCGATGTCGACGGCGAAGCGCTAAACATTGAAGGTACCCTCAACCTCTTGACCGACCCGGATCGCGGCAAGCGGGAAACGGCGGCGCGCGAGCTGGCAGGTGTCTTTTCGGACAACATCAAGACCTTCGCCCGTGTCCACAACACGCAGGCCAAGGAAAAGGAAATCATTGACCGCTGGCGCGAGATGCCAACACCACAGACAGGCCGGCATCTCAGCAATCAGGTCGAACCCGAAGTGGTTGAGGCCCTGCGCAATGCGGTCGTTGCGGCCTATCCCAAGCTGAGCCACCGCTATTACGACCTCAAGCGCAAATGGCTGGGCCTCGAAAAGATGCAGGTCTGGGACCGCAACGCACCCTTGCCGATGGATGACCCCCGCATCGTCGACTGGGCCGAGGCCGAGCGAACCGTCATGGATGCCTACAACGCCTTTGACCCGCGCATGGGCGAGATCGCTGCGCCGTTCTTTTCCAAGGGTTGGATCGATGCGGGCGTAAAACCGGGCAAGGCGCCAGGCGCGTTTGCTCATCCGACCGTCACCAATGTCCATCCGTACGTGATGCTGAACTACCTCGGCAAACCGCGCGACGTGATGACGCTGGCCCACGAATTGGGGCACGGTGTGCACCAGGTGCTGGCAGCTGGTCAGGGCGAGATGCTGTCGTCAACGCCTCTGACACTGGCCGAGACCGCCAGCGTTTTCGGCGAGATGCTCACCTTCCGCAAGATGCTCGACAAGGCGGAAACCAAGGATCAGCGCAAGGTCCTGCTCGCGGGCAAGGTCGAGGACATGATCAACACGGTTGTCCGCCAGATCGCGTTCTATGACTTTGAGTGCAAGCTGCACGAGGCGCGCCGAGCCGGGGAGCTGACACCCGAGGATATCAACGGTATCTGGATGAGCGTGCAGGGCGAAAGCCTTGGCCCCGCATTCGAGTTCATGGACGGCTACGAGGTGTACTGGAGCTATATTCCACACTTCGTCCACTCGCCCTTCTACGTTTATGCTTATGCCTTTGGCGATGGCCTCGTGAACGCGCTCTATTCTGTCTATGCCGATGGAGCTGAAGGGTTCGAGGACAAGTATTTCGAGATGTTGCGTGCTGGGGGATCAAAGCACCACAAGGAACTGCTCGCGCCCTTTGGCCTTGACGCAAGCGACCCGAAATTCTGGGACAAGGGGCTGAGCATGATTTCCGGGTTCATCGACGAACTGGAAGCGATGGAAGAGTGATCTGGAACATGTCCGCCTTGGCAGCCTAGGCGGGCTTCTTAATTATCAAACCACAGGCAGATCAGGGGCCGCGCACCCGGCTCGCGGATGCGCGGTTGAGCAGGTCACTCGCTTCGCACGATCTCGGTATAGACCCCGTTCAGCTGGAGCGTGACGGTGACAGCCGCACTGTCCCTGTTGCGCCAGAACCAGCCATGCTCACCAGCAAAGGGGGCCATCATCTCGCCGTTGCCTTCCGTGGCGCCGCGACCCTTTTCGTAGGTGTGTGACTGGCCGCCGCCATGTGCATGCAGGTCGAAATTGATGCGACCGCCTTCGGCGGCCCACAGATATTGCGCCTGATCGCCCTCTGCCATCACAAGCTTTATTTCGGTGTATTCGCCCGGCTCAAGAGTAAAGGCGATCGTGTCGCGCCACGCCTCTTGGGCATGAGCCGTGCCAACGAAAAGACCGAAAATGGCGTCAAGTACGCTTGATGATTGATCACTGCCATGAAGCATGCGGTCTTGTTCGGCTTCGTCAGCCAGCTCTTGTTTGATCTCACCCATTTCGGTCAGGCCAAGCATGCCGCCCGCTCCTGTGGGGTCGATGCCGTATTCGGCTGGAAGCACAACGGCCACCAGGATCGCCGCCGCGCTGATAGCCGCGACGATGGTCGAACGAAAGAGTTGGGCCGAGCTGGGCAGCTCTTCAAGGCTCGGTTTTTCTGCGTTGAACATGTGAAAAGCTCCTTATGCGGCCACGAAGTAGCCGGTGATCTGATAGCCCATCAGGATGAATCCGAGGGACATCATGACGACATTGACGGTGTAGGCCTGGCGGAAGAAATTGGGCGACTTCCGCCAATAGCCCATGACGATGAGAATGACGGCAAGCGCCAGCAACTGGCCGATTTCGACACCGACATTGAACGACAAAAGATTGGCCAGCAGGCCATCATCCGCAATTTCGTAGTCAAGGATCTTGGTCGCGAGGCCAGTGCCGTGGATCAGGCCGAAAATCAGCGTGGCCGCTTTGGTGTTTGGCTGATAGCCGAACCACCGCTGATAAGCTCCGAGGTTGTCGAGCGCCTTATAAACGACCGAAAAGCCGATGACGGCGTCGACGATATAGGAACTGATCCCCCAGCCAAACCAGACCCCGGCAAGCATCGTGACCGAGTGCCCGACGGCAAAGAGGCTGACGTAAATTGCGACGTCCTTCATTTTGTAGAGGAAGAAAACGACGCCCAGCAGGAACAGGATATGATCGTAGCCCGTCACCATATGCTTGGCTCCGAGATACATGAAGGGGATGATGTGAACGCCCCAGATCTCCTGGATATAGCCCGCGTCGCCAGGGGTGACATCGTGCGCGAGCGCTGTGCTGGCAGTCAGCAACAGCATTGAAAGAACGAGGGTGGTACAGCGCATGACATCGCGCTTGCAGCCCTCAGTGAGGGTTTTCATTTAGAAACTCCGCTTGTGGGTGAATAGGATCAGTGATGCGCGAAGCCCGCGCCCCGCCGATCAAACGCGCGGAGGTCGCTCTATTCGTGAACGCAGAGAAAGGGCGTGTTCCGAAGGGGGCCGTCGCCAGCTGTCGCTGAACTCGCCGGCGGGTCCGAACTCCACCCCGGCTAACAGAAAGGCCTGGTTGTGGTCGTGATCCGCAACGTCATGGCTATGACCATGCATCGCCCAGTGCAGATCTTCCTCAAACCCGTGTGAATGACCATGATCCGCGATCATCTCTAGATGCTCTTTGATCGTGTCGAACACCATTGGCGCATGGGTGAAGGATGGCATCACCGACCAGACCACAAGCGCAAGACAAACAACACCAGCCAAGGCGCTCCTTGCTTTTGCCGATAGTCCTCTCATGCGTCTGTCCTGCTCGATCTGGCCAGTTTCTTGGGCCTTGCTCGTGTTCTTATCGTTCCGGGCCGTCGCAAACAAGCGTTCCGGCAAAAGCAGCAGACACCTGCCGGTCGTGAGAACGGTCGTTGGCCCCTAATGCACTACCGACCGCTGCGAGTTCAAAGCTGTCTTTTGCTTCGCCTACTACGCTGCTTCAGCTGACTTTTCCTTCACCACCGCCGCCTGTGGCCTTTGAGATTCAGTCCCTTCGATACCTTACAAACAACCCGCCTAGCCGGTCGTCAGCCGGGCTGCCCTGCCGCCAAGGCCGCGTCGATCATCGCTTGCGTGCCCCGCGAGAATTCAAGCGGGCACGGATAGTCCGCGCCCTCCCGCACCGAAGCGCAAAATGCCTCGACCTGATTGACATAGTGATTGTCAGCCGGAAACCGCATCACTTCCGTCACGAGACCGGGTTTGTGCCATTCCACCCGCGCCTCACCGAAGACACCAGCATTGAAGGGGGCGGTCAGGCGGATCACCCCGCCCTCTCCGTGAAAGCACATCTCTTGATAAGGATGCATCCGGATCGAGACATAGGCGGAATAGGTCACGTCGCCGAACCGCGCCTGCACGTCGGCAAAGGTGTCAAACCCGCTTTCCCATTCGATCCGGGCAGTGACGTCGCTCGCCTCGGCCCCGAGGACATAGCGCGCCGATCCGAACACATAGACACCAATGTCGCGCAGCCCGCCGCCGCCCGTCTCGGCCTTGTTGCGGATGTTGCCGACATCCTTGCGGTTATCAAAACTGAAGGCGCCCGTGACGTGGCGCAGCCTGCCGATAGCACCGTCCTGCACCAGTTCGCGCACCTTTTGCCATTGCGGATGGTGCACGATCATATAGGCCTCGGCCGCCAGTTTCCCCGCCTTGTCGCGGGCGGCGATCAGGTCGTCGAATTCAGCCGCCACCATGGTCATCGGCTTTTCGCACAGAACATGCTTGCCCGCCTGTAACGCCTTCAATGACCATTCTACATGCATGTGATTGGGCAACGGAACATAGACCGCATCGATACTGCCGTCGGCAAGAAGCGAGTTATAACCCTCATGTACCGCGATGCCGGGGCAGAAAGCGCGAAACGGGTCCGCCTTGGCCGGATCCGATGTCGCAAGTGCAGCAAGCTCGGCGCCGCGCGCGGCGTGGATAGCGGGGCCCATATGTTCGCGTGCGAACTTTGACGCCCCGAGAATGCCCCATCGAACTGGTTCCATTTCACCTTCTCCCCTGCCTGCCGTAGGATCAAGGTGGCGCGAACCACGCGGCTTTGTCTAGGTTGGATTCAACCGGAAGGAATAAAGATGCGCATAGTCAAACGTGGCCTTCTGATCCTGTTGGGTTTGGTAATTGTCGGGGTCGGTGCCTTCCTCGTATTCGCCCCGGCCTATGTGGAGCGTGGGCGCAACTCGGTCGTTCCCCATGACCCTTATCCGGTATCAGCCGAAGCCAGGGCCCTGCATGACAGGCTGATCGTGGGCGACTGGCATGCCGATAGCCTGCTGTGGAACCGCGATCTCACCAAACGCGCCACCTACGGGCAGGTTGACATACCGCGTCTGATCGAAGGCGGCGTCGCGCTGCAGGTCTTTACGTCTGTCACCAAAAGTCCAGCGGGCCAGAACTACGACCAGAATACCGCCGACGCGTTCGACAACATTACCCCGCTGGCAATCGGGCAGCTCTGGCCGCCCCGAACCTGGGGTAGCTTGCTGCAACGTGCCGTTTATCAGGCCGAAAAAATGCAGGAGTTCGAGGCGCGAGCGCCCGACCAGGTCACTATCATCCGGAGCGCGGCAGATCTTGAAGCCCTTCTGGGCGACCGCGAGGGTGGGAGCCAAAGGGTTGGCGCCATCCTGGGGATCGAAGGCGCGCACGCTCTCGAAGGCGATATCGGCAATATCGACGCGTTGATGGCAGCGGGTCATCGGCTTATTGGTCTGCACCATTTCTTCGACAACGAAATTGGCGGATCCTTGCACGGGCTGAGCAATGCCGGCCTGACCGACTTTGGCCGCGATGTGGTCAGGCAGATCGAAGAACGGGGCCTGATCCTTGATCTCGCCCATTCTAGCCCACGCGTGGCGCGGGAGGTTCTTGAGATGACCGATATGCCGATTGTGGTCAGCCATACCGGGATCCACAGCCATTGCGCCGTCAAACGGAACTTTACCGACGACATCATGCAGGCCGTGGCGGAAAAAGGTGGTGTGATCGGTATCGGTTACTGGGCCGATGTCGCCTGCGGGGACATAGCACCGTCGGGCATCGCAAAGATGATCCGCGCCGGGATTGAGGCCGTGGGTGAAGATCACATTTCCCTTGGTTCGGACTTTGATGGCTCGGTCGAAACAGCCTTTGACACGTCAGAATTACCGGCACTCACGCACGCTTTGCTTGAATCTGGGGTCGGAGAAGCGCAAATTCGGAAGGTGATGGGTGAGAACATGGTTCGGGTGCTGCGCGCTCGGTTAAAGTAAATTCACATCGCACGAGTATTCACATGTATTTCAAAACTCTTAATTGTATCATTTCTGGTATTTGCCACTCATAGTTGCGAGACTCGATCTGTGGCTCGAATGACGATTAACCTGCTGACTGGGGAGCGGGATGTTCACCGCAGAACAAAAACGTCAGGCGCTTGGCGCTGTGTTGCAGTCGGATTCCTTTTCCGGCTCGCCCCGGTTGTCTGACCTGATCCGCTACATCGTCGAAAAGGACATCGCCGGAGAATCGCCCGATGTGAAAGCCTATACGATCGGCTTGGACGTTCTGGGCAAGGATGCCAGCTTTGACCCCTCAACCGATCCGATTGTTCGGGTCACGGCCAAACGGATGCGGGATGCATTGACCGCGTTCTACGAGACCGACGCGGGGCGGGCGCAACCTGTGCGGATCGAGGTGCCGACCGGTCGGTATGTCCCCACCTACGCGGCACAGGAACCAAATCTGCCGGCTGCTGAAGAGGCCGGCGATGTCGTCATCGTCAGGCGCAGTCGGATACCATGGCGAACTGCGGCAGCCGCCGCTGTGATCGCGGTGGCGGGCACTGTCCTTTGGTTCGTTCGCGATCAGGTATCGACCCAGGACATGATCCGCCCACCCATCGTCGTCATCGCACCCTTTTCCGGCCCCGCCGAAGGGCCGGCCTCGGTCTTTGTGACCGGCATCCGCACTCAGCTGCTCAACGATCTGGCGCAAAGCACGACGCTGATTGTCAGCGATGAAGAGCGGGAGATCACGCATCGCGAACTGGACGACCGGTTCCCCGACTCCGTCCACTACATCCTGCGCGGTCAGACGGTGTTTTCCGGGGACAACATTGTCGTATCGCTATCTGGCCCCGACAATAGCGTGCTGTGGAGCCGTGAAGTGCCGTTTCCGGAGAACGACTCAGAATTCTACGGGTTGATGCGGACCCTGGTCGGCGGCATCGCCGCCGAAATCTCGGGGGAAAGTGGCGTCGTGGTCACCGACATGACGGACAGGCTGAACGAAAGAACCGAGGCGGTCGGCCAGCCCGGCACAAGCGAGTATGCTTGCCTGCTCAACGCTTATGCCTACGACACGACCAAGGATCCGCAGGTCGGCGAACGCGCAAGGGCCTGCCTGAGCCGTTTGGTGGATGGTGGGTCGTCGAATTCTTCGATTTGGGCGCAGCATGCCCTGATCCTGTTTCTCGATGCCAATCGCCCCGAGAACGGAGCCGTCGCAGCGCGCCAACTCGATGATGCGCTCGCGGCCGCGCGACGGGCAGTGCAGCTTGATCCACGCAACGCCGTCGCGCACGAACATCTAGGGTCGATCCTGTCAGCCCGAGGCGAAAGGCAGCAAGCAATCGCATCCTATCAGCGTGGGCTGGCGCTGAGCCCTTTCAAACCATCGCTCAACTTTCTGCTTGGATGGCAGATTTGTCTACAGGGGGAATGGGCCGAAGGGATGATGATGATCGAACGCGCGCTCGATATGACGCCGCAGGCCCCCGGCTACATGTTCGTCCCAGTCGCCCTCGACGCGTTTCGCCAAGGTGACTTCGCCGCCTCGCTAAGAGAGGCACAACGCATCATCGATCTGGGGGACGTTCGCGGCCACGCGTTGGCCTTTGCCGCCAGCCTCGCACTCGATGACGGACCGGCTGCTGGAGCATATCTGGCTCAGGCAGCAACAGACCCCAATTTTGATCCCGCGGACCCTATGCGGCAGGTGCGGATCACCTTTTCGAATCCCTCGGTCATGGCCGACTATGAAAGGGTAATTGGGGAAAAGTCGTCGATTATTCCCCGTTAATAAAATCAATAACTTACCAGGTGTGTAACGGTTACATTGTCAAAGTTACCTGACATATGCCTTACCTACGCGTTACCTGCTCTACACCGATGGTTGAACTATCAACGGAATGCATCGGCGAAGGCCAGAAAAGCAGCTTAACAAGAAGGTATTCAGACCCCGCCATGAAACACATTCGCCCCTCGTATTTCGCCAAAGAAACGACCGATCCGAAGTGGCCGCCGTTGACGCCGCGCGAGAACGAAGTGCTGCGCTGGATCGCCCTTGGAAAGAGCAACGCAGGCATTGCGGACATCCTCGGCGTGTCGATCCACACGGTCGATACGCTGTGTCGGCGGATCATGGGCAAGTTTGAAACCAGCAGCCGGGTTACGGCTGCTGTTCGTGCCGGTCAGGCAGGGCTGTTGCCGATCGTCTAGATCGGCCGACTGAGCGCCTTAAGCGGCGCTCAGCAGACCCTTCGCTCGCGCGATTTCGCGCATCTTTTTCTGAAGTTTCTCGAAGGCGCGGACCTCGATCTGGCGGATCCGCTCGCGGCTGACATTGTATTGCGAGCTCAGATCTTCGAGCGTCACAACCTCATCGCTCAAGCGCCTTTGGGTGAGGATGTCCTTCTCACGATCGTTGAGGACCTCGAGCGCCTCTGCCAGCATTTCGCGCCGGACCGACAATTCGTCCTGTTCGGCATAATCCGCCGCTTGGTCAGCGTCCTCGTCCTCAAGCCAATCCTGCCACTGCATGGCACTGTCGCCTTCGGTGCCGACAGTCGCGTTCAGAGACGCATCACCACCCGAAAGACGGCGGTTCATGCTGATGACTTCGTCTTCGGTCACACCAAGGTCGTTGGCAATCTTGGCTACGTTTTCGGGCCGCAGATCACCCTCTTCCAGCGCGCCGATACGCGCCTTCGCCTTGCGAAGGTTGAAGAAGAGCTTTTTCTGGGCACTCGTCGTCCCCAGTTTCACCAGCGACCATGACCGCAGGATGTATTCCTGGATCGACGCCCTGATCCACCACATCGCGTAGGTGGCAAGGCGGAAGCCTTTTTCGGGATCGAACCGTTTGACGGCCTGCATCAGGCCCACATTGGCCTCTGAAATGACCTCGGCCTGCGGCAGACCATAGCCGCGATACCCCATGGCGATCTTGGCCGCGAGGCGCAGGTGCGACGTGACCATCTTGTGGGCGGCCTCAGTGTCCTGATCCTCGACCCAGCGTTTGGCCAGCATGTACTCTTCCTCTGGCTCGAGCAGAGGAAATTTGCGGATGTCCTGCATATACCGATTCAGTCCGCCTTCCGGAGTCGGCGCAGGTAGATTTGCGTAATTCGCCATTCTGTCCCTCTCCCTGATGTATAAGGGGTTAACATCGCATATGGGACGGCCATCGCCCCCATTCAAGGGGCATCATGCAGTCTTGGGCTATATATTGGCGCACAACTGCTCACTGTTAAGTCACGGTAGAGTGCGCTCACGCGCAAGTGCTTTTCATTTCATGCACGCAGTAAATCGAGCAAAGTGGCCAGATCAGGAGGCAATTCCGCCTCAAAAGTCATCGTCTCCCCGCTGATCGGATGCGCAAAGCCCAGCACACGCGCATGCAAAGCCTGACGACCGAATGCGGCAACCGCAGCGCTGGCATCGTCGCCAAGCGTACCTTTGGCGATCTTGCGCCGTCCACCATAGACCGGATCACCGATCAGGCCATGCCCGACATGCGCCATATGCACCCTGATCTGATGGGTCCGCCCGGTTTCGAGCCAGCAATCGACCAGCGCCACCG
>CAWUIQ010000074.1:0-17170 GCA_963922565.1 uncultured Rhodobacterales bacterium
GGTGCGATCTGGTCGACGCCGACCGAAAAGATCATGGACTTTCCGGCGCACGCCATGATGCAGTTCATGGAAAACCACGCTTTGCTGCAAAACTCCGGTCAACATCAATGGTACACGGTTGACGGCGGATCGACACAATATGTCCAGCGGCTCGAAAACGCGATGATCCGCAACGGCACCAACATCCGGTGCAAGGCAGCCATTCAGGCCATCCAGCGCGCGCCCGGACGCGTCTATCTCAAGACATGGGGCGGCGAGTGGGAGACCTTTGACGAAGTCGTTCTTGCCACCCATTCTGATGACAGCCTTCGCATGCTCGCCGATCCGACGCCACAGGAACGGGCCGCCCTTGGATCTGTCGCTTACCAGCCGAACGACATCGTTCTACATGCCGACACCTCGATCATGCCGAAGCGGAAACAGGTGTGGTCAAGCTGGGTCTATACCGAGGACAAAGACACGAGGTCCGACCGGATCGACCTCACCTACTGGATGAATTCCCTACAGCCCATCCCGCATGACGATCCGCATTTTGTCACGCTCAACACCAAGCGGAGCATTCGCGAGGAGCTGATTTATGACCAGGTCACGCTACGCCACCCCGTTTACGATCTGGAAGCTCTCGCGGCGCAGGATCTGGTGCGGGCCTTCAATGGCGCGAATGGGACGTGGTTCTGCGGGGCATGGATGCGGCATGGCTTCCACGAAGATGGGCTGACCAGCGGCATCGATGTTGCGGACGCCATCCTGAGAACACCGCGCATGGCGGTGGCGGCGGAATGACGCAAGTCGATCATATCATGGGCCAGACATATCATGGTCGGAAGGGCGCGGTGTCGAACGCGTTCCGCTATTCGGTCGACTATGTCTTGCTGAATGCCGAAGAGGCCGTTCGCACCCCCCGCCTTTTTCGACGCAACCGGCGTGGACTGACATCGCTGCACGACACTGATCATGGTGGCGCGCCCGGCGAGGGACAGGGCGCACGGTGGGTCCGCGCTGTGTTGGAACAGCACCAGATCCGCGACATCGAAACGGTCGAGTTGCTGGCCCAGCCCCGGGTCATGGGGCATGTTTTCAACCCGGTCAGCTTCTGGCTTTGCCGCCGGGCGGGTGATCTGATCGCCGTCATCGCCGAGGTCACGAACACCTTTGGTGAGCGTCACAGCTATCTCATCCATCATCCTGATCAGCGCCCGATCGAGCCGTCTGACAGAATGAGCGCCACCAAGATTTTCTATGTTTCGCCCTTCCAACCGGTTGAGGGTGGGTACGAGTTCCGCTTTGACATCTCAGACGAGCGGATTGGCATCTGGATCGATTATTCGCAGGCGAACGGCGGCCTTATCGCAACCCTCACGGGCCAGCGTACACCACTCACGAACCGCTCTATCATCCGGGCCTTGCTGCGCCGTCCCTTGGGCTCACGCCGCGTTTTGGGCCTGATCCACTGGCAAGCGCTCAAGCTCTGGTGGAAGGGCGCAAAGTACCGCGTTCGTCCAACACCCCCGGCACGGGAGGTTTCCCGGTGATCAACACAGCCCCGCAAAGATTGTCGGCGTACGCGGTGTTTGCCGCGTTGCTCGCGTCTGCGGGGCTGCCGATCTATATTCACGCGCCGAAATTCTATGTCGACGAGTACGGCGTGTCCCTTGCCGCCTTGGGTGCTGTTCTTTTCGGCCTTCGATTGCTCGATGTCGTGCAGGATCCGTTCTTCGGCCGGCTGAGCGAGGCTCTGCGGAACCGGCGCGGCCTAGCCGTTTTGATCGGTACGGCGGTGATGGCGGTATCCATGCTGGGCCTTTTTGCGGTGCCCCCGGTTCTGCCCCCGCTGATCTGGTTCGGCCTGATGCTGACCTTGGTCTTTTCGGGCTTCAGCTTTCTGACCATCAATTTTTACGCCCAAGGCGTCGTCAAAGCGGACCGCCTGCCGGGTCAGGGCCACCTGCGTCTCGCACGGTGGCGAGAGACCGGTGCGCTGCTGGGTGTTTGTGCCGCGGCAATTGCGCCCGTGGTTCTGGGCGGCATGATCGACCGACCATTTGCGGGCTTTGCCGTTGGGTTTGCCGTGCTGGCATTGGCCGCCGTTTTGCTGATGCGGCAAGAGTGGTCCAGCGACGAGCTTGGTCCGTCTGCCGGATTTCGCGCGGTCCTCAAGGATACGCTGGCCAGACGCCTGCTGTTGATCGCCCTGATTAATGCCGCACCCGTAGCGGTGAGCGCCACGCTGTTCCTGTTCTTTGTCGAAAGCAGGCTTGAGGCACCCGGGTACGAAGGGCCGCTCTTGTTGCTGTTCTTCCTCGCCGCGGCCGTTGCGGCCCCAATCTGGGGCCGGCTTGCCGAACGGTTTGGCGCGAAACCGGTTCTTCTCAGCGCTATGGTTCTGGCCATCCTTTCCTTTGGTGGCGCCATGCTACTGGGGCCCGGTGATTGGCCCGCATTTGCAGTCATTTGCGTGTTCTCCGGTGCCGCACTTGGGGCCGACCTCACGTTGCTGCCAGCCATCTTCGCAGCGCGCATGGCTGTCATCTCACCATCAGCGGCAGAGGGGTTTGGCCTTTGGTCGTTCGTTTCCAAATTCACGCTGGCATTCGCTGCCGTCACACTACTTCCCGCCCTGGACGCTGTCGGGTTCGACAGCGCCTCACCTGATAATTCGCCCCAGGCACTCAACCTTCTGGCCGTGCTCTACGCCGCGGTGCCCTGTGCGTTGAAAGTGTTGGCCATCGCTTTGTTGGCCACAACAAAGATGAAGGAGACCTGACGAAATGGACGGAATTCTCTATTTGCTCATAGGCGCTGCCATCGCCCTCGGCCTTGTCTGGGCACGCACGCGCTATGCCGACTTTCTCGCCCAATCCCCCAATGACTATGCCGCAGGGGACGAGGTTTTCGATCTGCGGCAACACCTGAATGGCGCGCTCATCTGTGAGGGTGTGATCTATGGTCCGACCGGCCGGGTATCGAGCCGCTTTGTCGGCGACTTTGACGTCAGTTGGGAAGGCAACAAAGGGGTGATGCGGGAAGTTTTCCATTATGATGATGGTTCCAAGCAGGACCGGGCTTGGAACCTGAACGTCGGAAATGACGGCAGTATCCGTGCAACTGCGGATGATGTCGTTGGCGAGGGCACTGGTCATCAGAGCGGTCCGACTGTGCAGCTCAAGTACCGGATTCGGTTGCCGGAAGCATCAGGCGGTCATGTGCTCGACACGGTCGACTGGATGTATCTGGCGCCAAACGGAACAATCGTGAACCGATCACAGTTCAGAAAATACGGCCTGAAGGTCGCCGAACTGGTCGCAACCATGCGCCAGGCGGAACCGGCGGAGTTAAAAGACGCAGCATGACAGAGACTAATTGGGCGGGTAAGCGTTACTGGCTCGTCGGGGCCGGTGACGGGCTCGGCGCCGCGCTCGCCCATGTCATGAGCCGAGCGGGCGTTGAGGTTATCGTTTCGGCCCGCACCGAAGAAAAAATCAAGGCGGTTTCTAACGCGCTGCCAGGCCCCTCAAGTTATGTCGCGGTCGATATCGCCGATGACAAAAGCGTGGCCCAAGCCGCCGAAGAGGCAGGAGAGATCGACGGCGTCGTCCTGCTTGCCGGTGTCTACTGGCCGTTCAGTGCGCGGGAATGGAACGCGGAACAGGCCACCGCGATGGCCGATATCAACTTTACCGGCTTTGTCCGCGTGCTGGGTCAGGTCATTCCGCAGATGGTGAACCGCGATGCCGGACACGTGGTCGTCACATCGTCCCTGACGGGCTTTCGCGGTTTGCCGGGGTCAATCGGATATACAGCATCCAAAGCGGCGACGATGTCGCTGGCTGAGTGCATGTATGCCGATCTGCGCCACACCGGGGTTCGGGTTCAGGTCTGCAATCCGGGCTTTATCAAGACGCAGCTCACCGACAAGAACGACTTTCGGATGCCTTTCATCATGGAGGCAGAGGATGCGGCCCAGGCGATGTTCGAGCACATGAACACGACCCGGTTCAAAACCAGTTTTCCAACCGCCTTTTCACTGCTCTTCAGGGGCGCGCAATTCCTGCCTGATTGGGCCTATTACCGATTGTTCAGCTGACTTGCGCAGGATCAAAGCTGATCACGCGTTCGCAGTGTCTAGTGCCTTCAACCAAGGAGGCAAAGGACATGGAATTCGAACTCGATCGTGCGATCATTGCACAGACCATCCTGATGGGACGCGAATTGGGTCGCGCAGAGGGAGAGCTGCGCGGGCTGATTGATCGGCTGGATGAAGACGAACAGGCAGAGCTTGTCGCGCTGATGTGGATCGGACGGGGATCCTTTGATGTCGCCGATTGGGATACGGCCGTGGCGACCGCCGCTCAAGAGGCGACAACGCCCTGTTCCGACTACCTGATCGGGACACCGCATTTCAGTGATCACCTCGAAGCTGGCCTTGATGCATTCGGCATCTCGATCCGCGATACGGAAGAGGGCTTTTTCTGACTGGCTACGCGGGATTGCTGCCTGATCGACAATCCAAGTTGTTGGTTCTCGGGCTTCAGATCCCCGCGTACCAGTCATAACCGCGATCTTCCCAATATCCGCCTTTGCCGCGTCCGAAGGCGGATAGGCTATCGGTCAACTCGATCGCCCGAATGTACTTGGCCATCTTATAGCCAAGCTGCCGCTCGACACGCAGACGCAGGGGCGCGCCATTTCGCTCGGGCAGATCCGCACCGTTCAACCCGTAGGCAAGAATGGTCTGTGGATGCCGGGCGTCGATCATGTCGATGCTTTCATAATATCGAACGCCACCGCTGAGCGTCTGTTCGATGGTATCCATGCAATGGATGACCGCATACCGCGCGGTATTATAGGTGCCCGCCATATCGAAGATCTGGGCAAGGGGTACGCCCGTCCATTCCGCGATACAGCTCCAGCCTTCCACGCAATCGTGCCGGGTGATCTGTGTCCGGCTTGGCATGCGCCGCAACTGATCAAGGGAAAGGCTGAGCGGTTGGCGCACCATGCCCGTGACCTCAAGCCGATAGTCGCGGAAACCATCGGCGGCCAGCAACTGGTATTCCAAGTCGGGCGGCGCGATCACTCCGTTGGGTTTCTGACCCTGCCGGATATCGGCACGCGTGAATTCGGGCGCCAGAGCATCGCGGCCAATCACCGACCTTTGTGTCGCCATCGTCAGCCGGTTCGCCTTTTCCATAAATTGGCGAGTTGGATTGTTCGTGTCCGTGAGATCGTCAAGGATCTGGCAGCCCGAAAGCACGCCAGCACCACCGCCCATTAGTCCAGTTCTGAGAAAACGCCGGCGGTTCATTGCACCTCTCCCTTATCCGCTCGGTAGTAGCCGGTGATGATTGCCCGCAATTCGTTCAATGGACCGGCCAACAGGATCATCACCATATGGACAACGAAGAAAGCAAACAGCAGCGCCATCCCGACGAAATGGAGGGTCCGTGCGGACTGCCGCCCGCCAAAGACATCCGTCAACCAGGGCAGGGCCGCGTTGGCGCCCGGCGACATGGCGAGACCGGTGAAGATCATCAACGGGAAGAGGACAAACAGAACAGCAGCGTAGCTGAGTTTTTGCAGCGGCCCGTATGACCGCCCGTGGATGAAACGCAATCCGAGATGGTCGATAATGTCCCTGTGCAAGGATCTGAAGTCTTTCAGCCGGGGCAGTAGATCCCGCAGGAAATGCCCGCTAAACACTGCGCCAAGCGCCCAAACCAAAACCGTCGCCAGAAAGATCCATGCGAAAAAGAAATGGATCACACGGCCCGTGGCCAGATCCTGGCCTGACGGGATCGTGGCCCAACCCGGAAACGGCGGTGCCCCGAATTTCAGGATCGCATTTTCGAATTCAAAGCCGGATTGTTCACCAACATACAGCGCTGGATGGGCGTTGAAAATCTGCAGGCCCGTCAGCATCAAAAAGAACAGGGAAACCGCCCAGATCCAGTGCGTGACACGCGTCACGATGGTGTGGCGGTAAATCAAACCGGACTGTCTTGGCATGTGATCTCTCCATCAGGTTCACCTGATCAAAGGGACGGCAGCAATCGCCAAAAGGTTTCAGTTTGGTTGATTCCAGCGATCGTTTGCGGTCCTCTGTGCTGGAAAGGTGGGCGGCTTGGCGAAGACAAGCGAGGACATTTCAGCGCTGATCGAACGGATCGCTTTGCGCGACCGGGCCGCTTTTGACGCACTGTACCAGGCCACTTCGGCGAAACTTTTTGGCGTACTCGTCCGTATCTTGAATGACCGGGCCGAGGCTGAGGATGCCCTCCAAGAAGTGTACGTGCGGGTTTGGCAAAGGGCAGACCGCTTTGGATCCAGTCCGACGGGTGCGATGTCATGGCTGATCGCCATTGCGCGCAACCACGCGATCGACCGGCTGCGCGCCCGCAAACCGGCGGCGGCTGACATGGATGCGGCAACCGAGGTTGCAGACGGCGGGCCGGGCCCTGAGACTGCCGCGATCGCGGCCTCGGAAGCCGGCCAGCTGAACGATTGCCTGGCCGAGTTGGAAACAGACAAGGCGGCCGCCGTGCGCGCGGCATATATGGAAGGATACGCCTATCAAGAACTCGCAACCCGGTTTGGGGTGCCTTTAAATACGATGCGAACATGGCTTCGCCGGAGCCTGATAAAGTTGAGAGCCTGCTTGGAAAATGGTCCAGGACACGACACCTGAAGACGACACGCTGGCCGCCGAATACGTCCTGGGCGTATTGGATGCCAACCAGCGCGCGAATGCTGCAGCCCGCATCGAGCGGGACGCGGCCTTTGCGCGTCTTGTGGCGGAGTGGGAAGAGCGGCTTGACGGTTTCAACGTGGGTTATGAGCCGGTGGACCCGCCAGCGTTGATCAAATCGAGGATCGATGACCGGCTGTTCGGGGCCGAACAAAAGCCCCGCGGTACCCTCAACTGGCTTCTCGGCGCCCTTAGCGCGGCGGTCATTGCGCTGGCGGTTCTGGTCAGCATCGGCCCTCCGCCCGGCAGGCTTGTCGCGGAACTGGCTGCCGATGACGGCGCGTTCGCGTTTTCGGTCTCGGTCGAAGGGGATGCATTGCAGCTGGCGCGGTCAGCCGGTGACGTCCCGTCGGATCGCGATCTGGAACTCTGGCTCATTGTCGGAGAGGCCGCACCCGTTTCGCTCGGGGTTTTCACCGACGCGCTGGCTATCGACATCCCCGACCTTGGCGAAGGCTATGTGCTGGCCGTGAGCCTTGAACCCAAGGGCGGTTCGACCATAGGCGCGCCGACCGGCCCGGTCGTTGCCGCCGGAGCGCTCGAAAAAATCTGAACACCAGCGAAACTCTTTTTCCGACGCTCCCGTCTCTCCTGATGTTCCCGACGAAGGGACCTTACTTACAGGAGAAGAACCATGTTCAAGACACTTCGCATCGCCGCCGCCGTTATGGCACTGGGCGCTGTTTCGGCACAGGCCATGAACCCCGAAGTTGGTGGCGCGCCCATGTTCGCGACGAAAAACATCATCGAAAACGCTGTGAATTCGGCCGATCATACGACCCTTGTCGCCGCGGTTCAGGCTGCCGGTCTTGTCGATGCGTTGCAGGGCGATGGCCCGTTCACTGTTTTTGCGCCGGTCAATTCAGCCTTCGCCAACCTGCCGGACGGAACGGTCGACAGCCTGCTGAAACCCGAGAACAAGGACCTTCTGGTCAAGGTTCTGACGGCTCACGTGATCCCCGCGAAACTGTCGGGTGCAACGCTGGCGGCGCGCGCCCGGGACAGCGCGGACGGCTTTTTCCATCTTGAAACCCTGTCGGGCGACGCCCTGTCGGCGCAGGTCAAGGGCGGCAGCCTCTATATCTACGATGAAAGCGGTAATGCGGGCCGTATCACCATCGCAGATGTCAACCAATCGAACGGTGTGATCCACGTCGTCGACACCGTGTTGTTGCCGCGTTAACCAGTTCGAACGTTCCCCCTTGGCCCGGCCGGCGGCAACCCGGCCGGGTATCTATTTGGCCCGCATCCGCGTTGAGCGCTTCATTTCGCCCGACATCCGCGATAGAACCCCGCCCAACTCAGAACAAGCATCAAAGGCCGAGCAATGCCCGCCCCAAAACCTGTTGTTCTCTGCATCCTCGATGGCTGGGGATTGCGGGCCGAGACGGAAGGCAATGCCGTTGCTCTTGCCAACACACCGACCTTCGACAGGATCATGGCCACCTGCCCAAATGCGACCCTGACAACGCACGGCCCCGATGCAGGATTGCCGCGCGGCCAGATGGGGAACTCCGAGGTCGGGCATACGAATATCGGCGCCGGCCGGGTGGTCGCGATGGACCTGGGGCAAATCGATCTGGCAATCGAAGACGGATCGTTTTTTGAAAACGAGGCGCTTTTGGCGTGGATCGCCGCGGTCAAGGCAAAGGGCGGGGCGGCGCACCTGATGGGGCTTGTGTCGGATGGCGGTGTTCACGGACATCTCAGCCACATGATCGCCGCCGCCAAAGCGTGTTCAGATGCAGGCCTCAAGGTTTATATCCACGCCCTGACGGACGGTCGCGATGTGGCACCAAAGTCAGCCGACGGTTTTGTCCAAACGTTGTCCAAAGCGCTTCCTGCGGATGCTGAAATTGCGACTGTCATCGGCCGCTACTACGCCATGGATCGCGACAACCGGTGGGATCGCGTCCAGACAGCCTTTGCCGCGATAGCATATGGCGACGGCTTGAAATGCGAGAACGCGAGCGCCGCCGTGGCGGAGGCATACGCGCGAGATGAAACAGACGAATTCATCAAGGCCACAGTCATCAAAAGATATCCGGGCGCGAAAGACGGCGACGGGTTCTTTTGCCTGAACTTCCGGGCCGACCGCGCGCGTGAGATCATGGCAGCACTGGCCGATCCCGATTTTGACGCGTTCGAAACCGACAAGAGACCGGCCTGGGCAGGTGTCATGGGGATGGCCGAGTATTCGGACCAGCACAATGACTATATGACAACGGCCTATCCAAAGGCGGCCATCGTCAACACTTTGGGGGCATGGGTGGCACAGCACGGCCTTCGACAGTTCAGACTGGCCGAAACCGAAAAATACCCGCATGTGACGTTCTTTCTGAATGGCGGAGAGGAAGCGCCTTTTGAGGGCGAAGACCGCCATATGCCCAAGTCGCCAGACGTTGCGACCTATGATCTGCAGCCCGAAATGTCTGCCGGCGAAGTCACCGAAAGGCTCGTTTCAGCGATCCATGAGAAGTACGATCTGATCGTCGTGAACTACGCCAATCCGGATATGGTGGGGCACACAGGCGACCTGAACGCCGCGATCCGCGCGTGTGAGGCCGTCGATGCAGGCCTTGCCCAAGCGGTTGAGGCGCTCGAAGCAGTCGGCGGCGCGATGGTGCTGACCGCAGATCACGGCAATTGCGAAACGATGATCGACCCTGATGCAGGCGGGCCGCACACGGCCCACACGCTCAATCCGGTTCCCGTCGCCGTTTTCGGCGCGGGCGGTCAAATGCGCGAAGGGCGCCTTGCCGATCTCGCGCCGACCATTCTGCAACTCATGGGCTTACCACTGCCTGATCAGATGACGGGGAAATCTCTGCTTTCATGACCCGCTGGATCGTCTTTTTGGTGGTGTGCTGGCCGTACTGGCTCCTGGCCGATGTGCAGGCGGGTCTGGTGGCCCGACAGGCCATGGCGGATCTTGAGACTGCATCGCAGCAATTGGCGGATGCCGACAAGGCCCGGGATAGGGTGCGGGCGCTTACCAAGGCCATCACAGCCTACGAAGATGGGCTTGGCGCGGTTCGCGACGGCTTGCGGCAGGCGACGATCCGCGAGGCGCAGCTTAGCGGATCCCTGCAGGCTCGGGAGGCCGAGATCGGGCAAATGCTCGCCGCGCTCCAGCGGCTGGGAGGCACTGAAAAGCCCACGACGTTCCTGCACCCCTCCGGCGCGCTTGGTTCCGCCCGTGCCGGGATGCTCGTCGCCGATCTTGCGCCGGTACTGGCCCAAGAAGCCGAAGCGCTGCGGCAGGAGGTCGAAGATCTGGAGGCTTTGCGCCTGTTGCAAAGGGATGCGGCCCGCCAACTTCAGAAGGGGTTAACCGAATTGCAGGGTGCCCGGTCTGCGCTCAACACCGCCATGGCGGACCGGACCGAGCTGCCGCAGCGGTTCGCAGATGACCCGATCAGGCGGGCCATCTTGCTGGCCTCCAGCGAAACCCTGGGTGCCTTTTCAAGCGGTTTGTCCAGCATCGTCGATGACGATCCCGGCTGGATTGCGCCGGATATCACTGAACGGATCGGCGAATTACCCCTGCCCGCGCGGGGTCTTGTGGTACGTGAACCGGATGAACCGGACGCCGCCGGCATCACCCGCAACGGCATATTGTTGGCGACCCGAGAAAGCGCTCTCGTCACAGCGCCTAGTGCCGCAACATTACGCTATGTCGGGCCGCTTCTGGACCTTGGGACGGTGATCATATTGGAGCCACAACCGGAAACACTGTTCATCTTTGCCGGGCTCGAAACCGCCTATGGCAAGGCCGGGCAGGTCGTTGCGCAGGGTGATCCGCTGGGCATCATGGGCGCGCGATCCGGTGACACGGCCTCAACTGATGGTGATTTGGCTTTATCAACTCGGTCAGAAACGCTCTATATAGAAATAAGACAGAAGAACGAGCCACAGAACCCGTTGGAATGGTTCCAGGCATATGAGGATGGATAATCACATGAAGAAATTCGTCATGGCCGCTGTCGGTGGCACCCTGGCCGGGGTGATCGCCACGACGCAGGTGGCCGGACCTTTGCTGGCTCAGGAAACGAACAAGTCCAGCAGTGTCTATGAACAGCTCGATCTTTTCGGTGACATTTTCGAGCGCATCCGGGCGCAATATGTCGAGGAAGTCGAGCCAAGCGAGTTGATCGAGGCGGCGATTGACGGGATGCTCACCTCGCTTGATCCGCATTCCAGCTATCTTTCGCCGGACGACGCGGCAGCGATGCGCGTTCAGACCCGTGGCGAATTTGGCGGTCTCGGTATCGAGGTCACGCAAGAAGAGGGTTTTGTGAAAGTCGTATCGCCGATCGATGGAACACCGGCATCCGAGGCCGGGATCGAGGCGGGCGATTTCATCACCCATGTCGATGGCGAAAGCATGCTGGGCCTCACCCTCGATGAAGCGGTCGAAAAGATGCGCGGACCGGTTGGGTCCGAGATCATCATCACTGTGGTCCGCGAGGGCGAACAGGAGCCGTTTGACGTCACCATCACCCGCGATACGATCGAACTGCAGGCGGTCCGCGCGCGGGTTCAGGGCAGCACCGTTGTGCTGCGGGTGACAACCTTTAACGACAAGACCATGCCGAACCTGCGTGAAAAGCTCGAGGCCGAGGTCGAAGCGCTTGGCGGCATGGAGAACGTAAACGGCTTTGTGCTGGACCTGCGCAACAATCCGGGTGGTTTGCTGACCCAGGCCATCCGCGTATCCGACGCCTTCCTTGAAGAAGGCGAGATCGTCAGCACGCGCGGTCGCAACCTCGCCGATGGTGATCGGTTCAATGCCACACCTGGCGATCTTGCCAGTGGCAAGCCCATCGTCGTGTTGATCAACGGCGGCTCGGCCTCGGCGTCAGAGATCGTCGCAGGCGCATTGCAGGACCACCGCCGCGCGATTGTGGTGGGGACCAAAAGCTTTGGCAAAGGGTCGGTGCAGACGGTGATGCCGTTGCGCGGCGACGGTGCGATGCGCCTGACCACGGCGCGGTACTACACACCGTCGGGCCGTTCGATCCAGGCCTTGGGCGTTTCACCCGACATCGTGGTTGAACAACCCCGCCGTCCGGTCCCCACCGACGAAGAAGATGAGGAGGCAGCCGCCCGGACCCGGTCCGAGGCTGATCTTCGCGGGCGTCTCAACAACGACTCGCTTAGTGAGGACGAAATCCGCCAGATCGAGGAAGATCGCACCAAGGCGGAACAGGCCGCAGAGCTTCGGGAAGAGGACTATCAACTCGCCTATGCGATCGATATCCTGACCGGCCTCAACGCACTTGGCCCGACTGAATAGCGCCAGCTACCTTTTCGACAGAATGGTAAGAAACGTGTCGCCAAAGCGGCGCGTTTCTTCGCTTTTGAACCCGGGCGGTGCCGCCATCTCTGCGCTTTCCTCCCACACGATCAGGGCGTCATCAGCGATCCAACCGCCGGCATCCGCCGCCGCCAGTGCCCGCTGCCCCAGATCCTTGCCATAGGGCGGATCGAGAAAAACCAGATCGAACGGGTCGCCGGGCGCTTGCCGCAGCTTCGTTGCGTCAGCGGTCAGCAGCGTTGCGCATTCACCCGCGTTTAACTTGGCGATATTAGCAGTGATCAGGCGTTGGCCGACACGGCCACTTTCAACGAATACTGCATGTTCCGCCCCCCGCGACAGCGCCTCAAGACCAAGCGCGCCAGTGCCTGCGAAGAGGTCCAGCACGCGCTTGCCGACGATGGCATCCCGATGGGTTAGCATGCTGAACAGGCTTTCCCGCACCCGGTCTGGTGTTGGCCTAAGCCGCGCAAGCTCATCCCCTTTGCCCAAGGCGGCAAGGCGGGTCCCGCGCCACTTTCCGGCGATGATCCTCATCCGCGCAAAAGCGTTTTCAGATCCGCCGCCGGATCAGCAAGCAATGTCGGATCAGCCGACTTGCCGGCGTCGATCAACCGCTTGCCAACCATGTATGCCCGCGGGTCGTTCATCGCATCGACGGCAAGCAGGGTATCGCCCTCAAAATACCAGTAGGACGATGCAGCCTCTGACTGGCGGACAATGACGCGATCGTAACCAGTGTTCAGGCCCGCGATCTGCAGCTTCACGTCATACTGATCCGACCAGAACCACGGATGGGCCACGTAGGGCTTGTTCGCCCCAAGAATATTCTCGGCGATCACCTCGGCCTGATCGATGGCATTGGGCACACTTTCAAGACGAATGCGCTGACCGTGATAGGGAAATGACGCGCAATCGCCCGCCGCCCAGATACCGGGTTGCGACGTCTGGCCGAACGCGTCAACGGCGATGCCGTTATCGATCTCGAGCCCGGCGGCTTCGGCGAGGTGTGTACGCGGCGCGATCCCGATTCCGACGATGACAAAATCGACATCAACCACGGTTCCGTCCGTCAGGTGCGCGGCTTTCACCGCGGTCTCGCCCTCGAGGTGATCAAGGCCAACGCCTTCGACGATGGTGACACCGTGCCCATGATGCAGTGCCCTGAAATAATCGCTGGTTTCCGGCGCGGCGACGCGCTGCAGGATCCGGTCGGCCATTTCGACCAACGTGACATGCAGGCCTTTCTTGGCCGCGACGGCAGCCGCTTCGAGCCCGATATACCCTCCACCCACGATCAAGACCCGCGCACCGTCGGTAAAGCGGGGTGCCATGGCGTCAGCGTCCGCAAGCGTCCTGACCAGAAACACGCCCTCAAGGTCACCACCAATTGCTGCCGGCAGCTTGCGCGGCGCGGACCCCGTGGCCAGAACAAGATGATCATAGGTCAGAGCGTCATCGCCCAAGGTAACGGTTCTGGATACCGGATCAATTGCGTCGACCCGCTTGCCCAGCCGCAGAGATACATCGTTCTCGGCGTAATAGCTTTCTGGCCTGAGAAAGAGGCGCGGCAATTCCATCTCACCCAGAAGGTATGCCTTGGAGAGTGGCGGGCGCTGATAGGGCGGCACCGCCTCATCGCCGATCAGGGTGATCGCGCCCTCAAATCCCGATGACCGAAGCTTGGCCACACATGACGCTCCGGCCTGCCCCGCGCCAACAACTACAACATGCGTCATTCACCGGCCCCTCGTCCTTGCACCGGGCGAGCCTATATCGCAGACAGAAGCCAACGCAAATCTGAGAAAGGCCCGAACCATGGCAATTTCGACTGGCGACACCCTGCCCGATGCAACCCTCATGCGTGTCGGCGACGATGGCCCTGAACAGCTTCAATTGTCGGACATCACAGCGGACAAGAAGGTCATCATCCTCGCCATGCCCGGCGCCTTCACGGGAACCTGCACGACAGCGCACATTCCCAGCTTCATCCGCACCAAGGATCAGTTCGACGCAAAGGGCGTCGACGACATCATCTGCATCACGACCAACGACCCGTTTGTCGTCAAAGCATGGAGCGATGCGACAGGCGCCGCAGACGGCGGCATCACCATGCTCGCCGATGCGACAGGCGCCTTCGCCGAAGCGATCGGAACAAAGATCGATGTGCCGCCGGTTGGTCTTTATAGCCGGTCCAAGCGGCTTTCCATGCTGGTCGACAACGGCAAAGTCGAGATCCTGAACCTCGAAGACAATCCCGGTGTCTGCGATGTCTCAGGCGGCGAAAGCATGCTCGAGGCAATGGGGTAGGTCCCTAGCCCGCGAGGCTGTCCATCTTGCGGGCGAGTTTCACGTCAAGCGTGCTCAGACCGTCCACATCGTGTGTGGTCAAAACAACGTTCACAGTCTTGTAGACGTTGTCCCATTCGGGGTGATGGTTCCATTTCTCGGCCCAGATGGCGACCCGCGTCATCCAGCCAAACGCATCGGCGAAATCGTCAAAGACGAACGTTTTCTTGATCGCGTCACGGTCTTCCTGCATCGACCAACCGCTTGAGATCAGGGGCTGCAGCAAGGTGGCCCTTGTTTCATCGCTGAGTTTTTCGGTCATTGCTGTTCCTCCACTTGAACGCGCTTGAACGGGCCGTAATCGGTCAGCACCTCGATCTCTTCCTCGACTGCCTCGCGTTCGGCTTCAAGATAGCGGGCGATCGCGTCCGAAAAGCCCTCATCCGCGACCCAGTGCAGCGAATGTGTCTGCGTAGGCAGATAGCCCCGCGCCAACTTGTGCTGCCCTTGCGCCCCCGCTTCGACCCGGGCCAGTCCGTGCCGGATGGCGAAGTCGATAGCCTGATAATAACACAACTCGAAGTGCAGGCAGTCATGGTGTTCCGTGCAACCCCAGTACCGGCCGTAGAGCGTTTCGGCCCCGATGAAATTCAGGGCCCCCGCGACATACCGTCCATCCCGCTCAGCCAGCGCAAGGGCCATGTCGTCCCGCAGATGCTCTTGGGCCAGATCAAAGAACCGGCGGGTCAGATAGGGCGTGCCCCATTTGCGCGCGCCCGTGTCCTGATAGAAGGTCCAGAATGCATCCCAGTGTTCGGGCCTCAGATCGTCACCTGTCAGCAAATGGATCGTGCCGCCAAAGCTTTGGGCGTTGGCCCTTTCCTTTCGGATGTTTTTGCGTTTGCGGGAATTCAGGCTGGCCAGAAAGTCATCAAAGCTGTCGTACTCCGCGTTCAACCAATGAAACTGCTGGGTCGTCCTCGGCAAAAGTCCCATGCGCTCACCGCTGCATCGCTCCTGTTCGGTACAGAACGTGACATGCAGTGACGACAGACGGTTGTTCGCCGCAAGCTGCACTGCGCCCTGAACAAGCGCGGAGAATGCAACATCGGAAAAGTCCGGACGTGTCAGAAACCGGCGGCCCGTTGCCGGGGTATGCGGCACCGCGATCTGAAGTTTGGGATAATATCGGCCGCCAGCGCGTTCGTATGCATGCGCCCAGTTGTGGTCAAAGATGTATTCGCCCTGGCTGTGGTTCTTGGCATACATCGGTGCCACACCAATGATCTGGCCCGCCAGTCGTGCCGTCAGATACTGCGGTTGCCAACCCGTTCCGGGACCGACTGACCGGCTGTCTTCGAGCGCTTTGAGGAAGCGATAAGTGGTGAACGGGTCATGCGGCCGACCGCCTTCAGCCGCTTCGGGGCAGGCGCACGCGTCCCAATCCTCGGGCGCGATTTCCGAGAGGCTCGGCAATATCTCGATTTCGATTTCTTGCGTCATGTCTCTCAACGACCAGACTACGCATCATATCTGGCCCGTCTCAGATGTCGATCAACTGGAAAGGCGGGGAAGATAGCCTTCGAATGTGACATTGTCTGCATATCGGCGCGCGCTTGCTTCTTCTGCCTCAGACCGGATCGTCCAGCACAAAACTGCGGCACCGGATGAACGCAAGTCAGCAACGCGCGGGCGGGCAAGATCGGCGGCCTCGTGGCTGATGAAACTGGCGTGCGATGGCGCATAGTCCGGGATCTCGCGCAGCTGATCGCACCGCTTTGTCGTAAGCGGCCAATCCTCAGGGCGATAGGCGCTGGTGACGAGCCCGCGCGGCACATCGGGTGCGAGCTGTGCCATCAGAGCTACGGAGTGGGGATTGAACGACATCACCGCAGCCGGGCCGGGGGCGCTGTTCAAAACCTCTGCTACCGCATGCTCCAAGGGGCCAACATCCGGTCCCATACCCCCGTCCTGATCCTTTATCTCGATGAGCAAAGGCGCGCGACCGGCGACCAGGGTGACAACCTCGCCAAGGGTGGGGATACCTTCACTGCCACCTTTTAATCCTATCTGCCCGAGATCCCCGGCGCTTCGTTGCCTGACTGGTCCGTCGGCTTCGGTAAGCCGACGCAGGTCATAGTCGTGAAACACCATGGCCTGACCATCGACGCTGAGCTGCACATCGATTTCGATGCCGTACCCATGATCCATTGCGGCCCGGATTGCCGCACGGCTGTTTTCCGGTCTGCCCGCATCGATGTCGTGAAGCGCCCGGTGTGCCAGCGGGCGTTCGAGAAAAGCTGGCGGGAGTTGTGGGTTCATTCGATCTCGAAGATCCCCTCGATCTCGACCGCCACACCCAACGGAAGTGCCGCCGCCGAAACCGCAGAACGGGAATGCCGCCCGGCATCGCCCAAGGCGTCGACCAGGAAGTCGGACGCGCCGTTGATCACCTTGGGCTGATCGGTGAAATCGGCAGTCGAGTTCACGAATCCGGTCAGCTTGATGACCCGCTTCAGCCGGTTGATATCGCCGCCACATGCCGCTTTGACCTGGGCCAGCAGGCTGATCGCGCAGGTCTTTGCAGCGGCCGCGCCGGCGTCCACATCCATGTCCGCGCCAAGCTTGCCGATGATCAGGCCATCGGAACCATTTGAGATCTGCCCGGACACATAGATGATGTTCCCAACCTGCACGAAGGGGACATAATTTGCTGCTGGCGCTGGCGCGTTCGGCAGTTCGACACCCAGTTCCGACAGCCGGTTTTCGATGGTCATTTGTGGTTCCTTTCAATCCGAGTCACCGCGGACGCTAGC
>CAWUIQ010000075.1:0-17059 GCA_963922565.1 uncultured Rhodobacterales bacterium
GTTGCCGACCCACGCAGCCTCTGACCCCGACGCCTCGGGGCATAGCAGGGACCGGTCATGCTCGGCTGCGGCCATTGCCGCGGGCAGCGCGCCCACGACGGGCACCAGCGACCCGTCGAGCGACAATTCACCAAGCGCAAGCGTCCCCTCGACGGCATCCCTCGGAATGATCTCAAGCGCGGCCAGCAGCGCCATCGCGATCGGTAGATCGAAATGCGACCCTTCCTTGGGCAGGTCCGCGGGGGACAGGTTGATGGTGATCCGCTTTGATGGCAGCGCGATGCCCATCGACGAAAGTGCTGTCCGCACGCGGTCGCGCGCCTCGGACACGGCCTTGTCCGGCAATCCAACCAGCGAAAAGGCCGGCATCCCCGGGGTCATGGCGCATTGCACCTCGACCTCGCGCGCATCGACCCCCTGAAATGCAACCGTATAGGCGCGTGCGACCACGACGCTGTCCTTCCTCAGTTTTGGTTAACCGCTAGCGGCGGGCCGTTGAGGAATGGTTAACAAAGCCTTCAGTCAGGCCATGCCCGTGCGTCGAGGCCCATATCGTAGGGCAGGGGGTCGTAGCTGATCTTGAGACCGGCCTGCCGCCATTCCCTGAACGTGTCGTCCCGGATCGTTTGCATAGCGTAGGCGCGGACCATGTCCGACGCAGGCAGGTCGTAGCCGACGATCCGCGCGGCGACGGGGGCATAATATACGTCGGCGAGGCTGTAGCGTCCGAACAGCCAGTCGCCTTCGGTCGCGAACCTGCGCGCATGGCTCCAGATCGCGTGAAGGCGGTCGAGTTCGGCGATGACCTCCGCGCCCGTTTCAAAGCCTTCCTTCACATCGATCAGTTGCATCGGGCAGGCGCTGCGCAGGGCGGCAAATCCGCTGGCCATCTCGGCGCAGAGCCATCGCGCAGTAGCGCGGGCCGCCGGATCAGCAGGCCACATCCAAAGGTCCGGATGCCGCTCTGCCAGTGTTTCGGCCATAGCCATGGTCTCGCCAACGATGGTGCCATCCGGCAGCCTCAGAACCGGCACGAGGCGGGCTGGCGCAACGGACGACAGGTCATCCGCCATCGTGCCCGTGTAAAGGCCCACCATGTGCTGCCGGAAATCAAGATCGAACTTTCGCAGCATCAACCAGCCGCGCATCGACCAGCTGGAAAACGTCTGGTCGCCGATAAAAAGATCATAGGTCATGGGCCCGACGCTAGGCGCCTGCGCGGCATCCAATCAAACGATGCTTTGTTGCGTACCCGATCACGGGCGGTGATTGATGGTCAGGGCCTTCCCTGCCAGCAAATCCAGACTGGTCACCGACAGGTTGTCGATCTTGTGGCCCAGCGTTTCCTGCGCGGTCAGTGACAGGCAGGCCTGCACCTGCGTCAGGATCACGCCGAAATGGGCGACGGCGATGATATGGCGGCCCGGAAAAAGCGTATTGATCCGGGCAACACCGCTCGCCACACGGGCTGCCGCCATGTCCCAGCTTTCGCCGCCCGGTGGGCGGTGATGGCCGGGACTTTCCCAATATGTGCGGCTCAGTTCGGGATCCGTGGCCGACACGTCCGAGAAATGGCGCCCGTCCCAATCGCCGAAATGCAGCTCGCGCAGGTGCGGATCGTGCGGCAGGCGGCGTCGGCCATCGGTGATCGCGTTCGCTGTTTCGACGCTGCGGGACAGGTCGGAGGAGATCACGATTGCATCTTTGGGCAGATAGGCCGTCAGCCTTTGCAGCGCTTCGGTGTCGGAGAGGTCGGCGGGCACATCGCGCCACCCGACAAAGGTCTTTTGATGGGTTGGTCCGTGGCGAACCCAGTGCCAGACCGTCATGGCAATTGCCCCTTCAGCACGTTCGGCAGCCCGGCGACGATCTGCACCGCCAGATCGGCCTGTTCGGCGAGGGCGATATTGAGCCGCCCCTGTGCCTCACGAAAGGCCCGGGCCATCGCGTTTTCCGGCACGATACCTTGACCAACCTCATTCGAGACGACGACAAGCGGTGCAGGGCAGGCGAGACAGGCATCAACGAATGCCTTCTGCGCCGCCGCCATATCCGCGTTCTCCATCATCTGGTTGGTCAGCCACATCGTCGCGCAATCCAGCAGAACAGCGGCGCGATCCGGGGTCTCGGAAAGCGGTGTGGCGATGTCAAACGGGGCCTCGATTGTCGTCCATTGCTGGCCGCGCCGATCCTTGTGCACCGAAATCCGCTCTTTTGTTTCATCGTCCCATGCGCGCGCCGTCGCAAGGTAAACAGAAGGTAAACCGCTGTTTACGATCAGGTTTTCGGCAAAGCGCGATTTGCCCGAAGCCGCGCCACCTAGAACGAAACTGAGAGGAGGCAACATTTTGCATTTTCTTTGTGAACCGATCCCGAAGTCGATGCGTACCTAAGACAAGTGCGCAGAACAAGCATCGCCTCACAGGGGGATCATTGAATGGCATTAGACAACGTTCGCGACATGTCCCTGTCCCGCACAGCCATGAAGGCCGAGCTGCTGGACGCGGAAACCGAACTCGCCCTCGCCTATGCTTGGCGCGACCATCGGGACGAACAAGCATTACATCGTTTGATCATGGCTTATATGCGCCTTGCAATCTCCATGGCTTCGAAGTTCAAGCGCTACGGCGCGCCCATGAACGACCTGATCCAAGAGGCAGGTCTGGGTCTCATGAAAGCCGCCGACAAATTCGACCCTGATCGCGGCGTTCGGTTTTCGACCTACGCGGTTTGGTGGATCAAGGCGAGCATTCAGGATTATGTGATGCGCAACTGGTCGATGGTACGGACGGGTTCGACCAGCAGCCAGAAGTCGCTGTTTTTTAATATGCGCCGCGTTCAGGCTCGGCTGGAACGCGAAAGTGCCGCGGCGGGTGAGGTTCTGGACAAGCACCAGCTGCGCCAGATGATTTCGACCGAAATCGGTGTGCCGCTGCACGATGTTGAGATGATGGAAGGCCGCCTTTCCGGTTCCGACTACTCGCTCAATGCCACCCAATCCGTTGATGATGAGGGTCGCGAGTGGATCGAGGCGCTGGAAGATGAAAGCGCGCAGGCCGCTGAGGTGGTCGAGGAAAGCCACGACAACGATCAGCTGCGCGAATGGCTGCTGACGGCACTGAACGGTTTGAACGACCGCGAGCGCTTTATCGTGCGCGAGCGCAAGCTGCGCGAGGATCCGCGCACGCTCGAGAGTTTGGGTGAAGAGTTGCGTTTGTCCAAGGAACGAGTGCGCCAGCTTGAGGCGGCTGCTTTTGCGAAGATGCGCAAGAGTCTTGAAACGCAGAGTAAGGAAGTGTTGCACTTTCTCGTATGAGTCTAACATCCCTCCGAAACCTTTTACTGGGCGCGGCTGTGTTGGCCGCGCCTTTGCTTTGGGCGGGTCCGCCGCCTGAGGCGCTGGACGCCGACATCGTCTTTCTGGGTGAAATCCACGACAATCCGCAGCATCACGTCGTGCAGGCGGAATGGGTCGCCGCGATGCAACCCAAGGCGCTGGTCTTTGAAATGCTGACCGAGGCACAGGCAGAGCGCGTGACGCCCGAACTGATCGCCGATCCGGGCCGCATGGCCGAGGTGCTGGAATGGGAGGCCTCGGGCTGGCCTGACTTCGCCCTCTATCATCCGATATTCGCCGCCGCGCCGGATGCGGTGGTGCTTGGCGCGGGCCTGCCGCGCGCCCGCCTTGGTGATCTGCAATCCGTTTCGATCGCCGAGATCTTTGGGCCGGAGGCCGCACTTTTTGCCCTTGATCGTCCGCTTCCTGATGATCAGCAGACGGACCGCGAGGCGCTGCAGTTCGCGGCCCATTGCGACGCGCTGCCAACAGAGATGCTGCCGATGATGGTCGATATCCAGCGCCTGCGTGATGCGTATCTCGCCCGGGCGGCTCTGCAAGCTCTGGACCGGACGGGTGGTCCGGTCGTGGTCATCACGGGCAATGGCCATGCGCGGCTGGATTGGGGTGCGCCGTCCATGATCGACGGGCCGGTGGTTTTCGTGTTGGGCCAGGGCGAAAATGGCGTGGATCCCGAAGGCGGGTTTGACCTTGTTCTCGATGCGCCCCCGGCCGAGCGTCCCGATCCGTGTGCTGCATTCCGCTAGGGGCTGGCAGATATCGCACGCGGCCCTTATGGTCGGCGCGACGAAGGGGGCCATATGCTTGACGGCAAACGAATTCTTCTGATCGTGACGGGCGGGATAGCCGCCTATAAATCCCTCGATCTGATCCGCCGGCTGCGGGAACGCGGTGCATCGGTGACACCCGTGATGACCAGGGCGGCCGAGGAGTTCGTAACGCCCCTTTCGCTGTCGGCGCTTTCCGGTGAAAAGGTCTATCGCGATCTCTTTGACCTGACGGATGAGGCAGAGATGGGCCATATCCAGCTGTCGCGCGCCGCTGATCTGTTGGTGGTCGCACCGGCCACGGCGGATGTGATGGCAAAGCTTGCGCAGGGTCGGGCCGACGATCTGGCGACGACCCTGCTGCTGGCCACCGATACGCCCGTCATGATCGCCCCCGCAATGAATGTACGGATGTGGAACCACCCCGCAACGCAACGCAATCTGGCGATCCTTCGGGATGATGGCGTTTCGGTCGTCGGGCCGAATGATGGCGATATGGCCTGCGGTGAATTTGGACCGGGGCGGATGGCTGAGCCGCTGGAGATCGTGGACGCGATTACGGCGCATTTCGCAGCCGGACCGCTGGCGGGCAAACGCATCATCGTCACGTCAGGGCCAACGCATGAGCCGATCGATCCGGTACGCTATATCGCCAACCGGTCCTCGGGCGCGCAGGGCACGGCCATCGCGCGGGCGCTGGCGGCCCTCGGGGCCGAGGTGGTTTTTGTCACCGGCCCGGCCGAGGTTGATGCGCCCGATGGGGTGACCTTGCGGCCGGTTGAGACGGCGGCCGAAATGCTGGAGGCGGTCGAGGCCGCGTTACCCGCCGATGCCGCCATCTTTGCCGCCGCTGTTGCGGACTGGCGCGTGAACGGGGCCAGCAACCGCAAGCTCAAGAAATCGAAGGACGGCCTGCCCGCCCTCGAACTGACGGAGAACCCCGACATACTGGCCCGCGTCGCGCAGCTGAAAGAGGGCCGGCCACACCTTGTCGTGGGATTTGCCGCCGAAACGAACGATGTCGAAAGCAACGCAACCGCCAAGCGGGAGCGGAAAGGGTGCGACTGGATCGTGGCCAACGATGTCTCACCCGAGACAGGGATCATGGGCGGCGCCGAGAACGCGGTGACGTTGATTTCGGCCGAGGGGGCCGAGAGCTGGCCCCGAATGTCCAAGGAGGAGGTCGCCCGCCGTCTGGCGGACCGCATCGCGGGGGTTATCGGGCCATGATCGGCATTCGCCTCACATGGGCCAACGAGGCGGACCGGTCCGTACCGCTGCCCCGGTACGAGACAGCAGGCGCCGCTGGCGCTGACATCCGGGCCAATCTACCCGGTCTGGCCGCCGTGACCCTTGCGCCCGCGGAGCGTGCGCTGATCCCCACGGGTCTGCACATGGAGATCCCCGAAGGATACGAGGTGCAGGTCCGCCCCCGTTCCGGCCTCGCGCTGAAGCACGGCATCGCGCTGGTCAACAGCCCCGGCACCATCGACAGCGATTACCGTGGCCCTGTGGGTGTCATCCTGCTCAACACCAGTGCCGAGCCCTTCACGATCGAGCACGGCGACCGCATCGCCCAGATCGTTGTCGCGCCCGTCACCCAAGGCGCGTTCGAGATCGTCGATGACCTAAGCGTCAGCGCCCGGGGGCAGGGCGGCTTTGGCTCGACCGGGCGGTCATAGCGATGCTGGTGATCGTCCTTCTGGGTCTTGCGATCTGGTTCGGTGGCCGGTGGGCCAACGTTCCGCCGCCGGCGCGCTGGATGATGCTGGGACTGCTCTATATCGCCATCCTCGCTATGCATATCGTGTTGCCGGACGGCCATCCGCTGCGTGATGCGACCGGTGACAGCGAAATGGTGTGGCTGGCTGTCGGTGCCCTGGCGGGTCTCATCGTGCTCTATCGCCAAGGACTGAAGCGGGTGCAGGCACGGGCCAAAGAGGTCGAAGATGCGCGCGATGCGGAACAGCAGGTGGGGCCCTTTTCCGATGCGGAGCTTAACCGGTACGCCCGCCATATCGTGCTGCGCGAAATCGGCGGGGGCGGTCAGCGGGCCATCAAGAATGCAAAGGTGCTTGTGATCGGCGCCGGTGGGCTGGGATCGCCCGTACTCCAGTATCTGGCTGCCGCAGGGGTCGGTGTCATTGGGGTGATCGATGACGACGCGGTGGAAAACACCAACCTCCAGCGGCAGGTCATCCACACCGATGACAATATCGGCATGCCCAAGGTCTTTTCGGCCAAGGCCGCGTGCGAGGCCCAGAACCCCTTTGTCACCATCCGGCCCTACAACAGACGTCTGACTGATGAGATCGCTGCGGATCTTTTCGCCGATTACGATCTGATCATTGACGGGACCGACAATTTCGAAACGCGGTACCTGTCGAACCGGGTCGCGGCCGCGCTTGGAAAGCCGCTGATTTCCGGCGCATTGACGCAATGGGAGGGGCAGCTCTCGGTCTTTGATCCGGCACGGGGTGGCCCTTGTTATCGTTGCGTTTTCCCCGAAGCCCCCGCGCCCGAACTGGCCCCGAACTGCGCCGAGGCGGGCGTGATCGGACCGCTGCCGGGCGTGGTCGGCACGATGATGGCGGTCGAAGCGCTGAAAATCGTCGCAGATGCGGGCCACGTGATGCGCGGTGAGATGCTGATCTACGACGCGCTCTATGGTGAAAGCCGCAGGATCACCCTTAATAGAAGGGAGGACTGCCCCGATTGCGGACCCAAGGCCAAACCGGCCACCGACGAGGGTGCGGCCTAGGGCAACCCATAAAGGAACGCATGTGATGACAAACCCCCTGCTCGAGGACTGGTCCACGCCGTTTGAAGTGCCGCCCTTTGATCGGATCGCCGATGATGATTTCGCCCCGGCGGTCGAGGACGCGCTGGCCCGTCACCGGCAAGAGATCGATGCCATCGCCGCCAGCGATACCGATCCCGATTTTGCCAACACGATCGAGGCGCTTGAGGCGGCAGGGCGTGATCTGGGTAAGGTGCTGGGGGTCTTTTTCAATGTTGCCGGTGCTGACAGCAATCCGGCGCGCGAGGCGTTGCAGCGCGAATTCTCTCCGAAGCTGGCGGCGCATTACGCCGAGATTTCCGCGAACAAGGCGCTCTTTGCCCGGGTGGCTGCGATCTGGGACCAGCGGGATGCGCTGGATCTGACGGATGAGCAGGCGCGGGTCCTGATGCTGACGCATCGCGGTTTCGTGCGGGCCGGTGCGGCATTGGAGGGCTCAGCCGAGGTCCGGATGAAAGAAATCAAGGGCCGCCTTGCCGAGCTTGGAACCGCGTTCACCCAGAACCTGCTTGCCGACGAGCGTGATTGGTTCATGGAGCTTGGCGGCAACGATCTGGTCGGCCTGCCGCAATTCGTCGTCGAGGCGGCCAAAGCCGCGGGCGAGGAAAAGGGCGCGGATGGCCCGGTGGTGACGCTGTCGCGCTCTATCATCGTGCCGTTTCTACAATTTTCCCCCCGTCGGGAATTGCGGGAAAAGGCCTATAATGCCTGGACGGCGCGGGGTGCGAATGGTGGCGAGACCGACAACCGGGCCATCGCCGCCGAAATCCTGAAACTGCGCGAAGAGCGTGCGACCCTTTTGGGTTACGACAGTTTCGCGGCCTACAAGCTCGAAACCGAGATGGCCAAAACACCGGATGCGGTGCGCGATCTGCTGATGCAGGTCTGGGAACCCGCCAAGGCGCAGGCCAATGCCGATGCCTGGGTGCTGGCCCAGATGATGCAGAACGACGGTGTGCAGGGTGAGCTGGAGGCGTGGGACTGGCGCTATTACTCTGAAAAGCGCCGCAAGGAACTGCATGATCTCGATGAGGCCGAGCTGAAACCCTACCTGCAGCTTGAGAACATGATCGAGGCTGCGTTTTCCTGCGCCAAACGGCTTTTCGATCTCGATTTCGCGCCGCTTGATATCCCGCTTTATCATCCCGATTGCCGCGCCTGGGAGGTGACCCGCGATGGCGAGCATGTGGCGGTGTTTGTCGGCGATTATTTCGCGCGGGGGTCAAAGCGGTCGGGGGCGTGGTGCAGTGCGATGCGCAGCCAGGCCAAGTACCCCGAGGATCAGGCCCCCATCGTGGTGAACGTCTGCAACTTCGCCAAGGGCGATCCGGCCTTGCTGAGCTATGATGACGCCCGCACGCTGTTCCATGAATTCGGGCATGCCCTGCACCAGATGCTGTCGGATGTCACCTATGAAAGCGTGTCCGGCACGTCCGTGGCGCGCGACTTTGTCGAACTGCCCAGCCAGCTTTACGAGCACTGGCTCGACCTGCCCGAAGTGCTGCAGACCCATGCGGTTCACTCCGAAACGGGTGAGCCCATGCCGCAGGTCATGATCGACAAGGTCATCAAGGCATCGACCTACGACATGGGCTTCCAGACGGTGGAATACATCGCCTCGGCCCTTGTCGATCTGGGGTTCCACGATGGGCCAGCGGCGGCGGATCCGATGCAGAAGCAGGCCGAGGTTTTGGCCGAGATCGACATGCCCCGTGCCATCGACATGCGTCACGCGACGCCGCACTTCGCCCATGTCTTTGCGGGTGATGGCTATTCGTCCGGCTATTACAGCTACATGTGGTCCGAGGTCATGGATGCGGATGCGTTTGAGGCGTTCGAAGAAACCGGCGATGCCTTTGACCCCGACAAGGCAAGGGCGCTGGAGGAGTTCATCCTTTCGACCGGGGGCAGCCGCGACGCCGAAGAGCTGTATGTCGCGTTCCGGGGCCGCCTGCCCGGGGTCGACGCGCTGCTGAAAGGGCGTGGTCTGGCGGCTTGATAGGCTAGGGGCTGTCTTCGTCGATCCACTCGGCGACGACTGATCGAACAGCGCGGTCAATGGCTATCCAGTCCGGTGTCTTCGTTTTGTCCGCAACGACAAAACGGTAGTACAGAACCAGCGATTGTCTGATCCGGTAGTCGACCGTGCATTCCAAAGCGCAGCTAACCGGTATTCTGTCGCCCGCACCGTCCAGATATGCGGCGCTGAGCAACCATGAACCGCCCACAGCGTCACCTGCGACCGAGGGCTTGCGCAGATGACCGTCCGGAGTTGTCGGGGCGCTGGCATAGACATTCTCCCACCACCACTCTCTCGATCTCTGATAGGTCCCGATACCTTCGCGGGTGACGCCAGATATCCGTATGGTCGTCAGGCGCACGCCTTGCGTTCTCAGGGTATTTCGAACCTCGTCCGGCATGATCGGCTCCGCCACGGGAATGACGGCAGACCACGCCGGGACAGGCTCCGGGCGACAGGGTACGTCCCGCAGGTTCTGGCCGCCGCCGACATTGACGATCCACATATCAGGGGCTGGCAAACGCAGGATGTGGGCGGAGTCAGCCGCGTCCGGATCCTTGGGGATGCGCAAGCTGAGCTGCTGCCCATAGCATGCAGAACTTGACTGGGCGGAGGTCGCGCCAAGGACGAACAGAATGGCAAGACCTTTGATGATCCGAACACGGCCCTCACGAGCCATGAAGCAAGTCGTTAACAAGGCGAGCATGGTTTGGGGCAGCGATACCCTTCGAGCAGATCCAATGCCCGACAGTAGCACAGGTATTTTGCCGCCAGGCAAGGACCCTCCGGACCGGCGTTCAGTAGCCCAGCGACCTATCGACCAGATGCAGGAACGGCTCGCCTGCCTCGCCCCGGCGGACGTTTTCGGCAATGGTCTTGGCTGCGTATTTCGCCCGCGTTTCAGATGCGATGTGGGGCGTGACCGTGACGTTCGGATGATGCCAATAGGGATGGTCGGCGGGCAGCGGCTCAACACGGAACACGTCGAGCGTGGCGTGGCCGATCTGCCCTGCATCCAGCGCGGCAAGCAATGCATCGTCATCGATCAGCGGCCCGCGTCCGGGGTTGATGATGACGGCCCCCTTGGGCATCAGGCCAAGCCGCTTGGCATTCAGTAGGTTCGTCGTTGCGGGCGTATCGGGCAGCAGCAGGACGAGGATCTCGGACCTTTGCAGGACCTCGATCAGGCCGTCCTCACCCGAACGGCACTCTATCCCCGCGACATCCCTTTGCGACCGGCTCCACCCCGCGACGTCGAAACCGATCTGCGCCAGCATCCGCGCGCAGGCCGCCCCCAACTCACCCAGCCCCAGAACGCCCACACTCCGATCAAAGGCAAGCGGCGGCACGACGGGGTCCCAGACGCCCGGCGCGCCCTTGATATGGACATCCATCCCGAGGTGATGGCGCAGGACATGGCCCGTGACCCATTCGACCATTCCCTGCGTCAGACCGGGATCGACCATGCGGGCCAACGGCACCTTGAGGGTCGGATTGTGGACGACCGCCTCGACCCCGGCCCAGAGGTTCAGGACGGCCTTGAGACGGGTATAGGGCCCGAAATCCTGCACCGGTGAATTGGGGGCATAGACGATATAGTCGACTTCGACCGGTGGCAGGCTGGTTGCCAGACGGGCGTCGATGCCCGTATCGGCCAGGGCCTCGCGCAAGGGCGCCTCGTACTCAACCCAGCGTTTTTCGGTCGCGGCAAACAGGATGTTGGTGGTCACGTGGCGAAGGCCCCGCCGAAATCGGCCATGCCCTTGATCTCGATCGGATTGCCGGAGGGATCGGCAAAGAACATGGTGCTCTGCTCGCCCGGCTCGCCTTCGAACCGGATCTGCGGTTTAAGCACGAATTCAAGATCGCTTGCCGTCAGCCTGTCGGCCAGTGCCCGCCATTCGGCCATCGGCAGGACGGCTCCGAAATGCGGCATCGGGACATCGTGATCGCCAACCTTGCCCGTGGGCTGGCTATCGAACGGTGTGCCCAGATGGCAACTGAGCTGATGGCCGAAAAAGTCGAAATCGACCCAGGTGTCGGTGCTGCGCCCTTCCTCGCATCCCAGAAGGCCACCATAGAATGTCCGGGTTTCATCCAGATCGGTGACGTTGATCGCAAGGTGGAAGAGGGTCATTGGTGTCTCCGGCAATTGGTGTTGTTACCGCGGCCGGTGGACATGGGCGCTTTGCACAAGGCCGAACGCCATCAGCAGAACGAGCATGGCCGATCCGCCATAGCTGACCAGCGGCAGCGGCACGCCGACAACCGGCGCGAGGCCCATGACCATCGACATGTTGACGGCGAAATAGAGAAAGAAGTTGAGGGCGAGGCCGAGGATCAGCAGCGACGAAAACCGGTCCTTGTTGGCCATGGCCGAGATCACGCAGAACATGATGATCAGCGCGTAGAGCAGCAGCAGAGAGATACCACCGACAAAGCCGAACTCTTCGGCGAGCGTGGTAAAGATGAAGTCGGTGTGTTTTTCAGGCAGGAAGTTCAGCCGCGATTGTGTGCCCTGCATGAACCCCCGACCGGTCCAGCCGCCCGAACCAAGCGCGATGGTCGATTGCGTGATGTGATAGCCCGAACCCAGGGGATCGGAGCTTGGGTCAAGAAACGTGTCGATGCGGCGATACTGGTAATCTTCCAGCAACTGCCATGGCGTGCCGCGGCTTTGAAAGACGGCCGTGACCAGGCCGCCGACAGCGGCGATGACGGCCGCAAAATACGCCCAATGCACCCCGGCCAGGAACATCAGCCCACCCCCGGCCGCCAGCAGCAGGATCGAGGTGCCCAGGTCGGGTTGCTGCAGGACCATCGCCGTTGGCAGCAGGATCAGCACGATGGGCAGCAGCACCCAGAACGGCCGTGACACCTTTTTCGGCGACAGCCAGTCGTAATAGGCGGCGAGGATCATCACCAGCGTCACCTTGGTCAGCTCTGACGGCTGCAAGCGCATGAAACCAAGGTCGATCCAGCGCTGGGCGCCCATGCCGACCGTCCCGAACAGCTCGACCGCGATCAGCAGCAGGATCGAAAAGGCATAAGCCACGCTCGATACGCTGCGCCAGAACCAGATCGGCACCATGGCGACGATCAGCATGCCGATATAACCGATGGCAAAGCGCTTCATCTGCGGCTCGGCCCAGCGGTCAAGCTGGCCCGAGGCAACCGAATAGAGCATCAGGAATCCGACGCCCGCGACCGTGGCCAGAAGCAGGGCAAGCGGCCAGTTCAGATGCAGGATCTTGCGCCAGCCGCTTGGCGTGTGCTTGACCGTGTATTCAAGATAACTCATGCCTGATCGCTGGCCCCGATATTGGCCACCGGGCGGATGGCGCGCAGCCGCTCCTGCTGTTCGGCGATCCGTTCGCGATCCTTGGTCGGGTAGGCTTCGAGGGGCGGTTCGCCCTCGTAAAGCGCCTGAAGCGTGATGTCGCGGGCGATGGGTGCCGCCGCTTTCGATCCGCCACCGCCATGTTCGACCACGACGGCAACGGCGTATTTCGGATTGTCATAGGGGGCGTAATTCACGAACAATGCATGGTCGCGCCGCTCCCACGGCAAATCTTCGTTACGGATGACGCCTGCCCGCCGTTCCTCGGCCGTGATGTTGCGGACCTGGCTGGTGCCGGTCTTGCCCGCCATCCGCATACCTTCGGCGATGATCCGGCTGCGATAGGCGGTGCCCTTGCGGTCATTGACGACCGCATACATCGCCTGCCGCATCATAAGCAGGTTGGTGGGTCGCATGCCCATGTCTTCGCCCGCGCCGTCGGGTTGCTCAACCCCGTCGATGGTCTTGATCAGGCGTGGCGTGACCGACCGCCCTGTTGCCAGACGGGCCGACATCACCGCCAGCTGCAGGGGCGAGGCCAGCATGTAACCCTGACCGATCGAGGCGTTGACCGTGTCGCCCACGCGCCAATCCTGATCGTGAACCGCCAGCTTCCACGCTTTGTTCGGTGCCAGCCCCTTGGCGATGGCGGACATCGGCAGGTCGTGCCGCATCCCCAGACCGAGCCGCTGTGCCATGGCCGAGATCTTTTCGATCCCGACTTTGACGGCGAGGTCGTAGTAATAGACGTCGCAGCTTTGCTTGAGCGAATCCTCAAGGTCCATGTGCCCGTGACCCACGCGCTTCCAGCAGTGGAACCGGCGGCCCGCAACCTCAAGATGGCCGGGACACCAGACCGTTTCCTGGGCCGAAATCAGCCCCTCTTCGAGCGCGGCCATCGCCGTGATCATTTTGAAGGTCGAGCCGGGTGGGTAGGTGCCCTGCACCGACTTCGAGGCAAGCGGGCGGTACTTGTTTTCCGTCAGCGCGCGGTAATCGGCAACGGAGATGCCGCGGACAAAGAGGTTGGGGTCAAAGGTGGGCGCGGAACAGATCGCCCGCAGATCACCGGTTTCGCAGTCCATGACCACGGCGCTAGCGCTCTCGCCGGTCAGGCGGGCCTGCACATAGCTTTGCAGCCCGGCATCCAGCGTCAGCTGCATGTCGGCGCCCGCGATCCCTTCGCGCCGGTCAAGTTCGCGCATCACCCGGCCATTTGCGTTGACCTCGACCCGCTTGGCACCGGCGGCACCGCGCAGAACATCTTCGGACTTGGCCTCGACCCCGACCTTACCGATCTGGAAGCGCGGGATCCGCAAGAGCTGGTCCGGGTTTTCGATCTTTTCCAGATCGTAGTCCGAAACCGGGCCCACATAACCCAGCACATGGGCAAAGTCGGACCCGAGCGGATAGACCCGGCTCAGACCGACCTCTGGCGTGATGCCGGGCAGCGACGGCGCGTTGACCGAGACCCGGCTGACATCGTCCCACGGCACATCCTCGGCCAGGGTGATCGGCAGGAAGGGCGCGCTGCGCTTGACCTCATTAAGGGCACGCTCAAGCTGGTCATCGTCCAGCGCCACCAGCATCCGCAGCTTTTCGACGACGGCGTCGACGTCACCCGCATCCTCGCGCACGATCACGATGCGATAGCTGGGCGCGTTGCGGGCAATGGGCACCCCGTTGCGGTCAAAGATCTCGCCGCGCGACGGGGCGATGAGCCGGATGTTGATCCGGTTTTCCTCGGCCAAAAGCCGGTATTGATCGGCCTCTTCGACCTGCAGGTACCGCATCCGCGCGGCCAGCCCGCCCATGAAGGCCAGTTGCAAGCCGCCCAGAACCGCGGCCCGGCGGGTGATCGTGCGATGGCTGGCTTCGGTGTCGACGCGGGGCCGTTTCATAGCGCCTGCCCCTTGCTGTCATAGTCGCCGGGCGTCGCCTTGCGCACGCCAAGCAGCGCATGGGTCAGAAAGACCGTAAGCGGATAGAAAACAAGGGTCATGCCAAGCTGTGATAGAGCCAGCCCAAGCGGGGGCAAGTCGAGCATGAAGAGCGCAAGAACGAAGCGATAGCCAAGGCTGACTAGGATGATCATCGATCCAACACCCAGGAATTCGGTGGTCAAAGTCGCGTCCCTGAGCGACCGGCTTTGCCCGCGCAGGCGTTCGCAGGCCAAAAGCATGAGCAGGGCCCAGAGCCCGGGCGGCCGCTGCAAAAGCAGATCAGCCAGCAGGAATAACCCGCCCAGCAACAGCGGTGGCACGAATTCCGGCCGCCGGACAACCCATGCAAAGGCGAAGGCCATCAGGAGGTCGGGCCCGGCCCAGCTGCGCGGCAATGTCTGAAGCGGCAGCAGGTTGAAGAAGATCACCAGAAGCACGAGCGCCGCGAAACTGACGCGCCGCGCCCAGATCCGGGAGGGGCCGATGTCAGTCACTCGTTGCGTCCTCCTGCACCAGAAGCCGCGGACCCTCGGGCGTCAGCACGCCTGTTGTGTCGGAAACCGGGGGCGTGCCGTAGTGGCGCAGCACCCGCAGGAATTCGAGCCGCTCATAGTCAGCCGCCAGCCGGACCCTGAGCCGCCCGTCCGGGCTTGCCGCTACTTGCCCGATCAATAACCCCGCCGGAAAGACGCCGCCATCGCCCGATGTCACCACCCGGTCACCGGGCCGCACCAGATCCGGGCTTTCCAGAAAGTCGATCGGTGGGGCCGCGCTGTTGTCGCCTGCCACCATGGCCTTTTGGCCAGAGGGTTGGATGAAGGCGGGCACCCGGCTTGACGCGTCCGTCACCAGGAGCACCCGGGCCGTGTTCTGTGCGACGCCCGAAATCCGCCCAACGAGGCCCAGACCGTCCATCGTGGCCCAACCTTCGACAAGACCGTCGCGCGCGCCCACGTTCAGCAGGACGGACTGACGAAAGGGCGATCCGCTATCGGCAAGAACGACCCCGGTGATGTAAGTCAGGCGCGGGTCCAGTCGGACGTTGTTGAGATCGAGCAGCCGGGCGTTTTCCTGTTCAAGCTGTAGTGCGGCCTCTTTCCAGGCCTGCATCTTCCGCAGCTCGCGCCGCAATTCCTGGTTCTGTTCGGCAAGCTGGCGATAGCTTTGCAAATCCCGCAGCAGGTTGATGGTGCCGGTGACCGGCGCCATTGCCCAATCGAAGTTCGGTACGATCTGGTCGGTTACCTGCGCCCGAAACCGTTCGACACGGGGGCTGTCGATCCGCCAGATCAGAAATGTCGCGGCGAGAACCAGAACCAGAACGGTCACGATAAGCCTGCGCAAAGGCGCAGTGTAATCCATGCCATTCGAACGATCCTTGGCCAACGCGAATATCCTTTGTCAGGCGCGGGACAATTCCCAAAAGTTTCGGCTAATTCCGGCGTTTAGGCAACTAGCTATCGTAATCGATGGCGTGGCGCAGTTGCTTTTCGTACTCGAGCGCCTTGCCGGTTCCGAGTGCGACGCAGTTCAGGCTTTCATCGGCGATGGATACGGCCAGCCCGGTCTGTTCGCGCAAGGCCAGATCGAGATCGCCCAGCAACGCCCCTCCGCCGGTCAGCATGACACCCCGGTCGACGATGTCGGCGGCAAGGTCGGGCGGCGTGGTTTCCAGCGCCGTCATCACCGCCTCGCAGATTTGCTGGACCGGTTCGGCAAGGGCCTCGGCGATCTGCGCCTGCGTGACCTCGATTTCCTTCGGCACCCCGTTCAGCAGGTCGCGGCCGCGGATCTGCATCGACGCGCCGCGCCCGTCGTCGGGCATGCGCGCGGTGCCGATCGAAGTCTTGATGCGTTCTGCGGTCGTTTCACCCACCAGCAGGTTCTGCTGGCGGCGCAGATAGCTGATGATGGCCTCGTCCATCCGGTCACCACCCACACGGACGGATCGGGCATAGACGATGTCGCCCAGTGACAGGACGGCCACTTCAGTCGTTCCACCGCCGATATCCACGACCATGTTGCCGGTAGGGTCGGTGATGGGCATGCCCGCCCCGATGGCGGCTGCGATCGGTTCGGCGATCAGGCCCGCGCGGCGTGCCCCGGCGCTCAGCACCGATTGGCGGATGGCCCGTTTTTCAACGGGCGTGGCACCGTGGGGGACGCAGACGATGATCTTGGGTTTCGAGAATGTTGACCGTTTGTGGACCTTGCGGATGAAGTGCTTGATCATCTCTTCGGCGGTGTCGAAATCGGCGATGACCCCTTCGCGCATCGGGCGGATTGCTTCGATGCTGCCCGGCGTGCGGCCCAGCATCAGCTTGGCGTCTTCGCCGACGGCCAGCACTTTCTTGACGCCGTCCTTGACGTGGTAGGCCACGACCGAAGGCTCGGACAGGATGACACCGCGCCCCTTGACGTAGACCAGTGTGTTGGCGGTGCCTAAATCTATCGCCATGTCTGCCGACAGAAGGCCGCCCAGATTCCCGAAAATCGACATTTGCCCGAACCCCAGATTCAATTGCGCCGCGACTCGGCGCTTGTTGGGCTGAGGTTATACGGCTGCGCCGCTTTATGCGAAAGGCCGGAATGCGGCGGATCATTGCCGTATCCCCCTTTACCCGCAGCCCTGCAGGGCAGGGGCGGGGAGGGTCCGTATTCGGATCGGGATGCAATGCGGCGCCGCTTGCGGGCGTTCGGTTGCTGTCGGGACGCAGGGTGATTAGGCCTGCCTTCCTTATCTATCCGCGGAGGATGAGAAGCGCGCGTGCCAAGACGCGGCCCTGAACCTATCGCCAGATTGACCCGTTGCCGGGCCGTTGCTTAAGCGA
>CAWUIQ010000076.1:0-16835 GCA_963922565.1 uncultured Rhodobacterales bacterium
GTCAGCGCGGCATCAACATCATGGAATTCTGCAAGGCGTTCAACGCCAAGACCGCCGACATGGAGCCCGGTGCGCCGTGCCCGACCGTGATCACCTACTACCAGGACAAATCCTTCACCATGGATATCAAGACGCCGCCCGCGTCTTACTATCTGAAGAAGGCCGCAAAGCTTAAATCGGGTGCGAACAACCCGTCCCGTGAAACGGTGGGTAGCGTTACCGCGGCACAGGTCCGTGAAATCGCAGAGGCCAAGATGAAGGACCTCAACGCCAACGACATCGACGCGGCGATGCAGATCATTCTTGGTTCGGCCCGCTCGATGGGTATCGAGGTGAAAGGATAAGCCATGGCAAAGTTCGGAAAACGCACGAAAGCGGCCCGCGAAGCTTTTGCCGGCAAAGACGACGTCTCGGTCGAAGAGGCTGTCGCGCTGGTGAAATCCAATGCAACCGCGAAGTTCGATGAAACCATCGAGATCGCGATGAACCTTGGTGTCGATCCACGCCATGCCGACCAGATGGTTCGCGGCGTTGTCGGTCTGCCGAACGGTACTGGCAAGACAGTTCGCGTTGCCGTGTTTGCTCGCGGGCCCAAGGCCGAAGAGGCACAGGCCGCCGGTGCAGACATTGTGGGCGCCGAAGACCTGATGGAAACGGTTCAGGGTGGCACCATCGAGTTCGATCGCTGTATCGCGACGCCGGACATGATGCCGATTGTCGGTCGTCTTGGTAAGGTTCTTGGTCCGCGTAACCTGATGCCGAACCCAAAGGTCGGCACCGTCACCATGGATGTGGCAGACGCTGTCAAAGCCGCCAAAGGTGGTGAAGTGCAGTTCAAGGTCGAGAAAGCCGGCGTTGTTCATGCCGGCGTTGGCAAAGCGTCCTTCGACGAAGCCAAGCTGGTCGAGAACGTGCGGGCGTTTATTGGTGCCGTCGCCAAGGCAAAACCGGCGGGTGCTAAGGGCACGTACATGAAAAAGATCGCCCTGAGTTCGACCATGGGCCCGGGTGTCAGCATCAACGTGGCCGAAGCCACCGGCGAATAATCATCCGATCATGACAAAGGAAGGCGTCCCACTGGGGCGCCTTTTTTCGTTTCTAAGCTCTTTCTTAGGAAGTTTCGAATTCAATCGGCGCGCAACCAAAACCTAATGGGGATACCGCAATGAGCCTTTTGCGCCGATCTTTCCTTTTTTCCATCCTGTCACTCTTGGCCGCGCCGCTCTGGGCAACGACCCTTCCGCAACCGGAAGGCACCGTTTTGATCACGGTGTCCGGCAGTATCAACGCCGACAATGGCGATGGTGTTGTTCAGTTCGACCGGACGATGCTCGAAAACCTCGATTGGCGCGAGGTACGGACATATACATCCTTCACTTCTGGCGAACAGGTTTTTGAGGGCCCGACCCTGGCGTCACTGCTGACTGCTGTTGGTGCCGACGGCGATACGTTGAAGGCCATCGCCATCAACGACTACACTGTCACGATACCCGCTGCACATGCGTCGGAGCACGGCGTCATCCTGGCGATGGATCAAAACGGCAGAGCGATGCGTGTCCGTGACAAGGGCCCGATCTGGGTGGTCTATCCACTGGACGAGACGCAGGCTGGTCAGCAGCTCTTTGATGCCGAGATGATCTGGCAGCTCAACCGCATCGTGGTCGAGTAATAGTCAGTCCAACTACAACATGAAAAGGCACAGCCAAATCCTTCGGGCAAGCGTTGCGATCGGGCTGTGCCTCGCGCTGGTCGGTGCCATGCTTTGGCATCGTGGCGCGCTGCGAGACGCCGAAGAGAAACTGGCCCTCGCGCTCATCAGTTCGTCCTGGAAAGCGAGTGAACTGATCTACGAAGGCGAGCGCGCCGCCAAGCTGGCCATAGCGTATGAGGCCGGTGTCGTGGGCCTGGGCGAACTGCAGACGCAGTTCGACGTTTTCTGGAGCCGGGTCGATATCGTAAGCCAGCTCGATATGACCGGTCGCCCGATGCTAGCAGGTCATATCGCGGCGTTGGACGACTTCTTGGAAGAGCTTGATCCGCTCCTCTACGGTGATACCCCGCCCGACAGCGCGACGTTGGCCATGTTGACCGACGGGATGGGCCAACGCGTGGTCGACATACGCCGCGCATGGATCATCGAATACAACCAGTCTCGGCTTGACGTCATCTCTCCCGCGGTTGCGGCGAATACGCGCAAGCTGGTGGCCTATGAATACATCTCGGGCGGTGTCCTCGTTCTGATCGTCTGCTATCTGCTGATCGAGCTTTATCTCGCCGCCCTCGCGCAAAGGCGCGAGCAGGCATTGACCGAAGCCGCCGAGGCGGCGAGCAAGGCGAAATCCGAATTCATCGCGAATGTCAGCCACGAAGTTCGCACACCGCTGAACGGTGTCTTGGGCATGGCGAATATCCTGTCCGGAACCAATCTGGACGACGAACAGAAGGAGTGCCTTCGCGTTCTGACGGAATCCGGTGGGCTCTTGTTGTCCACCATCAACGACGTTCTCGACTATTCGAAGATCGAGGCAGGCGAAGTCACGATCGAATACCGCGATTTCGAGATCGAGCCTTTGCTCGAAACGGCACGGGCGCTTTACTCCGATGCTGCCCAGGCAAAGGCACTGGATCTCAAGATCTCGCTTCCGGATGGTGCGCTACCGCCTGTTTCGGGAGATGGACGAAGGTTGCGCCAGGTCATTCACAACCTTGTATCTAATGCCATCAAGTTTACGGATGAGGGCTCCGTCACGATCGAGGCGCAGTATCGATCACCCTCGAAGGAAGCATTGCGTTCCGGTTTGCTCATCTCTGTCATCGACACGGGGCTGGGCATTTCGGATGACGCGCAAGCCCGGATATTCCAGCCCTTCGGCCAGGCCGATGGTAGCAACACGCGCGAACATGGCGGCACCGGTCTGGGGCTGACGATTTCGCGTAGCATTTGCGAGGCCATGCACGGCACTCTCACCGTACAGAGCGAGCCGGGCAAAGGGTCACGGTTCGAAATCTGCCTGCCGCTCGAACGCGGCATACTCAAACCGTCCGCCCCCAAAGAGGATGCGCGGAAAGATGAGACAAAGGCCGACTTTTCGCAGTTCGAGATGCTCATCGTAGATGACAACAAGACGAACCGCCTGATCCTCCGGAAGTTCCTGAAGCCCTTCAATCCCAAGCTGACCGAGGCCGATAGCGGGCTCGCGGCAGTCAACGCGGTGAAGGACAAGGCCTTTGATATTATCCTGATGGACGTGCAGATGCCTGAAATGGACGGGGTGGAGGCGACACGCGCAATCCACGCGTTCTATGGCGAAAAGCCTGAAGACTGCCCGATCATCATTGGCGTGACCGCAAATGCCCTGCCGCATCAGGTTGAAAGCTACCGCGAGGCGGGAATGGTTGACGTGTTGCGCAAACCGGTCTCAAAAGGCGGTCTGATCAGCACTTTGACCAGATTGGCACCGGATAAGCCCTCTCCGGATCAGACCGAAGCCGCCTGAAAGCACGAATTGCCGGGTGATTCGAGGTTTGGGGTTGGCATCCTTAACGCTTCGTTCTATGCGGGTGCCTCGAGGGCTCCCGCGCGATTCGCGGTGGCCCTCTATTTCGTCCGAGACGGTGGGTGACCGGAAATGTATCTGGCCATAATTCCTGCCTGAGACGGGAAGAGACATTCCTGCCTGGCTCCCCCGTGTTCCAGGCGTTAGGTGCCGCGACCCGTAAGGACTTGATTGTCAGGCCACCCGGCCTGGCGAATACGAGCCGGAGGGGCAGCACCCCTCCAAAAATGGAGTGAAACTGTGGATAGAGCCCAGAAAGAGAAAGTGGTCGAAGAACTCGGCCAGATCTTCGAAAGCTCTGGCGTCGTCGTGGTTGCCCACTACGCCGGTCTGACAGTTGCCGAAATGCAGGATCTGCGCGCCAAGGCGCGGGAAGCGGATGCTGCGGTTCGGGTCGCTAAGAACAGGCTCGCCAAAATCGCCCTTGACGGTAGACCCTGCGGATCGATCGCGGATTACCTGACGGGCATGACCGTTCTCACCTTCTCCGAAGACCCTGTGGCTGCAGCCAAGGTCGCGGAGGACTTCGCCAAGGAAAACGACAAGTTCGTCATTCTTGGCGGTGCAATGGGCGAGAACGCTCTGGACCGGGCTGGTGTGACAGCCGTGTCGAAAATGCCGTCGCGCGAGGAGCTCATTGCTTCGATCGTTGGCTGCATCGGCGCGCCTGCCGCAAACATCGCCGGAGCCATTGGCGCACCTGCATCGAACATCGCCTCCGTCCTCTCAACGATCGAGGAAAAGGCGGCTTAGCGCATTGTCGGAACGGCGCGTGGTTCACCATCGCGCGTTGGAACACACACTAGGAAACGGAAAGAGCTGAAACATGGCTGATCTGAAAAAACTTGCTGAAGAGATCGTTGGTCTGACGCTTCTCGAAGCACAGGAACTGAAGACAATCCTCAAAGACGAGTACGGCATCGAGCCTGCTGCTGGCGGCGCTGTCATGATGGCCGGCCCTGCTGGTGGTGACGCCGGTGCGGCGGCTGCCGAGGAGAAATCGGAATTCGACGTCGTTCTCAAGAACGCCGGTGCGTCGAAAATCAACGTCATCAAAGAAGTGCGCGGCATCACCGGCCTTGGTCTGAAAGAAGCCAAGGAGCTGGTCGAAGCCGGCGGCAAGATCAAGGAAGGCGTTGCCAAGGAAGAAGCCGAAGAGATCAAAGGCAAGCTGGAAGCAGCGGGCGCCGAGGTCGAACTGGCCTAAGCCCTCTTGGAGCGCGGATAGTCGCGCCCTATCTAACGTGGCTGGGCCCGGAAAACCGGGTCCAGCCGAACCTGTCTTGGAAAGGGCTTTTGCCAAAGCCTTTTCCAAGATGCGGTTTACAGGTCGGGAGTTTGCCGGTGGGACGGCAGACATGAATTGGCCTGAACCCTTCCTCTCGACGGGGCAGCGCACGGGGGCCCGACTGTGCGGCTGTCTGGTGAGAAACTGAAAGGTGACATCTGAGATGGCGCAATCCTTCCTTGGTCAGAAACGTCTTCGGAAATACTACGGCAAGATCCGCGAAGTGCTGGAAATGCCGAACCTCATCGAGGTCCAGAAATCTTCGTACGATTTGTTCCTGAGTTCAGGGGAAGCGGAAACACCAACGGATGGCGAAGGCATCCATGGCGTTTTCCAATCGGTCTTCCCAATCAAGGATTTCAATGAAACCAGCGTGCTTGAATACGTCAAGTACGAGCTGGAAAAGCCCAAATACGACGTTGAGGAATGCCAGCAGCGCGACATGACCTACAGCGCGCCGCTGAAGGTCACCCTGCGTCTGATCGTTTTCGATGTCGACGAAGATACGGGTGCAAAATCGGTCAAGGACATAAAGGAACAGGATGTCTTTATGGGCGATATGCCCCTGATGACGCCAAACGGTACTTTCATCGTCAATGGTACCGAGCGGGTGATCGTCAGCCAGATGCACCGCAGCCCGGGCGTTTTCTTTGACCACGACAAGGGCAAGACCCATTCCTCGGGCAAGCTGCTTTTTGCATGTCGCATCATCCCCTATCGCGGCTCTTGGCTGGACTTTGAATTCGATGCCAAAGACATCGTCTATGCTCGTATCGACCGTCGCCGGAAGCTGCCTGTCACAACCCTGCTTTATGCGCTTGGTCTCGACCAGGAAACCATCATGCAGGCTTACTACAACACGGTCACGTTCAGCCATAAGAAGGGCAAGGGTTGGGTTACCCCTTTCTTCCCTGAACGGGTCCGTGGCACGCGCCCGACCTATGATCTTGTCGACGCGGCCACCGGTGACGTGATCGCCGAGGCGGGCAAGAAGGTGACACCTCGCGCGGTCAAGAAGCTGATTGAAGAGGGCACCGTCACCGAACTGCTTGTCCCGTTTGACCACATCGTCGGCAAGTTCGCTGCTCAGGACATCATCAACGAGGAAAACGGCGCGATCTATGTCGAAGCCGGGGATGAACTGACCCTCGAGTACGACAAGGACGGCACGCTGATCGGCGGTTCGGTCAAGGAACTGCTGGATGCGGGCATCACCGACATCCCGGTTCTCGATATCGATAACGTCAATGTCGGCCCCTACATGCGCAACACCATGGCGACGGATAAGAACATGAACCGTGAAACCGCGCTCATGGACATCTACCGAGTCATGCGCCCGGGCGAGCCACCCACTGTCGAGGCCGCGTCGGCCCTGTTCGACACGCTGTTCTTCGATAGCGAGCGCTATGACCTGTCGGCCGTTGGTCGCGTCAAGATGAACATGCGTCTGGCGCTTGATGCCGAAGACACGGTGCGCACCCTGCGCCGCGAAGACATCGTGGCCTGCATCAAGGCGCTGGTGGAACTGCGTGACGGCAAGGGCGATGTCGACGACATCGACCACTTGGGCAACCGCCGCGTCCGTTCTGTCGGTGAGCTGATGGAAAACCAGTATCGCGTCGGCCTTCTCCGGATGGAGCGCGCGATCAAGGAGCGCATGTCGTCTGTCGAGATCGACACGGTGATGCCGCAGGATCTGATCAACGCGAAACCGGCCGCTGCCGCGGTGCGCGAATTTTTCGGATCGTCGCAGCTGTCACAGTTCATGGACCAGACGAACCCGCTGTCGGAAGTCACGCACAAACGCCGTCTCTCGGCGCTTGGGCCGGGTGGTTTGACGCGGGAACGGGCAGGTTTCGAGGTCCGCGACGTCCACCCGACTCACTACGGACGGATGTGCCCGATTGAAACGCCGGAAGGGCCCAACATCGGTCTGATCAACTCGCTCGCCACGTTCGCGCGGGTCAACAAGTACGGCTTTATCGAAACCCCCTACCGGGTCGTGAAAGAGGGCCAGGTCACGGACGAAGTGCACTACATGTCCGCGACCGAGGAAATGCGCCACACCGTTGCGCAGGCCAATGCCAACCTCGATGCCAATGGCAAGTTCGTGAACGATCTGGTCAGCACCCGTCAGTCCGGGGACTATACCCTCGCGCCGAATGAAAGCGTCGATCTGATCGACGTATCGCCCAAGCAGTTGGTCTCGGTTGCCGCCTCGCTGATCCCGTTCCTTGAAAACGACGACGCGAACCGCGCTCTCATGGGGTCGAACATGCAACGTCAGGCGGTTCCGCTTCTGCGGGCCGAGGCGCCGCTGGTCGGTACCGGGATCGAGGAAAAAGTCGCCATCGACTCCGGTGCTGCGATCCAGGCGCGCCGGGCCGGTATCATTGACCAGGTCGACGCGCAGCGGATCGTTATCCGGGCCACCGAAGATCTGGAACTGGGCGATGCGGGCGTCGACATCTACCGCCTGCGCAAATTCCAGCGGTCGAACCAGAACACCTGCATCAACCAGCGCCCGCTGGTGAAGGTTGGTGACATGGTGGGCAAGGGCGAGGTCATCGCCGATGGTCCGTCGACCGATCTGGGTGAGCTGGCGCTTGGCAAGAACGTCGTCGTCGCCTTCATGCCCTGGAACGGCTACAACTATGAGGACTCGATCCTGATCTCCGAACGGATCGCACGGGACGACGTGTTTACGTCCGTTCACATCGAAGAGTTCGAAGTGGCCGCGCGGGACACCAAGCTCGGGCCGGAAGAGATTACCCGGGACATCCCGAACGTTGGTGAAGAAGCCTTGCGCAACCTCGATGAGGCGGGCATCGTCTATATCGGTGCCGACGTAGAGCCTGGCGACATTCTGGTTGGTAAGATCACGCCAAAGGGCGAAAGCCCGATGACGCCAGAAGAAAAACTGCTTCGTGCGATCTTTGGTGAGAAAGCCTCGGACGTTCGCGACACGTCACTACGCGTCAAGCCGGGCGATTTCGGGACGGTCGTTGAGGTCCGTGTCTTTAACCGTCACGGCGTCGACAAGGACGAGCGTGCGCTGCAGATCGAGCGGGAAGAGGTGGAGCGTCTGGCCCGTGACCGGGACGACGAACTCGCGATCCTCGACCGTAACATCTATGCACGTCTCAAGTCGCTGATCCTCGGCAAGGAAGTCGCCAAGGGGCCTAAGGGCATCAAAGCCGGCAGCAATGTCGACGAAGAGATGCTCGAAGCGTTCCCGCGTTCCGTCTGGTGGCAGATTGCCCTCAAGGACGAGGCGGATGCGCAGGTGGTCGAGGCCCTGAACGAGCAATACGAGGCGCAAAAACGTGCCTTGGACGCTCGGTTCGAGGACAAGGTCGAGAAGGTTCGCCGTGGTGACGATCTGCCCCCGGGCGTGATGAAGATGGTCAAGGTGTTCGTGGCGGTGAAGCGTAAGCTGCAGCCGGGTGACAAGATGGCCGGACGTCACGGGAACAAGGGTGTCATCAGCCGCGTGGTCCCGATGGAAGACATGCCGTTCCTTGCGGATGGTACGCCGGTCGACTTCTGCCTGAACCCGCTGGGCGTGCCTTCGCGGATGAACGTCGGCCAGATCCTCGAGACCCATATGGGCTGGGCCGCGCGTGGTCTGGGCCTCAAGGTTGACGATGCGCTGGACGAATACCGCCGTTCAGGTGACCTGACCCCGGTGCGCGAGGCGATGCGGATCGCTTATGGCGAAGATGTCTATGAAGAAGGCATCGGCGTAATGGACGAGGATCGTCTGGTCGAGGCGGCTGGAAACGTCGCGCGCGGGGTACCGATCGCGACGCCGGTCTTCGACGGCGCCAAGGAAAGCGACGTCAACGACGCGCTGGTCCGCGCCGGGTTCTCTGAGTCCGGTCAGTCGATCCTGTTCGATGGTCGCACCGGTGAGCAGTTCAGCCGCCCCGTGACCGTGGGCATCAAGTACCTGCTCAAGCTGCACCACCTTGTGGACGATAAAATCCACGCGCGTTCGACCGGGCCTTACAGCCTCGTCACCCAGCAACCGCTGGGCGGTAAGGCGCAGTTCGGCGGTCAGCGCTTTGGTGAGATGGAGGTCTGGGCGCTGGAAGCGTACGGCGCCGCCTACACCCTGCAGGAAATGCTGACAGTGAAGTCGGACGACGTCGCAGGACGGACCAAGGTCTATGAAAGCATCGTGAAGGGCGAGGACAATTTCGAAGCCGGCGTACCGGAATCGTTCAACGTGCTCGTCAAAGAGGTCCGCGGTCTTGGCCTCAACATGGAACTCCTGGATGCGGAGGACAACGAAGGTGGGATCGCGGCCGAGTGATCCGGCGCGCCTTGTCCATCGAGGTGCGCGTCTGTCGCGCACCGTCCCCCGCACCCTCTGAAATCTGAGGAAACAAAATGAACCAGGAACTGACCAACAACCCGTTTAACCCGCTCACGCCGCCGAAGGTATTTGATGAGATCAAGGTGAGCCTTGCCTCGCCAGAGCGGATTCTGTCGTGGTCATACGGCGAAATCAAAAAACCCGAGACGATCAACTACCGGACTTTCAAGCCCGAGCGTGACGGCCTGTTCTGCGCGCGGATCTTCGGGCCGATCAAGGACTACGAATGTCTCTGCGGCAAATACAAGCGTATGAAGTATCGCGGCGTCGTCTGCGAGAAATGTGGTGTGGAAGTAACGCTGCAGAAGGTGCGACGCGAGCGGATGGGCCATATCGAATTGGCTGCACCCGTTGCCCACATCTGGTTCCTCAAATCGCTGCCGTCCCGCATCGGTCTGATGCTGGACATGACGCTGCGCGATCTTGAGCGGGTTCTCTACTTCGAGAACTACGTCGTGATCGAACCCGGCCTTACAGACCTGACCTATGGCCAGATGCTCTCGGAAGAAGAGTATATGGACGCGCAGGATGCGTTTGGGGCCGATGCCTTCACGGCGAATATTGGTGCCGAAGCGATCCGCGAAATGCTCAGCCAGATCGACCTGGAGGCCGAGGCAGAGCGTCTGCGCGAGGAGCTCAAGGAAGCGACGGGCGAACTGAAGCCCAAGAAGATCATCAAGCGCCTGAAGGTGGTTGAGAGCTTCCTTGAATCCGGCAACCGGCCGGAATGGATGGTCCTGACCGTGATCCCCGTGATCCCGCCGGAACTGCGCCCGCTGGTGCCGCTGGATGGTGGTCGTTTCGCGACATCCGACCTGAACGACCTTTATCGCCGGGTCATCAACCGGAACAACCGTCTGAAGCGTCTGATCGAACTGCGCGCACCTGACATCATCGTCCGCAACGAAAAGCGGATGCTGCAGGAATCCGTTGATGCGCTCTTTGACAACGGCCGCCGTGGCCGCGTCATCACGGGTGCCAACAAGCGCCCGCTGAAATCGCTGTCGGACATGCTGAAAGGCAAGCAGGGCCGTTTCCGCCAGAACCTTCTGGGTAAGCGGGTCGACTTTTCGGGCCGTTCGGTCATCGTGACCGGGCCGGAACTCAAGCTGCATCAATGCGGTTTGCCGAAGAAGATGGCGCTCGAGCTGTTCAAGCCGTTCATCTACTCGCGGCTTGAGGCAAAGGGCCTTTCGAGCACCGTCAAACAGGCCAAGAAACTGGTCGAAAAGGAACGGCCGGAGGTTTGGGATATTCTCGATGAGGTGATCCGCGAACACCCTGTGCTTTTGAACCGCGCGCCGACGCTGCACCGTCTGGGTATTCAGGCGTTCGAACCGGTTTTGATCGAAGGCAAGGCGATCCAGCTTCACCCGCTGGTCTGTTCGGCCTTTAACGCTGACTTTGACGGCGACCAGATGGCTGTGCACGTCCCGCTTTCGTTGGAAGCGCAGCTGGAAGCCCGCGTGCTGATGATGTCGACAAACAACGTTCTGTCGCCCGCAAACGGCGCGCCGATCATCGTTCCGTCGCAGGACATGATCCTTGGCCTCTACTACCTGACCCTTGAACGGGACGGCATGAAGGGCGAAGGCATGGTCTTTGGCTCGATCGAAGAGGTTGAGCACGCCCTCGGTTCGGGCGAGGTGCATTTGCACGCCAGGATCACTGCTCGTGTGCCCCAGATCGACGAAACTGGCCAAGAGGTCATGGTCCGGTTTGAAACCACACCGGGCCGGGTTCGTCTGGGTTCGCTTCTGCCTCTGAATGCGAAGGCCCCATTCGATCTGGTCAACCGTCTTCTGCGCAAGAAGGAGGTTCAGCAGGTTATCGATACCGTCTACCGCTACTGCGGTCAGAAAGAGTCGGTCATCTTCTGTGACCAGATCATGTCGCTGGGCTTCAAGGAAGCGTTCCGTGCCGGTATCTCGTTCGGTAAGGACGACATGCTGATCCCTGACGACAAGTGGTCGATCGTCGATGAGACGCGCGAGCAGGTCAAGGACTTCGAGCAGCAATACATGGACGGTCTCATCACCCAGGGTGAGAAGTACAACAAGGTCGTCGATGCCTGGTCGAAGTGTAACGACAAAGTCACCGACGCCATGATGGGCTCGATCTCTGCCACCAATAAAGACGATGAAGGCGCGGATCTCGAACCGAACTCGGTCTACATGATGGCTCATTCGGGTGCGCGGGGTTCGGTTACGCAGATGAAGCAGCTGGGCGGCATGCGTGGCCTGATGGCCAAGCCGAACGGCGACATCATCGAGACGCCGATCATCTCGAACTTCAAGGAAGGTCTGACCGTTCTTGAATACTTCAACTCGACCCACGGCGCGCGGAAAGGTTTGTCCGACACCGCTCTGAAGACTGCGAACTCGGGTTACCTGACTCGTCGTCTGGTCGACGTGGCGCAGGACTGCATCGTGCGGATGCCCGATTGCGGCACCGAGAATGCCATCACTGCCGAAGCGGCCGTGAACGACGGTGAAGTCGTTGCGTCGTTGGCAGAGCGTCTGCTGGGCCGTGTAGCTGCCGAAGATATCCTGCGTCCAGGTACGGACGAGGTGATGGTCGCTGCAGGTACCCTGATCGACGAACGTATGGTCGATAACATCCACGACGCCGGCGTTCAGTCGGCCCGGATCCGGTCGCCGCTGACCTGTGAGGCGGAAGAGGGCGTTTGCGCCATGTGCTACGGTCGTGACCTCGCACGCGGTACGATGGTCAACACCGGTGAGGCTGTTGGCATCATCGCCGCACAGTCGATCGGTGAACCCGGCACACAGCTGACGATGCGGACCTTCCACATCGGCGGCGTTGCGCAGGGTGGTCAGCAATCGTTCCTCGAGGCAAGCCAGGCCGGCAAGATCGTCTTCGAGAACGCGCAGACCCTGAAGAACTCGGCGGGCGATGTTCTGGTCATGGGCCGGAACATGAAATTGGCGATCCACGATGAAAACGGCGAAGAGCGGGCCAGCCACAAGCTGGGCTATGGCTCCAAGCTGTTCGTCACGGATGGTCAGGACGTGGCGCGGGGTGACAAGCTCTTTGAGTGGGATCCCTACACCCTGCCCATCATCGCCGAGAAAGACGGCACGTCTAAGTTCGTCGATCTGGTAAGCGGCATCGCCGTTCGCGAGGAAACCGACGATGCGACAGGTATGACGCAGAAGATCGTTATCGACTGGCGCGCGGCACCGAAAGGGAATGAGCTCAAGCCCGAGATCATCCTTGTCGGTTCCGATGGTGAACCGGTTCGCAACGATGCAGGTAACCCTGTGACCTATCCGATGTCCGTCGACGCGATCCTTTCGGTCGAAGACGGTCAGGAAGTCAAAGCCGGTGACGTTGTCGCGCGGATCCCGCGTGAGGGCGCCAAGACCAAGGACATTACCGGTGGTCTGCCTCGTGTGGCCGAACTCTTTGAGGCGCGTCGTCCCAAAGATCACGCGATCATCGCGGAAATCGATGGTTATGTGCGCTTTGGCAAGGACTACAAGAACAAGCGCCGCATCGCGATCGAACCTGCTGATGAGACGCTGGACAAGGTCGAGTACATGGTGCCCAAGGGGAAACACATCCCCGTTGCCGAAGGCGACTTCGTTCAGAAGGGCGACTACATCATGGATGGCAACCCTGCGCCGCATGACATCCTGTCCATCATGGGTGTCGAGGCGCTGGCTGACTACATGATCGACGAGGTTCAGGACGTCTATCGTCTGCAGGGCGTGAAGATCAACGACAAGCACATTGAGGTTATCGTTCGCCAGATGCTCCAGAAGTGGGAGGTTCAGGAAAGCGGTGACACGACGTTGCTGAAGGGTGAACACGTCGACAAGCAGGAATTCGACGCGGCCAACGAAAAGGCCCTGTCGAAAGGTGGTCGACCCGCACAGGGCGAACCGATCCTGCTTGGTATCACCAAGGCGTCGCTGCAGACACGCAGCTTTATTTCGGCCGCGTCCTTCCAGGAAACCACGCGGGTTCTGACCGAGGCATCGGTTCAGGGCAAGAAAGACAAGCTGGTTGGTCTGAAAGAGAACGTCATCGTTGGTCGCCTGATCCCTGCCGGTACGGGTGGTGCGACACAGCGGGTTCGCCGCATCGCGCAGGAACGTGACAACGTTGTCATCGAGGCGCGCCGCGAAGAAGCCGAAGCTGCAGCCGCTCTTGCTGCGCCAACGGATGATTTTGTTGGTGCCAGTGCCTTCGATACGGTCATTGATCCGACCGAAGACAGCCGCGAGTAATCGCATCCAAAATGTCAAAGATGCCCCCGTGCTTGCGCGGGGGCATTTCTTTTTGGTCCTTGCACTTTTCAGAAGGTTTGTGATTTTGCATCGCGTGCCTGGTTCGGCGGCGACCAGGCTTGAACGATGAGGCGTCGTGGGTGATGGCAACCCGCGGACATTTGGCAGAGGGCGGGGGCATTTGGCCTATACGACAAAGACAATCGGTGTCGTTCGGTTCTCAGTCCTTACCACCACCTACTACACCGAGCGGTTCGACACCGTTGACGCCATAGCGGAGCACCTTTTCAGCCCTGCCCGCATGGCCCTTCGATTTGATTTATTCGAAAAGCTCTGCCTGCCATCCCTGGCGCGCCAGACCGATCAGGATTTCGAATGCGTGGTCATCACGTCCTCTCAGATGCCGCCAGAGTATCTGGGCCGCCTTGCCAATCTGCTTGAGCCGCTTCCGAATTTTCACTGTTTTCCCGTGGATGTGGGCGCCCATTACGGCCTCTTGCGCACGGCTTACGATCTGGTTCCGGTTGACGGATGCTCGCACCGCATCCTGTTTCGCCTCGATGACGACGACGCGGTCGATCTGGAATTCGTCGCGCGGAACAAGCGGATCGCGGCGGCGCTGCTGGAATTGCAGGGGCCAAAGGATCCGACGATTATCGCCTGCAACAAAGGGTTTTACGTGCGCTGGCAGGATGGCGAGAATGAAGTATTCGACGCTCGCGAACGTGCACCCCTGTCGACTGGCGCGGCCCTGCTTGCCCCGGCGGACTTTCGCGATAATCCCTATCGCTTTAACCACCGGGCCTTTCCCCAGCACTTCAACACCTATTCCAGCATCTCTGTGCCCGGCTTTATCCGCACCATTCACGGCGACAACAAATCGAACCCGTCGCAGCTTGGTAAGACTCACACCCTGCCGCCCGAGCGAACGCGTCGTCAGCTGCGCAGGCATTTCGGGGTCAGCATCGACATGTTGAAAGGTCTCTAGCGTATGTCGCCAAACATACGCGGCGCCTTTCTGATGATGGCGGCGATGGCGTCCTTTACGCTGAACGATGTCTGTATCAAGGCGACCGATGGCGCCCTGCCACTTTTCCAACTGCTTACTTTGCGGGGCATTCTCGCGACCGTCCTGATCCTCGGGATGGTCCGTGCCATGGGTGGCCTTGATCTGCGGATCGGCAGGCCTGACTGGGCACTTATCGGGATCCGCAGCTTGGCCGAGGTTGGGGCGGCGTTCTTTTTCATCACTGCGCTGTTGAAGATGCCGTTGGCGAATGTCACCGCGATCTTGCAGGTTCTGCCGCTTACTGTGACCCTGGGTGCTGCCCTCTTGTTTCGCGAGGCTGTCGGCTGGCGCCGGTTCGCGGCGATCCTTGTGGGGTTTGTCGGTGTCGTCTTGATCCTCCGGCCGGGTCCTGACGGGTTCAACATCTTCGCGCTTTATGCGCTTGGCGCGGTGCTGTGTGTCACGATCCGTGATCTGACAACCCGCCGGATGTCAGCTGGCGTGCCTTCGATGACCGTTACGTTGGCGGCGTCTTTGGCCGTCTTGGTTTTCTCTGGGATTGCGACTGTAACAACCGAAGAGTGGGCGCCACTTGATACCCGTCTGGCTTTGTTGGTCGCAGGATCGTCGTTTCTGATCATCGGCGGCTATCTTTTCAGCGTGCTCGTGATGCGCACGGGCGATATCTCGTTCATCGCGCCGTTCCGGTACACCGGACTGCTCTGGGCGTTGCTTCTGGGATGGGTCGTGTTCGGGCACTGGCCCGATCCGCTAACCCTGTTCGGTGCCGCCATCGTCGTCGCCAGCGGGCTTTTCACCCTATACCGCGAACGGGTGGTCCTACGGGGCTGAAAAGGCTGACCTCACGGCTGCCACGTCAATGGCGAACCGATCGCAAAACAGCTGTTCCTCTTCATCGGTCAATGGCTCAAGCGCGACAGCCTTTACCGGCTTTTGCCGCGAGTCATTGAACCGGTTGTGGGTGCGCACGAACATCGGTTTGTCTGTATAGCTCACGACCGGCATGAACTGGTTGATCTTGTGGTGGGCGAAATTCATGATCGTGTTCTTGTGCCCACCCGCGGCGTGCATCGCCATCGCTGCAACATCGAGCGGGCGCACCAAGGCCTTTGCACGGAGCCCACCCGCGTGGGGCTCTGCGATGAACCCTCTGTTGAAGTCGAAGACGACGCTGGGATGGTTCGCCGTCAATGCCCCGCATTCGGCAACAGCCAGCCGCAGCCTTTCGACAAAGTCGACAGCCACTGCATCGTCGTCATCCTGCCGAAACTGCAGGCAAGGGGCATCAGGGTCACGACGCGCGGCGTTCAGGATCTCTTTCATCGCGGCGCGGTGGTTCAGCGGGGGTCGCACGACGATGCTCACCTGCGGCAGGTGCCCCGTCAGATCGTGTAATCGGTCAAGATGTTTCGTCGGTAGGCTGTCACCCACCACGATTACGAGGTCGAAATCGGCATCGGTTTGGGCGCTGAGGGCAGGCAACGTGATCGTCTCGAAACAGCGAAACCGTTCCTCCAATCGGTCCGGTTGGTAGAGGTAGCGGATCCGCTCCTCTATCGTTTCATGCTCGACCTGAAATCCGCCGATGGCTGGATAAGAAAATCGGCAGATGCCAATCACTTGCATGGAGTGTGCCTGTCGTTCTTGTCATGGCAGCTTTGCAAGCCACGGTTGCTGACGCAAGCGTTAAGGGATTGTGTTGACACTGTTCGCGACTCCCCCTATACGCCCGCTATCTCGGAGCCGGGGGTCGCCCCGCAACCCGAATTCAGAACTGTAGTGGACACGATCCGGCCCCGCATTGGCCCGATCCTCTGGAAACCTACCGCGTCGTTCCAATCAGGGGCGCATGCGGTTTTTGTGCATTTGTGGACGCATGATTGCACGTTGATATGAAACCGCGGGCCAGCCCCGCACGACACATGTGTTGTTGATACGGGAAAGAACCGGAATGCCAACGATCCAGCAGCTGATCCGCAAGCCGCGGCAGCCAAAAGTAAAACGCTCCAAGTCGATGCACCTCGAGCAGTGCCCCCAGAAACGTGGCGTCTGCACGCGGGTTTACACAACGACCCCGAAAAAGCCGAACTCGGCCATGCGGAAGGTTGCCAAGGTGCGCCTGACCAATGGCTTTGAGGTCATCAGCTATATCCCCGGTGAAAGCCACAACCTGCAAGAACACTCGGTTGTTCTGATCCGTGGCGGCCGTGTGAAAGACCTTCCCGGTGTCCGCTACCACATCCTCCGGGGTGTTCTGGATACGCAGGGCGTCAAAGACCGGAAGCAGCGCCGCTCGAAATACGGCGCGAAGCGTCCGAAGTAA
>CAWUIQ010000077.1:0-16809 GCA_963922565.1 uncultured Rhodobacterales bacterium
GCGCCCGCAACGCCGGATCAAGCGCGTCGATCATGGTGCGGTCGCCCCGCACGGCGCCCCCAACCTGGCTGATCCGGTCCAACCCGGCGACAAGCGCCTTGGGAATGGGTTTGCCGCTTGCGCAGGCGTCGCCGGTCGCGCCGAAAAAGATCGCGAGGATCACACCAGACGATCCGCCCATGGTCTGGCTGAGCTCATCACCGAGCGCGCGGAACAGCTGGGTCGGATCCGCAAGCGGAAGCCGGTCGAGCGCCCCCTTGAGGGACCGCGCGGCGGTCGAGAGCGTGCTGCCGGTATCCCCGTCGCCTGACTTGGCATCGAGTTCGTTGAGATCCCTTTCGGCAGCGATCAGAAGATCGCAGCAATGTTCCAGCACGTGCCGTGTGTCGGCATTTGCCGACGGGATCGGTTTGATCGGGCTAAGCCCATCGGGAAGGGGCTGCACCGGCACCTTGCCGATGTTCGTCATGCCCGGCCAGGCGTGCGGTGCAACAGCGCTTTGCAGATGGGCCTTGTTGCCGTCGTCGACCGGTAGGACCGAAACCGAAAACCCGTGCATATCGAGCGATGTCATCAAGGGGGCCGGCCCGATGATGTGCTTGATGTTCTTGGCTTTCGCAGAGGTAGCAAGCTCATGGGCCAGCACGCTCATCTCAAGCGGGGTGGTCGAGCCGAGGTTGTTGAGGATCGCGACATGCGGGCCCGATCCGATCTTGGCCGAGAGCTTATCAAGAACCAGATCCATCGCCTTTCGCGCCCCTTCGAACGCGACCTGTTCGACCCCGGCCTCGCCGTGGATCCCAAGACCCAACTCGGCCATGCCCGGCGCGATACGGTCCTCTTTCGCGGATCCGGGCACGGTGCAGGTGTCGAGGGATTTGCCAATCGAGGCCATGTTGGCGATCGCTGCCTCTGCGGCATCGGTCACGGTATCGAGATCGGCCCCGCCCTCGGCCAAAGCTCCGGCGATCTTGTGCACGAAGAGCGTGCCAGCAACGCCACGGGGCTGCGGCAGGTCGGGCAGCGCGATGTCGTCATCGACAACCACCATCGAAACCTTGTGGCCGAAGGCGCGGGCCCGCTCGGCCGCGAGACCAAAGTTCAGGCGATCGCCTGTGTAGTTCTTGACGATCAGCAGGCACCCGGCATCGCCCGTCACCGCCAGAATACCGGCCAGAACCGCGTCGACCGAGGGCGACGCAAAGACCTCACCGCACACTGCGGCCGTCAGCATCCCGGCACCGACAAAACCCGCATGGGCGGGTTCATGGCCCGATCCGCCACCGGAAATCAGGGCGACCTTCGATTTGTCCCAGTCCGTCCGGAGCACAACCTTGATGTGCGGATAGCCATCCAGCCGCGTCAAGGCGCCGCCCGAGGTCTCCAGAAGGCCGTCAATGGCATCGGTGACGAGCGTTTCCTTTTCATTGATGAATTGATTCATATCGGGATCTCCTCAACGAATGCGATTGCCATCGGCATCAAAACAAAGCGGGTTCCTGGGCGCGATCTTGATATGCGCGCCGGGTTCATAATCGGTTGTGGGGTCGGCGATCGTGGTGATCGGGTGGCCCTGCAGGATCAGGTGCAGCCGGTTCTGATCGCCCAGATGTTCGACCCGCTGTACCTCGGCATCGAGCCCCTCACCCTGCCTGATATGTTCCGGCCTGAGACCGATCTGCACCGTTCCCGCTGGCACGTCGCCGAAGATATGGGCGGGCAGAACGTTGATGCGCGGCTGGCCGAGGCGGCTGGCCACATAAAGCGAACCGGGGTCTTCGTAGATCTCGCGCGGCGGGCCAAACTGCACCAGCCGTCCGTGATCGAGCACGCCGACATGGGTGGCCATCGTCATCGCCTCGATCTGATCATGCGTGACGTAAAGCAGGGTCGCCCCGAGATTTGCCTGAATGCGCTTGAGTTCGACCCGCAGGTCGGTCCGAAGCTTGGCGTCGAGCGAGCTGAGCGGTTCGTCCATCAGGTAGATTGCCGGTTCGCGCACCAGCGCGCGACCGATCGAGACGCGCTGCATTTCGCCGCCCGAAAGCTCCGTCGCCTTGTTGTCGAGCTTGTGGGCAATCTGAAGGACATCCGCGACCTCGGCGACCTTCCTTTCGATCTCGGTCTTTGGGGTGTTCAGGATGGGAGATTTCAGCGGGAATTCGAGGTTCTCGCGCACGGTAAGATGCGGATAGAGCGAATATTGCTGAAAGACCATCGCCACGTTGCGCTGCGCGGGTGTCTCGCCGGCCACGTTGCGGCCATCGATCCAGATCTCGCCGTTGTCTTCCTTTTCGAGCCCCGAGATCAGGCGCAAGGTCGTCGTCTTGCCCGCACCGGTCGGGCCCAGCAGAACGACGAAGGCGCCGTCGGGGATGGTCATCGAGATATCCTCGACTGCGATGTCGGCCCCGAACGATTTGCTGAGGTTTTTCAGGATGACTTCAGCCATGGGCCAGCACCTCGTCGTTCAGTTCCGATCGCAAGGCCCGCCCAGTCTGTTCGTCAAAGAGTGTAACGTTGGGGGCCTTGAAGCTGAGCCCCACCCGTTCGCCCACCTTTGCTGTCTGCGCGCTGTCGATCCGCGCCTTCAGCTCGCCGTTGGGGGTATCGAGCGTGATGATCTGGGTCGTGCCCAGGTATTCCGAGGCGAGCACCTCACCGCGATAGTCGCCCGCATCCTGCAGCGAGACATGTTCGGGGCGCACACCAAACACCAGATCGCCCGACGCGCCCTGCATCTGTCTTGGAACGCCAAGATGCGTGCCGTTCATCTCGACCGTATCCGCACCGTCCGCAAGGGACCCGCGGAACCGCAGGAAGTTCATCGAAGGAGAGCCGATGAAATCGGCAACGAACATCGAGGCGGGCTTGTCATAGATTTCCTGCGGCGTGCCGAACTGCTCGACAACGGCGTTGTTCATCACGACGATCTTGTCGCCCATCTGCATCGCTTCGAGCTGGTCGTGGGTCACGTAGACCGTGGTCGCGTTCATCCGGTCGTGAAGCGCGCGCAGTTCTTCGGCCATCCGCTCTCGAAACTCGGCGTCGAGTGCGCCAAGCGGTTCGTCCATCATAAAGGCCTTGGGTTCGCGCACGATGGCCCGCCCAAGGGCAACCCGCTGCCGGTCGCCGCCTGAAAGCCCACCCACCGGTCTGTCGAGGATCTTTTCGATCCCGAGAATGCGGGCAACCTCAGCCACCTTGGCCTTGATCTCGGTACGCGCCATGCCCTGGCTCACCAGCGGGTAGGAGATGTTCTTGCGCACGTTCATATGCGGATAGAGGGCGAACATCTGAAAGACAAAGGCGATATCGCGCTCGGATGGCGGTCGCTGGCTGATCTCTTCGCCGTCGAGGTAAATCTCGCCCGATGTCGGCAATTCCAGACCAGCAATCATGCGCAAAGTCGTCGTCTTGCCGCAGCCAGAGGGCCCAAGCAGCATGAAGAATTCGCCATCCTCGATGGTAAAGCTCGATTCCTTCACCGCGACGAAATCGCCAAATTCCTTCCGGATGTTTCTGATCTGGATCTGCGCCATGACTACTCCGGGAAGTGGCTGACGATGATGAACATCACCGTCCCCACGAGCGTGATGATGAAGGAATAGGTGAAGGCCCACAGCACGAAGGGCTGCATCAGCATGAAGACACCCAGACCGATGAGGATAGTTGCCACCATTTCCCAGGGACCGCGCCGCAGGCGCAAAAGGCCGTTGAAGAAATCCCTCATTTGCGAACCGCTCCGAATGTGATGCCGCGCAGAAGGTGCTTGCGCAGCAGGATGGTGAAGATCATGACCGGCAGCAGGAAGAGCGTGGCACCAGCCGCGACGGCAGGCCAGTCGAGTCCGCCGACGCCGATGATTGTCGGGATGAAGGGCGGTGCGGTTTGCGCCGTGCCGGATGTCAGCAGAACCGCAAAGGCATATTCGTTCCACGCAAAGATCAGGCAGAAGATGGCGGTCGAGGCGATGCCAGTCGCAGCCTGCGGCAGCACGACCTTGTAGAACGCCTGGAACCGCGTGTAGCCGTCGATCAGCGCGGCCTCTTCATACTCGCGCGGGATTTCGTCAATGAACCCCTTGAGCAGCCAGACCGCGAGCGAGATGTTCACCGCCGTGTAAAGCAGGATCATCCCCAGATGAGTGTCGCTGAGCCCGAGTTGGCGGTACATGAGGAAAATCGGAATCGCGACAGCGATCGGCGGCATCATCCGCGTACTGAGGATAAAGAACAGCAGATCGTCCGCCAGCGGGATCTTGAACCGGCTGAACGCATAGGCCGCCAGCGTTCCCAGAAAGATCGACAGGAACGTCGAGCCAAATCCGATGATGACCGAATTCAGGAACCGTTCGCCGAATTTCGAGGGGCCAACGATCACCATGTCGTATTGGCGAACGATTTCGTCGTACCAGGTTTCGGGCGGGTTGTTGGCGAGGAAATCGTCGGTTTGCCGTGTCCGCTGGGTGAAGAGGTTCACATAGCCTTCGAGCGTCGGGGTGAAGCAGGCAGGACCATCGCAGCCAACCAGGTATTTCGGCGGATAGCTGATTGCGTCCGCCGGGCTTTTGAACCCGGTGATCCCGATCCAGACCAGCGGCACCATGGTGATGAGCGCGTAGAGAATGACCAGCGTACCCGCGAACCACTTGGACCGGCTTGACGGTTCGGTGACAGAGAAACTGCTCATCTTTCTTTCACCTTGTTCAATGCTTTGACGTAGATCGAGGCAAGCCCGAACACCGTGACGAAGAGGATGATCGCGTAGGCCGACGCATAGCCGGTGCGCCACTTTTCGAACGCTTCGCGTTTGAGGTTGATCGAGGTCAGCTCGGTCGTCGATCCGGGCCCGCCCCCGGTGAGCTGGACCACCAGATCAAACATCTTGAAGTTCTCGATCCCGCGGAACAGCACCGCCAGCATCAGGAATGGCAGCACCATCGGTACCGTGATTGTCCAGAATTGTCTGAACTTCGATGCCCGGTCGATTTCGGCCGCTTCGTAGATGTAGTCGGGGATCGACCGCAGCCCGGCGAGGCAGATCAGCATCACGAACGGCGTCCACATCCACGTATCCACGATGACGATGGACCAGGGGGCAAGGTTTACCTGCCCGAGCATCTCAAAGCTGGACGGGTCCCGGCCCGAGAAAAACGCGACGATGTAGTTAAAGAGTCCGATCTGCGGTTGATAGAGAAACTTCCAGAAGTTCCCGACCACGGCGGGTGACAGCATCATCGGCAACACGATGATCGTCGTCCAGAGATCGTTGCCCTTGAACTTTTTGTTAATCAGATATGCCAGCGCGAAACCGATCAGCACCTGGAAAAAGATCGTCCAGAACAGGAAATGCGCCGTGGCCTGCATGTTCAGCCAGATGTCGCTGTCCGTCAGGATCCGCTCATAGTTCCGGAACCCGATATTCTTGACCTCGCGCCCAAGCCGGTTGGCCTTGTAGTTGGTGAACGACAGCTGGATCGTCCAGACCAGCGGGAAGATGTTGATCGCCAGTAGCAGAAAGATCGTGGGGCCGACAAAGATCCAGGCGATTGCCCGATCACTCAGACCTCTGATCTTTCGTGCGACGCGCGGGGGCGTGGCAGCTGCAACGCGATCGACAGGGGTATCGGACATCATCCACGATCCGGATCAATAGGGTTCAAGGGTGGCGTGCCCCGGATGAATTTCCGGGACAGCCACTCGATTTGACGGGCCGTTGGCGCAGCCGTTGGGCCTAGAGCTTGCCTTCGTCCTCGAAGACTTCGGTCCAGTCTTCGATCAGCTTGTCCAGCGCTTCCTGCGCGGTGCCCTGATCGGCAACGACGTAGTCGTGAATGCGTTTCTGCATGGCCAGCAGCAGTTCGGCATAGGCCGGCTCCTGCCAGAAGTCCTTGACGTCATTCATCGCCTCGAGGAAATCGCCCGCAAACGGCGCGCTGTCGACGAAACCCGGATCGTTCAGAACGGAATTGTGTGCCGAATAGCCACCCAGTTCCCACCACTTGGCCTGCACATCGGGTTGAGCAAACCACTTGATGTATTCCAGCGCCGCATCCTGCTTGTCGGAATATGCAACGACCGAGATGCCCTGACCGCCCAGTGTCGAGCCGGCCACGTTCTGCGGCGGGTTCACGAAAAAGTCGATCTTGTCGCCGCCGGTGTTCGGATCTGCGTAGAGGCCGGGGAAGAAGGCGAACCAGTTCATCGCCATCGCCACCTGACCGGATTTGAAGGCGTCAAGGCTTTCACCCATATACGAGTTGGTATAGCCCGGCGGGGTCGCTGTTTTGTAGAATTCCTTATAGAATTCAAGTGCTTCAACAGCTTCGGGCGAGTTTACCGCGCCTTCCATATCGTAGGAGCCCGGCGTGTTTTCATAGGCAAAGCCCCATGGATAAAGGGCCGATGTCACACCCATGGTGATGCCTTCAGACCCGCGCTCGGTGAAGATCGCGGCGCCATAGACCGTCTTGCCGTCGATCTCACGTCCTTGGAAGAACTGCGCGATCTCAAGCATCTCTTTTTGGGTCTTGGGTTCGGCCAGTTCGCGGCCCGTCGCCTCCTGGAAGGCCGAGCGGATGTCGTCACGCGCGAACCAGTCCTTGCGATAGAACCAGCCGTTTGCATCACCCATTGCCGGCAGGGCGTAGTAGTTGGGCGTTCCCTTGGGCCATGTAGAATAGGCGTAGACGGTCGCGGGCGCGAAGTCGTCCATGCTGATGCCTTCGGCGTCGAAGAAGTCGTTAAGCTTGACGTAGTGGCCGTTTTCCGCGCCGCCGCCGATCCACTGGCTGTCGCCGATCAGCAGGTCGCAGAGCTTACCGCCAGAGTTCAGTTCGTTGAGCATCCTGTCCGCGAAATTCGGCCATGGAATGAACTCGAAGCTCATGTTGTGGCCTGATTGGGCTTCAAATTCCTTGCTCAATTCGACCAGAGCGTTCGCAGGGTCCCATGCCGCCCAGCACAGGGTCAAATCCTCAGCCGTTGCCGATCCGGCGACGGAGCTTATTGCAATGCTCAACGCGCTGGCTGAGGCCAGTTTCAAAGTTTTCATAATTCTCCTCCCAGTGTGAATTCGGTTTTTGGAATCGTTATCCGAATCGTCAATCTGACAGGAAGAACGCTAGATGAGGTACGCACCTCAAGTCTACAAGATTTTGAGGTGCGCCCCTCATTTCTTCGCGATGGAGGTGATAAAATATTGATTTCATTATTTATTTGAGAAGTTGGAGGCCCATCCGCGAGCAGGGCCAAGGGCTATCAGGTGATGACGATCGCCGCCGCCCACCGGCTCGGATGGACTAGCGCCGACCGACCCTACTAATGCAGAAGCCCCCTACCCGACGGCCAAAACAGGGCCATCGAGAAGCCGCATGAGATCCCCGAAATATCCGCCCGATCGCGCGGGCAGCGTGGGATCAGACGTGATCGCGATCGCAAGGTTTCGGCGGCTGTGCGCCGCAATGATCTGACCGCCATACCCACGCCCAAGCACGTATCCCGAAGGCGAAAGAAACCAGCCGTAACCATAGCCAAGCCCTGACCACGGCGACCGCGCCCGCGGCATGGTCGAAGCGGTGATCCAGTCTTCGGATATCACCTGTTCACCGCCATATCGGCCCTTGTCCCGCACGAGCGTCGCGATCTTGAGCATCGCGGTCGGACGCAGCGCCATTTCGTTACCGCCGAGGTAATACCCTTGAGGATCGCGCGTCCATGCCGGGATCTCGATATCCAGCTGATTGCCAAGGCGCGAACGCGCTTGACCCAGCAGGCTTTGCCCGGTTGCCACGGCCAGTGCCGCGCCGAGAATATGGGTTGATCCGGTGGAATAGAGCATCCGCGTGCCCGGCTGGGCCACCATCGGGCGGGTCAACGCGTTGGCCAGCCAGTTCGGCGAACGCACCCATTCGCCATAGCGGGGACCGGATGTGCGCTCGAGACCGGCGCGCAGGGTCACGAGATCTTCGAGCGTGATGTCCGCAGCACCCGGTGTCGCGTCGCGGGGTAGAATGCTCGGAGCGACCTCGCCCAGGGTCGCGTTGACGGCTGGAACGTCACCCCGATCGATTGCGGCACCCAACAGCAGGGCCACGATGCTTTTCGAGCACGACTTGATGTTCGCCAGACGGTTCAGCCCGGGACCGCGGGGTGCCGCCGCGAAGAGGATATCTTCACCGCGTTTGATCTGGATGGAGTGGAGCTGGGGCATACGTTCGACCGCCAGATCGAGGTCGTTTGACTGCGCGCGCCCCAAACGCGGCGCGGCAAGTGATGCTGCTGCGGTTCCAATGAATCTACGACGACAAATCATAGCGCAGAGCGTCGGCGACACCGCCGAAGAGTCAAGCCGCGTCGCATCATGTCTTGGTGAGACAACGGCGCGGCGATGACAATCGCTGCGCCTGGTTCAAAGCAGGGTCTGCGATTCAGGATCGAAGAAACACAGCTTGGAAGGATCGAGAGAGAGCCGCAAAGCCTCGGATGACGACGGGGCAATGTTTCCCGCCAGCCTTGCGGTCACGTGGGCATCGTTCCAGTCGAATGACACAAACGTATCCGCCCCTGTCGCCTCGACGAGGGCTGGCACAACGGCGATACCGTCAGCGCCCCCGGGCACAAAGTCTTCGGGCCGTATTCCCACGATCACCTCACCATCCAGATCCGACCGTTCGATCGCGACATTGAACGTTCCGATGTGCAGCATGCCATCGACGACCCTGCCCCGGACAAGGTTCATCGGCGGCGATCCCATGAAATCAGCGACGAAGGTGTTGGCGGGTCTTCGATAGATCTCGTCCGGGGTTCCGATTTGCTGCACGTAGCCGCCCTTGAGCACCACGATCCGTGTTGCGAGCGTCATCGCCTCGATCTGGTCATGGGTGACGTAAACGATGCTGGCATCGGTGCGCTGATGCAGCCGCTTGATCTCGGCCCGCATTTCGACACGCAGCTTTGCATCGAGGTTCGACAGGGGTTCGTCGAAGAGAAAGAGCCGTGGATCCCGGACCAGTGCGCGCCCCATTGCAACGCGTTGACGCTGCCCGCCGGACAATTGGCTTGGGCGACGATCAAGCAGGTGATCGATCTGCAGCAGGGTGGCGACGTCTTTGACCTTTGCGTCCATTTCCGGCTTGGGGACTTTGCGGATCTTCATGCCGAACGCGATGTTCTCACCGACGGTCATCGTCGGGTAGAGCGCGTAGGACTGGAACACCATCGCGATGTCCCGGTCCTTCGGAGGCTCTCTTGTCACGTCACGACCACCGATATGCAGCGATCCGCTTGTGATTTCCTCGAGCCCGGCGATGCAATTCAAAAGGGTCGACTTTCCGCAGCCGGACGGACCGACGAGGACAACGAATTCACCCTCGCCCATTTCGATGTTCACGTCATGCAGAACCTCGACCTCACCATAGGCCTTTTTGAGGTTGCGCGCCTCGAGGGCGGTCAATCCGGTACTATCCAAAGCCATCATTCCTCCTTTGGCGCAGGGCCCGTTGACCCGCGCACGATAAGTTCGGCGTTCAGGACCACCTGCAAATCCCGCGCCGGTGTCCCGTTCAGATGATCGATCAGAATGTTCGCCAACGGCTCACACGCATCCCTGAGCGGCGCGCGCGTCACGGTAAGCGCCGGTTCGAAGTTTATGGCGCGTGTCAGCGGCAGGGCATCGTCGTGGGCCATGATCGACACGTCGCCCGGCACCTTCAGCCCCCGATCCCGCACGGCCCGCATCACCCCTGACGCGATCAGTGTCGTCGCACAGATGAATGCCGTCGGCGGATTGGGCCGCGAAAGCAGATCCAGCGCCTGGACATAGCCGTGGCTCTCAAGACTGGCCTCGTTTCGCACGGCATCGGCCTTCAAACCAAGAGCCGCCATCGACGCCATGAACCCGGCCAGACGATCATTGGCATGTGCCGCGCTCAGCTCACCGTTGATCAGGCCGATCCGCGTATGGCCAAGCTGTGAAAGGAGCTTGACGCTGTCGGCTGAAACGGCCGCGTTGTCGATGCCGTAGGTCGGATAGTCGGGCTCCGGTCGATCCTGCCCGTGCAGGACAAACGGAATGCCACGTTCACGCAGGAAATCGACCCGCGGATCGTTCATCACCGGCGCGTTCAGAATGAACCCGTCGAGGATATCGCGCTCGAGCAGCTTCTTGTAGGAAAGCACCGGGTCATCCTCTTGATCGACCGCGAGAACAAGATCGGTTTCCCTCGCCGAAAGCGCGGCGGTGAGTCCTGTCAGGATCTCGAAAAAGGTCTGGTCAGCGCTCATGTCGGGTTTGATCTTAACGATCATCCCCACCATCCCGGATCGGCCAGTGACAAGGCGCTGTGCGATACGATTGGGGCGGTAGCCCAGCTTGTCCGCCGTTTCCTGGACTTTGGCGCGGGTTGCCTCGCTCACCTCGGGAAAGCCGTTCAGGGCACGGCTGACCGTCGTAACCGACAGACCGAGTTCAGCACCGATTTCCTTAAGGGTTGCCAAGGTATTTTCCAAATCGTTACGGCATTTATTTAATGCTTATCCCAAATAGACCAATTTTTGAAGTATTTTTCGCAATCCAAAACGTTTTGAGTCTTTTGAGTGATTTTGGTATCCTCCCCTCGAATCAAACGGAGGCGCCCATGCGCGAGTGGTGGCGGGACGCGGTGATCTATCAGATCTATCCGCGATCATTTCAGGACGATAACGGTGATGGCGTTGGCGATCTGAAGGGCATCACACGCCGCTTGCCACATGTTGCCGCGCTAGGCGCAGATTGCATCTGGCTCAGCCCGATCTTCACCTCCCCGCAAAAGGACATGGGCTATGACGTGTCGAACTATACGGACATCGACCCGCTGTTCGGCACGCTGGAAGACTTTGACGCCCTGATCGCTCGCGCGCATGAGCTGGGCCTCAAGGTGATCACGGATCAGGTCCTGTCGCACACGTCGGACCAGCACCCGTGGTTCAAGGAATCCCGCGTCAGCCGCGACAATCCAAAGGCCGACTGGTACGTATGGGCCGATCCACTGCCGGACGGTTCACCACCGACCAATTGGCACAGCCATTTCGGTGGACCGGCCTGGGAATTCGATCCGCAACGCGGGCAGTATTATCTGCACAACTTCCTTGCTGCGCAGCCGGACCTGAATTTTCACAACCCCGAAGTCGCCGACGCGCTGCTTGAGACATGCAAGTTCTGGCTTGATCGCGGCCTCGATGGCTTTCGCCTCGATACGGTCAACTATTACTTCCACGATCAGCAGCTGCGCTCGAACCCGCCCGCGCAAGCCAAGCCGCAGGTCATGGCAACCGATCTCTACGGGATGCAGGACAACATCTACAACAAGACGCGTCCGGAAAACCTCGGGTTTCTGGAGCGCCTGCGCGCTTTGACCGATCAATACGACGACATCATGATGGTCGGTGAGGTTGGCGAGAGCGGGCCCAAATCCATCCGCATCATGGGTGAATACACCGCGGGCAAAAGCCGCCTGCACATGGCTTACAGCTTTGCGATGCTCAGCCCGGAATTCACCGCCGATCATTTCCGCAGCTGCATCGAAGGCTTCCAGCAGGGTGCCCCGGATGGCCATCCGAAGTGGTCATTCAGCAACCACGACGTGGCCCGCCATGTCAGCCGCTGGAGTGAACACGCGGTGAGCGAGGCGCATATCGCACGGCTTGCCTGTGCGATGTTGATGTCCTTTGAGGGCACGATCGGGATCTATCAGGGCGAAGAGCTGGGGCAGACCGAAACCGAATTGACCTATGACGAGCTCACCGATCCGCCAGCACTGCGATACTGGCCCGGGATCAAGGGTCGTGATGGGTGCCGGACACCGATGGTCTGGAAAAGGGACGCACCCAATGCGGGCTTTTCGACCGGTCGCCCATGGCTGCCGGTGAAATCGCCACAAGCCGCACTCGCCGTCGATATCCAAGAGGCCGCGAATGACAGCATGCTGCACTTTTACAAAAGTGCTATCGCCTTCCGTAAAGCACAGCCTGCGCTGACGGTTGGCCGAACGTCCTTCATCAATCTGCCCGAGCCGCTGCTGGCGTTCCATCGTACGGCGGACGGGCAACAGATCACCTGCGCCTTCAACCTATCCAAAGACCAAAGGGTGATCACGCTTTCCGGCGATGCCGCACTAACCGGCCCCAGCCACGCCAACCTCGACGGGCCGACACTGACCCTGCCGGGCAATGGCTTTGCTTACCTGACCCACGACGGGGCGCTTTCCCTGTCCGCATAAACACGCTCTCTGGGAGGAGACAGAACATGAAAAAGACCCTTTCAACGCTGGCGCTGCTTTTGACAACCGCCGCCCCCGCAATCGCACTGGAAGACGGCAAGATCCTGATCTGGACCGGTGACAACCGCGACCGCGACGCGCTGCTTGAGGCCGTGAAACCCTTTGTCGATGATCTTGGCATCGAGGTCGCCGTCGAAATCGTCGACCCGGACCTGCCGCAGAAGTTCCAGCAGGCCGCGGCCACCGGCGATGGCCCCGATATCGTTCTGTGGGCGCATGACCGGTTCGGCGAATGGGCAAGCGGTGGCCTGATCACGCCCGTTCAACCGTCGGCCACATGGTCCGAAGACATTCTGCCCGCCGCGATGGACGCCATGCAGTTCGATGGCAAGACCTGGGGCTATCCCCTTGCCGTCGAGGCGGTCACGCTGATCTACAACAAGGACATCATCGCGACGCCCCCCGCCTCGTTCGAAGAGATCAAGGATCTCGAAATCGACGGCCAAAAGATCCTTTGGGACTACAACAACACCTATTTCACGATGCCGATGCTCATGGCGGGCGGCGGCTATGCCTTCCAGAAGGTCGATGGGTCCTATGACGGGTCGACCACGGGCGTGAACACCGACGGCGCCATTGCCGGCGCCGAGGTTCTGAAGTCGCTCTTTGATGACGGCGTGATGCCACAAGGCGTCGATTATGGCGTCATGGACGGCGCAATGAACAATGGCGAGGTTGCGATGGTCCTGAACGGCCCATGGTCGTGGGCCGCGTTCGAGGCATCAGAGATCAACATCGGCGTCGCACCCATTCCCACCGTGAACGGTGAGGTGTCTCCTCCGTTCCTTGGGGTTCAGGCCCTGGGCATCAACGCGGCGTCACCGAACACGGATCTCGCGGTCGAGCTGATCGAGAACTATCTCGCCACGGATGAGGGACTAGCCATTTGGAACGCCAAGAACGGACTTGGTGCCCTCGCTGACGCGTCGGCGGCTGTCGCACAGAACAATCCGCTGGTCACAGACATGCTTGCGGTCGCCGCGAATGGTGTACCGATGCCGTCGAACCCCGAAATGGGCGCGTTCTGGGCGGCTATGGCCCCAGCGCTGACCAACATCACGTCGGGCGCAGCAACACCAGCCGACGCTTTGAACGACGCGGCATCTCGCATCCTCAACGATTGAGCGAGCGGGCTGCGGTGCCTGACCGCAGCCCATTTAACCCATGACCAGCATTGCGCACACTCACGTGGACGACGGATCCCCGATCCCGCGACTTGCCTTCGTCGGCTTGGTCACGCTGTCACTGCTGGCAGGTGCGTTCTATCTCTATCAAATTGCGCAACCGATGTTCGGAGCGATCCTGCTGGCGCTTGCCACCGGTTTCGCAATCGTTTTCGGTGCCAGCCGGTACTATGGCGCGCGCTTTATCTTTCCGGGCGTCGCGGCGGTTCTCATCTTTATCGCGTTCCCGGTCATCTATACGATCTATATCGGCTTCACCAATTACAGCAGCTTCAACCTTCTGACCTATGAACGCACGGTCGAGGTGCTGACCGCGCGTGCCTCAGTCGACAAATCAACCGAACAGCCATTCGCCGTCGTGCAGGATGGGGATGGGTATCGCATCTGGTTGCCGGAAAGCGGGCTTTTGTCGGACGCCGTCACCCTAAGTGGCGCGACCGAGGCTGCGCTTGCGCCAGCACCCGAACCGGCCGAGATGCTGGCCCGGCGCGACGCGATCAGGCTGCGCGAGGGTCTTCAGGTGCTGACCCTAACGACCCCTGACGGTGACACGATCCGCAACGCCGGCTTGCGCACCTTCGCTAGTGTGACGCCCGACTATGTGCGCACCGGGCCTGATGAGCTGACCCGTTCTGACGGCAGCATCCTGACTGCCAATCACGACACCGGCTTTTTTGTCGATCAGGAGGGCAAACAGGTCCCCCCCGGCTGGCGGGTTCCCGTTGGCCTCGACAATTTCAAGCGGATTTTCCAATCAGAAGGCATTCGGGAACCGATGGTGAAGGTCTTTCTGTGGACCTTCTTTTTCGCCTTCGCATCGGTCGTTCTGACCTTTGCCGTCGGCCTGACGCTGGCCGTCATTCTGCAATGGCCGCATCTTCGGTACAAAGCCGTCTACCGCATCCTGCTGATCCTGCCCTATGCGGTCCCGGCCTTCATCTCGATCCTCGTCTTCAAGGGGCTGTTCAATCAGAATTTCGGCGAGATCAACCTGATCCTCGAAGCGCTGTTCGGCATCCGTCCGAACTGGTTTTCGGAAGGGACGCTGGCCCGCACCATGGTCCTGATCGTGAATACGTGGCTGGGCTATCCCTATATGATGCTGCTGGCCATGGGGTTCCTTCAGGCGGTGCCGTCGGACCACAAGAAAGCTGCGGCGCTCGAAGGGGCGAGCAGCCTGCGTGTCTTTTTCACGATCACGCTGCCGCAGATCATCCCGCCCTTCCTTCCGCTGCTGATTGCCAGCTTTGCGTTTAATTTCAACAACCTGGTGCTGATCTTTCTGCTGACACGCGGTTTGCCTGATATTCCTGGGACAGCGATCCCCGCGGGCGAAACCGACATTCTGGCAAGCTTCACTTATCGTTTGGCCTTCGACAATGCGGGGCAGCAATTCGGCCTTGCCGGCGCGATTACGCTGCTGATTTTCATCGTGGTCGCCGCCATCTCTTACGCCAATTTCGTCGCCATGCGACGCGCCGCCGAGAAACGGTCGGGGAGGGCGTGAGATGAGCGCGGGACACCTGACTTTCGAAGCACAGCCGAAAATCGCTAGGAGGCTCGGATGATCGTCGAACGTCCACGCGACCTTCTGATCAAGAAGATCCTCGCCCACGGGTTCATGATCTGCTTTTTGGCTTTGATCCTGTTCCCGTTTGTCGTGGTCCTTTCGATTTCCTTTCGGGAGGGCAATTTCGCGGTCGGATCCATCATCCCCGAAAACCCGACGCTTGAGCACTGGGTGCTTGCCTTCGGCTTTGACTATACGCGCCCGGATGGGACCGTGATCGAGCCGCCCTACCCGGTTCTTCTGTGGATGTGGAACTCGATCAAGGTTGGGCTCATCGCCGGCTTTGGGGTGTTGGCCATCGCAACGATCTCGGCCTACGCGTTCAGCCGCATCCGGATCAAAGGCAAGTCGGCGATGCTGGACGGTTTGTTCCTGATCCAGATGTTTCCGACCACGCTGGCGCTGGTCGCGATCTATGCGATCTTTGATGCACTGGGCGAGGTGACACCAATCCTCGGGCTGAACTCCCATCTCGCCCTGATCCTGATCTACCTGGCTGGCGTGACACTGCATATTTGGACGATCAAGGGTTACTTCGACAGCATCGATACCGCGCTGGATAAGGCCGCGATGATCGACGGGGCGACCCCGTGGCAAACGTTTCGGCACATCTTTCTGCCCTTGGCGACACCGATCATGTCGGTGGTCTTCGTGCTGGCTTTCATCGGGTTCATCAACGACTACCCGATTGCCTCGGTCCTGATCCGGTCCGAGGAAAAGATGACGCTGGCCGTCGGCAGCCGGCTGTACCTGAACGAGTTCAAGTATCTCTGGGGTGACTTCGCCGCTGCGGCAATCCTGTCCGGCCTGCCCATCACGATCGTTTTCCTGATCGCTCAGCGCTATCTGGTCAGCGGATTGAGCGAGGGGGCCGTGAAGGGCTGACCTCGGCCCATCGCATTTTCATTTCGTTGCGCTCAGATCACCCGGAATACACCCGCGGGCACAGAACTGCATGTCGCTGGGCGCGACCGACCAGATCGTTTTGTCGTTTGGCGGTTTTTCCTTGAAATCAATATCTACACAGCTGGCCGCGTCACGGTCGTAGTACTTATCGCGCGGGTCCACATTGCCGAACTCATCGAAACCGGAAATAAGCCGCATCGTCGGCTGCCACCGTTTTCCCGTCAGCGTAAGGTTGGAATAGTAGGCAACGAGCTCGATATCCTCTCCGCGTGCGAACATCTTGTACTTCATCTTGACGCCACCGATTTCGCCGTCGATTTCTCCCTCTTGCAGGCCATCCTCGATGGACATGACCCACCGTCGGATCAGCGGAATGTCGATGTTCTGGTCGCCCTCCTCGCAAGTGAGCCGCTTGTACGAAAAGACCTCTAACGTGGCGCTTGTGCGGATGGGATTGGTGTGAAGGCGCAAGCTGCTATAGACTGGTTTGATATCGGCATTTTCGATCGGCGCGCCATTCACGACACAGTTCTTCTGAAGCACTGCAATCTCCATCAGAACCATGTCAGAGAAGGATGACGCGAGGCCGCCACGCGCGGACTGCTCCATCAAGGCGCTAAAGCCGGGCGCCTGCAATACCCGATTCCCCTCGAACTCCAAAAAGATCTCGACCGGGTCGATCGATTGCAGTTGGGGAGAGCTGCCGAACAGCAAATTCTCCGGATCGTCAGGGTCAACAATACGATGGTGATTGAACTCAAAAAGCTCCTCGCCGCCCGAATAGATCGGGTTTCCAGCTTCATCGAAGGTCACGGTGCCGTCTTCGGAAA
>CAWUIQ010000078.1:0-16644 GCA_963922565.1 uncultured Rhodobacterales bacterium
TTGCAGTCGCACTGACCCTCGCGCCTACCTTGTCACTGGCTGCAGGCTGCAGCTATGGCAAAGAACAACAGGCCATGACCTGCGCCACCGGAAGCATCTATGATGCCGAAGCTGGCAAGTGCGTGCCTGCGACCACCTAAAGTTTCACCGGCACGTTCACGGCAACGTGATAAATTGCGTTAGTGGCGTGCCGGATCCATCCGCTATTTACGCGCCATAGACCAAAGGAGTTTCTATGATGCGTAAGACTTTGTTGCTTTCGGCACTTCTCGTTCCCCTCGCCTCGATGGGCATGGCAGCAGGAGAAGAAAAGCCAAAGGACAAGAAGACTTCCAAGAATTGCTGGGGCGCACGGGTCTGGGATGAGACAGCTCGCCGCTGTGTCAAACCCAAAGAATCGGGCTTTAGCGACGAACAGCTGTACGACGCCGTGCGCGACCTTGCTTATGCGGGTCGCTTTGCCGATGCTCAGGGCGTGCTGGACGCGATGAGCGATCAGGATGACTACCGCGTTCTGACCTATCGCGGTTTCACCACGCGCCGTCTTGGCGATATCGAGCTGGCCAACGCCTATTACCGGCAGGCCATCAAGGTCAATCCGAACGGGTTCCTCGCCCGGTCGTACATGGGCCAGGGTTTTGCCGAGGCGGGCGACAAGGTCGCGGCCGTTGAGCAATTGCGCGAGATACAGGCCCGCGGTGGCGCTGGCACTTGGGCAGAGCAGTCATTGATCGCCGCGATCGAGACCGGCAAGGGCTATAACTTCTAACCGCTCAAATCTTTTTTCACCTTTCCCTGCGATGAGGTCTGTGTTGGCCGTATGAGGCAGGTGAATGACGCAACTTGTACCCCTGTCCGCCGCCGGAGCGCTGGAACACAGCACGGGCGGCGGCACCATTTTCCCCCGGAAACTCAGCCGAAAGGCCAAGGCGGCGATCGTCGTCCGTATCCTTCTGAACGAAGGTGCCGATATTCCGCTCGAAGATTTGCCGGAGGATCTGCAGTCTGAACTGACGCGCTGCATGGGATCGCTGCGCGTGATCGACCGCGATACCTTGTCGGATGTTGTCGACGAATTCGTGGGTGAGGTCGAACGCATCGGCCTGCGCTTCCCCGGCGGCATTGCAGGCGCGCTCGACGCGCTCGATGGCAAGATCAACCCGCACACCGCAGCCCGCCTGCGGAAAGAAGAGGGCGTACGCGAGGTTGGGGACCCCTGGCAGCGGATCAGGGACCTCGAACCGGAGTTGCTGCTCCCCGTTCTCGAAGCGGAAAGTATCGAGATCGCGGCGGTTGTCCTGTCGAAACTTGAAACCAAGAAAGCAGCCGAGCTGCTGGGCAAGCTTCCCGGCCCCCGCGCAAGGGAAATCACCTACGCGGTGTCGCAGACCAGCGCGGTAACCCCGAGCGCGGTTGACCGCATCGGCCTCTCGCTCGCCTCGCAGCTTTCGGTAAGGCCTGTCCGCGCCTTTGAAGGCGATCCGGTCGAGCGGGTGGGCGCGATTCTGAATTCCTCGACCTCGTTGACGCGCGACGACGTCTTGGCGGGACTTGATGAAACCGATGAGGGTTTTGCCAAGGCGGTGCGGAAGGCGATCTTTACCTTCGCCAACATCCCTACCCGGATCGCATCGCGCGATATCCCCCGGATCCTGCGCGACGTCGATCAGGCCGATCTGGTGATTGCCATGGCCGGGGCCGAGGCAGCGGGGATGCAGGCCAGCGCGGATTACATTCTGGAAAACATGTCGGGCCGGATGGCCGACCAGCTGCGCGAAGAAGTGTCTGAAGCGCCGAAACCAAAAGCGACGGATGTCGAGGCGGCGATGCAGAACATCGTCGGGGTGGTCCGCGATCTCGAGGCGAGCGGCGACATAACCCTGATCGCCGATGACGAAGAGGAAGAAGAGGCCTGAGGCGGTGGTTCAGCGCACCTGGTCAGCGGCGACAATAGGCCCGTATTTCCCTTGCTGGATCAACACGACGGCCGGTTCGTCCGATGCGATGTCGACCTCCAGATCAAGGGGGCGCTTGCCATTCCATTCCGCCAGGATCACCCAATCGGTCGCGATATTACCGTACTTCAACGTGTGTCCCGCATTCTCGCCGCGTGTGATCTTGACCACTTCTTCGGGCGTATAGCGCACCAGCTGAACCAGCAGATCCGAAAGCGCCTGATTTGTTTCGGCCTTGATGATCAGCTTCTTGTTCGCCCGTTCCAGATTCAGCACCACCATAGAGGGCCGCGCCGCATGTTCAGCAATCGATTTCGTCAGCTCCATGGGACGGGTTCCGACAATGTCGGTCGTCCCGTTCACGATCATCTGCGGTGTATAAACCGAACGACGCCCCGCCTCGATCGCATACCCCCGCTGGCGGTCGGTATGCATCGGATCAGCGAATTCGTCTTTCCAGCCGATATAGTCCCAATAGTCCACATGCAGCGCCAGCGCGATTACGTCATCCCGCTTGGCCAATTCGTGCAGCAGCTTGTCCGCCGGCGGGCAAGAGGAACACCCCTGGGACGTGAAAAGTTCGACAACGACAGGCCCACCAGCCGAAACCGGAGCAGTAAACATCGAAATCGCAATCGCGAGTGAACCCAGTATCTGGCGCATCATCAGACCATTTCATTTGTTCCGGCTTGCCGTAAAACTTAGAACGGCGGCGGTGCAATCACCAATCAACGTTAGGTGAAGCCTGTTGCAATCCTGTTCACGTAAATTTTTGGTACACAACGGTATACAAAATTGCCGCAGGGGGACCATATGCGGTTGATCCGGCTGCGTCCATGATGCAAGAGGCAGCCATCGAATTCCCGTTTCACACCTCATTCGAAGGGAGCGCGCCATGCCCATCACGGTTGGTCAGGACACATCCAAAACCCGCAAGACGTTGACGGCAAACGGCCAGTCCGTCGCCTATTACTCAATCCCGGCCGCGACCGAGGCGGGTCTGGGCGACTTCTCAAAGCTGCCTGCCGCGCTCAAGGTCGTCCTGGAAAACATGCTGCGCTTCGAAGATGGCAAGACCGTCACCGTCGATGACATCAAGGCCTTTGCTGAATGGGCCGAAAAAGGCGGCAAGAACCCCCGCGAGATTGCCTACCGCCCTGCCCGCGTTCTGATGCAGGATTTCACCGGCGTGCCTGCGGTGGTCGATCTTGCCGCGATGCGTGATGGTCTGGTGGCCCTTGGCGGTGATCCGGAAAGGATCAACCCGCTCAACCCCGTCGATCTTGTCATCGACCACTCGGTCATGATCGATGAATTCGGCAACCCGCGCGCCTTCCAGATGAATGTCGACCGGGAATACGAACGCAACATGGAGCGTTACACGTTCCTGAAATGGGGCCAGTCCGCGTTCAACAACTTCCGCGTGGTCCCGCCCGGCACGGGTATCTGCCACCAGGTGAACCTCGAATATCTGGCCCAGACGGTCTGGACCGATACGGACCAGAGCGGAGCGATGGTCGCGTACCCCGATACGCTTGTCGGCACAGACAGCCACACGACCATGGTCAATGGTGCTGCTGTTCTGGGTTGGGGCGTCGGCGGGATCGAAGCCGAGGCAGCGATGCTGGGCCAGCCGATTTCCATGCTGATCCCCGAGGTCATCGGTTTTGAGCTGACCGGCCAGATGGTCGAAGGCACGACCGGCACCGACCTCGTTCTGAAGGTCGTCGAGATGCTGCGCGCCAAGGGTGTCGTCGGCAAATTCGTGGAATTCTATGGTGAGGGTCTCGACCATCTGCCGCTGGCCGACCGTGCGACAATCGCCAACATGGCCCCGGAATACGGCGCGACATGCGGCTTTTTCCCGATCGACGGTGAGACATTGCGCTATCTGCGCCAAACGGGCCGCGAAGAAGACCGGATCGCGCTGGTCGAAGCCTATGCCAAGGAAAACGGGTTCTGGCGCGGCGACGATTATGCACCGGTCTACACGGACACGCTGCACCTCGACATGGGCACCATCGTTCCGGCGATTTCGGGTCCAAAGCGCCCGCAGGACTTCGTTGCGCTCACCGATGCCAAGGCCGCCTTTCACAGGGAGATGGAGGAAACCTTCAAGCGGCCGATGGGCAAGGAAGTCGCTGTCGAGGGCGAAGACTACACGATGGAAAGCGGCAAGGTCGTGATTGCATCGATCACCTCCTGCACCAATACCTCGAACCCCTATGTCATGATCGGGGCCGGGCTGGTCGCGCGCAAGGCGCATGCGCTCGGATTGAACCGCAAGCCGTGGGTCAAGACATCACTTGCGCCTGGTTCGCAGGTGGTCAGCGCCTATCTTGAGGCTGCCGAACTTCAGGATGACCTCGACGCCATCGGCTTCAACCTGGTTGGTTACGGCTGCACCACCTGTATCGGCAACTCCGGACCGCTTCAGCCCGAGATCAGCAAGGCCATCGCGGATGGTGATCTGGTCGCGACCTCGGTCCTGTCGGGCAACCGCAACTTCGAAGGACGGATCAGCCCGGACGTGCGCGCGAACTACCTCGCCTCGCCCCCGCTGGTCGTCGCCTATGCGCTGGCCGGTACGATGGACATCAACCTTGCCACCGATCCGCTGGGCCAAGACAAGGATGGCAACGACGTCTTCCTGAAAGACATCTGGCCAAGCAGCCAGGAAATCGCCGAGCTGGTCGAAAAAACCGTGACCCGCGAGGCTTTCCAGACCAAGTATGCCGACGTCTTCAAGGGCGACGAAAAATGGCAGGGCGTCGAGACGACGGATCAGAAAACCTATGACTGGCCGCCTGCATCCACCTACGTGCAGAACCCGCCCTACTTCCAGGGGATGGGGTCTGAGCCGGGGGTCATCACCAACATCGAAGGCGCACGGGTTCTCGCACTTCTGGGTGACATGATCACCACTGACCACATCTCGCCCGCGGGTTCGTTCAAGGAAACGACGCCGGCCGGCAAATACCTGACTGACCGGCAGGTCGCACCGCGCGAATTCAATTCGTACGGTTCGCGCCGCGGCAACCATGAGGTCATGATGCGCGGCACATTCGCCAACATCCGGATCAAGAACGAGATGCTGGATGGGGTCGAGGGCGGCTATACCAAAGGGCCGGACGGACAGCAGACCAGCATCTTTGACGCCGCGATGGCCTATCAGGAGGCCGGGACGCCGCTCGTCATCTTCGGGGGCGAACAATACGGCGCCGGTTCGTCGCGCGACTGGGCGGCCAAGGGTACGGCACTTTTGGGCGTCAAGGCCGTGATTGCTGAATCGTTCGAACGCATCCACCGCTCGAACCTCGTCGGTATGGGCGTCATCCCGTTCGAATTCACGGGCGGCGACACGCGCAAGTCACTGGGACTGACCGGGGACGAAACCGTTTCGATCCACGGTCTCGACAGCGTGCAGCCTCTGCAAGAGGTGCCTTGCACGATCACCTATCCTGACGGCTCGGTCAAAGAGATCACGCTGAAATGCCGGATCGATACGGCGATCGAGATCGAATACATCGAACATGGCGGCGTGCTGCATTACGTACTGCGGAACCTCGCCAAGGCACCGATGGCGGCCGAATAGAGAACCCTACGATCTGATTAGAAAGGGGGCCGACACGGCCCCCTTTTTTTGATGCCAGCCCCATCGAAGCCAGCATTCGCGACGGATCAGAGCGGCCAGATCCTTGGAACCAGAAACAGCACAATCACCAGGGACACCGCAGTCAAAGGCGCGCCGACCCTGACGAAATCCCACAACCGATAATTCGCCTTTCCATAAACGAGCAGTAAGGCGGGCTCGAGCGGGGCAATGAAAGACAATGACGCCGATAACGCCACGATGACGGCCATCGATCGGGGATCGACGCCCAGATTGTTGGCCAAAGCAATCGCTACCGGCAAGACGGTCAGCGCCGCCGCCGCATTCGAAAGCGGTTGGGTCAAAATGACCGTGACAAGGGAGAGTGTGATCAGAACTGCGGTAAGACCAAAGGGCGCCACATATCGCAGGATGCCGCCCGCCAGCCAGTCAGCCGCGCCCGTCTCGAGCATCGCCAGACCAAAGCTCGACATGCCCCCGATCAGGATCAGGACGGGCCATGACACCATCCCGAAGGCATCGCGCAAGGTGAACCGCCCAGCCAGGACAAGGCCCAGAACCGCAGTCAAAAGCGCAACGCTGAGCGGCAGCAGATTTGCCGCGGAAACGCCGACCGCAAGGATCAAGGCGCACAGCGTGTACCAGCCTTCCTGCCGTCCCGGTGCAACCGGTTCGGTTTCATGGAGCATGAACATGTCCACGTCAGCATCGATGCGGCTCATGCCCTCGTCATTGCCGATCAGATACAAGATATCCCCCGCCTTGAGCCGCATGCGCCCCGTCGTGGCGGCCCGCTCATAGCCTGAGCGTTTGAGCCCGAGCACGGAAATGTCGGGCGAGAGTTTATGACGCATCCGTGCAACGCTCATCCCTATCCAACGCGATCCGGGAAGAAGGATCGCCTCGGCCGCGATACGAAGCTGATTTGCTTCTTCCGCGCCATCCACCTCGAAACGCGGATCATCGAGAAGCGCCGTCAGAACCGGTCCCGGAGCATGCAGAATGATCCGGTCGCCTTCATGCACCTTTCGATTGGGATGCGCAGCCAGACGGCCGTCGGCCGTATCGATAGCGACAGGAGTTGCCCCCAATTCTCGCAGACCAAGGGCACCAAGCGCGATGGCGTCGGCTTTGGAGCTGACAGGTATTGTCAGGCCGGCAAGAAACAGATCTCTCTCTTCATCCGTTGTTTCCGCAGCCCCCTCCGCGCGAACGATCCACTCGCCCAGTAATAGCATCGTTGCTATGCCAGCGATTACCACGGGCAGACCGACCCAGAAAAACTCGAACAGGTTGAAAGGCTCAAGACCGGCACGAATGACCGCGCCGTTGACGGCCATGTTGGTCGAGGTCCCGATCAAGGTGGCGGAACCGCCCATGATCGATGCAAACGCCATCGGCATCAGGAACCGCGCGGGATCCAGCTTGGCCCTGCGCGCCGCGGCCATGGCGACGGGCATCATCACGGCGGCGGTGCTCGTGTTGCTGAATATCATCGAAAGCGCAGCCGTGCTGCCCATCAGCCGCGCGGAAATCACCGATGGCAGTGTTTTGACCTGCCCCACAAGGCGCGTCGACAGCCCGATCAACACCCCGGAATCCGAAAGCCGCTGCGACAACACCATCACGCAGGCCAGCGCCGCGATCGACTCGCTCGCAAACCCCCGAAGCGCCTCCTCGGCCGTTATCAACCCTGTGCCGGCGAGCACAACAACCAGACCCAGTGCGGTCACCTCGGGCGGAACAATCTCGGTTGCGAGCAGGACAAAGACCGCCACAAGGATCAAAAGCACAAACGCAATTTCCGATGACATGAGCAAAGGCACGTCCATGGCGGTACTCTTATCAATACATTGCTGAAATAGGCCACGATCTGAGAACTGCACGCCCAAAAAGCTGCACGTTGCAAATCCAATGACGCGAATGCCGGGCATTGTGCAGCCCGCGGGCAGCATTACCTTTACCGGAACGAACAGCTGAACCAATGCGAGCGGAGGCAACCATGGCACCAGTTGCTTTGATCACTGGCGGTACGAGGGGCATCGGGCGGGGAATCGTCGCGCAGTTCGTCGCGGATCATGACGTCGCCCTGACATGGCGGAGCACCGCACCGGATGACTCGCTTGCAAGCCGGGCATACTGCATTCAGGCCGACCTCAGCGACCCTGGCTGCGCAACCGACATCGTGGCCGAGGTCATCAACCGCTTTGGCCGGCTGGATGTCATCGTGAACAATGCCGGCATCGTCACGATGACACCGAAGGACACGTTCGACCCGGCCCCTCATCTCGATATGATGAACGTAAACGTCCTGGCTCCGCAGGCCTTGCTCGCTGCCGCCCTGCCCCATCTCAAACCCGGCGCGGCTGTCGTGAACATCTCGTCCATGAACGCTGATCTACCACCCCGCGACGCGGCCACATACGGTGCCAGCAAGGCCGCGCTGAACCTTTGGACCCGCGCCATGGCGAAAGAGCTCGGGCCATTGGGCATCCGCGTCAACGCCGTGGCACCCGGCGCCATCGAACGACCCGAAGCACCACGATCGCCCGAGCTGATCGAGAAATTCGTCGCCGACACCGCACTCGGACGGCCCGGCACACCGGACGATATCGCCGCAGCCGTCCGGTTTCTCGCATCCGACAGGGCCAGTTTCATTACGGGTGAGGTTCTCACGGTATCGGGCGGCTATCGGCTTTAGTACCCCAAGAGTCCCCCAAGCCGACCGGATCAAAAGCACCCAAAAAATTCTCCAAATACGCGAATAATGCCGGGGTCCGGCGCGTAACCAATTCGTGATTGCAATTTTGGAGAGTTAATCATGCGCTTTGTTCACACTCTTGTCGTCTGCACAACCTGCCTTGTCCCCGCTTTGGGCCATGCCGCAGCCATTCAGTCTGACGTTTCTGTCAATTTCGACACGGCGGCCGAGCTTCAATCGACCGTCGATCAGTTCCGCGATGATCTGGGGGCCAACAATGGAAACGCGCCGGTCAACGGTGATCCCAACGGGCGGCGCCAGATCGACTGGGACGGGGCGCCGGATGCGATATCCGATCCCAACCCGTTTCCGGGGGACTTCTTCAACTTCAATGCCTTCCCTCGCGCTCGAGGGATCGAATTTCAGGAAACGGGCGACACGACCGGCTTTGAGCTGAGCGCCACCGAAGCATCAGGAACACCACCCGTATTCGGACAGCCAAACGACTTCGTGCCGTTCAGCCCCGAGCGCCTGTTCACGCCGGTTGGTGGAAACACGTTCGATGTCCACTTCTTCGACCCGGCCGATCAGGTCACACCGGCCCTGTCGCGCGGGCTTGGCGTCGTGTTTTCGGATGTCGAAGAGGCTAACATCACATCGATGACCTTTTACGACATCGACAACAACGTGTTGGCCAAACGCTATGCCAAAACCGGCAAGAACCAATCGCTGTCGTTTCTGGGTGTGATTTTCGATGAGGCCGTTATTGCCAGCGTCTCGTTCGAGGTGGGGTCAAGCATCTTTGATGGTGATGGGTTCCTCGACCCCGGAGACAAGGTGGTAATGGACGATTTCATTTTTGGTGAGCCCGTTCCGATCGACCTGGCTCCGGTTCCGCTGCCAGCGGGTGCTGTGCTGTTGCTCACGGGTCTCGCGGCCCTGGGGTGGCGGCGGAAGGCGCAAAAGGCCTGATCCCATACCAATGGTGTGTCCCGGGGCCCGAACCGGGATACACATCCCTGATGTGGTACGGTGGTGTCTGAGCTAGTTTGCCCGCGCCTTTTCGAATTCCGGCAAAAACCGCTGCCGATAGTCCGAACCGACCAGCGGCCCCTGAAACCGGAAGAGAACGGTGCCCTCGGCATCTAGGATAAAGGTCTCGGGCGGCGCGGTGACGCCCCAGTCGATGGCCGTGCGCCCTTCGGGATCAAAGGCAACACCGACAAACGGGCTGCCGTCATCGTCGAGATACCCCTTGGCCGCCCCCTGCTTGTCACGGAAGTTGATCCCAATGATCGGAATACCTTCGGCGGCCATTTCCAGCAGCTTCGGATGCTCTGCGCGGCAGGGCGGGCACCAGCTTGCCCAGAAGTTCACCAGCGTGACTTCACCGCGCGCCAGATCACCTGCGGTAACGCCCGGATACCCTTCCAGAACAGTCTCGGTCACGGGCGGTGCGGGTTGCCCGATGCGGGTCGACGGCAATGCGGTCGTGTCACCCCGAAAAAGACCGACTGCGGCCAACCCGGCAAACGCCACAAAAATCGCGGGCGGTGCGATCATCAGCCAGTTAACGCGCGCCATCACGCCCCGTCCGCTGCTCGACCTCCTGCATCTCGGACCGAACCTTGCGGCCCTGCGCAAGCGTCATCCAGACAAGGCCCGCCAGAACAACAAGCGACACACCATAGGCCGACAAAACCGATACCGCGTATTTTCCAAGATCAGGCAAGCCGCGCCTCCCGTGCCACCAAAGCCCGCGTACGCCGCCGCCGGATTTCCGTGCCCGTCCGGTAAAGAACCAGCGCAAGGAATAGCATCACGAAGCCACCAATCGAAAATAGAAGCGGCTGATAGAACACGTCGGCCACGTTCTTTTCCGCATCAAGGCTAAGCGACGCGCCCTGATGCAGCCCCTGGTTCCAGAAATTCACGGCATAGCGGCTGAGCACCGCAAAAACCGATCCAACGATACACAGAACCGATGTCAGATCGGCGGCGGTGTCAGGATCTTCAACCGCTTCCCACAGGGCCACATAGCCCAGGTAAAAGAGAAAGAGGATCAGGAAGGATGTCAGTCGCGGGTCCCACGCCCACCATGTGCCCCACATCGGCTGGCCCCAGATGGCCCCCGTCAACAGGGCGATGATCGTCATGGCGATCCCCACCGGTGCCGCCGCTTTGGCTGCGAGCGCGCTAACGTGATGCCGACGCACCAGCCAGATCAGCGAGGCCACCAGCATCATGAACCATGCATTGATGGCCATCAGCGCCGAAGGCACGTGCAGATAGATGATCTTGACCGTTGATCCCTGCCGGAAATCATCCGGCGTAAAGAAGAAACCCCAGATTAACCCGATGGCGAGGCCAAGGGCTGCGAGGATCCAGCAGGCCGGCAAAATCCGCTCGGAAAAGCGCAAGAATTTGACCGGATTGGCGTATTCCCAAATCGACATGCGCGGAATGTAGGCAGCTTCGCAATCGGCCACAATGCAAAAGAGCGTCAGCGCAGATTGACGCGAAGGACGGCAGCCGAGGCAAAGGGCATCAGCGCGATTACCCCCGCCGTGATCCCGCCCAGCATCAGAAACGGCGTGCTGACCTCCATGCCCGCCAGACCACGCCGGGCAACCTCGGCCCCAAAGATCAGGGTGGGCACGTAAAGCGGCAGAACCAGCAGCGACAAAAGCAGCCCACCCCGTTTGAGGCCCACGGTGACCGCCGCGCCAAAGACCCCGATGGCCGACAGCGCCGGCGTGCCAATCAGCAGCGAACCGATGAGCCACAGAAAGCCCTGCCCGGGCAGGTTCAACAGGACCGCAAAAAATGGCGCGGCCACGACCAGCGGCAAACCCGTCGTCAGCCAATGCGCCAGCGCCTTGACGCTGAGCGTGGCCTCCAGCGGCAGCGGGGCCGTGGCCAGCAAATCAAGGCTCCCGTCCTCCCAATCAAGGGCGAGCAGCCGGTCGAGGGACAAAAGGCAAGCCAGCAACGCGCCCAGCCACAGAACCCCTGATGCGATCCGGCTCAGCAGCGCGGGTTCCGGTCCGACGGCGAAAGGCACGAGCGTGACGACGATCAGAAAGAACGCAAGGCCCAGCCCAAATCCGCCCCCCGCCCGAAAGGCCAGGCGCAGGTCCCGCAGCAAAAGCGCCCTCACAGAAACGCCTCGTCGCTGGCTCCGACCCGCTGATCCGGAACCGCCCGGAATGGCGTCACATCGAGCGTCTCTGCCTCGGCCAGCCCCAGATCGATATGGGTCGCGATCAGGGCCAAACCGCCTGATCCCAGATGGCCGCGCACCGCGTCAGCAAACAAGGCGACAGAGGCGGTATCGAGCGACACGGTCGGCTCGTCCAGCACCCAGATCGGGCGGCCCGTCACCAGCAACCGGGCCAGTCCAAGGCGCCGTTTCTGCCCCGCAGACAGCGCCCCAGCTTGCCGATCGGCAAGATCGGTCAGATCGAATGCCTCCAATGCCACTTCGACGCCATCCTGACCAAAAACCGCCGCCCAGAATTCAAGGTTCTCGCGCACGCTCAACATGGCCTTCAACCCGTCCGCATGGGCCGCATAGGCCACCTGATCCTCGGCCCCCTCGACGGTTCCGGCCACGGGTGGCTGCAGCCCCGCAACCGTTCGCAGCAGCGTCGTCTTGCCCACACCATTGGGGCCGCGCAGGATCAGCGCCCGGCCCGGGCTCACGGCAAACGACAGGCCCGTCAGCACCGGCACGCCGCCCCGCGCAATGGTCAGATCCGTCACCCTCAACATCGTGGTTCAGCCCTAACCCATTGAGGCACAGCCGAAAAGGGCAAGCATCGAGCCGGGCTTCATTGTTCCGGAAATACTCCGGGGGAGGCGCGCAGCGCCGGGGGCAGCGCCCCCTCACCGCTCACGCTCATTCAAACGGTCAGCATCGCCAACGCGATCCGGCGCCCTTCGCTCAGAAGTACGTTGTATGTCCGCGCAGCAGCCGGTGATGACATCGCCTCGACCCCCAGACCCGCCTCTTCCAGTAGGGCCCGAAATTCTGCGGGCGGATGGGCGATGTCGGCGCCGGTGCCCACGAACAGCACATCGATCTCATCGACAAGGGCCAACAGCGGCTCTACATCCTCGTAACCGCCCCATGCCGCCTGACCCCTGGGTCCTGTCAGAACCGGCCCATGAATGACCTGCCCGCCGATCCGGAAGAAACCCGGGCCATACCCTTCAATGGGTTCTGCATCGGTATAGCTGACTTCGTTCAGACGCATCGCAGGTTCCTCAATCCAGAATCGGCAGACCCGACACCACGGCCAGGGCAATCACCGCATAGGCCACGATCCGATAGGTCTTCTCATACGCCGGATCAAAAAAGGCCTGACCCACCAACGTGGCCAATAGATATGGCACGATCAGGACAAGGCCAAGCCACAGCATCGACGTACCCACAAGGCCGCTGATCAGCAGGTTGGCAATGATGACCGCGTCGAGCGCTGCCAGGAACAGGATGATATTGGCACGAACCGCGGCAGCCGACCGGGCATTGGCCAGATAGAACATGATGACGACAGGACCAGTCAGCCCGGTCATGCCACCCACGATACCCGCCGATCCGCCAACGGATCCCAGACCGGCCGTTCCCAGCCGCCCCCGCCACTGCCAGCCGGTGATGATGGCGATCAGGGTGATCGACGCGATGACGGCGACCATCCACCGGATCACGAGGTCATCGATCTGAGTAAGCAGCCACAGGCCAAGCGGGACGGTCAAAACAGTCGCGCCAGCCAGCGTCGCAACCTCGCGCTTGTCGGCAACCGGCCATGCCGTTGGCGCCAGCGTCAACAGGCTTGCCACCCCTGTAATCGCCATGAGCAGAATGACGTCAGCCGCTGGCAGGAACTGCCCAGCGACGGGGACAAAGATCAGTGCGGTGCCGAACCCGGCAAAACCCCGTACGACCCCGGCGATCCCGATTGTAAGAACCAACCAGACCAGCCCCGGCGCAGCGAAGGCGGCCAAAAGGCCGTCAGGCATCGATATGGGCGTATTGGTTGCCCGCGTTCGCGTCGGGCTTCGACCAGTCACGCTTGACGCCCAGGTATAGCAGCACGGCAGAGGCCACGAAGACCGATGAATAGGTGCCGACGATCACGCCCCAGATCATCGCAAAGACAAAGCCCCGGATCACATCGCCGCCCAGAACGAAGAGCGAGATCAACGCCAGCAGCGTGGTCACCGATGTCATGACCGTTCGGCTCAGCGTTTCGTTGATCGAGATGTTCAGCACTTCGGACAGCGGCTTTTTCTTGTACTTTCGCAGGTTCTCCCGCACCCGGTCGAACACGACCACGGTGTCGTTCAGCGAATAGCCGACGATGGTCAGCAAGGCCGCGATGATGGCCAGATCGAACTTGATCTGCAGCTCTGAAAAGACGCCGATGGTCAGGATCACGTCATGGATCAGGGCGGCAACGGCCCCAAGCGCGAACTGCCATTCAAAGCGCAGCCAGATATAGACAAGCACCGCCGCAATGGCGAGCACGACGGCAATCGCAGCGGTCTGGATCAACTCGCCCGAGACTTTCGGGCCGACAGATTCGACCGACACGAATTTCACGTCCGGCACGGCACCGCTGAGTGCTGCCTGCACCTCGCGGATCGTCTCCGGCGTCACCGCCTCCTGCCCTTCCTGGGCCTGAATGCGGATCATTGTGACGTTCTGTTCGGGTCCGAAAGTCGGGTCGAACACTTCGGTGATCGAAACATCGCCCAGCCCAAGTGGTTCAAGCGCCTGACGATAGACACCGATATCGACCGGTTGCGCGCTTTCGGTCCGCACCGTCGTGCCACCGCGGAAGTCGATGCCGAAGTTGAGACCCTGGATCATGAACGAGATGAAGGCGACGACCATCAGCAGGCCGGACAAGCCCAGCCACAGCTTCCAGCGGCTGAAGAAGTCGAAATTCGTGCCCTGTTTGACGAGCTTCAGGCGCATGTTCGGCCTCTCCATTGGGCTGTAAGCGACAGGGCCCTGCCCGACCTCGGGTGGGCAGCCTCCGGCGGATCAGCGTAGTCACTCAAAAGCATCGAAATCAGTCCGGCTTCGGACGACATCTCTGAATGCCCTCCCGTGGGGGAGGTCGGGCATGGCGCTGTCGCGCCCTCACCGCGGATTTGATGTGCACGCATCATCACACCTCGATCGTCCGCGGCCGCCGCCGCTCGAACCACATCACGATCATCACCCGCGTCACGAAGATCGCGGTAAAGACCGACGTCAGGATCCCCAGACCTAGCGTGATGGCAAAACCCCGCACCGGCCCCGAACCCATGGCGAACAGGATCACCGCTGTGATGAATGTGGTGATGTTGGCGTCCAGAATGGCCGACAATGCGCGCTCATAGCCAAGCTCGATGGCCCGAGCGGGTCCCTTGGCCGATTTCAGCTCTTCCCGGATCCGTTCAAAGACAAGCACGTTGGCATCGACCGCCATACCCACGGTCAACACGATGCCCGCAATCCCCGGCAAGGTCAGGGTCGCGCCCACAAGGCTCAGCAAGCCAAAGATCAGGCCGATATTGATGATGAGGGCGATATTGGCAAAGAGGCCGAAGAGACCGTAACTCAGTCCCATGAAGACCAGTACGGCGGCAAAGGCCACCATGGTGGCCACCCGCCCGGCATCGATGCTGTCCTGCCCAAGCTCCGGCCCGATCGTCCGTTCCTCAAGGAAAGTCAGTTCAGCCGGCAAGGCCCCCGCCCGCAAAAGCACGGCCAGGTTGGTTGATTCCTCGATCGTGAAACGGCCGGTGATGATGCCGGACCCGCCCGGGATATGATCCTGAATAACCGGGGCGCTGATGACCTCATCGTCGAGGACGATCGCGAAGGGGCTGCCGATATTGTCAGCCGTGTAATCGCCGAACTTTCGCGCACCCGTCGTGTTGAAGCGGAAGTTGACCGCCGGGTTGCCGTTCTGATCGAATGAGGGTTGGGCATCGACCAGTTCCTCGCCCGTCACAACCGGCGCGGCCTCGATGATATAAAACGTCCCCTCTTCGTCCAGCGACGGGGCAAGCTTGTTGCCAACACCCGGGGCCTGATCGGGATCGGTCGTGCGGGTGACCACGGGGCTGAAGGTCAGCTGCGCCGTCGTCCCGATGATTTCCTTCAGTTCCGATGCAGAGCCGATCCCGGGCACCTGGATCAGGATACGGTCGGCCCCCTGGCGCTGGATCGTCGGCTCGCGCGTCCCCACCTCGTCAATGCGGCGGCGCACGATCTCAAGCGACTGCTGCACGGTCCGTTCATCCGTGGCGACCTTTTCCGCCTCGCTCAACTCAATGACGATGACCGGCCCTTCGGCACGGGCCACGATGTCGGTCTCTGTCACACCGGTCAGGGTCTGAACCGGACGGGCAAGGCCGCGGACCACCTCAAGAGCGCGGGGCATGCCAGCCTCTTCGCTGATGCGAATGCGCAGAACGCCCGGATCAGACGGCTGCAGGCGGATCGTTCCGACGGTGCTCCGCTCGGGGCGCAAAGCATCGCGGATCTCGGGCCATGCGGCGTCCATCCGGCTGGCATAAACGTCAGCGACCTGCACTTCGGCCAGCAAATGGGCCCCACCCCGCAGATCGAGACCGAGGTTCACCAGACCCGACGGCATCCATTCCGGCCACTGGGCGGCCAGCGCCTGGTTCTCCGCCGTATCCGCGCCCAGCTCGATGGCCGCGACGGCATCATTGCTCTGCTCGACGCGGGTATAGAACCCGTTGGGCGTCGCAAGGATCAGACCAAGGGCGCACACGGCCCAGATCAGAACACGTTTCCAGGTGTCGATCTGCAGCATCGGCTATTTTGCCGGTTCGGTTTTGTTGAGAACCTGCGCGATGGTGCTTTGAACCACGCGAACCTTGACGCCATCGGCCACTTCGACCTCCAGCTCGTTGTCTTCCTTGACCTTCACGACCTTACCGATCAGCCCGCCTTGCGTCACCACCTGATCACCCCGGCGCAGCGCAGACACCATGGCCTGATGCTCTTTCACCTTCTTTTGCTGAGGGCGGATCAGCAGGAAATACATGATCGCGAAAATCAGGATCAGGGGCACAAATTGCGCGAAGGCTTCCATTCCGGTCGGGTCCTTTTCTTGGCTCGGGCGCACTGGCCCGAAAACTTTGACGTTACCTAGGCGGTGGCGCATTGGCGTGCAAGCCGCAAAAACGGGGCAAAAGCGCTGGCCAAAGGGCTATTGTTCCATACATTCGGCTCATGACGATTTTGCGGAGCCTCATCCTGCTGCTCTTCGGCACGGCCGCCTGGGCCGAACTGCCGGCGCTTGAGCCGCGCGCGGGCGGGGCCTGGGACGCGGTCGGGCGGATCA
>CAWUIQ010000079.1:0-16382 GCA_963922565.1 uncultured Rhodobacterales bacterium
AGACCGGATCGGTGCGGCGCATGAACTACCGCACCCCGATCGAAACGACGTGAGGATCTGAGCCCCCGAGTTTGTTGTTTGGTCGGAAACGCTTCGACGAACCTTCAACGCAAATTCAAGAGGCCGCAGTGCTATCCATTTCCAGGTAACATCCGCTGCGGATGCCAAAAGTGATGGCAGCGGAGCCGACAGACTGCGAACTTTGTTACCGCCAGCGGCACAATGAATGACCGACTAGCTAGGTTGTGCTACAACAGCCAAGTGATTGAAGTCTCTGGAATTTACTGCGATAACGCAGCTATGGAACCAATAGACCGGGCCTCGCTGTTTCCACAGATTGACCTCTCCCGCCACACATTCGGCCCAAGTGGCGAAAGGCTACTGGATGTGGATCTGACAGAGCAGGTTTCACGGTTCAACGATGCTACTTTCGCCACGATGTCTACCAACCATATTACCCGCCAGAGAGCGAGCCGAGCGACTTCAATCTCCGCCTTGTCTACGGGGTACGCGGGAGAAGATGGGGGCGTCATTGACTGCTAAGCACGATCAGATGGGATGAGGCCACGAGCGTCAGCATTGCTCCTTTTCGCAGCCTTGAGTTCGACCATTTACGCCGAGGCCACGATGGCGGAAGACCTTACGGCGCGTGATGTATCCTCAATGGAGTGGGCGCAGAACGATTGGTCGGAGCTCTGCGAACAGGTCGATTGTACCGCCTTCCCGGATGGTTATGTGACGATGGACCTCGCCGAAGAGCGATACTATTTTCCGCTACGTGCCACGATGGGGTTGCCGCAACACTTGGGTAATGCTCACAATGCCGGGTTGGTGAGTCAGGGGCCCGGAGGAGAGTTCAATCAAGAGGGTCTTCTCGTTCGGTCTTACAAGAGCGCTGCTGTCATCCATTTTTACGACAGATTTCCCATGCTTGTCTCCTGGTTCAACGGTGTGGATTTCGAACTGCCGCGATTGGTTGGAGGTTTTGTTTCGGCCTCGGCCTATCCAGCGAATTTGATCGACAGCTTGGATAGCGTCATGGAGGCACGAACCGTCCCGGGTTACCCCGAGGAGCCGGATGGTTTTGCGGACAAAAACCTTTTGTCGCTGAGCAAAAGCTTCAACATGGTCTTAGACGTTGTAGATGATGACCCGAATTGGCTCTACCAACGGCGAGCGATTGTGTCTTCAGGTCCAATTCTTGCTGGGAACTGGATTGTGGGTCAGTGTGTTGGGGCGAGTTGTAAACTGACCGTCTGGCCGACGGCCCAAAATCGCCAAGACAACGACATCATGTTTGTGATCAAGCACTACAATGCGATCTTCGATTTCGAGGCCAAGTGCGCAGGGGACCTAGATTCCAATCATAGGAACTGCACTGAAACCCGTCAGGCGCTTGATCTGATCCCCGTGGTTTTTGAGAAGCTTTTTGAAATGATGGATGCAGCGCGCATCCACCCGGGTTCAGCTTCGAAAGAAAAGTGATCAAAGACACCCTTCGTCTCGAGCCATGGCAGACAAGTGTTCCGAGGCTGAACAGGGGGTAGCAATCCCGATCGCATACCAGGCGAAGGACACGCTCCAATTCAAACTGGTCTTGATGACGTGGCCAGTCGCGATCCAGCCGAGACCGCAGAATTCAATGATCCGGTAGGTCGAGGGGCATCGATGATTTCGCCCGGAGTGCACCGATTGGAATTGGTCTCGATACCGTACAAGGCATCAATCTGAATGGACTGCGGTCACCCATGCTTTTGCATCGCGGCTGTAAACCGGAGATGCCAAAGACCTAGTTGCCTGTCTGCTATGGGCTCCCCGCAGACCCTAGCCGCAAGGTGAGAGATAGCAGCGACGCGGACGAAGCGACCGTTTCATTTCAACCTCCAAGTTCCCGCTAGGCGCTTCGTGACGACAGCGATCAGTGAGAGGTCCGAATTCCTGTCCTTCGCCGCATGTGCAACAGACCAAACCGACGCCCAAAAAGCTGGCGAGAGGACCTCGCGCGCTCGACCGTTGCCTGCACGCGCAAAACTTTTTCCACCTGAGCGAGAATAAAACCCTGCCCTGCCGCGTAACTCCACCACAAGGCTGAGACACTGATGCCTCGGCTGAGCTCAACTCGTAGAGAAATGGAGATATAGGAATGTCTATTGTTACCAAACCAATTGGTGGAGACGGCGGGAAATCTTTTGAGATTGAAGCCGTTCGGACCATCGGCTTCCGCTCGGGCAGCCGGGTGGATGCGCTTCTCCTCAACGGCAAGCGCAACGGCGGCGGCGGCGGCCGGGAAAGCAAGGTCCTTGAGATGCAGGGCGATGAGTATATCGATCACATGGAAATCTGGTCGGGGCGCCACAAGAACCGGTCGACACGCATCCACAAGGTCTTTCTGCGCACAAGCCGGGGCCGCACGCTGACGGTCGGCAAGGAATCCGGCACAAAGACCACGCTTTCTGGTGTACGCGTTCTGGGCCTTGGCGGCAAAAGCGGCGACGAACTCGACAAACTTCGGGTGCGCTACATCAAGGATTACACGCCCTCCGCCGTAATTGACCAAGGCGCCTTGGCCGTCATCGGTGTGATCCCGCAGGGGCAGACCACGGAAACCTTCGTGTCCAGCCGGGTGTCGAAACTGTCAGCCTCCAGCCTGTTCCTTGAGATCGTGTCAACCATTGAGAGCACGACCGAGACCGGCGGTGTATCGGGTGAATTCACCGCCAAGGCCAGCACGACCTTTGGATTGTCGGTCACCACGTCCAGTGAGTTCCGCGAAGAGATCGAGACCGAAACCTTCGAAAGCGAACGGATCACCTACGCACCGCCGGCAGGTCATGTCGGGCTCGAGGTCATTCAAATCGACGTCTTTAGGGCGAGTGATGGCACAATCTGGCAGTTCCCAGTGTCGGAGCCGTCGATTGTCTCGACACCGGTGGCCAGCACCCCGGCGCTGTTTGCCAACGTCTACGACATGACGGGAACGCTCAGCCTGAACTTCCCGGCTCTTGCCCAGGATCGCGTTGAGAAGAACGGTCAGCACTATTATGCCTTGCGCGATATGGCAGCGGTGGCCTGATCAAATCCGACCTCGCTGAGGGGAGCAGGTTTCCCCTCAGCGCCTGACTTAATCACGGCTTCCGCAGACAGGTTTCTTGCCAGAAGAAAACCTCCTGCGGAAGTCTCGCCTTGTTTTAGAAAGCTGATGATCTGCTCTTTGATATTGTAGGCTGCAGGCGCAGCATTCTTAGCGTCAGACAGCGATCGCTTTGTACCGCCCTCACTGCATCCAACGCTGGCTTGGGCTGCTTTGCGACCATCCCTACACGGCGCGGCGTGTTGGAGGTATGCGCTCTCTGCAGACCTTAGCCGCAAGGTAAGAGATAGCAGCGACGCAGACTTTGCTGTCATTTCCGGTTTCGCATTCAACGACCGCTTAGCAAGCTTTCTCTCATTGAGAGTGGAGGCTAAGCTTGCGCAACTCAACAGTTGAAGAGAACCCTCTTGGTCGAATACGAAACCAAACCACTCCGCGCAGATACATGGGATGACTTCGCCGACCTTGTCGAAGAAAATAACGGCGTGTGGGGTGGCTGTTGGTGCCTCTGGTATCATGGCAAGGAGGGTGAGAAGGCACCGCTAGAACAAAAACGCGCGATGAAAGAAGCCCGAGTGAAGTCTGGCGAGGCGCATGCGGCCTTGGTCTATCTCAATGGCAAGTGCGTGGGTTGGTGTCAGTTTGGGCCGCCTAAAGAGCTTCCCCGAATTCACAACGCAAGGGCTTACCAAAAGGATCTTGTTGCACTGCCCGACTGGCGCATCACATGCTTTTTCTCCGGGAAGGGCCACAGAGGGGGTGGTGTCGCCTCTGCAGCACTTGCTGGAGCGTTGTCGCAGATCAAGGAACTTGGCGGAGGGCGGATCGAAGGCTATCCGGAAGACATCGAAGGCCGCAAGGCAACGCCTGCATTTCTCTTTAACGGTGCCCTGCATATGTTCGACCGACAGGGATTTGAGCGCACCCGCAAGATCGGCAAACACAAGTGGGTGGTCACTCTCGATCTATAGATGACATATCGCACCGGCGCCTTTTGACCCCGCCCACCGATACAAATATCGGCTTTTGGCGCTTCGTTGCAGTTCTTGCGGGTTGCAGCCATCAGTAGGTTTGGGCTCAAAACCGATCTTGGCTGCAACACGATCCAATGGCGCTAAGGCAGGACAAAGCACGGCGCCCGTGAGTTTGCCCCACTAACCGCTTTGGACAGTTTTAACCCGCCGCGGGCATCCGCCGCTCGACGATCTCGGCCCACCACGAACAGCCTGCCGGGATCGCCTCGTCGTTAAAGTCGTATTCGGGGTGGTGCACCATCGCGGTGTCGCCGTTCCCGACTAGGATATAGGCACCCGGCCGCTCTTCGAGCATGTAGGCAAAGTCTTCGCCGCCCATGACCAGCGGGGCATCTTCGCATTTGCCCGACACGACCGTCGCTACCTCGGCCGCAAAGCGGGTCTGGTCGTCCGAATTCGTCATGACCGGGTAACCGCGATGCCAGGTGACCGTGGCCGTCCCGCCGAAGGTCTCGGCGACACCTGCGCAAATCGACTTGAACCGCTCTTCGGCGAGGCCCCGCATCTCGGGCGTCATGGTGCGGATCGTGCCCTTGATCTCGACGGTCTGCGGGATGACGTTGAAGGCGTTCGACGAGGTCTGAAAACCGCAAACCGACACGACGATCTGATCCACCGGATCGGCATTTCGGCTGGCGATGGTCTGCAGCGCGATGACAAGCTGCGACGCCATGACCGTGGTGTCGATGGTTTCATGCGGCTTGGCGGCGTGGCCCCCCTTGCCCTCAAGGTGGACTTCGAACTGATCGGTCGCGGCAAAGAAGTTGCCTGAGCGAATGGCGAAAGACCCCGCCGGACGGCCCGGCCAGTTGTGCATGCCATAGACTTCCTGAATGCCAAAGCGCGCCATCATGCCGTCTTCGCACATCTCGCGGCCGCCGCCACCGCCCTCTTCGGCGGGCTGAAAGATCACCGCGACCGTGCCGTCGAAATTCCGTGTCTCGGCCAGGTACTTTGCGGCACCCAGCAGCATCGCGGTGTGCCCGTCATGACCGCAGGCATGCATGGCCCCGGGCGTGGTCGAGGCATAGGGCAGATCGGTTTCCTCATCGAGCGGCAGCGCGTCCATGTCCGCCCGCAGGCCGATGACCCGCCCCGAAGCGGTCGAGGCTCCCTTGATCAGCCCCACGACGCCAGTTCGGCCAATGCCCGTTTCAACCGTATCGCACCCAAACTCCGCCAGCTTTTCGGCCACCACCGCCGCGGTCCGATGGGTGTCGAACAAAATCTCGGGGTGGGCATGCAGATCGCGCCGCCAGGCGGTGATCTCATCGTGCAACTCGGCAAACCGATTCTTTACTGGCATCCAATAACTCCTTGTTTTGGAAGATGATAAGGAGTTGCGCCTGCAAAGCCCAGTGAGCGCGATCACAATTTTGCGTATACAAGCTGCTGACGGTCAGAGCCCGTCGGTCGCCTTCATGAATTCCGACAGAAGAACGCTCAGACGCTCGTATTTGCGGCTGCCCATTCGGTCAGCGACTTTGCGGTCGATTTCACGCATGACAAGGTCGATCTGACCAAACGTCTTGTAGCCCTCGGCGCTCAGGCGCAGGGACCAGGCCCGCCGGTCTTCAGGCACCGATTGACGGATCACCAGACCCTGGCTTTCCAGCCGGTCGATATACCGACCCAGGGTCGAGGCATCCATGCCCAATTGCAGGGCGATGTTGGTCTGGCGCAGGCCCGGCTCGCGTCCGATCAGGTAGATGACCGCACTGACCTGCGGTTTGATGGCGAGCCCCAGGAACTGGCCCTCGCCCGCTGCCGCGATGCGGCGCGCCCCGGCCAGCATCAGCGATCCAAGCGCCAGATCCATGCTCTCATTCGAACGCTTCGCGGCGTTCTCTGCGTCAGAATTGGCGTCAGGCTCCCATGCGCGCAATTGCGTTCTCCCCAAGGTCTGCGTCAATAAAATCAGGACTCAAGCGTGATCACATCGGATTTCTCATTGTACGGGAATCTTGTGAAACTGCAACGTTTCAGAAGGACGTCATGCACGCAGGCGAACAATAAGATCCTGCATGAAGTCATGACCCGCATCAAATTGAGAAACTTCAATAAATTCATTTGGCTGGTGGGCCTGTGCGATGTCGCCCGGTCCGCATACCACCGCAGAATAGCCAGCAGCCTGAAAATGGCCTGCCTCGGTTCCGTAGCTCACGACATGGGTGCCATTGTCGCCGGTGATCTGCCTGACAAGGCTCTCGGCGGCGCCATCGGTTTCGGGTCTGAGCGGCGGCACGTCAAAGAGCGTCTCGATGTCGATGCGGGCCTCTGGCCGCACCGTCTTCATCGCCGCCTCGACCGCTGCGACCTTTTCGAGATAAGCGGCCTTGAGCGTTTCGACATCATCGCTGGGCACAGCCCGAAAGCCCATGACAAAGTTACAATCGAGCGCGGTGATGTTATGGGCCGTGCCGCCCTCGATCTTGCCGACATGCCAATTGGTGTATGGCGGATCGAAGAGCGCCGCCATCTCTGCCGGGGCCGCCGCCATCCCGACCTCGTTTTGCTGATTGGCCCAATCGATGATCCGCGCTGCCTCGTGAATGGCGGAAACGCCCCGATAGGCCAGCGAGGAATGCACCTCGAACCCGACGATATGCGTATCAAAGCCCATACCGCCCTTGTGGCCCGTCACCGCCTTCATCATCGACGGCTCGCCCACGATCACGGCCGATCCTTTCGGCACCACGCCCGCCATCGCATCGATTAATGGGCGCGCGCCGGTACAGCCAATTTCCTCATCATAGCTCAGCGCGATCTGAAGCGGCCGTGTCACGCCCGCATAATGCGCTTCGACCAACGCCCAGATCGCCAGAGCGTCAAAGCCTTTCATATCGGACGTGCCACGACCGAAATACTTGCCGTCCCGTTCGACAACATCGAAGGGATCGGTCGACCAGGCCTGACCGTCGATCGGCACCACGTCGGTATGACCGGAAAGAACAAGCGCCCCTTCCTCCATCGGTCCGACATGCGCGAACAGCGCCGCCTTGGGCTCGCCCGGTTTCAGATGGCGATGGCTGGTGATGCCGTGCCCGTCGAGATAATCGGCAACCCAATCGATCAGCGGCAGGTTGGTATCACGGCTGACGGTCGGGAACTGGACCAGCCGTGTCATCAATTCCAGAGGGCTGAGGCGGGTGGTCATGACCGGATCGCCTCTCCGAAAAAGACCAAGGTGCAGTCTTCATCGCTCACGTGAAATTCGCGTTGGCCGTAATCCTGGTTGAAGGGCGGGCGCACGCGGTCGTCGGGAAGTTTGTCGAGAGCGTCTTTCATATCCGCATACACTTGGTCGATATTTGAAACGCCTATGTAAAACGACCCCTCTCTTTCAGGATGAGACAAATCGACGTTGTCCCACATTTCGATCGGTCGCACAGCCACGTCATCGCGGCGCATGAATGCGTAATTGTCGGCGGTAAAGCCCAGTTCGAACCCCAGAACATCCCGATAAAAAGCGATCTGTTTGTCGAGCGTCGTGCACGGAACGAACGATGTGATCTGTGTCAGGCGCATCAATAGCCGCTGTCGGTGATCAGAACCTTGTGCCCCGGTTCCACCTCTTCATAGACCGATGGCTCCGGCTCGTAATCCACTGGGTGAATTGGCGACGGTATCGGCTTGAAATTCAGGTCTTTTTCTTGTTTTCTCTGATGCGGATCGGCGATCGGAACCGCCTTCATCAGCGCCTGCGTATAGGGGTGTTGCGGGTTCTCGAAGACCCGGGCCCGCGGCCCGATTTCGACGATACGGCCCAGATACATGACGCCCACGTAATGGCTCACCCGCTCAACCACGGCCATGTCGTGACTGATAAAGAGGAAGGAAAGGCCCAACTCGGCCTGCAATTCCATCATTAGGTTCAGCACCTGCGCCTGTACGGATACGTCCAGCGCCGACACCGCCTCGTCCGCGATGATGAGTTTTGGATTCAGAGCCAGCGCCCGGGCAATGGCCACCCTTTGCCGCTGGCCGCCGCTCAACTCATGTGGATAGCGGCGCATGAAGCTGCGCGGCAGCTCCACCCGATCGAACAGCATCGCCACCCGGTCGTTCATCTCGCTGATCGTATGGGTGCCATAGTTGCGCATCGGCTCGGCCACCTGATCGGCGAGGTGCATTTGCGGGTTCAGGCTCGCAAAGGGATCCTGGAAGATCATCTGCATGTCGCGCCGCGCTTCGCGCAGATCACGCTGGTTAAGCGCCATGATGTCCTTGCCATCAAGACGGATATGCCCCGATTGCGGTTCGACCAGCCGCAGGATCGACCGCCCGGCAGATGATTTGCCGCAGCCGGATTCGCCGACAAGGCTGAGGGTCTGACCCTTGTTCAGGGTAAACGAGACATCCTCGACCGCGTGCACGTTCGCCATCGTACGCCGGAAAAAGCCGCCCTTGACCGGGAAGCGCGTCACGAGGTGTTCAACCTCCAGCAGCTTTTCCTCGGTTCCTTCGATGGGCGCGATGCTGCCCTGCGGCCGGCCCATCAGCTTCATTGGCTCAGGGTACGCCTTGCCCCGCATCTCGCCCAGTTTCGGTACGGCGGCGAGCAGCGCCTTGGTATAGGCGTGCTGCGGGTTCTCGAAGATTTCGGCCACCGGGCCTTCTTCGACCTTGTGCCCCCGGAACATCACGACGACGCGGTCGGCCATTTGGGCCACCACTGCCATGTCATGGGTGATGAACATGACGGCCGTGCCGGTTTCTCGCTTCAATCGGTCCATCAGCGCGAGGATCTCGGCCTGGATCGTCACATCAAGGGCGGTTGTGGGCTCATCCGCGATCAACAGGCGCGGCTCACAGGCAAGCGCCATCGCGATGACCACCCGCTGGCGCATCCCCCCGCTCAGTTCATGGGGATATTGCTTGAGACGCCGCTCGGGTTCGGGGATGCGAACCTGCCGCAACAGCTCAAGCGCCCGCTCTTCCGCGGCGGACTTGGACAGCCCTTTATGCAGCCGCAATCCTTCGGTCAGCTGGCGACCAACGGTAAAGACGGGATTGAGGGCCGTCATCGGCTCCTGAAAGATCATCCCGATCTCGTTACCCCGGATGGTGCGCATCAGATCCTGATCGGTCTTGGCCAGATCAACATCATCGCCATCCCGGCGGTCAAACAGCAACCTGCCGCCTGCAATACGTCCGCCCCCGAACTCAACCAGACGCATCAGCGACAGCGAAGACACCGACTTGCCCGACCCGGACTCACCCACCACGCAGACCGTTTCGCCGGGATTGATGGCAAAGGATACATCCTCGACCCCTAATACCGGCCCGTCCTTCGTCTGAAATTCGACACGCAGGCCTTGGATTTCCGCAATTGGGCCGTTGCCAAGCTGATCGAGCATCAGGTTCTCCGAAATTCTGCGACGTCACGCTACGGGTAAGGCTTGGGCAGTGTCAAACGGATGCGGGCTCTTTCCCGACGGCAATCCGAGGCAAGGCTTGCATTTTCCGCAAAAGATGCTGTGATGGCAATATTCGCACAGGGGTAGAGGGTTTTTATCGTTATGGTTGAACTTGTTAGATCATGACCGACCAAAGCCCCGCCCTTAGCAGATCTCACGACCGCGCCTAAAGCGGCGAAAAATACGGCACCCCGCGTGTCCAACATGGAGTATGATATGAAACTCAAAACCCTGATGATGGGCGCTGTGGCCAGCGTTGCGCTGGCGCCAGCGGCATTTGCCGAACGCGGAAGCGACGGCAATGTCAGCATTATCTATTGGCAAGCCCCATCGATCCTGAACCCGTTCCTTTCGGGCGGGACCAAGGATATTGAGTCCGCCTCGCTGGTGGTCGAACCGCTGGCACGATACAATGAAAAGGGTCAGCTGGTTCCGTGGCTGGTCGACGAAATCCCGACAACGGACAATGGCGGCGTCGCAGCCGATCTGACGTCGATCACGTGGAAGATCGCTGACGGCATTCTCTGGTCGGACGGCACCCAGTTCACGTCGGCAGACGTCAAATTCACGTATGATTATTGCACGCATCCCGAGGGCGGCTGTGCACAGCTCGTGAAATTCGAAGGCGTCGAAAGTGTCGAAACACCCGACCCGCTGACGGTCATCGTGAATTTCAGCGCACCGACCCCCAACCCCTACGTGCCCTTCGTTGGCGGTGAAAACCCGATCATCCAGGCCGCACAATTCGCGGATTGCATGGGCGCCCGCGCCCCGGAATGCACCGAGGCGAACTTTAACCCGATCGGCACCGGCCCGTTCGTGGTTGATGAATTCCGCCCCAATGACGTGATCCGCTATTCGGCGAACCCGAACTATCGTGATCCGGCCAAACCGGCCTTTGCAACCGTTCTCTTCAAGGGTGGCGGCGACGCGACGGCGGCAGGCCGCGCCGTGATGGAAACCGGCGAATTCGACTACGCTTGGAACCTGCAGCTTGCACCCGACGTGATCGCGCGCATGGAAGCCGCCGGTAAGGGCACGCCTGTTGCAGGCTTTGGCCCTCTGGTCGAGCGTATCATGCTGAACCAGACCAACCCGGATCCGAACCTGCCCGAGGGCGAGCGGTCGACAGCTGCGCATCCGCACCCCTTCCTGACCGATCCGGCCGTCTACAAAGCGATGTCACTGGCCATCGACCGGCCGCTGCTTGTCGAGGTTGGCTATGGCCAAGCCGGCAAGGTGACCTGCAACTGGGTGCCCGCGCCTGATGCGTTCAACTCGACCAGCCTGACCTGCGACCAGCAGGACATCGAGGGCGCGAAGGCCATGCTTGAAGAAGCCGGCTGGGTCGACAGCAATGGCGACGGCGTCCGTGAAAAGGATGGTGTCGAACTGCGCGTTCTCTACCAGACCTCGACCAACGCCGTCCGTCAGGACTTCCAGGCGCTGATCAAGGATTGGTGGCGTCAGATCGGCATTGATGCCGAGCTGCGGAACCTCGACGCGTCGGTGTTCTTTGGCGGTGACCCGGGTTCGCCCGACACGTTCCAGAAGTTCTATGCCGACGTGCAGATGTACGCCAACACGTTCAACGGCACAGACCCGCAGGTCTATATGGCCAACCTGCTCTGCTCGGACGCACCGCGCCCCGAAAGCCAGTGGCAGGGTCAGAACATCTCGCGCTGGTGCCGTGAGGAATACGACGCGATGCACGCCGAGCTTTCCAAGACGGCTGGCCTCTCGGAACGCTCCGAGATCGCGAAAAAGCTGAACGACATGGCCGTCGAAGAGGGTGCCATGATCCCGCTGGTTCACCGCGGTCGGCTTTCAGCGCATTCCACCACGCTCGGCGGCGTTGTCCTGAACGTCTGGGACAGCGAGCTCTGGAACGTGGCGGACTGGTATCGTCTCGACTAGTGGGCTAAGGGCAGGTCTTCGGATCTGCCCTTCCCTTCCGCCTCTCGAGGCATGAATACGGTTCGGCGGGCCCGCAGACCCGCCCTTTTGTCTTATTAGCAGCTAGGACTTCGCGCGCATGCTGACATTTACAATCCGCCGGTTGATCCTTTCGATCCCGACGCTTTTGTTCATCAGCCTCGCCATCTTCCTCCTCCTCCAACTCGCCCCGGGCGACCCGATGGCACAGGTCCCGCTGACCGTGCCGCCGGAGGTCAAGGCAAAGATGCGCGAAGCCCTCGGTCTCGGCCAGCCTATCCACATCCAGTACTGGAAATGGATGGTTCAGTTCTTCTGGCTGGAGCCACAGGTCTTTATCGACTGGCTCACGCGCGAGAGTTTCCTGTTCGGCTGGCTGCCCGACACGTCGCTCTATGACGGTCAGCTGCGCATGATCTCGTGGCAGACACGCGGCCCCGTGATGGATCTGGTCGTGCAATCCCTGCCCCAGACCATGTGGGTTGTCGGCATGGCCTATGTGGTGGGCGTGCTGATTGCCCTGCCCATCGGCATCTATTCGGCCTACCGGCACTATTCGGTCTTTGATCAGACCGGCACGTTCATCACCATGATCGGCTTTTCGATCCCGCCCTTTTTCACCGGGCCGCTGCTGATCGTGATCTTCGCCGTCCAGCTTGAATGGCTGCCGTCCTTTTACAACACCGTCCACCAGGTCGTGGATTGGGACACCTTTGTCTTCCAGCTCAAGCAGATGATCCTGCCGGTCATGGTGCTGGCGCTGCAGACCACAGCGCAGATCAGCCGATACATGCGGTCAGCCATGCTCGACAACCTCAACCAGGACTACGTGCGGACTGCCCGCGCCAAGGGCCTGCGCGAAAGTGTGGTGGTGATGGTCCATGTCCTGCGCAATTCGATGATCCCGGTCGTGACGGTCATCGCACTTGGCATTCCCTCGATCTTTGGCGGCGCGATCATCACAGAGAACGTGTTCAAGGTGAACGGCATCGGCTACCAGCTGCTGATCGCGCTTTTTGCCAATGACATTCCGACGGTCATGACGCTGACCTTCATCTTCGCCATCCTGATCGTGCTCTTCAACCTGATCGCCGACGTCCTTTACGGCGTGCTTGATCCGAGAATCCGCTATGACTGACCAGACGAACGAAGCCGAGGTACTCGGCGCTCTGACGGACAAGGGGCCAACGGCGCCGCCGCACAGCCAATGGATCGACGTCTGGGCGCAGTTCCGGCGCCACAAGGGCGCGATGTTCGGCGGCAGCTTCCTGATCTTTATCACGCTCTTTGTTCTGCTGGGCCCGTTCATCTGGCAGGTCGATGCGCAGCAACTCGACATCCGTAACAAGGACATGCGGCCGATCTATACGGCGCTCTGGGACAGCACGGCCAAGGTGGGCTGGTTCCGGCCGCTCGGCACAGACAACCTCGGGCGCTGCCTGCTGGCAAACCTGATCGAGGGCGGACGCGCCTCGCTCGCCGTGGGCTGGGCTGCGATGCTGCTCGCGCTCATCATCGGGACGGCGGTCGGCGTGTTTGCGGGTTATTTCAAACGGCTCGACTTCTGGCTGATGCGGTTCACCGACCTCGTGCTGTCCTTACCGATCCTGCCGCTCCTGCTTGTGGCGGTGACGCTCTTCCGGCAACCGCTCCGGGCGGCCTTCGGGCCGGAAACGGGAATGTTCATCCTGATCGTCGGGATTGTCGGCATCACCAGCTGGATGCAGACGGCACGGATCGTGCGGGGCGATGTGCTGGCGCTGAAAGAACGGGAGTTCATCTTGGCCGCTCGTTCGATCGGCACCACGAGCGGAGCCATCATCCGCCGGCATCTTCTGCCCAACGTGCTGTCACCAATCATGGTCTCGGCCACGCTGGGGCTTGCCACCGCAATCATCACCGAAAGCGCATTATCCTTCCTCGGCGTCGGCTTTCCGTCCGACTTCCCGACCTGGGGCAAGCTGCTGGCCGACGCGGTGCAGCGGATGGAGGAATACCCCGAGCGGGTGCTGCTGCCCGGTATCGCGATCTCGCTGACCGTGCTCAGCGTGAACTATCTGGGTGATGGGCTGCGCGATGCGCTTGATCCCCGGATCCGAGGCCGCTGATCAAGGCATCGACTTCTTGAACCACGTGATCGCGTTGCGATAGCCCTCGGCCTTCAGCAGCGCGATCTTCGAAGTCCAGTCAGCGGGGCAAACCACCAGCAGCGCATCATTGCCCCGCGCGGTGCGCGCCGCCTCCGCCGCCTGAAACAGCATTGCCGCCTCCGTACTCGCTGGCTTCGAGGCCTTTGGGTCCGACAGGCTGCCGTGATAAAAGTCGTCAATGACCCCGATCGCCCCAATCTCGTGCGCGGGCGGAAAATGAAGGGGCGTGGCAGGCTGCGAGATGGCGTAACCCGTCACGCCTTCACCCGGTGCCGATACGAACATGTCCCGGTCTTCCAGCGTCAGGCTCTTTTCCATCCATGCGCCGAACCGGGGATCAGCCTCGGCATGCGGTTTCCAGAAGGCGTCGATCTCATTCAGCACCCGGCGATGTTCGGCACTCAGCCGAACGAGATCCCCAACGTCCGCGCCTCGCGCAGGACGAACCTGCTCCCCCTCCAGCCCTTGCCGCAATCCGGAACGGGCATAGTACCGGGTCAGCGGGGTGTAGGAATGCGCGTCCAACACATCATCCTCCCAACGGCCATCCGGCACGGACGAGACCAGCAGAATCTGCGCCCCCGCCGTAGCAAGGTCCTCTTCCGCCGCGACAAGCAGCGCGTCCGACGTGCCATCCGGCGCGTCATCAGCGACGACGCAATCCTCCATGATCAGACCCGGTGGGCCGAACTCACCGGCATAGATCGGCGGCACCGGCAGCAGGATGGAATGGGCCAATCCCACGACCGCGCCGTCCTGTTCGGCAACCAGCCACTTGTGACGAATATGCGGGGTCCCCGAGGTCAAGGCGTCCGCCAACGTGCGCGCGACACGGTCCGCGGCATCGGTTGCAACCCGCCACAACTCAGGGTCTGAGGCCTCTCTCAACCTCGCATCACCGACCAGCAGCGGAACCATGGTGTCGATATCGGCGGAAACGGCATCTCTGATTGTCACGGACATGGTTCGATCCTCACGGTTTCAAAACAAGGAACGCGGCGTCGTCCAAAACAGTCCCAAGGGCCGGTGGGCGGGCGCATTTGCCGAAGGCAAACAGAGCCGCCCCCGACCTATTCGATGCCCTTGCGCAACCGCCTGACCATCCACCAGACGGCCAGAACAACCGGCACCGTAATCGCCGCGATCAGCCAGCCCCGGCTGGTCCCCGTCGCATCGGCCAACGGATAAAGCAGATAGGACGCGAGCGACACGGCGTAATAGCTGATGGCGACAACCGACAGCCCCTCGACAGTCCGTTGCAGGCGCAACTGCAGGTCTGAGCGGCGGTCCATGCTTTCCAGCAGCTTCTGGTTCTGCGCACTGCGTTCCACATCCACCCGCGTCCGCAAGAGGTTCGAGGCCCGGATCGACCGGCTGCTCATTGCTGCCAACCGCCCTTCCGCCGATTTGACGGTCCGCATCGCCGGTTCATACCGGCGCATCATGAATTCGGCAAAGCTCTGGCGGCCACCCCAGCGGACCTCCCGCAGCGCCTCGATCCGTTGATTGACAATTGCCTCATAGGCCCCCGTGGCCCCGAACCGAAACGAACACTGGGCCGATATGGTCTCCAGCTCGGCCGATATCGCCAAAAGCGCCTGTAGCGTGTCCTCGGCCCGCGCCGTCTCGCCCGACATCGCCCCCATAAGGCCGGTCAGCTTGGTATCGAGAGCGTTCAGTTCCGGCCCGATCTCGCGCACCCGCGCAAAACCAAGCATCGACATCGACTTGTAGGTTTCGATCTCACACAGACGCTGAACGATACGCCCGATCCGGCGCTTTCCGGTCTCGGCCCCGGCAAAGACCGCGAAACGCAAATGACCATTGCTGTCGATGCGGAAATCCCCGGCAACGATGGCCCCGTCATCCAGCACCGAACTGACCGCAAGGCTTTCCGGGACGAACCAGTCGCCCAAGGCGGTCTGAATGGTATCGTCGTCCGGCCGGTCGGCGATGCGCAGCAAGATCGACGTCACCCGCTCGCCCGGCGCATCAGCCAGCCAGTCGTCCGGGAACGGATCAAAGGCCAAGGGATCAAAAGGCTGATCGTTCAACCCCTCGGAAAACAGGGTATAGGTCACGAATTCGGTGTGCTGTTCCCATTTCAGCCAGTGCTTCCCGATCTGACCATAGTAATGCGTCGCTCCCGGCTGGGGATGCTGGGCGCCGTGGCGATCCAGCAAGGCCGTCAGATGCTCCAGATCCTTGGACCGATCCCGCGACGCCGCCATGTCCGGCTGCTTGAAAGCGACGTAGGCCGCCATGCAGGGTGCCTGCATCGATGGAAACGGGCGCGCGTGCAGCTCGTTGGCGAGCTTGTATCGCAGCGGATGGTCTTGGATCGTTGACATGAAGACGCCTGTTTCGGGTTGAGCCTCGATGCCCGACACATAGGGCGGGCGATGAAAAAATGCAATAATTTCCGAATGTTAACTGAATACAACCGTGTACCGAACCATCTTAAGTCTTTCAAAACGCAGCTTTTGTGCCAATCTCGCCGAAAAATCGGGGAGCGGCGATGCGTATCGGATTTGTGGGTCTCGGCAATGTCGGGGCCAAGCTTGCAGGCAGCGTGCTGCGCAACGGGTTGGAACTGACGGTCTGTGATCTCGACCGCAGTCAGGCCAAGGCGCTGGAAGCGGGTGGCGCGGCATGGGCCGAAAGCGGCGCGGAACTGGCCCGCGCCTGCGACATGATCATCACCTGCCTGCCCAGTCCCGCGGCCGTGCGCGCCGTGATGGAAGGGCCCGAC
>CAWUIQ010000080.1:0-16376 GCA_963922565.1 uncultured Rhodobacterales bacterium
GCGACGGACCAGCCAGCAGGGCATGTCGCTGGCCTCGGCCCGCATGACCAGCCGCTTGGTCGCGGTAAAGCCGAGCGCAGGCGGATCGCCCCAGACCTCGCCCACCACCGCGCCAAGGGCGGAACAGCCCAGCCCGTCTTCCATCGCCTGCAAGACGTCTGCGGGGCGGCTGAGTTGAACGCGCAACAGCGGGATGTCGGGCAGATACGGCTCCCCCGCCTCTTTGGCCGATAGCCTGTCCTGCACCCAGAGCACCGGTTTTGACTGCCGCGGCAGGCTGGCCAGCACAAAGGCCGATGGTGCCGCATCCAGTGCCGTTTCGGCAAAGACCTCCGACAGCGTATGCGCCCGGAAAACGCTGTGCGGCCGGGCGAGGCGGGAAGAAGTTTTGATCGTTGCAGCCATGCACGTGCAGACCATCGCGCAGTTTGTTCTTCTTTTGTTCTAATTGTTTTGATGCAAGAGTCAAATCCGCCAAACGCGGTTAACGCAGGTTTTCGGCGATCGGTTGGCGCAGCACGACCAGAGCGGGTAACAGCGACAAAAGGGCCGTGACGGACAGGAAAGCGAGCGCCAGATGCACCTCGCCCCAGCCAAGGCTGGCCGTCACCAGAACACCCGTCCGTTGCGTAACGATGATCGACAGCACCGCCGCCGCAATCAGGCCAAAGACCAGCCCAAGTGCCGTTCCGATCCCCAGCAGCACAACGCCATAAAGCCAGACGACCGCCATCACGAAACGCGGCGGCGCCCCAAGCGCCCGCAGCATCGCCACCTGCCGCTGAAACAGCCGCGACAGGATGAAAAGCCCAAGCAACACGCTTATCGCCACCAATACCTGTGTAACAATCGACATCAGCGACATGGCCTGCCGAATATCACCCATCACGCTGTAAAGGTTGGCCAGAACCATTCCGGGGAAAAAGGCCATCGTTTCGTTTTCGCGGGTGAACTCGGACCGCAGGGCATAGGTGGCCGCCAGCGACTCGGCCCGTACGATCACTGCCGGGGTTCCGGGGAAATAGGCGGGATCGAAAGGTGGCCCGATCTGACCCTGTTCCTCGAACGGATGCCCGTTGGGCAGCCCGTGCACCTCCCAAACCGTCTCGATCGGGATCAGGATCGCGTTGTCCCACGGCGATCCGGTGCGGGGCATCCGACCAACGACAACCAATTCCTCGCCATCATGAGCCCCGACTTGTGCAGTAAGGCCGATGCCGTGGGCGGGCTCGAACCGGTCGCCGATCTCGAGCGGAACCAGGGCGCCAATGACGGCTTCGCCTGACTTTTCCCAGACACGCCCCTCGGCCCCGCCTTCGGTCAGATGAGTGATGAAGTCGGCGATCGTTCCGACGATGGGATGGCCCGCATAGCTGTCGCCAAATCCGATAGGGGCGGCAAACGCTATCCGGTCATGGTTCGCGATATCCGCATAGGTCGGCCCATCGACCATCGCGGCATCGGTTGGCTGCAGAAAGACCGCGGCCAGCATCATGGTCAGCTCACTGCCGGGGGCAGAGATCACCATGTCGAACTTTTCGGCGGCCTGGGCAGTGCCCTGCCGCAGCCCCCGTTCTTGCGCGATAAGCCCAATACCCATCCCGACCGAAATCGCGATAAGCAGCACGAAAAGCACATTGGGCCAGCGAAACCGCCACAGGATCCCGCGGACCAGTGGCCAAGGCGCAAAGCGCCGCAGCAGCGCGATGCCAAGCACGACAAGAGGCAGCAGCAAGACCGCCGCGATCACCAGATCCTGAACCAAGGTCGGTATGCCGTCCCACCAGTCACGCATCAGGCGGGCACCTCATCGGCCGCGATCCGGCCATCGTGAATGGTCAGGACCCGGTCCATTCGCGCCAGCAGCGGCGCGTCGTGGCTGACCACGATCATGGTCTTGCCCGCAGCGCGGACCAGTCCCGTCAGGTCATCGATCAACCGATCCGCATTGGCGCGATCAAGGCTGGCCGTTGGTTCGTCTGCCAGCAGGATATCAGGATCGCTGGCCAGGGCGCGGGCGATGGCCACACGCTGACGCTCTCCCCCCGAATAAGTCGCGACCGACCGCGTGGTGTCTGACAACCCGAGGGCCGCAAGGTTGGCCCCGGCTTGTTCGTTGATCCTGCTCCGCCGTGATGGCCGACCAAAGAGCGAAACGACCCCCGCATTCTGATGGGCCGAGAGTTCTTCGAACAGCAGAAGGTCCTGAAAGATCATCCCCATATGGGCCGCCCGAAAGACCGTGCGCTGTTCGACGGGCAGCGTGAGTATTTCGGTCTCGTCCCACGTCACGCTTCCTTCCGCGCGCTCAAGCAGTCCGCTGATCGCAAACAGAAGGGTCGACTTTCCGGCGCCCGATGGGCCGCGAATGCCGATCAGAGCGCCGGGATCCACTGAAAGAAAAGGAACCGTCAGGAGAGAACGGCCCGACCGGCTTTGCACCACAAGGTCGGCTACGCGTAACGATTGACCCATCAATGCGAATGCTCATCTATTGCCCGCACTGGCCGGGCACATCTTGGTGACGTGGCCGATCGATGAGGCGGTACAATACCCCGCATCAGCACGCACCGCCGCTGGCTGCATGGGCGCAAAGAATCGGCTTCGTCACCATGCCAATTGTTGGCATCAGCACTGAAACGCGTTGCGGTATACAGCAAGAGATCATCGAAGTCTCCGATGGGTATAGCGCTGCCATGCTAGAGGGAAATTCAGCACGGTCCAACAGGCCGCACTTGGCTAAGTTCGAGCGCTGGCGACTTGCCGCATCCTCAAACCCTCCAGAACCATTAAACCGATCAACCCGCCCTTGCGCGACTCGAAGGATCAAAGAGCCAACCATACGCTCAATTGATGTACCGCCCGCCTCAGCACGTATAATTCAAGGCCAATCTTCCCCCATCGACATAGATCGTCTCGCCCGTGATATAGCTGGCTTTGTCAGAGCACAAAAACGCCACCACATCCGCGATCTCATGCGGTTGTCCAATCCGCTTGAGTGGGGTGCGCGACAGGGCGGTCGCCATTGCAGCGGGGTCGGCGTTGATGCCGGCCATCATCTCCGTATCGATGGATCCCGGGCCCACGGCGTTGACCCGGATACCATGGGGCGCAAGAGCCAGCGCGGATGCCTTGGTCAACTGCATCACGCCGCCTTTCGACGCGCAATAGGCCGGGATCGCCGGGATCGAGACCTGAGCATTGATCGACGACATGTTCACTATCGCCCCCGGCACACCCGCATCGACCATCCCGTTCGCCGCTCGCTGGGTCGCAACAAAGACCGCGCGCAGATTGACTGCCAGCACCGCGTCAAAAGCCTCGACATCATAGGTCAGGAAATCACCGGGGCGCGCGATACCTGCATTGTTGATCAACGCCGCAACAGGCCCTTGGGTCTGCTCGACCCGGTCGAACATCGCGTGGATCGCGGCGGCATCTGACATGTCGCATACCATCGCTACCCCACCGATTTCGTCGGCCGTGGCGTGTACGCTATCCTGAATGTCGGCCAGCACGACCCGATATCCGTCGTCCGCCAGCGCTTTCGCGCATGCCTGCCCGATACCTTGCGCTGCACCTGTAACCAGCGCCACCCTGCCTTCGCCCATGTTGTTCTCCTTCATTTGGTCCGGTGCCGACACCTGGCATCAGAACCCTTTCACGACCTGATTGGCCGCAAACACAGTCTCAAAGAAACGGGATTTTAACGGAGCCCACCGGTCTGCCGAGATAGACGTGACCGGCAGGGGCAATTCGGCCTCGCCTTGTCCGGTCAGCAATTCCGCCATGGCCTGCCCAAAAACCGTTCCCGTTGTGATCCCCCGCCCGTTATAGCCGATGGGCGCGTATAGCCCTTCGTCCAGTCGGTGAATGCGGGGCAAATGCTCGGGCGTCATCGCGATGTCGCCATGCCAAGCCTCTTCGAATTCGACAGGCCCGAGATCGGGGAAGAGACGGCGCAGATGACGGGCCGCCCACCGTTTGGACAGCCCAGAGGCGGCATCCCCCATAACGCGGCCCATCGATCCAACGATCAACCTGTCCTGCGCGTCGCGTCGCAGCGATGTCATGATCTTTCCGGTATCCCAAAGCCCCTGACGACCCGGAAGGATATCATTCACGCGATCGCCCAACGGTTCGGTGGCGAACTGGAAATACCCGATCGTCGTGAACGTACCGCTCAGCCCAGGCCACAACTTGTCCGTATAAGCATTGGTCCCGAGAACCACAGACTTTGCAGTGATCTCGCCCTCACTCGTGCGCAAATGCCAAAGCCCGGATTTCCGTTTCAGGCCCAGCACCCGGACGCCCGTCGTAATGGTCGCACCCGCATTGACGGTCGCGCGGGCCAAACCGTTGCAATAGCTCAGCGGATTGATGGTTCCGGCGCGATGATCCAACAGACCGCCATGAAAGGCATGCGTGCCAACGAGGGCCGCAACCTCGTCCGGCCCCAGCAGATCAACCGGTTCACCCAGCCGCTGCCATTCGGCATGGCGGTCTTTCACGTCGCGCAAACCGCTTTCGGCATGGGCTGCGTGGATGGTGCCGGTTCGGGTCACATCGCAGCGGATCTGATGCTTTTCGATGAGGGAAAAGACGTATTCCGGTGCGCGACTGAACCGCGAAACAAACCGTGGGCCATAGGTCTCGCCTAGAACACGCCGAACTTTCGTCGGCGGCAACCAGGCGGCGGCGTTGACCAATCCCGCGTTCCGCCCGGAACCGCCATGCCCGATCTCTTGCGCCTCTATGACCTGCGCGCTCAAACCCCGTTCAGCACAGTGGAGCGCCGTGGACAGACCGGTAAAGCCACCACCCACAATCGCGATGTCCACGGGGTGCCGGACTGCGTCAGTCGCATTCACAGCAGCCTCGCCTGCTGATGCCGCCCAGATTGTGCTCGCGTCGTCCCGGCTCATTCAAGCTCCCACCCCTTAAGGCAGCCTGCAGCCTAGAACCTTGGCTTTCAAGTGTTGGCCGCGTGGGTTCGGCGACAACCCACGCCTTGCCCGCCGCGTAACCGGTGTTTCAGGCCGCGCCGCGGCTGGGGCCTAAAACACCGGCGATGGTTCTATTTGCCACTCACGCAGCAAGACGCGCGTTTGCGGGGCGGCACCCGATGTTTCAGCCAGCATCGACCGCTCTGACCCGGCACACCGGCACCGACAAAGGTGAAGGCCTTGCAATCCCTGTCAAATGCGCAGCGCAGTCGGCAGGCGGCCGGATCGCCATTGGGAATGAGGATGCTGCGCAGGTCGCTGCCCGGCCGGTCCCAGTCATATTCCAGAGCCTTCACGCCCGATATCCTGCCAACCCGCGTGGATTGCGCCGGTATGTCGTTCTTCAGCCAGCACCGCGCGCTTGATGGATCCTGAATACCGGGCTCGACATAGGTCCAGCTTTTGCATGCCGAATTGTCGTTGCAACGGTCGCGACAGACCTCCGGGTCGGGATCGGGCAGATTGAAATTGGAAATGTCGGACCCGTTGCGCGACACGTCTTTCTCGAAGGTCTTGCGCGTCGCTTCGTAGAACGCGTTGAGCAGGACCGGACCCAGCTGCAGGGCGTTCATCTCGTCGCTGTTCACAGCGGCCACGCCCACATGCCCGAAGGGCAACCGTATCGTCAGCGTGTTCGCGCGCCCCCCACCCGTTGATGCTGGCGGCGTGCGCCCACCATGGGCCCGGTAGGTATCGACCCTTGTGTTCTTGGCAAGCCACGGGTGGCTGAAGCTGCGCCAGTAGATCATCCGCGGAGACATGCTGGCGGGGAACATCCGCCGAGTATTGCGTTCGACGATCGTATTGCCCAGCTCGATCGTACGCAGAATATGGGCCATGTCGCGTACCGAATAGCTCCACGAACCCTGCGACCGACAAAACTCCGACGCATCGCTCAGCCCGCCCCGACGCGCGTTGCGGTTGGTATACTGCTTGGCCACACGCCCATGGCTCAGATCAGCGGCCACACAGGTGCCACCATCCAGTCGCACCGGGAAACGGGGCAGAAACTCCTCGGTCATGTACCGCGTATAAAGGCTGCCATATTCCCGTGCGGCAAAGCCGTTGTAGTCGCTGCGCCCCAGATCCGCCCCCGCCTCTTCCAGCGCGTTCGTCTGATCCCGGTACACTAGGTTTGGGATCGCATAGAGGAGCAGCGTGTAATTGTTATTGTTGTAATCCAGCGTGTTGTTATTCAGCTCGCCCGTCTGGACGGGCTGTGACAACGACCAGCCGATCTTGGTCCCCTCATTGTGCCGAACGTTCCTGCCCGGTTCATCGGCGAGGCCCGATGTGTGGTCGAGCAGATCCTCCAGTGTCACCCGGTCAAACGTCGTAGCGGCGGAGCCTCCGAAGTAGAAGTTCCTCCACTTGTCCGGCATGAAGAACGGAAACGGCGTCTGAAGCTCTTGCTCCAGTGAATTCCCTCGCTCTTCCAGCAAATCCAGAACGGCTATGCCTGACAAGACCTTTTGGTTGGACCCGAAATTGATGGCAACGTTGGGTGCCATCCGCAGGTCACCATCGCCGGGGGCCTGCGCCCAACCGCCAGATGCCTCGGCCACAATCCCGTCGGCATCAGCGATGGCAAAGGCATAGCCCATCACCCGCCCGTTCATCTGTCGGGCAATGGATCGATCAAAGACATCCTGATCAACCGAGCGCCAGCTCTGCGCGAAGGTCAGGTGAGGGAGAAGTATGAGAAGTAATGCAAGCGCAACGCGCATGCGTCCCGATGGTCGCATATCAAATATCCTCAAGAAATAGGTTGTCTAAAATAGTCGAATTGAATGCGGCGAGGCTAACACATCTGCTCTTTTGAGGCCACGACCCCCGGCAGCTTCCCGCCACCAGGCGCGAGCCAAGCAACGCCCGTCAGAAAGAAGCCCGATCCGGCCCAGTCAGGGCTCCTTCCACTAGCGCCTGTCAACGCGCATGACTGATTGGTCTTGCACATGTCTGAACCGCAGGACCAAGATCACAAAACGGAGGGCCCGACATGAAAATCGTCAGACTCGATCACGTCAATCTGCGCACCAGCAGGCTCGACGAGATGATCCGGTGGTACGAGACCTATGTGGGACTAAGGAACGGGCCCCGGCCCGATTTCGGTTTCCGCGGCGCATGGCTCTATGCGGGCGATCATGCGGTTGTGCACCTCGTCGAGGTTACCGAGGAATGCGCATCGGTCGAGCCGAAAATCGAACACTTTGCACTTAAGGCAAAAGGCCTCGCCAAATTCCTAAAGAACCTGGAAGCAAACGAGATCCCTGCCAGAGTGGTCAAGGTTCCCGGACTGCCTATCATTCAGGTGAACGTAGAGGATTGCGACGGCAACCACATCCACATTGATTTCCACGAAAACGAAACCTGACCGGGTTCCAATCGCTGATCATATAGTCTCGACGCGATATCAGGCGTGGTGGGATGACATCTGAACTTCTTTCACTGCCTCTTCGATTGCCAGGGCGGTCAGCTCAAGATCACCTTCGGTAATTACGACGGATGGATATAATTTCCCGGGGGATTTGAACACGCCGTTCGTACGCAGGGACGCGTTGTAGATGACACTCGATCGGGGGTCGTCGTGGCGCGCATTTCTGTAGTTCGTGCACTTTTCGGCTGTGAAATAAATGTCGAACAGGGTTTCGTCGCCGCAAACCTGATGCGCGATGCCAGCCCGTGTCAGCGCCGAAGACTGCAGATCCTGAAGCTGACGCCCAATTGCGCGCAATCGGTCGTAGGTTCCATCTCGACGAAGAACTTCCATCGTCTTCAAACCGGCCACCGCTGCGACCGGATTTCCCGACAGCGTACCCAGTTGCATAAGCCATCGCGACGCCCCGGCCGCCTCTTTGTCGAAATGCCGCATGATGTCGGTGCTGGCGCCGAGCGCAGCCAGAGGAAAGCCACCGCCGATGATCTTCCCCAACGTGCAGATGTCCGGGACCACGCCGTAGCGTTCCTGCGCGCCCCCGTAAGCGATGCGAAACCCGGTGACAATCTCGTCGAATACAAGCAACACGTGGTGTTTGTCGCAAAGATCACGCAGGCCTTGCAGGAAACCGGGCGCGGCGGGAATGATCCGCTGCAGCGGCTCTACGATAATCGCAGCGACATCATCATGTTCATCCAGCAGCGCAGCGACGGCATCAAGGTCATTGAACGGCGCGATCAACATCTCGTCAGCCACGCTTTGGGGGATACCTGCGCTGTCAGGAACGGCTTGCGGGAAATTCACGCGGCGTTCCGGGGCCAAACTCATCTGGGCCTCTGCGCTCATTCCATGATATCCGCCCTCAAACTTCAGGATTTTGTCCCGGCCAGTATAGGCACGGGCCAATCGGATCGCATACATGTCCGCTTCACCGCCCGAAGCAACAAAACGCACCTGTTCACAGCACGGCACCGCCTCAACGATGGCTTCTGCAAGCTCAATGCCTTTGGCATTATTGGCAAAAAAGGTCATGCCTTTAGGGAGCTGTTCAAGCACCGCCTCCATGACTTCCGGATGGCCGTGGCCAAGCAGCATGGGTCCGGAACCGATGAGGTAGTCGACATATTCTTTGCCGTCTTCATCCCAAACTCGGCTGCCTTTGCCGCGTGCGATGATGATGTCGGGATCGAAGTTGCCAAAGCCGCCCGCTGGCAGCACCGCCCGCGCACGCGCAATCCAATCTGCCTGGGTCCGGAGCTTTTGCATCAATCGATCTCCAACATGGGCACACCAAGTATCTCGCGGTCCGGGGTCACCCCAAGGCCGGGAGCCTCCGGGGGCGCGATACGGCCGTTTTCGCGTACCGGGCAATCGGGCGCGACGCGCGGCGCGGCATAGGCTGACAGGTCACAGGTGTTCAAAAGGGATCCGATCGGCGTTGAGGCCGCAAAGTGCAAGGACGCGGCTGTCACGATATCAGAACCCCACGTGCATTCGGCGCAAATCTCGGCCCCGAGGTGGACGGTCAAGTCCCGTACCGATCGCATGGCCGAGAGACCGCCAAATTTCGAGAGCTTCAAAGCCACCGCATCAAGGCAACCGAGTTCCCTCGCTCGAAGCAAAGTGGCATGGTCAAACGCGCATTCGTCAATCTTCATTGGCAGGCCAGTCGCCGCGCGGACCGCCGCACAATCCTCAAGCGTCTTGCAGGGCTGCTCAAGCATGACGTCCAGATGCGCGACCGCACGGCCTGTTCGGATGGCTTGCAACTTGCTGGCACCGCAATTCCAATCGCCATAAACCAGCGGCCCCGGCCCGACGGCCTCGCGTACCTTGATCAACCGCTCTGCATCGGCTTCCCAGCTCGCATCGGCTCCGAGCTTGGCCTGAAACTGCCTGATCCCTATTGCATAGGCCTCTTTTGCAATGCGTGCCATCTCGTCTGGATCGATACAGGTGATTGAATGGTAAAGCGGCATGTCTGCCCGGGTCCGACCACCAAGAAGGGCGTAGAGCGGCAGGCCAGTTGCTTTGCCGAAAAGGTCCCACAAAGCCAGGTCAATGATCGACTTGGCGGCCTGATGACCAATCAGATACGCATCAAGCCGGCGCATGACGGCGTCCACACCTAAAGGTGTGACGCCCATTATCTTCGGCGCCATCTCGGCGATCGCACTCGGCACACCTTTGGCGAATGCAGGCAGGTAATGAGGTATTGGGCAAACCTCGCCCCAACCCGTCAAACCGACGTCCGTTTCAAGGCAAAGGACATGTGTTTCGACCGTGGCGCAGGTTTTGCCGTCCGCCATGTAGTAGGGCTGATGGCTTGTCAGGTCGACGGACCAAAGTGAGAGCGCCGTGATGATCATGCGATGGTCATCACAGCGTCGGTACGCGGCAGTCGGCTTTCCGGATCATAGGCCGGTTCCGCCAAAACCTTTGCCGGTCTAGACGCGCCATGGATGACGACCTGAAGTTCAGTGCCGGGTTTGGCTGCGTCGGGTTTGATGTATGCGAACGCCAAAATCTTGCCGACGGTCGGTCCAAAGGCCACCGACGCTGTTGAGCCTACGACAGCCCCCTCGAACAAGACCGCCTCACCCCCATGGCCATCGGTGATGCCGTCCGGTTCAATCTCGAGATAGGCGCAGACCCAAGGCAGATCTTCGTTGAACGTCTTGTCGCAACCGAGGAACGCTTTGTCGCGTCGCGCAAATCTCAGGATGTCTGCCTCTGCCATCGTGACCTCGTTGGTCAATTCCCCGGCGCCCTTGAAACCCTTTTCCATGCGCATCGCGTTCATGGCAAAACTGCCGTAATCGGCAATTCCATAGGGCTCTCCGGCACGCCAAAGGGCAGCGTAAACGTCAAGACAGGCATCATTCGGCATGTGAAGTTCCCAGCCAAGTTCGCCGGCATAGGACATTCTCAAAGCCCGGACGTTGTGCCCGGCAATCTGCACCTGATTTGAAGAAAGCCACCGGAAACCCGCATTGCTGAGATCGGCGTCGGTGCAGCCCCTCAAGACGTCTCTTGCCCAAGGGCCGTTCAACGCGAGTGCAGACCACGCTTCGGACAGAGCGGTGACCGTGACGTCCTCGCCCATGTTTTCCTTGGCAAGGTGATCTAGCAGGCGCTGTTCGAAGAAGGCCGCGCAAACGAGGTAAAAGCGCTGATCCGCCAATCGGACAAGTGTTGTCTCAAGTTCAATGCGGCCGCGGCGGTTCAGAAAATGCGTAAGCGCGATCGAACCAACGTTCTGCGGCATTCGGTTGGCCGTCAGTCGATCAAGGAGCCTGCACGCATCGGGGCCCGCAACCTCGACCTTGGTGAACGCGCTGATGTCCATGATGCCAACCCGCTCACGAACCGCCTTCACCTCTGCTTCGATCATCCTGTCGACGGGCGTGCGGTTGAACGAATAGTGGTCCTGCTGCGCGATACCTTTTGCAAAAAACCGGGGGCGCTCGAAGCCATAGACCTCCTCGTGTACCGCACCCTTTGCCTTAAGCACCTCATGCAATGGTGAGGGCTTGATCGGTCGACCGGCAAGGCGGTTGAAATGGGGGAACGGGATTTCGTGCCGAAGACAATAATCCTCCCTCGCCTTGATCACCTGCCAGTCCTTCGTTGCATAACCCCCGAACCGGCGCGGATCGTAATCCCGCATGGAGATGTCGGCGGCTCCGTGGACCATCCAACGCGCCAGCTCTCGGGTGAGGCCCGGACCCCAGCCGATCCCGATCTGTGTCCCACAGCAGCACCAGTAGTTTCGAACTCCCGGTGCGGGGCCGATCAGTGGGTTTCCGTCAGGCGGATGTGAGATTGCGCCATGCACCTCGCGCTGAATGCCCAGCTCGGCAAAGATCGGCATGCGGTTCAGGCTTTCTTCGAGATAGGGCATCACGCGGTCGTAATCCGCGTCGAACAGCCAGTTTTCATAATCCCATGGGCAATGGTCGTGCCAGACCGAGTTCGGGTTTTCTTTTTCGTAAATGCCGATCAAACCGCGCTTCTGCTCCATCCGGATGTAGCCGGACACTTTCCTATCGTCGCGGACCACCGGCAGTTCGGCATCCAGCGCATCAAACTCCGGCACGGGTTCGGTCACGAAGTAATGATGCGTCATTGAGGTCATTGGCAATTGCAGCCCCGACCACTCGCCCATCTGTCTGGCATAGGTGCCGCCGGCGTTGACCACATGCTCGCACGTCACGGTGCCCTGCTCTGTCTCTACCACCCATTCGCCATTCATTGTCTGCGTGATGTTGGTGGCGCGGCAGTTGCGGAAAATTCGAACGCTCTTCTGGCGCGCACCAGCCGCCATCGCCATGGTCACGTTGGTCGGATCCACATGACCGTCATCGGGGGTGTGCAAAGCACCCATAACCCCATCCAAATTGTAGAATGGATGCAGCTTTCTGATCTCGTCCGGTCCGATCAGCTCAATGTTGAACCCGAGGCTGCGCCCGACCGACAGCGTGTGCTTTTGCCAATCCAGCTCATCATCGGTGTAGGCAAGCCGCAGAGAACCACAGCCATGCCACGTCACCGGTTGTCCGGTCTCAGCCTCAAGGCCGCCTGAATAAAGACCGATGTTGTAATCGACGCATTTGCCGAGGCTGAAGCTCGACGTCGAATGCGTGATCTGTCCGGCCGCATGCCAGGTGCTGCCGCTGGTCAGCTCAGCCTTTTCCAGAAGGATCGTTTCCTTGCCCCAGCCTTCATGGGCCAGATGGTAGGCCAGTCCGACGCCCATGATACCGCCGCCCACAATGACGACACGCTTGTGGCTGGGAAAATCTGACATCGCGATGCCTTTCACGCGCTTTTCGCTCGACAGGCTAACCGGACAAAAGTACCATCGTCAATCATGAATGGGACAAATATATCATCCAAGATCCTTGAACGGCTCGCTGCAGAGCTTGCCGAATTGACGCCGGAAGCCAGAAAAGCGGCGACTTATGTTTTGGAGAACCCGCGCGATGTCGGTGTTTCAACCGTGCGCGAGATCGCAGAGGCGGCAAATGTCAAACCGAACACGGTCGTTCGTATGGCGCGGCAAGTGGGGTTTGAAGGCTACGATGATTTCCGCGTTCCGTTTCGCGATGCGATACGCCGTGGTGCTGCGGATTTCCCCGATCGCGCCCGCTGGCTGCAGGATGTTCGAAAGTCCGGCGACCTTGGCGGTCTTTATGCCGACATGGTGCAGGGGGCGCTTCGAAATGTCGAAGAAACCCTGGCCGCCATCACGCCGAAGAAACTGGAGGAGGCTGCACAGGCGGTTTGGCGGTCCCGCAATGTCTATGTGCTGGGCGTGGGCATCAATCACTCGAACGCAGGAAACTTCACCTATCTCGCCTCAACCGGAATGGTGCAGATCAATGCCATCCCGCGCCCCGGCTCAACGCCGACCGATGATTTGGCCTGGGCGGATCATAGGGATGTATTAATCGCGATGACATGCAAGCCCTACCGGGTCGAGGTCGTGGAAGCGGTTGGTATTGCGAAGGAACAGGGCATGACCGTGGTCGGCCTTTCCGACAGTCCGGCCAGCCCGATCCTTCGACAGGCGGACCACGCTTTCACCGTTTCGGTGGATACGCCGCAGTTTTTCCCCTCTTCGGTTGGCATCATCGCTCTTTTGGAGACGCTTTTGTCATTCGTCGTGGCGGTTGCGAGTGATGAAATCCCGGAACGGGTGGCGACATTCCACAAGCGACGCCACGAGTTGGGCATGTATTACGAGGGCGCTTGATGATCGAACCGATCCGAACCTTGGAGGCACGGTACTATACCGATCCGCACATCTTCGAGGTCGAGAAACAGGGGCTTTTGGCGAAGACCTGGCAATTCGGCTGCCACGTGTCAGAGATTGCCGAGGTCGGCGCATACAAATCATTTGAAATTGCAGGCGAAAGTCTTTTCGCGATCCGCGGCCGCGATCATGCCATCCGCGTATTTTACAATGTCTGCCAGCATCGCGCACATCAACTGGTTCAAGGGAGCGGCACCACGCGCGTTGTCGTCTGCCCCTATCACGCATGGACCTATGAGCTGACCGGAGAATTGCGTGGCGGCCCCAACATCAGCGCGGTCGAAGGGTTCGACAAATCATCCATCTGCCTCAGCCAAGTCCGTTCGGAAGAGTTTCTGGGGTTCCTCTTCGTGAACCTCGATCCGAACGCGCGCAGCATGGAAGACTGGTTCCCGAACGCACGTGCGGAGTTGGAAGAATGGGTACCAAACTGGGCAGCTCTCAGACCGCTGGAATGGGTGGAAATACCCGAAAGATGTAACTGGAAGGTATCGGTCGAGAACTATTCGGAATGCTATCACTGCGCGCTGTGCCATCCCACCTTTGCCAGCGGTGTCATCAAACCCGCAACCTACGATATCCAGCCGCAAGGCAAGTGCCTGCGCCATACTACTGAATGCCAGGACCTAGAGGATATGACCTATGATATCCATTCGGGCTTTGAACATTTTGCCGAGTATTCCAGCTGGTTCCTGTGGCCGATGTTTTCGTTTCAGGTCTATCCCGGGAACGTACTCAACACATATCACTGGCGGGTCGTAGACGCCGATAATGTCGTGGTCTGGCGGGGTTGGTATTCGCCACAGGGCAAAGACGACCCAAAGATACGTTCGCTCGCCGAGCAGGATCGAGAAACCACGGTCGAAGAGGATATCCACCTTGTTGAATCCGTTCAACGCGGCCTGCATTCCCGTGGCTATCGACCGGGTCCCCTTGTGATCGACCCGAACGGCGGCGTGAATTCGGAACACCCGGTCATGCATCTGCAACAATGGATGCGTGAAGCAATCGATGTTTGATGTGTGGCAAAAGCACAGATGCCGCCCTCGTATTTTTCACCGCATGCTGATGGCAAACCAAATGGAGCGGCGCCCGGTTGTTGCCGGCCCCCCGTATCGCTGGTTGTTTGGATAGGCTGCAAGCCGTGACCACCCAGGAAAGGAACCACATGAGCACATTTGACGAAGACCTGTTTCTGAAGGGGCTTGAGCAGCGCAAATCCACGCTAGGCGCGGAATACGTAGAAAAAAACCTTGCCGCGGCAGATGACTTCACACGCCCATTTCAGGAGGCCATGACAGCCTGGTGCTGGGGCTTTGGCTGGGGCGACGACGTGATCGACGCCAAGACTCGCTCGATGATGAACCTGGCCATGATAGGTGCCTTGGGAAAGATGCATGAGTGGGAGACCCATTGCAGGGGCGCGATCAACAACGGCGTTTCGCAGGATGAAATCCGGGCGATCATCCACGTCGTTGGCATCTATTGCGGCGTACCGCAGGCGCTGGAATGTTTTCGGGTGGCACGAAAGGTCATCAGCCTGAACCCAACCTGACGACCAGACCGCTTCCAGATCGGCCAAGTGCGGGGTGCCTCTCAGGTTGCCCGCTCGTTCGTACCACTGCGACTTGCGTCCACGCGCGCTGCGATCCCGGAAACCATCATTGCCGAGTTCGCGCTGCCCATTATCTTATGGGTGTTCCCAAAGGTGACGTCGCTCGAAAACCCATAATCTCCGGGTGGACATTCCGAGTGCCAGTTTTGCTGAGCGGATGGTCAATCAGGCGTGCACAGAGCTTAAAATTAATGCGGAAGGACAGATCATGACCGCAAAACCCTCTGAATGGCCGTCCATCCCCTTTGAGCCATGGCAGGCGACATGCGAGGCGCTTCACCTCTGGTGCCAGATTGTTGGGAAGTACCGTCTAAAGCACGCGTTCTGGGTCAACCACTCGTGGCATGCCACGCTTTATGTGACCGCGCGGGGTCTCACCACAGGTCCGATACCGGACCCAAATATGCCGATCACGGTGACCTTTGATTTCTTCAGCGACAGGCTTCTCATCGAAGCGGCCAGCGGGCAGGTCTCGGGTTTTGCTCTTGGCCCGATGAGTGTTGCCACATTCCGCGAAAAGTTCGGCGCCGCCGTGGAAGAGCTGGGCGGAGATTGCGAGATACACGGACGGCCCAATGAGTTGCCCGAGCCGCTGCCATTTCTCGATGACACCGCGGAGCGGCCCTACGATGCCGAAGCCGTGCGCCGTTTCCATCAAGCCCTTTTGCGCATCCACAATGTCTTCACGCGCTTCCGGACAGCCTACCATGGAAAGGTGTCACCGGCGCATCTCTTCTGGGGGTCCTTTGATTTGGCCGTCACCAGGTTCTCTGGTCGCCCGGCACCGCCTCATCCCGGTGGCGTGCCTTTCTTGCCCGATGACATCACGCGCGAAGCCTATAGCCACGAAGTCTCTTCGGCGGGATTCTGGCCCGGGAACGGCTATGGCGAACCCATGTTCTATTCCTACGCCTACCCGACGCCCAATGGGTTCTCTGATCAAAGCGTGTCTCCGAAGGGCGCATTCTGGCATCCGGAGCTTGGTGAGTTTCTGTTGCCCTACGAGGTCGTTCGCGAATCAGAAAACCCTGACGAAACGCTACTGGCGTTCCTGCAATCCACCTACGAAGCGGCAGCAAGAACAGCCGAATGGGATCGCACTATGGAGCGTCCGGTCGGGAAACGTGGCCGCCCGCACAATTAGTGGGACGGAGACCGAGTTGCGTGGTCCGAAACACGCGCGTGTGTGCTCGGAAATGTGCCGTGGCAGGCTAAACTCTCAACCCGGCGAGATAATGCCCGCATCCGTTGTCGGCAACGGTCTTGAGCGAGGGAGCTGTACTCGCAACCTCCTGACATCAAACGGAATAACTCAAAGCTTCATCCACCCGAAATCTGCTTTGCTTTCTCCACAAGCACCTCCGCCTGCCGGATAGAGGCATAGTCGATCAAGCGACCGTCCAGACTGACGGCTCCCTTGCCGGCGGCTTCGGCTTCGGCCATCGCGACAAGGATACGGTTGGCTTTGTCGATCTCTGCTTCGGACGGGCTCATAACTTC
>CAWUIQ010000081.1:0-16374 GCA_963922565.1 uncultured Rhodobacterales bacterium
GCGCGTTGCTGTGCCAACCGTTGCTGCAAGCGGCAGCGTCGCCGCGCCTGCAAGGGCCGCGCGGCGGGTAAGCTTGGGTTGATGGGACATGGGTGCTATCCTTCCTGTCAGAGTGCCACAAAGTAGCACGCGCAGGCGTCAGTCGAGTGCGCTGATGCGGAGCAAGCTGTTCATTTTTGTGCGAGGTCCCCGATGGCGGAACCGAAAACCAAGCCGATCGACGAAGACTTTGACGCTTGGCTCGCCACGGTCGAGCCCCGCCGGCAAGCTGAAACCGTGACCCTGATCGACCTCTTTTCCAGCACAACGGGTTTCAAGCCGCGTCTGTGGAGCGGCAACATGGTCGGCTTTGGTCGCTACGATTACACCTACGCTTCGGGTCGGTCGGGGACATGGTTCGCTACCGGATTTGCGCCGCGCAAGGCAAAGCTTTCGATCTACATCATGCCCGGTTACGCGGATTTTGGGCCAATCCTCGACCGGTTGGGTAAGCACACGATCGGCAAATCCTGCCTCTACGTGAATAAGCTGCCTGACATTGATTTGGGCGTTCTGTCAGAACTGATCCGCGCGGGCCTCGACGATCTGGGAAAACGCTGGCCAGTCCTGCCGGATTAGCGTCTGACTGGACAAGCTCCGGCCCCTGTGAGAAGGCGTGCGGCAACAGGAGATCGCTGATGACCACCACACGTTTTGCGCCTTCGCCCACGGGTTACCTGCACGTTGGAAACCTGCGCACCGCGCTGATGAACTATCTGATCGCGCGCAAGGCTGGCGGTACGTTCATCCTTCGCATCGACGACACGGACCCCGAGCGGTCGAAAGAAGAATACGTCGACGCGATCAAAGAAGATCTTGAATGGCTGGGCCTGCACTGGGACCGCATCGAGCGGCAATCGACGCGGCTGGATCGCTATGCCGATGCGGCTGACAAACTGCGGCAGATCGGACGCTTTTACGAGGCATTCGAGACTCCGACAGAGTTGGACCTGAAGCGGAAAAAGCAGCTCAATATGGGCAAGCCGCCGGTCTATGACCGGACCGCGCTGACGCTTAGCGCCGAAGAGATCGAGGCGTTGCGGGCCGAGCGGGGGCAGGGTGTCTGGCGCTTCAAGCTCGATCATGAGCGGATCGAGTGGAAAGACGGTATTCTTGGCGACATCTCGATCGATGCGGCAAGCGTCAGCGATCCGGTTCTGATCCGGCAGGACGGTCAGGTGCTCTATACGCTGGCATCAGTCGTCGACGACACGGAAATGGGTGTAACGCATGTTGTTCGCGGATCGGACCACGTGACGAATACGGCGACCCAGATCCAGATCATCGGTGCGCTCGGCGGGCAGGTTCCGGATTTCGCACATCATTCGCTGCTGACCGGCCCCCAGGGCGAGGCACTGTCAAAACGGCTGGGCACGCTGGCCTTGCGCGATCTGCGCGAGCAGGGTGTCGAACCCGCGGCCTTGCTGAGCCACATGGCGCGGCTTGGCTCGTCAGACCCGATCGAGCTGCGGACTGATATGGCCGAGCTGATCGACGGTTTTGACATCACGAAATTCGGTGCAGCACCCACCAAGTTCGATGTGGATGACCTGTTTCCACTTACTGGCCGGTATCTGCAGACCCTCCCAATTGATGCGGTGCGCGACCGTATCGACGCTTTGGGCGTTCCCGGTGATGAGGCCGAACCCTTTTGGCTGGTCATCCGCGACAACATTCAGACGCTCAACGATCTGAAGGAGTGGTGGCGCGTGTGTTCCGAAGGGGCCGAACCCGCGATTGACCCCGAAGATCAGGACTTTGTCATCGCCGCGATGGACCTGTTGCCAGACACCCAGTTCGACGAAACGACCTGGAGCAGCTGGACCGCTGCGGTCAAAGAGGCGACGGGGCGTAAGGGCCGAAATCTGTTCATGCCGCTGAGAAAAGCCTTGACTGGTCAAAGCCACGGGCCGGACATGGGGGCGCTGATGCCCCTTCTCAAGGTGATCAAGGCCCGCAAGACAACCGCCTGATCGAAACCTTACTGCTGAGGACGGGGCGCGGCCGGGCAGGAGGCGCAGTTGGACCAGCAGGCAAAGTTTTTGACCGGCAGTCTCTTTCGCCACGTGACTTTGATGTCGCTGACAGCCAGTGTTGGCCTGATGGCGGTCTTTGCCGTCGACTTCATCGACATGATCTTTATCTCGATGCTCGGCAAGGAAGAACTGGCTGCCGCCGTCGGTTATGCCGGGGCCATCCTGTTTTTCACGACGTCGTTCGGGATCGGCATGGCGATCGCCATCGGTGCGTTGGTTGCCCGATCGTTGGGCGAGGGCAACCGCGAACTTGCCCAGGAACGAACCAGCCATGGCCTGCTCTTTGGCGTGGTTTTCGGCGCGATTTTTTCCGCACTGGTCTGGATCTATATCGATCCGCTGGTGGCCTTGCTGGGTGCCGAAGGCCACACCGCCGAGCTGGCCGCCGGTTATCTGGCTATCGTCGTTCCATCGCTGCCATTTCTCGTGCTTGGCATCATGGGCGGAGCCATTCTGCGTGCGCATGGCGATGCGCGCCGCGCAATGATGGCGACGATTTATGGCGGGCTGGTCAATGCCGTGCTCGATCCCATCCTGATCTTTGGTCTCAACCTCGAATTGACCGGGGCGGCCCTTGCGTCGGTGGCCGCTCGGTTGACGATCGCGGCAACGGGACTTTTGCCCATCCTCAGACATCATGGCGGGCTGAGAGTTCCTACCTTGTCGGGCACTGCGCGCGATTTGCCCCCGTTCGTCGCCATTGGTTTTCCGGCAATCCTGACCCAGCTGGCCACGCCTGTGGGTCAAGCGATCGTCACGCGTAGCATGGCGCAGTTCGGTGAGGATGCGGTTGCGGGCATGGCCATCGTTGCCCGGCTGATGCCCGTTGCCTTTGGGGTCATTTTCGCGCTTTCCGGCGCCATCGGCCCGATCATCGGCCAAAATTTCGGCGCGCGCGATCACCAGCGGGTGCGCGACGGGTATTTTGCGGCCCTGTACTTCACTGGCATCGTGATCGCAGTCGTGTCTGCGGTCCTGTTCCTGTTGCGGGTTCCGCTTGCCAACCTTTTCGAGGCCGAGGGGATAACCCGCGACCTGCTCTTCCTGTTCTGTGGTCCGCTTGCGCTCTTGTTCTTTTTCAACGGTGTTCTTTTTGTCAGCAACGCGGCCTTCAACAATCTGGGTCACCCTTTCTATTCAACCCTGATGAACTGGGGCCGGAACACGGTTGCGATGATCCCGCTGGTGTTTCTCGGGGCCACGTGGTTCGGGGCTGAGGGCGTGCTGATCGGTCAGGCGCTGTCGAGCGTTGTCTTCGGCGGCGTGGCCTGGTGGCTGGGGATGAAGGTGATCGCAGCCGGGGGCGAAAAACAGCCGCGTGCGATTTTTGCCCGCGACGGGCGCCTCATGTCATTGCTGCACATGCGCCGCTAGCTGACGCAGCTGATGGTCGACAAGGTTGGTCTCATCCGGATGCAGGGTTTGCGCGCGAGGATAGCGTGGCTGATCCCTGTCGTTCAGGATGGGCGTGTCCCAGCCTGCGGTGCTCTCAAAAAACGCTGCAACGCCGTCGGACCCGAATTGCTGGTGAAAACCCTGAACGACGACATCCAGATAGCTGAGCAGGATAAAGTGATCGCCGCTCGCAATCTGACCGGTTGCGGGCACCGAATAGACTGAGACGGATCCGGAACGAGACTCGGTTGCGATCTGATCGCTGACCGGGTGCCGTTCGTATCCGCGCTCGCGGGCATCGAGGGCTGACCAATCGTGGTTCGGCACGTCGGCCACCACGCCGTCGATCGTGGTTTCATTGCAGGGCTGGACGCTCAGAAACGCAACCTCCCGCAGCGGTGTGCGTACCCAAACGCGCCGCCATCCCGTCAGGCTTGCGTGCCGCGCATTCGGGTAGTCGTGCGTGTTGAGGTTAACGAGGCTGCCATAGCCGAAGAACTGCGGGTGCTTCACGATGTTCAGTCGTCTCCGAGCAGATCGGCAAAGACGTCCCTGACAGCCTGCCATGTCGCCGTTGACGAGGCCGAGAGCAGAAAACCATCTGATTGACCGGCGACATAGTCCGACCCGTCGAGCATGGCCGAATGTCCGCCGGATTTCCGGCAAAGCACGACGCCTGCGGCGTGATCCCAGGGTTTCAGTTTGGCCGACAGCACAAAATCGACCGCGCCTTCGGCCAGAAGGCGGTATTCGTAAGCCGAACAGCGCAGATTGGTCACCATTCCGAATTTCGCCATCCGCGCCGTGGCCAATGCACGGTCTGCCGGTTCCATCAGCGCGGGCGACATGTATCCGGTCATTTCAGACAGCGGTTTGATCCCGTTCGTTGCTGCCAGCGGGTAGGCCAGGCCCGCAGCCGTGTGGCGCCGCGCCGGGCCTTCATTGTCCGAGACCAGGGCGTCGTCACCGATCGGGTCATAGATCAGCCCGAAAACCGGTTGGCCGAACCGACAGGCCGACACCATCGTGCTGAACACCGGTAAGCCGTGGGCAAAGTTCCATGTGCCGTCGACCGGATCGATCAGAAACGCAAGCTCGGTGTCCGGCAGTTTCGTGACGAGGTCGGCGTCGTGCTCTGCCGCTTCCTCACCGACGACAAGGGCCGATGGGAAAGCCATCTGAAGGCCACGCGCGATCATCGCTTCGGCACCGTGGTCCGCTGCGGTGACAAGGTCTGCGGGTCCGGTCTTGGTCAGGATCTCGCCCCGGTCCAGTTTTCGGAACCGCGGCAGGATCTCAGCCCGGCCCGCGCGCCGGACAAGGTTCAAGACTGTTGTCTTTTGTGCAGATGTCAGTGGTGCCGTGACGGGCATTGGTAGTTGGTCAGGCATGGTCCTCTCCGATTCCCCGGGGCACGTATCAACTGCCATGCATGCTGCGCTGCGGCAACCGCTCTACTCGCGGGCGCGCAAAACATGTGCGGGTCGCGCCGCCAGTGGTGCCCACGCAAAAGCCAGACCTGCGAGCAGAGTTGCTACCACACCTCCGCCGACGATTGCGATGGCGGAGGGCCAGATGATCGCAAAATCGGTCTCCATCACGAAGCGGCTCACGGCCCAGCCTCCCGTGATTCCAGCGGCGAGCGCAACGGTTCCGGCCGCGAGACCCAAGAGACCGGCGCGTATGGCAAAGCTGATGAGGATGCGCCGTCGGCTCGCGCCAAGCGTTTTGAGTACGGCCGCCTCGTAAATCCGCGCTGGCGTACCGGATGCCGCAGCGCCGATCAGGACAAGGAAACCGGTCAGCAACGTCACCGACGCGCCATAAGACGTCGCCGAGGCGAGCCCCGCCAACAGATCCGAAACCTGATCGATGGCATCCCGCACCCGGATCGCGGTGATGTTTGGATATTGGCGGGACAGATCGCGCAGGATATCGGCCTCGGCCCCTTCTTCTGCATAGACCGTCGAGATAAAGCTGTGCGGCGCGCCACGCAAAGCGGCCGGGTTCATGGCGAGGATGAAACCCATTCCCGCTGTCGAAAAGTCGACCTCTCGGAAACTGGCAATTGTTCCGGTGATATCGCGCCCAAGGATATTAACTGTCAGTTCGTCCCCGATTTGCAGACCCATCTCGATGGCCTCTTCGGCGGCGATGCTGATGAGCGGTGGCCCTTCATATCCTTCCTCCCACCAGGCGCCTTTGGTGATCCGCGTATTGGTGGGCAGCTCTTCGGAGTAAGTCACGCCACGGTCGCCGCTCAGCACCCAATGATCGCCCGCAACCTCGCGCGCCGGTTTGCCATTGATCTGGGTGATCACGCCCCGCAGCATCGGCGCGCTCTCGATCCGGCTGACAGCGGGGTCCGATTCCAGCCGCGCGGTGTATCCGTCCATCTGGTCGCGCTGGATATCGACGAAGAAATAGGATGGGGCCACATCCGGCAGGTTGCCCGAAATCGCGGTGCGTAGGTTGCCGTCGATCTGCCCAACGGCGGCCAGAACCGATAGGCCGAGCCCCAGCGACAGTACAACAGATGCCGCCCCTTCGCGTGTACCGGAAATCGCGCCAAGTGCCCAGCGAAGTGCCGGTGCGCCCTTGGCCAAGCCACCGCCACGCCGGGCCAGCCAACGAACAAGGAACGATGAGGCTGCAAGCAACAAAAGCGCGCCTGTGAGTCCGCCCGCTGTCCAAAGCGTCAGGCGCCACGTGTCGCTGAAATAGGCGGCAACCAGAACCAGCAATGCGAGGCCCGCAGCGATGACCAGCAGGTATCGCGGCGCGGGCAGGAGGCGCGTCGTCGACAGGGCATCGCGGAACAGCGTAGCGGCCTTGACCTCTTCTGCCCTGGCGAGGGGCCAGAGGGTGAAGATGAACGCTGTCAGTACGCCATAGATTGCAGCCTCAAACAACGGGCGGCCATATATCCCGAAAGCGGCTGGGATTGGCAGCTGTGACTCGATCACGGGGGCCAGCAGAACCGGGGCCAGACCGCCAAGAACGATCCCAAGCACGATACCGATGGCAGACAAGATCCCGATCTGGATGAAGTAAGTCTGGAATATCGTCGCCCGATCTGCCCCAAGCGTCCGAAGGGTTGCAATCACGCTGGTTTTTTCGGCCAGATAAGCTCGCACGGCTGATGATACGCCGACACCCCCAACCGCCAAGCCTGACAAACCAACAAGGATCAGGAAGGCGCCCAACCGGTCAACGAATTGGGCGATCCCAGGGGCGCCATTGCGGGCATCGGTCCATCGCATACCGGAGTTTTCGAATTGGGTGCGGGCATCACGCTCTAGGGTTTCGAGGTCCGTCCCATCCCGCAGATCCATGCGGTATTTGGAGTTGAAGAGCGTGCCGGGCGCCAGAAGCGATGAATTCGCAAGGCTCTCGGTCAGGACCAGCGTGCGCGGCCCCAGACCAAAGCCATCGGCGGCGCTGTCCGGCTCGCGCTCAATCGTGGCCGTCAAAACGAATTCCTGCGTTCCGAGGCGAAAGATGTCCCCCATCTCAAGGCCCAGCCGGTCGATGAGCACCCGCTCCATAACCGCGCCGGGGCGGCCATTCTGGTCACCAAGGGCCGCGGCAAGCGGCAGGTTGGGCTCCAAAGCGACTGAACCGATCAGCGGATAAGCCTCGTCGACGCCCTTGATCTGGGTGAGGCTGCGTTCCTCCAGCTCGCCCGAGCCGACAACGGCCATCGATCGGAAGTCGACGATTTCTGAAACGGCGTCCGCAGTCGCTTCCATCCAGGCGCGTTCCTCGTCGGTAGCGAAGCGGTAGGTGAAGTCCAATTCGGCGTCACCCCCCAAAAGGGCCGCTCCCTCACGCGCAAGTCCGGCCTCGATGCTGCTGCGGACCGTGCCAACCGCGGCGATGGCGGCAACGCCAAGAGCAAGACAGGCAAGGAATATGCGGAACCCGTGCAACCCGCCGCGCAGCTCGCGCACGGCAAAGCGTGTGGACGTTCGCAGGCTCATTCCGCGGCCTGTTTTGCGGGGGCGGCAACACGGCCATCTTCGAGCCGGACGATGCGGTCGCAGCGTGCCGCAAGCGTGTTGGAATGGGTTACAAGAACCAGTGTAGCGCCATGTTTGTCGCGCAAACCAAAGAGCAGGTCGATGATCGCAGCGCCATTGGCACCGTCAAGGTTCCCGGTGGGCTCATCAGCCAGCAGGATCTTGGGGCGTGGGGCCGAGGCGCGGGCCAGCGCAACGCGCTGCTGCTCACCTCCGGACATCTGGCTGGGATAGTGATCAGCCCTCGCAGATAGGCCTACAGCATCCAGTTCCGCCGCTGCCCGATCAAACGCATCCGATGCGCCCGCCAGTTCCAGCGGCGTTGCCACGTTTTCCAGCGCTGTCATTGTCGGGATCAAATGAAAGGATTGAAACACGACGCCCATATTGTCACGCCGGAAGCGGGCCAGCGCGTCTTCGTTCATCGCGGTCAGGTCCTGACTCAAAGCCTCTACCAAACCCGATGTTGCGCGCTCGAGCCCGCCCAGAAGCATCAGCGCGGACGACTTGCCGGAACCCGATGGCCCGACAATGCCCAAGGTTTCACCTTGCCCGATGTCGATTGAGATCCCATGCAAGATCTCGACCCGCCCCGCATTGCCATCAAGCGCTAGGGTTGCATCTTTCAATCGAAGAACTGGATCGGGCATGGGAAAGTCCCTTTATTGGCGATTACGATGCGATATGGAGGCTGGATCACGATGAACAAGCTGGTTACATGTGTTCTTATGGGCCTGGCAGCGGTCGCTGCAAAGGCCGAAGAGGTTACAATTGCCGCTTTGGGTGACAGCCTGACCCAAGGATATGGGCTGCCTGTTGAGGATGGTTTCGTGCCCCAGCTTCAGAACTGGCTGAACGCCCGCGGGCATGAGGTAACACTCATCAATGCCGGGGTTTCAGGGGATACGACGGCGGGTGGGCTATCCCGCATCGGCTGGACACTGACCGAAGAGGTGGATGCGGTGATCGTGGCGCTTGGCGGCAATGATTTGTTGCGCGGCATCGATCCGGCCAACAGTCGCGCCAATCTTGACGGTATCCTGCAGACTGCCCGGGATGCTGGGGTCGACGTTCTTCTGATCGGGATGCAGGCGCCGGGCAATTATGGCCCTGACTACAAGGCGGCCTTTGACGCCATGTATCCCGAACTGGCTGAGCAGTATGGCGCATTGTATCTCGAAAGCTTCTTTGAGGGGCTGCAATCTGTTGGATCGGATCCGGCTTCGGTCAGGGCCTACATGCAGCCTGATGGCATTCACCCGTCGGCGAAGGGCGTGTCGCTTATTGTCGAAGGGATCGGCCCGCATGTTGAACGCCTGATTGCCCGGGTCGGTGACTGATGCCGGGGCGCTTTTTTCTAACTTCGCCCGTCGATCGTCTGGCAACCGAATTGAAGGTGACCGCAGAGCATCTGGCCAATGAACCGCAACGCCGCAACATAGCGCCCGGAGAGGAAATCGTCGTTTTCGACGGGGCGCTCAAGCGGATGAGGTGGGGCATCATCCCGGTCGGGCGCAAGAATGCGCGGGGCCGCCCGGTGATGGAAACGATCATCAATGCCCGGTCCGAAACGGTGTTCGACAAGACCGCTTTCGATGGAGTCGGGCGCGCCGTTATCCCGGTCAACGGCTGGTACGAATGGACAGGCGAGACACGGAAAAAGACCGCTTGGGCGATTGGGCCAAAGCTGGGTGAGTTCCTATATTTCGCGGCTATCAGCGATGTCTGGAAAGCGCCGGGCGGATTGGAAGTGCCTCAGGTGGCTGCGGTGACTTGTGAACCGAATGCGGATGTCAGGGAAATCCATCACCGCATGGGTGTCATCCTCGAACCGGCGGACATTCCGGTTTGGCTTGGCCCAGATATAGAAGCGGCCAAGGCCCTGATGAGGCCTTGGCCGGACGGGCGCCTGGCTATCGCCAAGAACCCGGATGTGGACTGGTCCGGTCCTTAAAGGACTTCGATGTTCACCGCGCTCTCGCGGCCATCGCGGCTTTTTTCCAGCTCAAAGCTGACTTTTGCGTTGTCTTGCAGACCGGTCAGACCGGACCGTTCAACGGCTGAGATGTGAACGAATACGTCCTTGCCGCCACCTTCTGGTGCGATAAAGCCGTAGCCTTTGGTTGTGTTGAACCATTTGACGGTGCCTTGGGCCATCGTCGTTGCTCCTTTCAAATGCTGCCCGCGGAAGTGCGACAGCCTGGCTTTGTCTAAGAATCGAGGGACTGAGCCGGGTAGGAGCAGTAGGTCGATGCGTAGCGTTGCATGGCGTATGTGCGGGCGCGGCCGCCGAATTGCAACGGGTTGGGGTGCTCAATGCCTAAGCATTCGCAGTTTTTTGCCCGTTGTTGCAGAATTTTACCAGTTGATAAAAAATTCTTCCTGTGAAAGCGTTTTGCCGTGACGTGATTTCGGGGATCTTCGATGCGACAGGATGCTTTCACACCAGGGATTCAGGCCGGACGCCTTGAGGCAGACGATTACGCCGACAATTTCGCTGATTTGCATCCACCCCTCGATCCTCACGAGGCACTGGTCGCGGCAGACCGGTGCTATTTCTGTCATGACGCGCCGTGCATCACGGCCTGTCCGACTGATATCGACATCCCGCTTTTCATTCGTCAGATCGCGACCGGCACGCCGGATGCCGCGGCAAAAACGATCCTGAGCCAGAACATCCTTGGTGGGATGTGCGCCCGTGTCTGCCCCACCGAGACCCTGTGCGAAGAGGCCTGCGTGCGCGAAGCCGCCGAAGGTAAGCCCGTTCTGATCGGGCAGCTTCAGCGCTATGCCACCGACAATCTGCAGGCCAAGGGTATCCATCCGTTCGAGCGCGCCGCGCCCACCGGCAAGCGTGTTGCCGTCGTGGGCGCCGGTCCGGCTGGTCTTGCCTGCGCGCACCGCTTGGCGATGCTTGGGCATGACGTCGTCATCCACGACGCCAAACCGAAACCGGGCGGGCTGAATGAATACGGGATCGCAGCCTACAAGACGGTCGACGGGTTCGCACAGGCCGAAGTCGACTGGCTGCTGCAGATCGGCGGGATCGAGATCAGCTATGGCGCGCAGCTGGGGCGCGACCTCACACTCGACGGTCTCAAGGCCGATTTTGACGCGGTTTTTCTCGCTATCGGCCTTGGCGGCGTCAACGATTTGACCGTGGACGGCGCGGACAAGGATGGCGTGATGGACGCGGTGAAGTTCATCGAAGACTTGCGGCAGGCGGATCGGGTGTCTGACCTGCCGGTCGGTCGCGACGTGGTCGTGATCGGCGGCGGGATGACAGCGGTCGATGCCGCGGTTCAGTCCAAGCTGCTGGGGGCCATCAACGTCACCATTGCGTATCGGCGGGGGCGGGATCTGATGAATGCCTCTGTTTATGAACAGGACCTCGCGGCCTCAAAAGGGGTGCGGATCATGACCAATGTCGTTCCGGTCGCGATCCACGGCAACGGGACAGTTCGCGAGATCGAGCTGGAGTATGTAGGCGACGACATGAGCGGAACGGGGCAGACGATCCGGGTGGCAGCCGACCAGGTGCTCAAGGCTATCGGTCAGACGTTGCAGGATAATGGGTTACCCGATCTCGACGGAGGAAAGATCAAAGTCTCCGGCGCGGGCCGCACCTCGGTCAGTGGTGTCTGGGCAGGGGGCGATTGTGCCGCCGGAGGTGACGATCTGACCGTTACCGCGGTGGCCGAAGGGCGCGACGCCGCAACCGACATCCATGCGGCTCTGACGGCCTGATATGTTATGATGATGGCATCCTTTGATTATTGGGAGGCTGCCATGACGTTAGAAGACGACATTGCCCAACATTACCAAACAGGCCATTTGCTAGACCGCATCGACGCGGCGCTCAAAGAGCTCAAGATCGATCCGACGCGGCCGGGTGTTGATGATCTCAAACCCGTCGACGAATTCCACACCGGTGGCATCGAGGCGACGACGGCCCTTTTGGATCAGCTGGAAGTCACCCCGGAAATGCGGGTGCTCGACATCGGATGCGGGCTTGGTGGCACGGCCCGGCACATCGTCCACCGCTACGGCCCGCGAGTCGTGGGCGTCGATCTGACCGACGAGTATCTTGAAACCGGTCGCGCTTTGAATGAGCGGCTTGGGCTGACAGATCGGATCGATCTGGTGCAGGGCTCCGCGCTGAGCCTCCCGGTCGAGGATCGCGGGTTCGACCTCGTGACCATGTTCCATGTCGGTATGAACATCCCTGACAAGCCGCAATTGTTCCAAGAGGTCGAGAGAGTTTTGAAACCTGGGGGGCGCTTTGCCCTCTTTGATGTGATGGGTGGCAACCTCGAAGATCCGCTTGTCTTTCCTCTGCCTTGGGCGACCGAGGCAGCGCTCAGCCATGTTCAGGCACCGGGCATCTATCGCCGGGCGGCACATACCGCCGGCCTGGAAGAGGTCGCGGAACGGGACCGGACCGAGTTCGCCAAGAGCTACTTCGACCGCGTCTTTCGCATGATCGCGGCCCATGGCGCGCCGCCCTTGGGGATCCATCTGCTGATGGGTGAGACGGCGCAGCAGAAAATTCAGAACTACATCGAAAACCTCGACGCAGGGCGCATCGCGCCCACCGAAATGGTATTCCGCCGGCCCTGACCGGCGGCTCAGCAAGGAGACGGACATGGCCAATCTTCAAAGCGACTTCATCGGGATCAAATCGCCCAATCCATTCTGGTTGGCCTCTGCCCCACCCACGGACAAGGAATACAACGTGCGCCGTGCCTTTGAGGCGGGTTGGGGTGGCGTCGTGTGGAAAACGCTCGGAGAGGCGGGGCCGCCCGTCGTCAACGTCAACGGCCCGCGCTATGGCGCGATCTGGGGGGCGGATCGGCGGCTGCTGGGCCTGAACAACATCGAGTTGATCACCGACCGCCCGCTTGAGGTGAACCTGCAGGAGATCAAGGCCGTCAAACGCGACTATCCAGACCGGGCGATGGTCGTGTCGCTCATGGTGCCCTGCGAAGAAGAGCCATGGAAACGCATCCTGCCGCTGGTCGAAGAGACGGGGGCCGACGGGGTCGAGCTGAACTTCGGCTGCCCGCACGGGATGTCCGAACGCGGCATGGGTTCAGCCGTGGGGCAGGTGCCCGAATACATCGAGATGGTGACCCGATGGGTCAAGAAACACACGCGAATGCCCGTGATCGTCAAGCTCACGCCTAACATCACGGATATCCGTAAACCCGCCGCCGCCGCGATGGCGGGCGGGGCGGATTCTGTCTCGCTCATCAACACCATCAACTCGATCACGTCGGTCGATCTCGACCTTTTCGCGCCTGAGCCCACGATTGACGGCAAGGGCGCGCATGGTGGCTATTGCGGGCCCGCCGTGAAACCCATTGCGCTGAATATGGTGGCCGAGATTGCCCGCGATCCTGAGCTTGGCAGCATCCCGATCAGCGGCATTGGTGGCATCACCACCTGGCGCGACGCGGCAGAGTTCATGGCACTGGGGGCAGGCAACGTGCAGGTATGCACGGCGGCGATGACCTATGGCTTCAAGATCGTGCAAGAGATGATCTCGGGCATGTCTGAATGGATGGATGAAAAGGGTCTGACATCGGTCGACCAGATTGTTGGACGGGCGGTGCCCAATGTCACCGACTGGAACAACCTGAACCTCAACTACGTTACCAAAGCCCGCATCGACCAGGATCTTTGCGTCTCATGCGGTCGTTGTTATGCGGCCTGCGAGGACACGTCCCACCAGGCGATATCGATGTCCGAGGACCGGGTGTTTGAGGTGATCAACGATGAATGCGTCGCCTGCAATCTCTGCGTCAATGTCTGCCCGGTCGAGAACTGCATCAAGATGGAACAGTTGCCGCTGGGCTCCGTCGACCCGCGCACCGGCCGGACCGTCGAGGAATACGCGAACTGGACGACGCACCCCAACAACCCGGCCGCGCGGGCCGCGGAGTAGCCCCCTCAGGCGATCCGGACCATCAGCACCATGGCCGCGAGGGCACAGCCGATGCCAAGTAGCTCGCGGGTATAGATCTGTTCGTCGAAATAGACGACGCCGATCAGGCAGAGAGCGAGCAGTGTGAGCATCGAATAGGCCACGCCTGCCTGCGCCAGCGTGGCGTGCCGCATGGAGAAATACCACATGACTGCCGACGCACCGTAGAGCAGGCAGCCACCGAGCACGTATATCGACAAGAGCGACATGCGCCCATCGGCAGCAATCTTGATGAGAAAATCGCCCCCGAGGACGATCACTGCGGTGAGTAGGGCAAATCCATAGCCCAGAAGTAATCCGACCATAACAAATTCCTTATATCACGCGGCCCTTAAATACGGCGGGCCGATAGGGCATGATGCACGCGGGGCGGGTACCTTGTCAAAGGCGGACCGGTCTCTGTTAATCTATGGGCGGGAGGGTGCCGTTATGCCGAAGATTGCTGAAGGAACGAAATACCAGACCGTGGTCACAACGTTCGAGGTTACACCCGGGACCTGCGAGGATGTGCTGGACGCGCTGCGGGCGGCCTATGCCGAAGTCATCTCGAAATCTCAGGGTTTTATCGCGGCCGGTCTGCACGTGAACGACGCCCAGACCCGAATTGCGAACTATTCCCAATGGGAGCGGCGGGAAGATTTCATGGAGATGCTCCGCTCGGCCGAGATGCGCAAGCGCAACCGCGAGATTGGCGCGATGGCCAAGAGCTTTGAACCCGTGATGTACGACGTCGTGCAGGTTTTCTGATCGATTAGCCGTCGGCTTACTGCTTGGACTGAAGGTAGAGCCACACAACGGGCACCCTGCGTGCCTCATCCACCATGAATTTCTGGATCTCGAAATTGTATGGCTGCATTTGCGGCCAGCTCGCCTCATGCGCTTTCTGGTAGGTCGGCATGCTTTGCACCGCAAAGATGTCATGTGTGTCTGCGAATGCAGTCCGAATGCCCGTACTAATGGTCGGGGATTTGAAGTCGTGGCATTCGATGATCAGGTCATGCGGCGCGCAGGCTGCGACGCTCGCTTCGGAAAAGAGCGTCTCTTCATAGCCCTCGCAATCCGAAAAGATCAGCGCGCGGCCCTTATAGGGCAGCGCGGCGAGCGCTTCGGGATCACAGAATTCTCGCATGTGCAGCCGGTCGCTTACACCGTTCAGGTCCGCCATACGCTGACACAGCTGCCGGGCATGTGCGTCGACATCGAAGGCGTGGATTTCAGCCTTGGGCAGACGCAGGGCCAACCCGATGGCATAGTACCCCTCGGCAGACCCCACATCGACAATGTCGGTCGGATTGCGTGCAATGGCGCGCTCGATGAAGTCCGCGATTTCGCTTTCATAGCTGCCCACCAGCTTGGGCAGGAACGCACTGCCGGAGGCCGTTGCATCGGCGTATTTCAGGCCTGTCAAAGGCCCGTTCAGTACCGTCAGATCAGGAAATTCCCGGCGCAGCAGCATGGATTTCAGGTCTTCGCGCGCGCCAGTGCTGCGCTGCCGGTCGGTGTAGGTGATGAGGGCATCAAGGCCCGAGGACAGCTTGCGCACGGGGCGCAGCATGCGCTCCCCGGATCCGCTGTTGGCAAAACGTGCTAGAAAATTCTTTATCGCTAAATTCATGACATACCTCGTTCAATGCGCGTGAGCCTAGCAAGGAACCGCGTCAAAAGCACAGCCTCTTTCTGTGCCCACGTGGATCAGCGGGGCTCATTTGCGTGTGAATTCAGCGCGCTCTGGCTGTCGGTCGATGGCGTGGAGCGGATCGTCATAGGTAAGCCGCTAGTCATTGGTGCGTCTCGTTAACGAAAGCTCGCCTGTTTACAGCGGGTTACTAGCATCACAATCTGGAATTCCGCTGCGGTTTTCCGGCCAATCAGTCGTGCGAGTGGGTATATTAAGCCACCCGCATAGGTGGTTTCGCGCCGATCTTTGCCCTCGATCAACCCGCTCCACGCGAAACCTCGGCTATACTTGAGCCATTCGAGATTTTGAAACGGGAGGAACCACCATGTCAGTAGCACGGGTAACAGAGATCATCGCCGGATCGACGACGGGTTTTGACGATGCGGTGAACAAAGGCGTTGAACGTGCCGTGCAGACGCTCAAGAACGTGACCGGGGCGTGGGTGCAGGATCAGAGCGTGAACGTGACGGATGGCAAGATCACCGAGTACCGGGTGGCGCTGAAAGTGACGTTCGTTCTGGCTGATTAGGGCCGGGCGCTGCCGCTTGGTTGGCTATGTGGGGTGCGGGCCTGGACGCGCCTCATCGCGGTGATGGTGGGAGGGTGGCGCGTGCAAGCACGCACCCTACGGCTTGCTGAGATCATCTGCGAAAGGGAGCGGCACACCTCGTCCCGCTCCAGGTTCATCTGTTTCCCTCAGAAGCGGGGGAGCAGGCGGAACTCGTTATGTTTGACCCCGTTTATGAAATACACCTGAACGTGGTGGGGGTCGTTGGGAAGACTGACGTCGGTCAGCACGATTTCGCCCGATGGTCTGGCCAGGAACGAAATCAGTTTGCGGCCGCCCATCCACCAATTGTTGCCGCCATCATGGCCGTCCCGATGCCCTTGGCCAAAGTAAAGCGGCGCGACGATCCTCTGCCCTCCGACAGTGAAGGTCAGGTTCGTCTTGAAGTAAAAGTTCAAAAGGTCTGGGCCGTTTCTTTGTGATCTTCTTCTTTCCGCAAATGGGCTTGCAACGTGCTCGGCGCCTCCGCTCGCCTCGATGAACTGGCGCGCGATATCGGGTGATCCCTTGCGGCCGGCTTTCACCGTGAACGTCAGAACACCATCCCTGGCGGTGATCTTCACCGTGTCATCTTTTGGCTCGCCAAACGTGACATTGAGCGAGCCCGGAATGAATTCGTGCGCGGTGACATCGCGTGCCTCGAGCAGGAA
>CAWUIQ010000082.1:0-16286 GCA_963922565.1 uncultured Rhodobacterales bacterium
CGGGCAAACGGGGTTGAGGTTGAAAACCCCAGCCCAGACCGCGCGTGCGACGCGGACATCCAGAGCGACGACCGACAGAGATTGCGGCAGCTTCGTCATGACCGCGTTGGCGACGCCAGCGAAGAGCGTCGCGTGCTCAAGAAAGGCGAGGCGGCGATCCTGCGCCACGCCGCCTGAGGCTATTGTTCAGCCAGTAAGCCCGAAATGATGTCTTTTGCGCTGTCGCTCGCCCAATCCGCATCGCCCCGCATCCGTGCGACTTCGCGCCCTTCGGTATCGATGATGATCGTGATGGGCAGGCCGAAAATCCCCATCTTACTGGCCAGTTGCTGTTTGGGGTCTTGATGGCGGGGCAGGTTGTCGATGCCCATTTCGCTTAGGAATTTCTTGATGCCCGCGGGTGAGTTGCGACCGGCGGCAATGGTCAGGACTTCGAAATCATCGCCGCCAAATTCCGTCTGCAGCTCTGACAGCATCGGCATTTCCTTGCGGCAGGGTGCACACCACGTGGCCCAGAAATTGAGCAGGACATACTTGCCTCGATAATCGGAAAGCGTCGCGGTGCCCGCGTCGTCGGCCAGTTGGAACGGGGCATCAGGCACCGTTTCGGGTGCCGCGTGAAAGACCAGCTTTTTCATGCTTCCGTCACGCAGATCAGCCAAGTGGGTATAGTCGGCGGCGGCAGGAATTGCGCTGAACGCGGTTGCCAGATAAACGGCGGCGGCAACAAGTTTCTTCATATCCCCTCCTTCAAAGGGCAACACCATGACTGACCAGACCGCAAACGCAATGTGGGGCGGCCGGTTCTCCGCCGGGCCTGACGCGATCATGGAGGCAATTAATGCCTCGATCGGGTTCGACCAGCGGCTGGCGGCTCAGGACATCGCAGGCTCGCGTGCCCATGCGGCCATGTTGGCCGCGACAGGCATTGTGAGTGATAAGGATGCCGACGCCATACGGGAAGGCCTTCTCACGGTGTTGTCAGAGATTGAAACAGGGCAATTCGCCTTTTCAACCGCTCTGGAAGACATTCACATGAATGTTGAGGCCCGATTGAAAGAACTGATCGGAGAGCCCGCCGGGCGCCTGCATACCGGCCGAAGCCGGAACGATCAGGTCGCAACGGATTTCAAGCTGTGGGTTCGCGACCAACTGGATGCCGCCGATGCGGGCCTTCAGGCGCTGATGCGCGCCTTGCTTACTCAGGCCGAGGCGGGGGCAGATTGGGTGATGCCGGGCTTTACCCATTTGCAAACGGCACAGCCGGTCACATGGGGTCATCATATGATGGCCTATGTCGAGATGTTCGGGCGTGATCTGAGCCGGGTCCGCGATGCCCGCGCACGCATGAATGAAAGCCCGCTGGGGGCGGCGGCGCTGGCTGGCACCAGTTTTCCAATTGATCGGGAAATGACGGCCAATGCGCTTGGATTTGAAAGGCCTGCTGCGAACTCGCTGGATGCCGTCAGTGACCGGGATTTCGCGCTCGAGTTCCTGAGCACGGCGAGCATCTGCGCGATGCACCTGTCGCGACTGGCCGAAGAGCTGGTGATCTGGTCAAGCGCGCAGTTTCGGTTTGTCACCCTGTCTGATCGCTTTTCCACCGGATCCTCGATCATGCCGCAGAAAAAGAACCCCGACGCGGCCGAGCTGATCCGGGCCAAGATCGGACGGATCTTTGGCGCGAACGCAGGCCTGATGATTGTCATGAAGGGTCTGCCGCTGACCTATTCAAAGGACATGCAGGAAGACAAGGAACAGGTCTTTGACGCCGCCGACAACTGGATGCTGGCTCTTGCCGCGATGGAGGGGATGGTCGCCGATATGTCCGCTAACCGCGACGCCCTTATGGCGGCGGCGGGCAGCGGATTTTCGACCGCGACCGATCTGGCTGACTGGCTCGTGCGTGTGCTGGGTCTGCCGTTCCGTGATGCCCACCATGTGACAGGCGCGCTGGTGGCTCTAGCCGAAAAGAAGGGCTGTGATTTGGCGGATCTCAGCCTTTCGGATATGAAAACGGTACATGACGGGATTGATGACGGCGTATTTGACGTGTTGAGCGTTGAAAATTCGGTTGCATCCCGCACGTCCTATGGGGGCACCGCGCCCGTGCGCGTGCGGGAACAGATTGCACGGTGGAAGGAAACACTCGGATGATCAGAGTATTGCCCATTATCGCCCTGCTCTTTGCTGCATCCTGCGGCGTCGATGGCGAACCGGTGCGTCCGACGGCTGACGTGGCCGTCGGCGTTGGATCAAGTGGCGTTCACGCCGGCGCACGTGTCGGCGTTGAAAGCGGTCCGGTTCGGGTTAGCGTGGGCGTTTTCTGAGCATGCGCTGGATTTTCCTTGCCCTCGCGATCTGGGGCAGCATCCACCCGATGTACTATTTCGTAAGCTGGTTTCAGGAAAACGGCTGGTCGTTGGCCGGGCTGATCGACGCCTGGTACGTGAATGACAGCACGCATGGCCTTGTTTGGGACCTCACGATCGCAGCTATCGCGCTAACCGTGTGGATCCTCGTCGAAACGGTCCAGAACCGCCGCTGGATCGGCCTGATCGCCATTCCCGCCACTTTTGGCATCGGTGTCAGTTGCGGTTTACCGCTTTTCCTTTTCCTTCGTTCCGGTGGTCAGGAGAGATCGGTTTAGTATCGTTTTTTGAAACAAACTGGTTCCGAATTCCCCTTGACTTTAACATGACCGTCCGCGATCGGACCGCTACAAAAGACGCATAGTATTTGGTTGTGGGCCGTGGGGGCTTAACCAAGAAATTTTGGAGAGTATCGTGACGATATCAAGTAAAGTTGCGGCGGCCGCTTTCTGCGCTGCCGCATTGCCGATATGGGCGAACGCCGCCGTGTTGGATTTCGGATCTGGTGTGACTGACGGTAGTACTTTCGCAACGTATTCCGAGGATGGGTTTACCTTTGCCGTGTCGACAACGGGCGGAACTGCCGGTGCCGCGCTCTTCAGCACGACCTGTGTGATCGATGGCGTGAATTGCGGCGGTGACCTTGATCTGGTGCCGGCGGCGCAAGGGGATGGCGGCGTCGAAGGTCGGATCCTGATCCGCCAGGAAACCGGCGTGACGGGAGTATCCGATGATGCGGCGACGGCCGGCACAATCACATTCACGCTTCTCAACAATCGGGCGTTCCGCTGGACGGGTGCATCGGCGATTGACGACACGACGTTCACGTTCTCAACAAGCGTCGATGGCGATCTTGGCAGCATCACCCTCGGAGAGGGCGAGCCGGGCCAGCTGGATTTTGCCACGCCTTCGTCGATCCTGCGCGCAGGCGATTCAATCACTTTCGCTATGGGTGGCTCTGGTGGCGTTGACTCGCTGCTTTTGACGCCGGTGCCGGTACCGGCTTCGCTGCCGCTCTTGGCGGGTGCGGCTGGCCTGATGGGTTTTGCAGCGCGTCGCCGCAAAAGCCGTGGCGCCTGACCGAACCGCCATCGCATATGCAGAAAGGCGGCATTGGCCGCCTTTTTCATTTCTGAAGACAAGCCAAGTCTCTGTGATTGCACAACCTCGACGGTCTGATATGAGGCGTGGGGTTTATCTTTGTGAACGGGTGCGCTGCTCGATGGATCACTTTCTCTACCGTGACGGCGTTTTGCATGCCGAGGACGTCCCCCTACCTGAGATTGTCGCGCAGGTGGGCTCGCCTTTCTATGTCTATTCGACGGCGACACTGTTGCGGCATTTCCGGCTGTTTGACGAGGCGCTGAATGGCCTGGATCACCTCGTATGCTATGCGATGAAGGCGTCCAGCAATCAGGCCATTCTGAAAACGCTTGCAAAAGCCGGGGCTGGTATGGACGTGGTCTCGGGCGGTGAATACGCCCGTGCAAAGGCGGCTGGCGTTCCGGGTGATAGGATCGTGTTTTCGGGGGTTGGCAAGACGGCAGATGAAATCCGGATGGCCCTTGAGGGTGGGATCCGGCAGTTCAACGTGGAATCCGAACCCGAGATGGAGGTCCTGAACGCCGTTGCCGTCGAACTGGGTCAGGTGGCGCCCATCACGGTGCGCGTTAATCCCGATGTCGATGCCAAGACCCACGAAAAGATCGCGACCGGCAAGTCCGAGAACAAGTTCGGGATCCCGATTGCCCGAGCGCGCGAGGTTTATGCGATGGCGGGGCGCTTGCCGGGGCTGAAAGTGGTGGGGATCGATGTTCATATCGGAAGCCAGTTGACCGATCTTGCGCCCTTCGAGGTCGCATATCGCAAGGTCGCCGATCTGACCGAGACATTGCGCGCCGACGGGCATGACATCATGCGCCTAGATCTGGGCGGCGGTCTTGGCATCCCCTATGAGCGCAGCAATCAGGCGCCACCCCTTCCAACCGATTACGGCGATCTCATCAAGCGGACCGTGGGGCATCTTGGCTGCGAGGTCGAGATTGAGCCGGGCCGCCTGATCGCCGGTAATGCGGGGCTGATGGTGGCGCAGGTCATCTATGTCAAATCGGGCGAGGACCGCGAATTCCTCATCCTTGATGGGGCAATGAACGATCTGATCCGGCCTGCGATGTACGACGCGCACCACGACATCGTACCGGTGATCGAGCCCGAAGCAGGGGCAGAACAACAGGCTTACGATATCGTCGGTCCGGTGTGCGAATCGGGAGATACCTTCGCCAAGGGCCGCATGATGCCCAAATTGCGGGCAGGGGATCACGTCGCATTCCGGAGTGCCGGGGCTTATGGGGCTGTAATGGCCAGCGAATACAACACGAGGCCCCTGATCCCCGAAGTTTTGGTCGATGGGGATCAATTCGCGGTTATTCGCGCACGCCCGACCTTTGACGAGATCATAAATCGCGATACCATCCCTCACTGGCTCTAGGCGCTATTCTGCGTCTGGGTGCCGGACCGGAGGTGCAACGATGGCCCAGTTTCCCGAGTATGATGTCCGCAATCGGATGAAGTCGTTGCGCGTTCCGCTTGCGCTGACACGGCTCGGGATGTTTGCCGAAGCCTTCTGGCGGGCGACCTGGCCGCTGATCGCGATCTCTCTTGGTGTTCTCGCCCTCCTGATGCTTGGCGTACAGGATAGCGTGGCCGTTGAGGTCGTTTGGGCCTTGGCTGTTGTCGCGTTTCTGTCGGGCGCTGTCTCTCTGTTCTACGCGCTCCGGCGTTTTCGCATTCCGACACGGCAGGCCGCGCTGGAACGGCTCGATGCCACGATGCCCGGTCGTCCGATCCAGGCGTTGCTCGACAACCCGGCCATCGGAGAGGACGACGCGGCCTCGGCGACGGTTTGGCGCGCGCACCAGTCGCGTATGGCGGAGCGGGCCAAGTCGGCACGGGCCGTACCGGGCAACCTGCGCATCGCCGAGCGTGATCCCTATGCCCTGCGTTTCATCGCTGTAGTGGCCTTCGCCGTGGCGCTCATCTTTGGTTCGGTCTGGCGCATCGGATCAGTCACTGAGATGACGCCGGGCGGACAGGGGCTCGCGGCCGGGCCTGTGTGGGAAGGATGGGCCGAAAGCCCTCGATATACAGGCCGCCCCACGATCTATCTGAACGACATTCCCGAAGGTGAGTTGCAGCTGCCCGTCGGCAGCATCATTACACTTCGCCTCTACGGCGAGGTTGGCGCGCTGACAGTCTCGGAAACGGTTTCGGGCCGAACCGAGAATATCCAGCCCGCCTCGGCGCCCGAACAAGACTTCAACGTGGTTCAGGCCGGAGAGATCACGATCAACGGGCCGGGTGGTCGAACATGGAATGTTGGCCTGATCCCCGATCTGGCACCGGAAATCGCAATCCTGAGCCAGCCTGACAGCACCGCCTATGGTGAGATGACCCTGCCGTTTTCAGCGGAAGATGATTACGGCGTTGAGGCCGGAGAGGCGCGGATCGTCCTCGATCTGGCCTCTGTCGACCGTCGGCATGGCCTGACGATCGAGCCCGAGCCACGCCCCGCCCTGACCGTCGCCCTGCCCATGCCATTTGCAGGCGATCGAAAGTCATTCGAGGAAAACCTGGTCGAGGATTTCTCGGAACATGCATGGGCCAATTTGCCGGTGATGATCTCGCTGAGCGCGCTCGATGCCTCCGAACAGGCCACCGAGACGGAGCCCCGCGCGATCGTTCTGCCCGGCCGCCGCTTTTTCGATCCACTCGCTGCGTCGATCATCGAGCAGCGACGCGACCTCCTCTGGTCCCGTCAGAATGCAGACCGGATCGGCCAGATCCTGCGTGCTGTATCCTACCGACATGAGGACGTGTTTCGGAACGAGACCGAATATCTGCGCGCCCAACAGATCTTCAAACGGCTTGAGACGCTGGCGCATTATGGTCTGACCGATGAGCAGCAGGACGATCTGGCCAAAGATCTTTGGGATCTGGCGATCATCATCGAAGAGGGTGATCTGGCCACCGCGCTGGAACGTCTGCGCCAGGCGCAAGAACGGCTGAACCAGGCCATGCGTGAAGGCGCCAGCCAAGCGGAAATCGAACGCCTGATGGAGGAGCTGCGGCGCGCGACGGACGACTACATGCAGCAACTGTCACGTCAGGCTCAGCTCGATGCCGAGCAGAACGAGGAGAACAACAACGCGCCGATGGATCCGAACGCGATGCAGATGAACCAGGATGATCTGCAGCGCATGATGGACCGAATTCAGGAACTGATGGAGCAAGGCCGCATGGCCGAGGCCGAACAGGCCCTGCGCGAGCTGCAGCAGATGCTCGAAAACATGCGCGTCACGCAAGGCCAGGGCCAAAACGGCCAGAATCCGGGTGAGCAGGCCATGGAAGGACTGGCCGAGACGCTGCGCGAGCAACAAGGGCTGAGCGATCAGGCATTCCGCGATCTGCAGGAACAATTCAATCCCGGCGCTCAAGCCGGTGAGAGCCAGGGAAACCAGGGCCGCGATGGCGGTCAGGGCCAGGGTCAACAGCACAGCCAGCAGGGCCAGTCGGGTGAAGGGCAGGGCCAACAGCAGGGCCAGGGCGGCGGCGAGCAACAGGCTCAGCCGGGTGAGGGCGCGGGGCAAGAGGGCACACTCGCAGATCGGCAAGAAGCCCTTCGCCGCGAGCTGCAGCGGCAACAAAATAACCTACCGGGGGCCGGCACACCCGGTGGCGATGCCGCGCGGGATGCGCTCGACCGCGCGGGTCGCGCGATGGACAATGCCGAAGAGGCGCTGCGCGATGACCGGCTCGCCGATGCGATCGACGATCAAGCCCGCGCGATGGAGGCGCTGCGGGAAGGCATGCGGGCCCTTGGCGAAGCGATGGCGCAGCAGCAACAGGATGGCCAGCAGGGTCAAGGCATGTCCGAGGCGGACCGAATGGCGAACGCGCAGGACCCGCTGGGCCGACAGCCCGGTTCGAACGGCACCGTCGGCACCGATGAAAGCCTGCTACAGGGTGAAGATGTCTATCGTCGCGCGCGCGAGCTGCTTGACGAAATTCGCCGCCGGTCCGGTGAGTCTCGCCGGTCAGAACTGGAGCTGGATTACCTCAAACGCCTGCTGGACCGGTTCTGAGCTTATTCAGTCGGGGCCGCGCTCGTCATCTCGCCAATTGTGGCCTGCAACCACGTGATGCCTGCTTGCGCCTGCACGTCCAACGTTGACCGAAGCTGGTCAACCCGCACCACGTATTCGTTCATGTATGGGCCAGCCTGCGGCAATGCTTCGGTGATCTGCGGCGCAAAAATATAAACACCCACCAAGATGGCGATGACAAGAAGCGCGAAAATGAAACCGCGCCGGAACGCAGCGCGGCGCGCTCGTGCTTTGAGGCGACGCCTGCGAGACGCGATCTCGGCCGTCTCCTCGTCTACTACGACCTCGTCGCGCAGCGCCGAATTGATCTCTTCGATGTCCGGCAGCAGCTCGCGGCGCGAACCAAGTGCGGCAGCCGCGGCCAGCGCCTCTCCGTCCGGCGTGGCCTCAGGCTCATCCTGCCCGCGCACCTTCTTTAGATGGTTTTGACCCTCTTGCAGGCGCTTCTCAGGCTCGGACGGCGATGCATCGAGACCAAGATCCGGCTGGCTTTCGAGCGGGGCCTTTTCGCTGCTGCGGGCCTTTGTTTCCAAAGCGGCCTCTTCGCGCAGGATGGATTCCACTTGGGGGTCTATACGACGTTGCTTGGGCCCGGGCTCATCCGTTTGGGTCTTATCCGACGACGCGGGCGCCGTGGCGGCCTTGTCTTCAGCTGGCTCGGTGGCCGTCGTCGTTTCGTCAGCTTGGGTCTTGGTTGGCTCTGCCTTTGGTTTGTCGGCGGGTTTCTTGGCAAAGAATTCGCGCGCTTCCTTGGCGTCCGGTCCAAGCAATTCCTCGAACTGATCGTCATCGATCTCTTCCGGGCCGGGATCGTGGTCAGGGTGGTTCTGGAACCAAGTCTGTCCGCAGTTCGAGCATTGTACATCGCGCCCGTGCTCTGGAATGATCTCGTCCGGCACCTCGTATTGCGCGTCGCAATTGGGACAGATTAACCGCATTCTTCTACCTGTTCGACCTCGAACGTCACCGTAGAAGTACGTTTCAGAACAGAAAAGTGCAAACTGCTTGGGCTGTAATCGTCCTGTTGCATTGAAACCCCGCTGGTGCTCAGGCACAACAACGCAAAAAGATGGGTCCGCGTGTGATCGAGCTAGAAGATGTTTGCTACAGCTACGGCGGTGATCAGCTGTTCGCAGGGATAAGCGCCAAACTGCCAGCCGGATCGTTTCACTTTCTGACGGGTCCATCCGGCGCCGGAAAGACCACATTACTGAAACTCTGTTATGGAGCGCTGCGGCCGACCCAAGGGGCGCTGAAGGTCTTTGATGCGCCTTTCCAGTCGCTGGATCGCGATGGCGTTGCCAAGTTGCGCAGGCGCGTGGGCGTTGTTCACCAGGACGTCCAGTTTCTGGATCACCTGACGGTCTGGGATAACGTGGCGCTGCCGCTGACGGTTTCGGGACGCAGTGTCGAGGCGGCAGAGCGGGACATCACCGAGTTGCTGGCTTGGGTCGGCTTGACGGATCGCGCGCGGGGTCATCCGCCCGAACTGTCCGGGGGCGAGAGGCAGCGGGCCGCCCTGGCCCGGGCCGTCATCATGTCGCCGGACATCATCCTTGCCGACGAACCGACGGGAAACATCGACTGGGACATGTCGCAGCGCCTGCTCGATTTGTTGAGTGAACTCAACCGGATGGGCAAGACGATCGTGATCGCGACCCACGATATGTCACTGGTCCGGGCCGCAAAGGCGCAGGTTCAATCCCGTGTTCTGCGCCTCGTGAACGGGCAGTTGCATCAGGCCGGTGCTGATCTGTGACGGCGTGGCGCGACATGATAGGCGGGCTTTGGGCGCCGGATGCACAGGCCGACAGGGTCGTGCCACCATCGGGTGCTAACGCGCGCCTGACACTGTTTGCGTCTGCAGTGATGGCTTTTCTTGCGGTCTTTTCCCTGGCTCTTGCCCTGGCTGCCGCGCGGCTTGCCGACCGGTGGGAAAGCGAGATGGCGCAATCGGCCACCTTGCGGATCGTGGCCCCGGCCGAGCAAATGGATGAACAGACAGCGCTTGCGCTGGACCTGCTGCGAACCACGACCGGTGTCAGCGATGCGCGAGCCCTTTCAGCGGCTGAGCAGCAGGCGCTGCTTGCGCCCTGGTTCGGTGCCGATCTGTCGCTTGATGCGCTGCCGGTCCCGCAGCTGATCGAAATACGGACCGATGCCGATTTCGACGCGGCGGGTCTTCGCCTGCGCTTGGCGGGCGAGGTTCCGGGGGCGGTTCTGGATGATCATGGCCGCTGGCGGGCGCCGTTGATACGGGCGGCAAACCGCTTGCGCTGGCTTGGGTGGGGTACGGCTGGGCTGATCCTTGCGACTGTGGCCGCGATCGTGACGCTTGCGGCCAACGCGTCGCTTGCGGCCAATGCCCAGGTGATCGCGGTGCTCAGATTGGTGGGCGCGACGGACACATACATCGCCCGGGCTTTTGTCCGGCGGTTCACGCTTCGGACGCTGATCGGCGCGACCGGCGGTGCGGTTCTGGGCGGTGCGGCCATAGCCCTGATTTCTGATCGTGGAGAGAATGCTGGCTTGCTGACAGGTTTTGGTTTTCAAGGGTTGGAATGGGCATTGCTTTTTCCACTGCCCTTGGTCACAGCGGCTGTCGCGCTCTTTGCCACGGGGCTGGCCGCTGATCGCGCGCTAAAGGGGCTGAGCTGATGCGTTATCTTGTTTCGGTCATCTTCGTGTTCCAGATCTATCTGGCCATGCTCGTTTTGGGGATCATTTTTGCGCCCTACGCTCTTTTCAGCCGGAACGGCGCCTATGCAGCCTGCAAAACCTACTGTCGCTGGGTGTTCTGGACCGCAGAGCTGATGGTCGGCATCCGGACCGAGGTTCGCGGTGAGGTGCCGGAGGGCGAGGTGCTGATCGCGGCCAAGCACCAGTCATTCCTTGATATCATGATGATTTTCAATGCGCTTCCGGCCGGCAAGTTCATCATGAAGCGCGAACTCCTATGGACGCCCATCATCGGTCTTTATGCGAAACGTCTGGGCTGTGTTCCGGTTGCCCGTGGAAAGCGGGGCGCGGCCATTCAGAAGATGGTGGATGATGTTGAGGCCGGGCGCAGCGAGCCGGGGCAGCTGATTATCTATTCGCAAGGCACGCGGGTCGCGCCGGGTGACTACAAACCCTACAAGGTTGGCAGCGCGATCCTCTATCAGCAGCTTGGGCAGCCATGTGTGCCGGTCGCCACCAACGTCGGCTTGTTCTGGCCCCGGAAGGGCATCATGCGCAAACCCGGTCTGGCGGTGGTGGAATTCCTGCCACCCATCAAAGTCGGGTTAGACAAAGACACATTCATGAACGAATTGGAAACCGTTGTTGAGAACCGATCGAACGCGCTGATGCAGGAGGCCGGATTTGATGTCGAAAGCGTTTATTCAAAGCATCGAAGCGCTTGAAGCGCATTACGGATCACCCGGCGCGCCGAGCCTGCGCAAGGTTGCGCCCCGCCTGACGCCGCTTTACCGAAAATGGATCATGACATCGCGGTTTTGCGTGCTGACAACCGTGGGCCCCGAGGGAACAGATGCCAGCCCACGCGGTGATGATGGGCCGGTCGTTCAAGAACTTGATCCGGGCACGCTCGCGATGCCGGATTGGCGCGGGAATAACCGGATCGACTCGCTGCGGAACATCGTCCGCGATCCGCGCGCGTCGCTGATGTTCATGGTGCCTAATTCGAACAACGTCGTGCGGGTCAACGGGCGGGCTCGGCTCACTGCGGATGAGGCGCTGCGTTCGAGGTTCGATCGCAAGGGCAGGCTGCCCGCGACCGTGATCGTCTTTGAAATTGCCGAGATATACACCCAGTGTGCCCGAGCATTGATCCGGTCGGGGCTTTGGAGCCGCGACGACGCGGCGGATTTGCCGACGGTAGGCGAGATCCTCGCCGAGGTTTCGGACGGCGAAGAGGGCGGCCCGGCCTATGACGCCGCATGGCCCGAACGCGCCGCGCGGACGATGTGGTGACACTCCGCTGATCCAGCGAAAAGCTAAGGTCTCGCCACAATTGTGGCGCATGATTTTCTCATTTTCGGGACAAATTCGCGCTTGGTGCCCAAGGGTATCTTGAGAACGAGCAGTAAACACCGATGCACGCCTTCGTTGAGACATTCCTCGATCACGCCTGGCACGTGCTGATCTTTCCGCTGGATCCGAACAACCGGATCTACCTGCTATACATCGCGACCTCGCTGGCCTTTGCCTTTGGGGTTTATAAATTCGCAGAGCGGCGGGCACAGCACGAGGGTTCGTTTCTGCGGTTCCTTTTCCCGAAAGATGTGTGGAGCCATCCGTCTGCCTGGCTTGATGTGCGCTACTTCTTCTTTCACCAGTTGATCGGGCATTTTCTGCTTTTGGGTTTTGGCGCGGGCCTGACATCGCTGTTTTTCGGCTGGGTGACGGGCGGCGCTTCGATCACCGAGGTCGCGAGCCGTGGCAACGAAAGCGGCATTCCCGATCTGGTTCTGGCGGTCGGCTACATGTTCGTGGCGCTGATCATCATCGATTTCATCGGCTGGTACATGCACTACCTGCAGCACAAGGTTCCGGTGCTATGGCAGTTCCACAAGGTGCATCACAGCGCCGAGGTCATGCACCCGCTGTCGAATTACCGCGAGCATCCGGTCGATAATCTGGCCTACGGGGTGTTTGTTGGGATCGGATATGGCGTGGTGAACGGTGTTGCGGTCAATGTGGTCGGGCATCTGCCGGGTATGCCATCGCTTTTGGGTGTGCCGCTGCTCATGCTGGCCTTTAACCTGTTTGGCTATAATCTTCGGCATTCGCACATTTGGCTCAGATGGCCCGGCGTCTGGTCAAAGGTGTTTCCGTCGCCAGCGCACCATCACATCCACCACAGCTGTCACCCCGATCACATCGACAAGAACTTTGCCTTCATGTTTCCGTTCTGGGATGTGATCTTCAAGACCTACCACATGCCCCAGGACAATCGGGACGTAAAGTTTGGCGTGCCGGAATATGATGGCAAGGATCTCGATTCCTGCATCAATCTTTATGTGGTGCCATTCCGGGATGCCTATCGTTTGCTGCGCAAGCCAAAGACGGCCAACGACAACGCCGTCGCGCAAACGCCACTGCCACTGGAAGAACACGGTCAGCCATAGCGGCGCTCACAGCGCCGCTTGGGTCAGCTGTGGATCGGCCCGTCGCCGCAGGCGAGTGCTGCCTCGCGCAAAGCCTCGGAATAGGTCGGGTGGGCATGGCAGGTCATCGCCAGATCCTCGGCTGAGGCGCCGAATTCCATCGCGACACAGATCTCATGGATCAGATCGCCGGCCGCCGGGCCAATGATATGCGCGCCCAGAATGCGGTCGGTTTCGGCGTCGGCAAGGATCTTTACGAAACCATCAGCGGCAAAGTTCGCCTTGGCCCTCCCATTGCCCATGAAGCTGAACTTGCCCGCCTTGTAGGCGCGGCCCTGATCCTTCAGCGTCTCTTCGGTTTCACCCACATTCGCGACCTCGGGATGCGTATAGATCACGCCCGGAATGACGCCATAGTTCACATGGCCATGCTTCCCGGCCACCTGTTCGGCCGCGGCCATGCCTTCATCCTCGGCCTTGTGCGCCAGCATCGGGCCATCGATGCAGTCCCCGATCGCGTATATCCCAGGGATGTTGGTCTGCCAGTGGGCATCGACCTCGATCTGGCCGCGCGGCGACGTTTTGATACCAAGCGCGTCCAGACCAAGGCCCTCGGTGTAAGGTTTGCGGCCCGTCGCCACCAGAACGACGTCGGCGTCGATGACATGATCGCTGTCGTCCTTGCGAAGTTTGTAGTGGACCTTGGCCTTTGTCTTGGTGGCCTCGGTCTTTTGGACGGCGGCCCCCATGACGAATTCAAGCCCCTGCTTTTTGAGGATCTTCTGGAACTGCTTTTGAACCTCGGCGTCCATGCCGGGTGTGATGGCGTCAAGGTATTCGATGACGGTGACGTCGGACCCAAGCCGCTTGTAAACGCTACCGAGCTCGAGCCCAATCACGCCCGCGCCAATGACAACCATCTTCTTTGGGACCTTGCCGAGGGAGAGCGCGCCGGTGGATGTCACGACGACTTTCTCGTCGATCTCGACACCGGGGAGCGATGAGGGCTCGGACCCCGAGGCGATAATAATGCTTTTGGCCTCATGCACGTCATCGCCGACCTTGACCTTGCCCGCTTCGGGAATGCTCCCCCAACCCCTGAGCCAATCGATCTTGTTCTTCTTGAACAGAAATTCGATGCCCTTCGTGTTCTGCCCGATCGTGTCTTCCTTGTAGGATTGCATTTGCGTCCAATCGACCGAAGGGCTTTTGCCCTTCAGCCCCATGGCGGCGAAGTTGTGCTCGGCCTCGTGCAGCATGTGGGATGCGTGCAGCAGCGCCTTTGACGGGATGCAGCCGATATTCAGGCATGTGCCGCCGAGTGTTTCCCGGCCCTCGACGCAGGCGGTCTTCAGGCCCAGCTGCGCACACCGGATGGCGCAGACATAGCCACCCGGGCCGCTGCCGATTACGATGACGTCATATTGTGCCATTTGGGTTCGGTCCTTTTGCTGGGCGGGGGAGGGGGCGCTGCCCCCTATGGGCCGTTGGCCCATTCACCCCCGGAGTATTTCGGGAACAATGAAGGTCATAAGAGTGCTGCGATCAGCATGGCGAGCGTGGCGAAGAAACCCACGCTCCAGATTATCGTACGCCAGGGCGAAAGCCCCTGCACATAGGCGGGAACGTAGAGGATGCGCGCGACCAGGTAGGCCGATGCACAGCCAGCGGTGAACGGTGTTGATTTGTCAGCGAGTGTGATGACAACAGCGGCGATCGCGAAGAGGATAAGCCCTTCGAAATGGTTGTTCATCGCCCGTTGGAGCCGCCCGGCGATGCCGGTTAGCCGAATGGGTTCGTCGCGCGGCGAGAGCGCGGTTTTCGTACCGACCTGGAGGTTCGCTGCGATGGAATAGAGCCCGAACTGCACGACCTGCAGAAGCGCGGCAAGGATCAGGACATGGAGTTCGGGTGTCATGTTCCGGCCTCGTTCGAACGATACCTTTCTGCCGGATCGAACGGTTTCAGCGCGGCCGGATCGTATCGTGCGCTCAACTTCAGCGCCGGGGTGCCCATGACGCGCCTTTGGAACGCGCGGGCCACGCGCGACGGCCGCTTTGGCCTGCGCGCGCTGTTCTTGGACCAGGTCGTGATGTAGTCGGATTGCTGGGGCATCGTGTCGAGGATCGGCTTAACGGCGGTCCGCTTGGCATGCACCATCGCCAGGGTGGGCCGATCGGTCGCGATTTCCGCGCGACGCCCCAGCTCTTTTGGATCCGACATCTCGTACCAGGTTGCGGTGTCCCGCCCGTCTACAAGGCTGAAGCTCACCATTTCGAACCCGTACTCCGGGGATAGCGCCCGGAAGAAGAATTCGTGGCCAAGTTGGTGGAATCCGTGACCGAGATAATTGTTGATCGGCGCAACCGCGAGGAAGCTGCCGCCCAGTGCCACCATGTCCATGGCCGAGCGGAATGCCTCGACGATGTTGAAGACATGTTCGAGCGTTCCTCCGTCGAGGACGCAGGAAAAGCGTTGCCGCATTTCCGCCGGAACGGGTTGATTGAGATCGTGCAGCTGGCTGGCGTCCTGGTAGTCGTCCGCGTCGATCGACAACACCGCTTGCGCCCCGAGATGACGAAAAAGACCATCGGCGAAGCGTTCCGCGTGGAGATTTGCAATCTCATCGCTGCTGATGCCGTGATCGAACTCATCTCTCAGGATATGCGCCATGCGTTTCGCAGACAGATTGAGTGTCTGACGGCCAAGCATGAGCGTTTGCTCGTAGTCACAGCCTCGCTTCTGAGCAAGAAGGAGGTGGCGCAACGTGTTGGGATTTATGCCCATATCGAACCTGAGCGCCTAGTTGAGACCCGGGGCGGCCATCGGTGCATCGCCGCCCAAACCGTGCATTGCGTTGCTCATTACAGATCCATCAACAACCTGCGCGGATCCTCAAGCGCTTCCTTCACTCGCACGAGGAATGTCACTGCGCCTTTGCCATCCACGATCCGGTGGTCGTAGCTGAGGGCGAGGTACATCATCGGGCGGATCACCATTTCGCCGTTATAGACCATGACCCGTTCCTGGATCTTGTGCATCCCGAGGATGCCGGATTGCGGCGGGTTCAGGATCGGCGACGACATCAGGGAGCCGTAGACACCGCCGTTTGACAGGGTGAAGGTACCACCCTGCATCTCGGCCATCGACAATTTGCCATCGCGGGCGCGGAGCCCTTTTTCGGCGATCTGTTTCTCGATCTCGGCGAAGGAAAGCCGGTCGGCATCGCGTATGACCGGCACGACAAGACCCGTGGGCGTGCCGGTTGCGATGCCCATGTGAACGAAGTTCTTGTAGACGATGTCCGTCCCGTCGATTTCGGCGTTGACCTCGGGGATCTCTTTCAAGGCATGGCAGCAGGCCTTGGTGAAGAAGGACATAAAGCCAAGCCGTACGCCGTGTTTCTTTTCAAAGAGGTCCTTGTATTCCTTCCGCAGATCCATGACCGCGCCCATGTCGACCTCGTTGTAGGTCGTCAGCATCGCAGCAGTGTTCTGAGCGTCCTTGAGACGGCGCGCGATGGTCTGGCGCAGGCGGGTCATCTTGACCCGTTCTTCGCGCGCAGCGTCGTCAGCAGGAACTGGCGCCCGCGGCGCGGCTACTGGCGCTGCTGTGGCAGCGGGCGCGGCGGATGCGGTGGC
>CAWUIQ010000083.1:0-15635 GCA_963922565.1 uncultured Rhodobacterales bacterium
CGGGAAAGTCCTTGTGATCGGCGAATGTCTGGAACTTGTCCCACGTCTTGTAGGTCAGCGAGGACGGCGTGGTTTCGTGCAGAACCACGAGCAAACCGGAGCGGTCGGCGCTGAGTTTCAGGGCCGGGCGGTCGCCCATGCGGCCTTCAACCGGCGCGACCTCATCGGCCATCGCGATGTCGAAGCGGGCGATGTTGCGGTCGATGTAAGACAGGTTAATGCCGCTGAAATTCTCACCGTTTTTCAGATCAGCCGTGATTTCATCGCCCGGCTGGACTTGATACGCGGCGGGTTCGATCCAGAACTCATGGGCGCTGGCCAAAGCGGGCAGAGTCAGGCAGACAGCAAGCGAAAGACAACGGGTGAGAGTGATCATGAGAGCAGTCCTTCGGTTTTTGACCAAGCTGCGCGTTGCGCTTGTGATGTCAACCCTGTGGGCCCATGCGGTAACCGCGCATGAAGTGGTGCCGACCGTGGCTGATTTGACGGTCGACGAGGGCAGAGTCACCCTGTCGATGCGGATCACGATCGAGGCTTTCCTCGTGGGCATCGACCTCGACGGTCTGCAGGACACGAACGAGGCCGAGGAATCGGATGCTTATGATGATTTGCGCGGCCAGTTCCCGCGCGAAATCGAGGCGCAGATCGATCCGCTGATCGAGACGTGGAATGCCTTGCCGCTGATCTCGGCAGACGGGCAGGCGGTGACGGTGTCACGCGGCGCTTTCGGCATCGAGGGGGCGCAGACGGTTGGTGCACCTCGGATCTGGACGCTCGATCTGACGGGTGACATGCCAGACGGTGTCCAGACGGTCACGGTGAACTGGCCCGATGGGGGCGGCGCGCTGGTCTTGCGTCAGCAGGGGGTCGAGGACCCCTTTACCGGCTACCTGGAAGAAGGCGGAGCAAGCGCCGAGATCCCGCTCGCGGGCGGCGGCGCTGCAGGCGGTTGGGAAACCTTTTTCGACTATATCCCGGTCGGGTTTGACCACATCCTGCCCCAGGGGCTTGATCACATCCTCTTCGTTTTGGGTCTTTTCCTGTTGTCGATGCAGATCGGCCCGCTTTTGTGGCAGGTGACGGCCTTTACGCTGGCCCACACCGTCACCCTGGCGCTTGGTGCGCTTGGCTGGGTGACGATCCCGGCCAGCATCGTTGAGCCCCTGATCGCCGCCTCCATCGTCTATGTCGCGGTGGAAAACATCTTTGTCCGCCGCCTGCATGCGTGGCGGCCTGCCGTGGTGTTCGGGTTCGGGCTGCTGCACGGGCTTGGCTTTGCCTCGGTTCTCGCCGAATTCGGGCTGCCGGACGCACAGTTTATCCCGGCACTGGTTGGCTTCAACATCGGTGTCGAGCTTGGGCAGTTGGCCGTTATCGCGATGGCCGCAATCGTCCTTGTCAGCGCCGCGCGGTTGGCGCGTTATGCGGATTTGCCCGGCGAGGAACTTGTCGTGACCGACTACCCGGTGATGTTCCGAGCAGTGTCATTGGCAGGCTCGCTGGTGATCGCAGCGATCGGCGCCTTCTGGGTCGTTGAGCGGGTGTTTTTCTAACCCATTGCGGCGATTAGCGCGCCAAGGGCTGCTGCGGGATCATCCGCGTCCCAGATTTCTTCGCCGATGGCAAAGAAATCGGTCACATCCGCAAGTTGGGCGATGAGGTCTGGGCTCAGCCCGCCCTCGGCGACGACGGGCAGCTCGATCATCTCGGTCCACCAGGCAAAGAGCTCGCGGTCGGCCTGGGTGCCGTCGCCGAGGCTGCCCGAGACTGGGCCGAAGCTGACATAATCGGCACCAGCCTCGCCTGCATTCATGCCGTCATGGCGGGACGTTCCGCAGTAGCTGCCGACAATGGCGTCCGGTCCAAGCGCCTTGCGGGCGTCGCGGACCGACCGGGCCGCGTCGGTCAAATGGACGCCGTCCAGACCAAAGCGTTCGGCAAGCGCCACATGGTCGTCCAACACGATCGCAACATCCCGGGCATGCGCCACCTCGCGGCATGCATCGGCGGCGCGACCGATCCGGTCCTCGTCGCGGCTGGCCAGCGCAAGACGAAGGCAAGCGACGGGATGTGCGTCCAGCACCGACGCTAGCGCCTTGGCGAATGGTTCGGGATCGAATACAGGCGGGGTGACGAGATAGATTTGCGGCTGCTCGGCGTCGCTCATCGGTGGTAGTCCTCTTCGTTTGGCCGCGGATTTAACCGATTGGCAGAACGAAGGAAACCGCCAGGAGAGGGCCGGCAAACCGGCATCGTCGTGGGATCCCCTGGGACAAAGACCCCCGGGATCCCACAGTGTCAGGGCCGGAGCGCTACCACTCCAGGTCTTCTTTTAGCCGCGAGCGCGCACGGGCGAGGCGCGACATCACCGTACCGACCGGCAGATGCGTTATGCCCGCAAGAGTGCGGGGCGAGGTTTCGCCCTCGACGACAAGCTCCATCAGGTCGCGTTGCGGCCGGGGCAGGCGCGCGATGGCGGCCAGCGTTTCCGCGCAGGTCAGCCGGTCTTCGGCTTCGGGTTCAATAAGCGCGTCATCGTCATGGAGTTCTTCGTCTGGGCGATTGCGCCAGTGGCGGCGGGCCTCGTTTGACAAGGTCCGCATCGCATAGGCCGGGAGGTTCTCGATCCGTGTCTCGCCCTCCATCCTCTGCCAGAGATGCAGAAGGGTTTCCTGAACCAGATCGTCCGCCTCTGCCGGGCTTCGGGTCAGCCTGTGGGCCCTGCGCCGCAGGGACGGGATCAAGCCAATCAGCCCGGCTGTCTGATCATATCTTTGATGTGTCATGCCCCCAAGCTGGCACTTTGAAATCCAGATACCAGCCCGGGGGTTCTTGCCGATCCGCATCTTGCCCTCTTTTTGGGCAACCCTCTGCGCACGGCGCAGACGCCAATCGGCAGCAGCTCGCGTGCCGGTTGTCCGGGTGGGACGCATTCCCTTCTTTCCTGCTCTTTCCTTGTGAGAGCGCACTGCTCTCGGTCAACGATCACGAAAGGGAGACCGATGACTAAATTTATGCCTCTGACACTTATGGTGGCTGCAATCAGCATCCCGGCCCTCGCAATGGGCCAGGGCGCGTCCGAGATGGACGTAAACGGTGATGGAGTTCTCACAATTGACGAGGTGCAAGCCGCGTTTCCGGATGTGACGTCTGATGGCTTTACCGCCATGGACCTGAACGCCGACGGTGCGCTGGATGCCGATGAGGTCGCAGCGGCCCAAGAGGCCGGGCTTATGCCGCCGTCAGAAGGCTAAGCCCAGTTCGTGGCGGTGGTGCCACCGAGCAGAACGCCCCCGCCGCCACAACATGGATGCCCGGCACCTGCGCCCCCAGGCCGGTGTCGGGCATCTTCCGAATCTTCCTGAAAATCACGTCATGCCTCACGCGGGCCTCGACATAAAAGTGTTACCCTGAGATCATACTCCCAAGAGGTATTTTTCTGGGGGTACTTATGTCTTTTAGGTTTGTTGGGTTCTCGGCTTTGGCCGTCTTTGTTGCTGCGGGTTCTGCTCATGCGCAGTGTCTTCCTGATCCAGCGGCGCCGGGTGATTTGGTTTCTTGCGCGGCCGACGATGCGGATGGCATCGACTTAACGGGCATTGCTGACATCGTTCTCGACGTCGACAGCGGTGTCACGGTATCGAATACAGACGACGCGATCCGCATTGGCGAGAACGGGTTTGTCGGCAACGAAGGTATTATCGAAAGCCTGGACGAGACGGCGATCCAGTCGGCGGGATCGATCGACGGTGACGGTGATCCAGTCCCCGCTGCGGGTTTGACGGTCGATAACACCGGCGAGGTTGTCAGCCAGGGCGGCGATGCGATCCGCGGTGGCGATGATACAACAGTCATCAATGGCCCGAATGGTTTCATTGCAGCAGATGACGATGCGATCCAAACCGAAGGGTTCGACGGCCTCACTGTCATCAACGACGGCATCATCACAGCGCTCGACAAGGGGATCGATGCGGATGACGACGACGGCGTCGGCGGCGCGGATCTGGTGGTGTCCAACACCGGTTCGATCGTGACGGTCGACGAGGCCATCGAGGGCGGCGACAGGGCCGAGATCGACAATTTCGGGGCAATCTTCTCCTTCGATGACGATGCGATACAGGTCGCTGACGACGCCGAGATCTTCAACGACTTCGATTCCGTGATCGAATCCCAGGGCGGTGACGCCATCGATATCGACAGCGGCTTTGTCGATAATCTTGGCCTCATCATAACGACCGCAGAGGGCGAAGCGGCGATCGACGTGGATGCGGGCACCGACAAGAGCCTCGAGGTCCTCAACGAGGGCATCATCAGCGGTGAGACCGGTATCCTTTCCGATGTCGACAACACCCAGTCCCAGTTGGTGTTCAACAACGGTCTGATCGAGGGCTATGGCGGTCTGGCGATGGATCTGGGCAAGGGTGCCGATCTCGTGACCCTGTTTGATGGGTCCCAAATCATCGGTGGCGCCGATTTCGGTTCGGGTGACGATGATCTCGTGCTCGCGGGGTCAGAGTTCGATTTCGACGAGGCCGACATCTTTGATGGCAATGACGGTTTCGACATCGTGACGTTCGATCTGGCCTTTGGTGCTGTCGAAAGCCTGTTTCTGCGCAACGATATCTTCAAGATCTCGCTCGATGGTGGCGATGGCCTGTTCTCGTTGCGGCTGCGGAATTGGGAGATCTTTTCGTTTTCCGATGTCGAGCTGAGCGAGCTGGAGCTTGCCCGGCTGGCCGCACCAACCCCGGTGCCGCTGCCGGCGGGAGCGGTGTTGATGCTGTCTGGTCTGGGTGCCTTGGGGTTGGCGCGCCGCCGCAGGCGCGCCTAGGGCGGGGATCTACCTCGCGCTAAACCCCCAGATGGATCGGAAAGCGGCTGCGGATCTCGCGATCGGTGGCCGCATCGAACATCGCGGCGGGACGCTCTGAAAGGATTTGCTCTTTCCGCGCTGTAGCCTTTTCCAGCAGATCGGGCTTTTCGAGCTCTTCCCATTCCTTGGGTGAGGTCCGGTCAGCGAGCGTGGGATAGATGTATTCGGTCTGCATCAGCCCCAGCGTCTGGTCTGATCCGAGGTAATGTCCCGGCCCGCCAAGGCATGTGGCCATCATCGTCTCCAACCCGACCGTATCGTCATTGACGTCGATCCCGCGGACGCACCGAAGGGCCTGCCCTAAGAGATCGTCACCGAGGATCAGGCTTTCGTGGCAAAAACCAAGCAGCGAGGCGTGCATACCAGCGGCTTCATAGACCATGTTTAGCCCGGATAGACCCGCCATGACGTTCGACATGGCCTGTTCCCAGCCTGCCTGCATGTCGGGCAGCTTGGCGTCGGCGATCCCCGCTGCTGCACCGCCCGGCAGATTATAGTACCGATGCATCTGGGCGCATCCCGCCGTCAGCAGGGCCTGCTCGCCGCTGCCGCCGGACATCGCACCCGTTCGCAGATCGCTGACGAAGGGCCAGGTACCAAAGACAGCCGGGTGGCCAGGCTTGACCGCGTGGACATAGACGAGGCCCGCGAGGCATTCCGCCACCGCCTGAACGATCGCACCGGCTATGGGGGCAGGGGCCGTTGCGCCGGCCTGGCCGGCGCTGAGCAGCAGAACCGGCATACCGCCCCTGATGCAGGCCTCCATCACCTCGCAGGATTCTGTGGCGAACTTCATCGGCGGCACGACGAAACAGTTGGAATTCGACACGAAGGGCCGTGCGCGCCACGCCTCTTCGCTGCCCGCGATCATATGGAGCATTTCGAGTGCTGCTGGCACGAAAGCGGGCTCAACGAAGGAGGTGCCGATGTGTTTCGTGGTCCCGGCACAGCAGGCGTAGATCGTGTTCAGATCAAGTTCGCGGTTATCCGTGATGTCCCGGGCGACCATCGGGCGCTGCACGAAATGGATGTTATCAAGCTGGTCGGCGATCCGCGCGGCATCGTGCAGGTCCCGCAGGGTGCTGTCACGGTAGGTCCGGCCCGCGACATCCACCATGTGAACGGCTGCCCCTGCGGTGCCGTAGTGCACGCGGGTGCCAGACAGCTCCAGATCGTGGCGCGGATCGCGACCGCAGAGCGTCACCGACCGGTTCGCCGCGGCTATCGTGTCCTCGACCAGCGCTCGAGGAAAGCGCAGCCTTCCGTCGTCGCCCAGAACGACGCCGATCCCGGTCATTTGCTCGATGCCGGACGGCGGAGCATCGGCAAGGCCGATTTCCTCGAGCGCGTCCAGGGCCGCCCCATGGATCCGGTCCATGTCGGTCTGGCTCAGCGGTTTGTAGGTGCCGCCGGACATACCGGGGCGCACGGGGCGCAGATGTTCGGCTAGGGGTGCAGCCCGCGCGGCGCGGCGTGCGGCACGGCCACCTGAGCGGGACGGGGTCTGTTTGTTCATATAGCGGTCCTTGATGGGGTTACGGGAACGGGTTCAGTACCCGTTCGGCGCCCCGCGGGCCGCACGACCACGCTCCGCACCAATGGTGCGGATCACCAAGGTCAGCTTGCATACCGCCTGCTGCATGGTCATCGCGCGTCTTCCTCCCTATCCGCCAGCGTCGGGTGGATCGACGGTGATGTCTTGCCCGTTTGCGACGTCTGTTTGCGGCAGATTGAGGCCGGTTCACGTCGGCTGAGTGGGCAAGGCTCCGCTGACGCAATCACAAAAATGGGACTGCTCTTAAAACATCGACAATGTGCACCAATCTCAACCGCAGGGTGCGTAAGCGCCCGATGGTAACGGAGCAGAGACATGACACGTATTCTTTCGGTTCTAGCAATGACAACCGCGCTCAGCGCGCCAGCCTTCGCCCAGGCATTCGGTGGCGGTGGTGACTGGACCGGCGGATATGCCGGTATCCAGCTTGGCTATGGCGATGTGGACGGAACCGGTTCGGCCGATGGTGAAGATGTCCTTTATGGTATCCACGCCGGCTATGACTACGATTTTGGCCAGTTCGTCCTGGGTGGTGAGATCGATTACGACTTTGGTGATATCGATCTGGATGGAGCCGCGACGGTCGATTCCGTGGGCCGCCTCAAGATCCGGGGCGGTTATGACTTCGGCAAGACGCTGGCCTATGTCACCGCTGGTGTCGCCCAGGTCGATACATCCATCGGGGACGAGAACGGCGAATTCTACGGTGTCGGGTTTTCGTATCGGGTGACCGATCAGTACACGATCGGGGCCGAGATTCTCGACCATTCCTTTGATGATATCGATGGCAGCGGCGTTGACGCGGATGCCACGACCTTCACGATCCGTGGGTCGCTGCGGTTCTGACCGCATGCTGATCGGCAAATTCGCATAGCTGGACGAGGGCAGCGGCAAAAACGCTGTCCTCGACCGTCATGGCCACGCGCACATGCCCGGCTGCGGCCTTCCCGAAACTCTCACCCGGCATGACCGCGATCCGGTGCTGATCGAGCAGTGTGTTGGCGAACGCCTCGCCGTTCATCCCCGTGGCCCGGATATCAAGCATGAGATACATGGCACCCTGGCTTGGGATCAGCCCGATGCTGTTGTGCCCCCGCAGGATGTCGCTGGCGAGCGCCCGACGGCGGCGAAACGGTTCCGCGATCTCGGCTTCAAACGCGTCGCCCTGCTGCAGGGCATAGACGCTGGCATCCTGGATATAGCCCGGCACGCCGTAGGTCGTATGGGTGGCGAGCGTGATCAGATGCGCGATCGCCTCGGTTGGTCCAACGATCCAGCCGCATCGTGATCCGGTCATCGCGTGGCTTTTCGACATCGAACCCACGACAAGCGTGCGCTCCGCCATGCCCGGCAGCGATCTGGGGCTGATATGAGCGCCTTCCCAGACCTGCGTGTCATAGACCTCGTCCGAAATCAGCCAGAGACCGTGATCACGGCAGACCTCGGCGATCCCTTCCAGTGTCGCGCGGGAATAGACCGTGCCTGTCGGGTTGTTCGGCGTGTTGATCAGTAGGGATGCCGCGCCGCTGGCCGCCGCGGCGATGTCCGCGGGCCGGGGCTGAAACGCATCTTCGGGCCGCGTCTCGATCCGATGTGGAATAGCGCCGACCCCGCGGAGTGTGCCGGGATAGGTTGCATAGAAAGGATCGAGATAGAGCGCCGTGTCGCCCGGATTGCAGGCCGCCATGTGTGCGGCATAGAGCGCTGCCTGACCGCCTGGCGTTATCAGCACGTTGTCGCGGTTCGTCGGCACACCCGTTCGCGCCTCGACTCGCGCGGCGACGGTATCGCGGAGTGCATCGGTGCCCGCAACCATTGCGTAACCCGTGTGTCCGGCCATGGCCTTGGCATGCATTTCCTGAAGGATCGGCGCGGCGGTGCGGATGTCGTGCTCGCCAATCGTCAGCTCGGTCACGGGCTCGCCTGCCGTCTTCATGCGGCGCGCGCGGTAAAAGACGTCCCAGCCGTCCGATCCGCCGCCTGTCAGCCCCTTGATGCGTTCCGATAACAGCATTCGCCATTCTCCTTTGGCGGCAAGGGGCCAGAGCCATTGGGCATTGTCAATCGGGTGCTGGCGCTTTGAGAGAGGGAAGGCTAGGGGTTGCCCGACAAGAGGACGACGCGGGGAGAAAGCCGATGATCCGACGCATCCATTCCGGCAGCGCCTTTGAGCCCAAGATCGGATATTGCCGGGCCGTCGTGGCGGGCGGTTTCGTACACGTGGCGGGTACGGTCGCTGCGGGCCCTGACGTGCCGGAGGACGTTGTGGCACAGTGCAAATCGGCCCTCAAAGTGATCGAGGCGGCCCTGAACGAGGCTGGCGTCGGGTTTGCCGAGGTCGTGCGCGTCACTTACATGCTGCCCAACCGTCAGGATTTCGAAGCCTGCTGGCCGGTTCTTGCGGACACTTTTGGAGCCAACCCACCCGCCGCCACGATGATCGAATGCGGCCTGATCGATCCGCGCTACAAGATCGAGATTGAGGTGACGGCGCTGGCGCCCGGCTGACGGCGCGCGAAGGGCACGATCGCATGAGGCCAAGATCGAGGCGGGGTTTTCGGCTTAGTCCGCTTCGATGCGTTTGAAAGCGTCGCCAGATTTTGTCCGCTCGATTTCGGGGTCGAAAAGCGTCGGGCCGGTGGCCACGCCCATCTCGTTCGCCATGTCGAGCGCGTTTGAGATCGTGGTTGTCATCTCTTGGTTCCGGGCCTGCATCTGATCGAACGATCCCTCGCCCATCAGCCAGCCGACCCGGGCCAGCTGCTCGGCCTGCGTGGGCAGACGCCATGATGTTTTGCCGCGCTGGTTGACGGAGACGAATTTCGAGCCGCCGCTGCTGATCCGCGCGCCGTTCGAGACGTCTCGGACGGGCCAGAAGAAAAACGCCATGACGGCCAGCGAGATCGCCCCGCCGATGATCCTGATTGCCTGCATGTCTTTGGCTCCGTTCGGATTTTTCTTCCGCTCAAAATGCCCGGAACAACGCCCGCCATGAGGTTGGAAGGTGACAATTTTTGGGAAAATCCGCCGATGGATCGGCATCCGGCTGCGGTTCCGGACAGTTTGTCACTGGAACACGGCGCGTCCATAGGGCATATCACTCAAAACGGCGGAGACACGCATGGGCATTCTCACGACATTACTGCGCGCGGTGACCTGGTGGAACGGGCAGACGCTCGGCACCCAGATCTGGACGGCGCGGCACGGTCAGAAAGTCGGCGAAGACAGCCAGGGGAACGTGTTCTATCGCAATGCCGACGACAGCAAACGCTGGGTCATCTACAATGGCGAGGCCGAGGCGAGCCGGGTTGACCCGGATTGGCATGGTTGGCTGCACCGCACATGGGACGAACCGCCCACCGAACGCCCCTTGCCCCACAAGGACTGGGAAAAACCGCATCAGGAGAACCTGACAGGTACGGCCCTTGCCTATGCCCCTGCGGGCTCTATCCGTCGCGCCGATCCGGTCGAGCGGTCGGATTACGAGGCGTGGACGCCGGAATAGCGTCATGAGCACCAGCATCACAGAAACTGCTGTCGGAGGCGTTGTCCTCGCTGCTGCGATCGGGATCGCCGTCTATGGCGCGCAGGTGGCCGGCATCGGAGCCGTTTCGAACGGAACCTACGAACTCAGCGCCAGCTTCCGCAGTCTCGAAGGGGTCAATGTCGGCACCGACGTGCGTCTTGCGGGTGTGAAGGTCGGCACGGTCACCGGTATCTCGCTCAATCCCGAAACCTATCGGGCGGATACGGTGGTGACGCTGAACGGCACAACGCAGATCCCCGACGACAGCGCGATCATCATCAGCTCCGAAGGGCTGCTTGGCGGCAACTTCGTCGAGATCATGCCGGGCGGATCGCCCTTCTTTTTCGAGGCCGGGGACGAATTCACCGATACTCAAGGGGCCGTGAGCCTGATCACCCTGCTTTTGCGCTATGTGGGAGGCGACGGCGGCGAGGGCGGCCGATGAGGGCCATTGCGCCGCTGATCCTGGCCCTTGCGCTGCCGATAGCGGCCCTTGCTCAGCAGACGAGCAATGCCGAGGGCGTGCTTTTGCGTGGTATCGATCGTTACACCGGTGAAGTCGTCGATATCGAACTGCCGGCAGGGCAAAGCGCCCGCTTTGGCCGGCTGATCGTGACGCTGACCGAATGCCGCTATCCTGTCGGAAACCCGGCTGGTGATGCCTATGCCGGTCTGCAGATCCTCGAAGACGGGCGTGATGACGTACTGTTTTCCGGCTGGATGCTGGCCTCGTCCCCGGCGCTCAACGCGCTGGAGCATCCGCGCTATGACGTTTGGGTCATGCGCTGCATGACATCGTAGAGCGTTATGTCGACCCCGCTTCGGAAATTTGCGGGCCGCTGGCGTGCCTCGGCCAGCATGGCCTGATAGCGGGCGCGGGTCACCTCGATTGCGCCGAGGCTGGCCAGATGTTCGGTGACGAACTGCGTATCAAAGAGGGTGAAGCCGGTGCGCCGAAGCCGTTCAACGGTGGCGGCGAGCGCCATCTTTGACGCATCCCTGCGGCGGGAAAACATGCTCTCACCAAAAAACGCCGCGCCGAGCGTGACGCCATAGACCCCACCGACCAGAAACGGCCCGTCCCAGATCTCGACCGACTGGGCGTGCCCAAGGGTGTGAAGCTCAAGATACACTTGGCGGATGTCGGCGTTGATCCATGTCTCGGCCCTGTCGGCGCACCCATCGACGACGGCTTCGAAGTCGGTGTTGATCGCAAGACGGAAATGGGTTTTGCGCATCGCGCGGGCGAGGCTGCGGGACATGTGGAAGCCATCCAGCGGCAGGATGCCCCGTTTGCGCGGATCGACCCAGAAAACCTCGGGATCGTCCCTGTGTTCAGCCATCGGGAAGATACCGATGGAATAACCGTGCATGAGAATTTCGGGCGTGAGCCCCATCAGCCCTCTTGCGCTTGGGCAGCCAGCCATTTTTCCAGCCAGTGGATGTTGTAGTCACCCCCAAGCACATCGCGTTCCTGCAACAGCGCGTTGAACAGCGGCACCGTCGTGTCGATGCCATCGACGATCAACTCACCCAGGGCCCGGTCGAGCCGTGCCAGCGCTTCGGGCCGGTCGCGTCCATGTACGATCAGCTTGGCGATCAGGCTGTCGTAATAGGGCGGAATGGCGTAACCGTCATAAATCGCCGAATCCATCCGAACGCCCAGACCGCCCGGTGCGTGATACTGCGTGATCTTGCCCGGTGAGGGCGTGAACTCGGGGACCCGTTCGGCATTGATGCGCACCTCGATCGCATGCCCGTCGATCTGCAGGTCGTCCTGCGTGAAGGACATCGGCAAACCGGCAGCGACACGGATCTGTTCGCGGACAAGATCGACGCCAAAGATCGCTTCGGTCACGGGATGTTCGACCTGCAGCCGCGTGTTCATTTCGATGAAATAGAACTGGCCGTTCTCGTAAAGGAATTCGATCGTGCCCGCGCCGATATAGTTAATGCGGGCCACGGCCTCGGCGCAGACACGGCCAATTTCGGCACGCTCTTCGGCGGTGATGCAGGGGCCTGGCGCCTCTTCCAAAACCTTCTGGTGGCGGCGCTGCAGCGAACAGTCCCGCTCGCCCAGGTGAACGGCGTGGCCTTTACCGTCGCCAAAGACCTGAATTTCGATGTGGCGGGGCGTGGTCAGGTACTTTTCGATATAGACTTCGTCGTTGCCGAAGGCGGCCTTGGCCTCGGCCCGGGCCGTCTGGAACGCGCTTTCCATATCGTCGGCCGTCAGCGCGACCTTCATACCGCGCCCGCCGCCGCCCGCCGTCGCCTTGACGATGACCGGGTAACCGATTTCGCCGCCGATCCGAAGGGCTGCTTCGAGACCCGGAACGCCGCCGTCCGATCCGGGCACGCAAGGCACGCCCAGTTCCTTCATCGTGTCCTTGGCGGTGATCTTGTCACCCATGATCCGGATGTGTTCAGCCGACGGTCCGATGAAAGTCAGGTCGTGATCCTCGACCACCTGAACGAAACTGGCGTTCTCGCTGAGAAAGCCATAGCCGGGGTGGATGGCCTCGGCGCCGGTGATCTCACAGGCCGATATGATGGCGGGGAAGCTGAGATAGCTGTCAGCAGCCGAGGGTGGGCCGATGCAGACGGATTCGTCGGCCATGCGCACGTGCATGGCGTTGGCATCTGCCGTTGAGTGGACCGCCACGGTCGCGATGCCCATCTCACGCGCGGCGCGCACGACCCGCAAGGCGATTTCGCCCCGGTTGGCGATGAGGATCTTGTTGAACATTATTCGAGGATCACCAGCGGTGCGCCGAATTCGACGGCCGCGCCGTCATCGACAAGGATGCGTTTGACGGTACCGGCGCGCGGGGCAGGGATCTGGTTCATCGTCTTCATGGCTTCGACGATGAGCAATGTCTGGCCTTCGCCTACGGTGTCGCCGACCTTGATAAATGACGGTGCGCCGGGTTCGGGCTGGAGATAGACGGTGCCGACCATCGGCGATGTCACGGCACCCGGATCATCGGCTGGGTCACTTGCCGCGGCTACGGGCGCCTCGGCGGTCTCGGCCTTGGCGGCTGGCGGTGGTGCCACGGCGGCGGCTGCGGCGGGAACCATATGGGTGGTTGCGACGGGCGCCTGTTGGATCTGCCTCGACACCCGGACGTTCAGGCTGTCCGCTTCGCCGTATTCCCGCTTGACCTGCAGCTCCGTCAATTCGTTCTCGCGCAGAAGCTCAGCAAGGGCCTGAATAAAGGCCACATCTGCGTCATGGGTGCTTTTTGTCATGAAGTCCTCGACCGGTTTCTTACGGGGCTATTCTTTTGCGCGCCTGCCCCTTGGATGACCCGTTGTATAGGCCAAGGTCCGGCCCAAGAAAAGAAGCTTCGGCGGTTGTGATATAGGCGGCCAGATCACCCCATTCCATGGCCTTCGGGGTGATCGGAGGACGGGATCAGGTCGGCTCATTCGGATTAAGAACAGACCAATTGGCCTCCGATGAGCGATTTTTCGCCAAAGAAGTGTATGAAATTAAACGCCTTGGTGATGGCTCTGGATCCCGCGCGGCGGGTGTTCCGCCCGGTTTGGTTAGCGGCGCGTCTGTCGCCGCGCACGGATCACGATAGAGACGCTTGGGACTTCGCAAAGGCTTCATTCCCCAAAAGCCAAAAAATGTTCCTGATGAGACTATTACGAGTGTTTAGTAATGTTCGGGTTGGCTCTTTCAGAAGCCTCGATACCCCAAAAGACAAAGATCTTGCTTTGTCTCATCTGAGATTTTTTGACAAAGTCACCATCCCTTTTCGGATCCTGCCTAATTTATCAGCAAATCGATCAAATTGTGATAATATAACAGGCAGTTAGAAGGCGGTCGACCGGTTCTGATCATTTCTCGCATGTCGAGAATCTGGTAAAACTACGGAATTACAAGACGTGTATTATTTCGAGTGATGCGAAATGACTGTTGAATTTCAACGGGTTAGATTTCGCGGTCTTTTTAGAAGTGTTTCGTGAAACCGAAAGGAGGTCAATTATGGCTTCGAACAAGGCGTCGCGTACCGACGCCGTTACTCCCAAAGCTGCTGGTGCTGCACTCGGCTCGAAAGGGGCGGATGTCGAACGGCTGAACAAATACCTCGGTATGTTCGGCTATTTTGATAACGGACTGCACCAGAAACACGGCATGACGGCCCTGGGTGCCGCACCGCCGCCACCCAGTGAAAACGAGTTCGGTGAACAGACCGAACAGGCACTGCGCAAATTCCAGGAGTTCAACGGGCTCGCGCCCACGGGCAAGCTGGATGATGCGACGCTGGAAAAAATGAGCCACAGCCGCTGCGGTAATCCCGATCTGGGCGAATACACCGACAGCGGGCGCAAGTGGAACAAGAACCACCTGACCTATGCGTATCAGGAGTTCACCGGTGATCTGACCCAGGCCGAGATCCGCGCGGCAATCAGCGCGGCGTTCGGGTACTGGGCGGCAGTCACACCGCTGACCTTTGCCGAAGTGGCGATGTCGGGCAGTCCCGATATCATCATCCGGTTCGTCACCGGCGATCATGGTGATGGCAGCCCCTTTGACGGGGCCGGCAGTGTGCTGGCGCACGCGTTCTACCCTGAACAGGGGGCGATCTCGGGTGACTCGCACTTTGACGATGCCGAAACATGGTCGGTCGACCTGCCTGCGTCGGGTATCGACCTCTATACCGTTGCCGCTCACGAATTCGGCCATGCGCTCGGCCTCGGGCACTCCAGCGTAAATTCGGCCCTGATGGCGCCGTTCTACGGTGGGCCGCATCGCTATCTGGATCAGGATGACATCGACGGCATCCAGTCGATCTATGGCGTGCAGCAGTGGCACAACAACAAGCAGGTGTTGCGGACCTTCTGTTCGTATCACAGCAAAAACGCCTGGGGCTATGTCCAGGATGTGGGCTGGCGCAAGTGCAAGCCTTCGAACCCGGAAGGCGTAACATCAATGTTCGACGTTCTGTGCGAGGCGCGTGCCAACGGCATGACTGTCAATGCCCTCGCCACGGCCAACGAACTCGAACAACTTTACCTGTAATTTGTAAGCAAGGAGCATTTGAAAATGGCAACGCACAGTAACAAGACCGTTTCGCGGATCTTCACAACCTATCATTCACAAAACAACTGGGCCTATCTCTCGGGCATCGGTTGGAAGAAGGTGAAAACCGGGAATGCGGATGGCAGCACGAATTGTCATATCGCCCTGACTGCCGGTCGTGCCAATGGCAAGGTCGTCACGGTCATCACCGATGGCGCCGACAGTCTGATCGAGCAGGTCTATCTCTGAAACCAACCTGGAAAGGAGATTGGACATGACCAATCCGACAGTTCTGGGCGGTGATTTCTCAGAGGGGCCGACACCGATGTCCCTTGGCGACATCGGAACCAGTGCCTCCGCGGGCGACGGAGAGGCTCCGGCCCCTGCGCCGCTTGGAGGCGAGGTGGCAGCCGGTGGCGATGCGTCCTCGGCGCCGAGCCCGACAATGATGGGCGAGGCTGCCATGGGCGGAGAGGCGGCAGCGCCGTCCCCGTCCATGGGTGAGGATGGCGGCAGCGCGGACACTCGCGGAGGCGAGATCCCCTGGCCGCTTGACGCCATGGGTGACGTCACAGGTGTCGTGTCGCGCGGAGGCGAAGCGCCGATGCCTGCCGATATCGGTGGCGGCGAGGCCTCAGCTGGCGAT
>CAWUIQ010000084.1:0-15113 GCA_963922565.1 uncultured Rhodobacterales bacterium
CGGGTTCTAGGCCCCGAGGGTTAAGGAAGGCGAAAGGGGGCGGGCGGTGGTCAGGCGGCACAAAGAAAGACGGGGCCCCGAAGGACCCCGTGGAGTTTCGCCGTTCAGGCTCATCTTGTTAACCGCTCGGTATTTTTCTGCCTGCGGCCTGAACGTCGTCAAGGGCGAGCGCACCCGCCCCCTGTAAGGATGGGCAAGGACAAATAGTCCGTCCCCACCCTGTCTTTCGGCAAAGCGCGTCTGACGCGCCCTGCCCTCGTGTTCGGCGGGGACCGGATCGCCTTGGGTTTCGGACCGGTCCCCTACGCGCACCGCTGCTTTGTGCGCGTTCTACCCCTCAGCTACACCCGCTCGTCGCGCCGCAGGTGTTGCACTTCATGCAGGTGCCGTTCCGCACCAGCGTGTAGTTCCCGCATTCGCCGCAGGCTTCGCCCTCATAGCCCTGCATCTTGGCCTTTGTCCGGGCATCCATCGCCGTCGCCGTCGCGGTGGCTGAGACCATCGTTGCGCTGGCCACGGCCACTTCGGGCACCAGCGCCTCAAGCGCGGCGGATGCGTCCGGCAGGCGACCGGTTTCGGTCAGCCCGCCGTTCAGCACTACGAGGTCCTGCGGCGCGCGTTTGCGCAGATAGCCGGTCGAGGCGACTTGCTTGAGCACCTCCAGCGATTTCGACGCGGCGGTTTCGCTGAGTTCGGCGACGTTCGACACGCCCTCTTCCTCTTCGCCCATGCCGAGATCGTCGAAAGTGGCCCCTTCGGGCTTTACGTGCGCCAGATCCGTCCGGTCGAGATAGCTGACCGCCAGTTCGCGGAAGATATAATCGAGGATCGAGGTTGCGTTCTTGATCGAGTCGTTGCCCTGCACCATCCCCGCCGGTTCGAACTTGGTGAAGGTGAAGGCGTCGACGAACTCCTCCAGTGGCACGCCGTATTGCAGGCCGACCGACACGGCGATGGCGAAGTTGTTCATCATCGCGCGGAACCCCGCACCTTCCTTGTGCATGTCGATGAAGATCTCGCCCAGCGAGCCGTCCTGGTACTCACCCGTCCGCAGATAGACCTTGTGACCGCCCACGATGGCCTTTTGGGTGTAACCCTTGCGCCGCTCGGGCATCTTTTCGCGGTGGCTGCGGACCAGTTCCTTGACCACGACCTTTTCGATAACCTTTTCAGCCAGCACCGCCGCCTTTTCATGGGGCGAGCCGCTTTCGAGCACCTCCTGGGCTTCCTCGTCATCCTCGACGAGCGCGGCCGCCAGAGGTTGCGAGAGTTTCGAGCCATCGCGGTAGAGCGCGTTGGCCTTGACCCCCAGCGACCAGCTCAGTTCATAGGCACGCTGGCAATCCTCGATCGTTGCATCGTTGGGCATGTTGATCGTCTTCGAGATCGCGCCCGAGATGAAACTTTGTGCCGCTGCCATTGCCGTGATGTGGCTTTGGACAGACAGGAACCGCTTGCCCTTCTTGCCGCACGGGTTCGCACAATCGAAGATGTGGTAGTGCTCTTCCTTCAGATGCGGCGCCCCTTCCAGCGTCATCGTTCCGCAGACATGATCGTTGGCCGCGTCGATATCCGCCTTGGCAAAGCCAAGATGCTTCAAAAGATCAAAGGTCGGATCGTTGAGCTTTTCGGCCGGGATGCCGAGGGTTTGGGTGCAGAACTCTTCGCCCAGCGTCCACTGGTTGAACACGAACCGGATGTCGAAGGCGCTTTCGAGCGCGGCTTCGACCTTGTCGATCTCACCGGGGCCAAACCCCTTGGCCGTCAGCGTGGTGTGATTGATGCCCGGCGCGTTGCCGATCGATCCGTGGCCGACGGCATAGCTTACGATCTCTTCAATCTGGGCCGAGCCGTAGCCGAGCGTCTCAAGCGCGGAGGGCACAGACCGGTTGATGATCTTGAAATAGCCGCCGCCGGCCAGCTTCTTGAATTTCACCAGGGCGAAGTCCGGTTCGATCCCGGTCGTGTCGCAGTCCATGACAAGGCCAATCGTGCCCGTCGGGGCGATGACCGTGGCCTGCGCGTTGCGATAGCCGTGCTGCTCACCCAGTTTCAGCGCCTCATCCCAGCAAGACATCGCGACCGAGACCAGTGCCGCATCCGGGCAGTTGGCGTGGTCGAGCGGGACCGGTTTGACCGACAGGCCTTCGTACCCGTCCTCGGCGCCGTAAGCCGCGGTGCGGTGGTTGCGGATAACCCGCAGCATGTTGTCAGCGTTCTTCTTGTAGCCGGGGAACGGCCCCAGCTCACCCGCCATCTCGGCCGATGTGGCATAGGCGACGCCCGTCATGATCGCGGTCAGCGCACCAGTAAGCGCCCGGCCTTCATCGCTGTCGTATCCGAGGCCCATGTTCATCAGGAGACCACCGATATTCGCGTAACCAAGACCCAAGGTACGGAAGTCGTATGAGCGGCGGGCAATTTCCTTCGAAGGAAATTGGGCCATCATCACGCTGATCTCGAGCGTCACGGTCCAGAGCCGCGCGGCGTGCATGTAATCCTCGACCTGGAACTGCCCGTCCTTCAGGAAGGTCAGCAGGTTCATCGATGCAAGGTTACAGGCCGTATCGTCGAGGAACATGTATTCCGAACACGGGTTCGAGCCGCGGATCTGCCCGTCAGCCGGGCATGTGTGCCAATCGTTGACCGTATCGTGGAACTGGATGCCCGGATCGGCGCAAGCCCACGCCGCATGACCGATCTGTTCCCACAACGCGCGGGCCTTGACCGTCTTGGTGACCTCGCCATTCACGCGGCTGATCAGCTCCCAGTCGGCATCTTTCTCGATGGCCGTCAGGAACGCGTTCGTGACCCGGATCGAGTTGTTCGAGTTCTGACCAGATACGGAGTTGTAGGCTTCCGAATCCCAGTCGGTGTCATAGGTCGGAAACTCGATGCTGGTGTGCCCCTGCCGGGCATAGTCGAGCACGCGCTTGATATAAGTCTCTGGGATTGCGACCTTTTTCGCATCACGAACCGCATGCCTTAGCGCGTCGTTCGCCTTTGGATCATAGGCGTCAGCCTCGGCCCCGTCCCACGTGCGGATCGCGTCGAAGATCGCGTTCAGCTTCTGCTCGTGCATTTTTGAGCCCGCGACGATGCTCGCCACCTTCTGCTCTTCGATGACCTTCCAGTTGATGAAGTCCTCGATATCCGGGTGATCGGCATCGACGATGACCATCTTGGCCGCCCGGCGCGTGGTGCCGCCCGACTTGATCGCACCCGCCGCCCGGTCGCCAATCTTGAGAAAGCCCATGAGACCCGAGGACTTGCCCCCACCCGAGAGCGCCTCGCCCTCACCGCGCAGCGAGCTGAAGTTCGTGCCGGTACCGGAGCCATATTTGAACAGGCGCGCCTCGCGGACCCAGAGATCCATGATGCCGCCATCGTTGACCAGGTCGTCCTTGACCGACTGGATAAAGCAGGCATGCGGCTGCGGATGCTCGTAGGCCGAGCCGGATTTCGTCAGCTTGCCGGTTTTGTAATCGACGTAGTGGTGGCCCTGGCTTGGGCCGTCGATGCCATAGGCCCAGTGCAGGCCGGTGTTGAACCATTGTGGCGAGTTCGGCGCAGCGCGCTGTGACGCGAGCATGTAGCGCATTTCGTCGAAATAAGCGCGCGCATCCCCTTCGTCTGTAAAATAGCCACCTTTCCAGCCCCAGTAGGCCCATGCACCGGCGAGACGGTCAAAGACCTGCTTGGACGAGGTTTCGCCCCCCATCTCGGCGCCCTCTGCCGGGACTGAGCGCCACAGGAACTCTGGCACATCTTCTTCTTCGACGCGGTCGAGAGCGGTCGGAACGCCTGCCTTGCGGAAGTATTTCTGCGCGATGACATCGCTTGCCACCTGGCTCCATGATGTCGGAACCTCAACATTCTCAAGCCGGAACACGACCGTTCCGTCCGGGTTGCGGATTTCGGATGCCGTCGTCACGAAATCCAGGTCGGCATAGGCATCTTGCCCAGCGGTGGTAAACTTTCTCTCAATCTTCATCGCGCTGCCTCATCTCCAGCATTTGGCCTTACCGGGCCCCGTCATTGCGACACCCGTCATTGTCACGCCCGGATCCAGACAAACCTTCCCTGTTCGGGGGCGGCGCCCCGTTTTCAGCCTTTTTCGGCGGGTTTGTTTGTCCCTCGGTCCCGCGGTTCGCTGTAGGTGTTAACACTACATCTTGTGGTGGTCCGCGTTGGCCAGCACAAACTGACGTATAGACCGTGGACCCGTCAATGAATTTTTTGACATTTTTCTGTCATAATTTTTCTTGACCAGCCTCGACGCACCAACCGGTTCGCGCTGCGGCTGATTCACTGCCGTTAACCTTTGGTGCAATCCAGTCATTCATCCACCGTCGCCTATTCGGGTTTTGGAAAGAATGCCAAGTGCTTATGCCGAATTGCTGTGTTCCGGTCTTAAGTTATCCCGCGAACTATGGGGATAACCGAGGAATGAGTTGCTGCAGGCGCGAAAGTGTGGTGACTTGATCCGGCAACCTGATCGGCGGAGCCTGATGCGCATTTTCGTTCCCTTCATCCTCGCTCTTGGTGCATGCGCGCCACAATATGAAGAGCGTATCGCGACCTCGGAACTAGATGTGCCCGTTCGGCTGGCGCTTTTCGAAAGCCAGCCCGACCCGTTGGACGAGGCATTCCGCGCCGCCTGCGACTCACCCGGGGACACGATCCGGACGATGTCGCGCGGCATCGTTCAGTGCCGGATCCTGCCGTCCCCCGATCTGGCGGCGTTCCTGCTGCTTGAATTCGATGGCGCGCTCGAGGCGCCCATTCTTGTCATGCAAAAGCGCACGACGCAGGCCGATGGCCGGTATCTTGTCGAGATGTCGTATTTCGCCGAGATCCCTCAGAAATCAGGCACAGCACGCCGCGTCTATTTCCAGCAGCGCCGCCTCGACAGCCTCGTTGACCGGATGCTCGAAGCCGCAGGTGGCGTACCGACCGACCGCCGCGAATTGGACGCCTAGAACTCTGCTGAGAAAGTGGTCGGGGCGGCGAGATTCGAACTCACGACCCCCTGTACCCAAAACAGGTGCGCTACCAGGCTGCGCCACACCCCGACCGTGAGCGCCTCTTTAGCCATGTCTTTCGGGATTGAAAAGCCCTAACAGGCCCATGCTGCCGGTCCGTCCGCAAAGGCCGGATGCCGTAGTTCATCGCCCACATCGATACCAAGCGCGCGGGCCAGCCCGCCATTGATTTCAAGCACCGCAATGAGCCCGTCGCCGCCCGTGATGGGGGTTTCATCGAGCGGCACGGCCTCGTGATGGATGTGCCGCACCACGCCGGTGGGATCGACAAAGATCATGTCCAGAGGAATGAGCGTGTTGCGCATCCAAAACGACAGACGCTGGGGCCGATCATAGATGAAGAGCATGCCCGACGACCGCGGCAAGGTTTCACGAAACATCAAACCCTGCGAGCGTTCCTGCGGATCATCGGCGACCTCGACATTGAACCGCACCTCGCCAAAGGAGCCGCGAACAAAGACCTGCCCCTCTGAGCATGCCAAAAGCGGCAATCCGATCCAGATCGCCATGACGGCCAGTATGATCCGGATCATCCCTCGGGTTTTTCGATGGCCGCTTCCCACGCGTGGACCTCGGCCGCCATCTGTCCGCGCTTGCCCTCGATCACACGCAGCGCCAGCGCCTCGCCCGGCTGCAAGTCAGCAAGACCCGAACGGCGCAACACTTCGATATGCAAAAAGACATCTTCGGACCGTCCGAATATATTGGCAAAGCCAAATCCCTTGCCCTTGTCGAACCATTTGACACGGCCAGGCTCAAGCGGCGCTTCGGCCACCTTTTCATCATCGAGGTCGGCAATATCCGTCAGTGTGGTTGACCCGTTCATTGCGGGTGGTTCGAGGCTGAGCACCTCAACCGCCTGCGCACCGCGGGCAGTCATCTGTATCCTGACCTGTAGGCGAGACCCATCCGCGACTGAACTTTGTCCGTAATTGCGGAGAACGTTCACATGCAGCAAAATATCGGGTCCGCCAGTATCAGCCACGACGAAACCAAAACCCTTAACGGGGTCGAACCATTTGACCGTGCCGTCAATCACGGTCGCATTTTGAGGCTCTTCCGTCACGAAATATACTTTCGGTTTATAACACTGTTACAGTCTTGCGGTTTCTTAAGGACCATTTCAAGTAGAAACCCCGGATGAATCCACCCGTTTCGCCCTGTAGTCCACAAAAAACATTCAAGGGTTGAGTCGAGTGATTGTCCACTGTGCCTCAACACTGTCGCGGCGCCAGCAGAACCGGTCGTGAAGGCGAAACGCGCCATCGGCCCAGAACTCGATCTCGACCGGTGTGATACGGTAGCCGCCCCAGAACGGCGGACGCGCAGGATCAGTGCCTTCGCGGGCCGTAATTTTGGCCACTTCGGCCATGAGATGGGCCCGGCTTTGCAGCGGCTGGCTTTGCTTCGAAGCCCATGCGCCAAGGCGACTTTTGAGCGATCGCGAACGGTAGTAATCATCTGCCTGGGGGCCATCCTCTTTTTCAACCATACCGCGAACTCTTATTTGGCGACGCAGCGATTTCCAATGCATCACGAACGCCGCTTTGCCCGATTGATCCAATTCGGCGGCCTTGGCGCTTTCGTAATTGGTGTAGAAAACAAACGCGCCATCTTCGACATCTTTCAACAGAACCATGCGCGCATTGGGCAATCCATCCGCGTCGACGGTGGCCAGGGCAATGGCATTCGGGTCGTTCATTTCGTCGCCCTCAGCCTCTGCCATCCAGCGGCGTACGATGTCGAACGGGTTGTCGCCCGCGAACTTGTCATCCCAGTCCATCTTTGGCCCTTTACTGTCCACTGGGCGCACACATAACGCAGCGCCGCCGGTCGGACACCCCCTCTCTTGCAGGTGCATGGGCAATGCCATAAAGCTGAGCGCCAGATCACAAGCCGGGGGACAAGTATGGCGACGGGGCTGATGGCCGGGAAACGCGGCCTCATCATGGGCTTGGCCAATGACAAATCCATCGCATGGGGCATTGCAAAAGCCTTGGGCGAGGCCGGGGCCGACCTGGCGTTTTCCTACCAGGGTGAGGCCCTGAAAAAGCGGGTTGATCCCCTGGCGGCCGACTTGGGCAGTTCCATCGTGTTGCCGTGTGATGTCGGCGACGAAGCATCGATCGACGCTCTTTTCTCGGGACTTTCCGAGCATTGGGATAACATTGATTTCGTCGTTCATGCCATTGGTTTTTCCGATAAAAATGAACTTCGCGGCCGCTATGTCGATACCAGCCGCGCGAATTTTCAGATGTCTATGGATATCTCGGTCTATTCCTTCACCGCTGTCATGCAGCGCGCCGAAAAGATGATGACCAATGGCGGCAGCGCCCTGACCCTGACCTATTACGGGGCCGAGCGGGTCATGCCGCATTACAATGTGATGGGTGTCGCCAAGGCGGCGCTTGAGGCATCGGTCCGCTATCTGGCCGAAGATCTGGGCAAGGACCGCATCCGCGTGAATGCCATCAGCGCGGGGCCCATCAAGACCCTCGCGGCCTCCGGCATCGGCGATTTCCGCTACATCATGAAGTGGAACGAATACAACTCCCCCCTGCGCCGCAACGTGACGATCGACGACGTGGGCGGGTCTGCCCTGTATCTGCTGTCGGATCTGGGTGCGGGGGTGACCGGAGAGTGCCTGCATGTCGACGCCGGCTATCACGTCGTGGGCATGAAGGCAGTCGATGCGCCGGATATGAGCAAGGCATGAGCTGGGACAGCCTCCTCGCCTTCAATGTCGTGTTGCTGGCCGCGATCCTCAGCCCCGGCGCGGCGCTGCTGTTCTTTATCAAGACAACGGTCGCGGCAGGGCGCGCGGCAGGGCTCGCCACGGGCCTTGGCCTTGCCACGGCAGCCGCGGCATGGACCCTCGCCGCCCTTTTGGGGCTCGAAAGCCTTTTCACCCTGTTTCCATGGACTTACACGATCCTCAAGATCGGGGGCGCCTGCTATTTGCTCTGGATTGCCTACCATACGTGGCGCGATGCAAGATCGCCGCTGGCCGAGGCACCCATTTCACAGGGCCGCAGCGTCCTTTCGGGGTTCCTGGTCAATATCGGCAACCCCAAATCCATGCTGTTTGCAGCCGCGGTTATCCTCGTCGTCTTTCCTCAGGGGCTGCAGGCCCGCGATATCGCGCTGATCACCCTCAATCATTGGGTGCTTGAGATTCTGTGCTACGCTGTCTTTGCGGTCCTGCTCAGCGCGCCACCCGCGCGCCGCGGATATCTGGGCCTCAAACCCCTGTTCGACCGTCTGGCCGCGACGCTGCTTGGCGCGCTTGGGCTGCGGCTATTGATCGAAAGGTAAACCATGAACGACCGCCTGCCCCATGAAAAAGGCTTTCATATCAGCTGGGACCAGATCCACCGTGACAGCCGCGCGCTGGCATGGCGGCTGGATGGTCAGGGCCCGGACAACGGCGCATGGCGGGCTGTGGTCGCCGTCACACGTGGCGGCATGGCGCCCGCGATGATCGTCAGCCGCGAGCTGGATATCCGGACCGTCGACACGATCAGCATCAAATCCTACGATCACCAGACCCAGGCCGACGCCAACGTTCTGAAAACCCCGGATGCGGAGCTGATGCAGGACGGCACCGGCATTCTTATAATCGACGATCTCGTCGACAGTGGCAAAACACTCGAAGTCGTGCGCGAGATGTATCCCAAGGCGCATTTCGCCACCGTCTATGCCAAGCCTAAGGGGCGCCCGCAGGTCGACACGTTTATCACCGAAGTCAGCCAGGACACCTGGATCTTCTTTCCCTGGGACATGGCGCTGCAATATGTCGAACCCTACCGGGGCAAGGACTGATCGCATGTCCAACCTGCTGGTCCGGAGCCGCTCTCGCTTGAGGTTTGGCCGCCGGAGAACGGCAGCACGGTCAAGCCAAATCGCCGCGGGGCCCCGCCTGCGGGGATACGGCTATTTGACTTGGGCGGGCGGTCGGTTTCCGGCAGACAGAACCGAGATCGAGAGCGGGTCAGGCCCTGCTGGTCTGGTGAGCTTGAGCGCCCTGCACGATCAACCATCCTTCGACACGATCCGGACAATGCGCCAGACAAATCATGGAATGCGCCGCAGGCGCGCTATTTGGCAGAAATCATGAACAGCCGGACCGCGACCACCTTTGCCCCGCCCGTGATGGAGGCGCGCCGCTGGATCGAAGGCGTGACCTTTCCGCCCGAACGCCCCCTCATCAATGTCAGCCAGGCCGCCCCGGTCGACCCGCCCCCCGCAGGCTTGCGGCAGGCCATGGCGGACGCGATCCTCGATCAGGACGCCGCGCATCTTTACGGCCCGGTCCTTGGCAACCCCGACCTGCGCGCCGCCCTTGCCACACAAACCACCCGTCATTACGGCGCAGATGTCGCGCCGGAACAGGTCGCCATCACATCAGGCTGCAATCAAGCCTTTGCTGCCGCAATTGCCACGCTCTGCGATGAAGGGGATGAGGTCATCATTCCAACCCCCTGGTATTTCAATCATAAAATGTGGCTGGACATGTCAGGGGTTCGGTCCATACCGCTGCCGACGGGTGCCGATCTGCTGCCCGACCCACAGGACGCAGCAGCCCTGATCACCGACCGAACCCGCGCCATCGCTTTGGTGACGCCCAACAATCCCGGCGGCGTGGAATACCCCGCCGATCTGGTCAGCGCCTTCTTCGATCTGGCGCGCGAGCGGGGCCTGCGCCTGATTGTCGATGAAACCTACCGCGACTTCGACAGCCGGTCCGGCCCGCCGCATACTCTTTTCCAGCAGCCCGGCTGGGACGACACGCTGGTTCACCTCTATTCGTTCTCCAAGGCCTACCGGCTGACCGGGCACCGGGTCGGCGCGCTGATCTCATCCCCGTCCCTGCTGGCCGAGGCGGAAAAGTTCCTCGACACCGTCGCGATCTGCCCTAGCCAGGTCGGCCAGTACGCCGCCCTTTGGGGCGTCGAGAACCTGTCGCAATGGGTGGCGGGCGAACGGGATGAGATCCTGGCCCGGCGCGCCGCCATCGAAGCAGGCTTTCCAGCGCTTGCCGATCAAGGCTGGTCGCTTCTGGGGCTAGGGGCCTATTTCGCCTATCTCGAACATCCCTTCGCGATGTCATCGGCCGAACTGGCCCCGGCACTGGTACGCGAGGCGGGTATCCTATGCCTGCCCGGCACGATGTTCTTTCCTGACGACGACCCCGCCGGTCAGCGTCATCTGCGCATCGCCTTTGCCAACCTCGATGCAGACGGGATCGCCACGCTCTTCAAAAGGCTGTCACAGCTGCGGCTCTGACCCTTGCCGCCCCGCCCGCCCGGGGCTATTCAGGCGCGACCAGAGTAAAAGGCCACCAACAAGGGCAGCACAGTCGAATGGCAAAAAGCGAAAACAGCCTTAGCAGGACCGCCGTTTGGATCCTGCTTGCGCTTCTGATCCTTGGCCTTGCGGGCTTTGGCGCGACCAATCTCTCGGGCAACCTGCGCACCATCGGCAGCGTCGGCAACAAGTATATCGACGTCAATCAATATGCCCGCCAGTTGCAACAGGAACTGCGTGCCTTCGAAGCCCAGAGCGGTCAGCGCGTGACCTTCGAACAGGCCCGTCAGCTGGGGCTAGACCAGACCGTGCTGGCTCGCCTCGTCCGGGCCCGCGCCCTTGATCACGAAGCGGCCGAGATGGGGCTGTCGATCGGCGACGCGCGCCTGCGCGACCAGATCGTCGACATCCCCAGCTTTCAGGGCATCGACGGCAATTTCGATCGCGACGGATATCGCTTTGCGCTGGAACAGGCTGGCCTGACCGAATCCGCCTTCGAAGAGCAGGTGCGCGAGGAAAGCGCCCGCACCATCCTGCAAAGCGCGGTGACCGCCGGCGTCATCATGCCCGACACTTATGCCCAGACCATGGTGAATTATCTGGGCGAAACCCGCGATTTCACCTGGGCCCGTCTCGATTTTACCAACCTGGCCGAAGCGCTGCCCGAACCCGATGAGGCGACGTTGCGGGCCTTTCACAGCGACAACATCTCGAATTATCAGCTGCCCGAAACGAAACGCATCACCTACGCCCTTTTGCTGCCCGACATGATGCTGAGCGAGGTGACGCTGTCCGACGAGGAACTGCGGGCCGCATATGACGAGCAATCGGACCGCTATAACCAGCCCGAGCGCCGCCTTGTCGAACGCCTGGTCTTTTCGTCGGAAGACGAGGCCAACGCCGCCGCCGCCCAGCTTGACGTAAATGGCACGACCTTCGAAGCGCTGGTTGAAAGCCGAGGCCTCGCACTGGCCGATGTCGATCTGGGCGATCTGCCCATCGGTGCCTTGGGCGATGCCGGCGAAGGTGTGTTTGCCGCCTCGGTCGGTGATGTGGTTGGCCCCTTCCCGACCGCGCTTGGCCCGGCGCTCTTCCGCGTCAACGGCATCTTGCCTGCCCAATCGATCAGCTTTGAGGACGCGCAGCATGAATTACGCAACGCTCTTGCCGTTGGCCGTGCCCGCCGTCTGGTCGAGGCGCAGGCCCAGAACTATGACGATCTTCTGGCCGGGGGTGCGACCCTCGAGGATCTGACGGCAGAAACTGACATGACGCTGGGCCAGATCGACTGGTACGCCAATTATGGCGACGGCGTTGCGGCCTATGAACGGTTCCAGGATCTCGCGATCCAGATCACGACCGATGATTTCCCGCAGATCGAGAGCCTTGATGATGGCGGTCTCATCGCACTGAGGCTCGATGAGGTACTGCCGCCCCGCGACTCGTCCTACGAAGAGGTTGCAGAACAGGTGCGGACTGACTGGGAAGCCCGCGAAACCGAAAAACGTCTGGGTGAGCAGGCGAACGCGCTGCTGCCCCGGCTGGAAGCGGGCGAGGAATTTGCCGCGCTGGAACTCGAAGCAACTGTTGAGGCCGGGCGCGACCGTCAATCGTTTCTAGTTGGTGCGCCAGAGGACCTCATGACCCGGATCTTCGAAATGGAGGTTGGCGAGGTCGGTCGCTTTGACGGTTTCGGCGCAATCCTGATCGCGCGGCTCGACAAGATCACCGATGCATCAGAGAACCCGGAGGCCGAGGATGCGCTGGCCCAGATCACCGAACAGCTGAGCCAGTCGCTCGCGCGCGATGTCCTGAACCTTTACTCGGCAGACACCACGCTGCGGGCCGGACCGAACATCGATATGCGCGCCGTCGAGGCCGTGAACGCGAACTTCCAGTAACCGAAATGGCCCTGACCCCGGACTTTGACACGTTCGCCCGCGCCTATGAGGCCGGGCAGAACCAGGTCGTTTATACCCGCCTTGCCGCGGATCTCGATACGCCTGTCTCGCTGATGCTCAAGCTGACGGATGCGCAAAAGGACGCGTTCATGCTTGAATCGGTGACCGGTGGAGAAGTGAGGGGCCGTTATTCGATCATCGGGATGAAACCGGACCTGGTCTGGCGCTGTCACGGCGAGGCGTCGGCCATAAACCGGGCGGCCCGCTATGACGCCGAGGCATTCAAGGATGTGCCGGGCAACCCGCTCGATACCTTACGCGACCTGATCGAGGAAAGCCGGATCGATCTGCCTGCCGATCTGCCGCAGGCCTCGGCCGGGCTGTTTGGCTATCTGGGCTATGACATGGTGCGGCTGGTCGAACACCTGCCGGACATCAACCCCGATCCGATGGGCCTGCCCGATGCCATCCTGATCCGTCCATCGGTCATCGCGGTACTCGACGGTGTAAAGGGTGAGGTGACGGTGGTCTCGCCCGCATGGGTCAGCGACGGCCAGACCGCCCGCGCAGCCTATGCGCAAGCGGCTGAGCGGGTCATGGATGCGGTACGCGATCTGGAACGGGGTGTGCCGGGCCAAAGCCGCGATCTAGGCGAGGCAGAAACGCCCGATGAACCGGTCAGCAATTTCAGCCACGAGGGTTATAAGGCCGCGGTAGAAAAGGCCAAGGAATACATCCGAGCCGGCGATATCTTCCAGGTCGTGCCGGCGCAGCGCTGGTCACAGCCCTTCCGGCTGCCGCCCTTTTCACTCTACCGCTCGCTGCGGCGGACGAACCCGTCACCCTTCATGTTCTACTTCAACTTCGGCGGCTTTCAGGTCATCGGCGCCAGCCCCGAGATCCTGGTTCGGGTCTTCGGCGACGAGGTCACGATCCGCCCCATTGCGGGCACGCGGCCACGCGGCGCGACACCGGACGAGGACCGTGCGCTTGAGGCTGATCTTCTGGCCGATCAAAAAGAGCTGGCCGAGCACCTGATGCTTCTGGATCTGGGCCGCAATGATGTGGGCCGCGTCGCCAAGATCGGGACCGTCCGCCCGACCGAGGAATTCATCGTCGAACGCTACAGCCACGTGATGCACATTGTGTCGAACGTAGTGGGTGAGCTGGCCGAGGGCAAAGACGCACTTGATGCGTTCTTTGCCGGTATGCCTGCAGGCACCGTCTCAGGCGCGCCCAAGGTGCGCGCGATGGAGATCATCGACGAGTTGGAACCGGAAAAACGCGGCATCTATGGCGGCGGCGTCGGGTACTTCAGCGCGGGTGGCGATATGGATATGTGCATCGCACTACGCACGGCGGTGGTGCAGGACGAAACGCTATACATCCAGGCGGGCGGCGGCGTGGTCTATGACAGCGATCCCGAGGCCGAGTATATGGAGACCGTCCACAAATCGAACGCCATCCGGCGAGCGGCAGCAGACGCGGCACGGTTTCGCGGTGACGGAAACGCCTGACCCCGGGGCCATGAGCTGCGGCGACTACTGCTGTCCCTGCTTCAAAACCGCCGAAACGGGGGCAAGGGCAACCCGTGTTGCACGATCCTGCAACCCCCAGACCAACAAGGCCGAGATTGTATCGGGCCGGATCCGGCCCAGCATGATCACCCCACCCTCCTGATCGGCGCGGAACGCGGCCTGATCGAGAAAGCGACGGATGACGCTGGGCGTTTGATCTGCACTGTCGACATCGCGGAAGACCGTCGCCGCAGCGACGCCGTCACGGGCGGCCAGCTTCTGGACCGTATTCAACCCGCTGTCTTGCAGGACATAGCCGTGGCCCGACTGCAAAAGTGCCTGCGCGATCTGTTCCGCCCCGTCGCGGGAATTCTGCAGACCGGTGCCGGTGCCCTCGATCACCCCAACCGCTTGCGGCACAGCACTAAGCGACGCGGACAGCAAAACCTCGGCATCCGACGCTGTCGCGCCAGCGGGCAGGTCGATCATCGCCAGAACCTCAAAACCCTCTTTGCGATAGGCCTGCGCCCGCTCCGCCGCATCCGGTAGCGCTGCATCCACCGCAAAGGTCAGCGGATAGGGAAAGCTGCCCAGAGCCGCCACGCCAACCTCTGCCCCGGTCAGGTTGACGCCATTGTCGATCAGGATGATCGACATGAGCGGCTTGCCTTCGGTGTTTTCAAACTCTGCCGCATATGCATCGAGCGGCATGGCGCTTGGCTCTTCTGCAACGGGTTCTTCGGTCTCTGCGTCGGGCTCGAACCGGTTGATGATCGACGTCGCGGGCTTGCCAACGGACGGACGCTCGACCTGAGCGACGACGGTTTCACCCGTTTCGGTGCTGGGGGCCGTTTCTTCAGCCGTATCGAGAACGGCCAGTTCCTCGGACGCCGAGGGAGCCGCTTCCGGCTTGACCTCAGGTTCGACCTCGGGCCGCTCGAACTCGATCACAGCCTGCCCGGTTCCAGCGACATCTTCGGTCTCGGGCGCCGCAGGTGTTTCAACGGTTTCTGACGCTGCGGGCGTTTGGGGCGCCTGCTCATCTGCCTGGCTCAATCCGGCCTGCTGCTGCGTGGGAGGGACGGCCACGTCTTCGGACAGGGTCACTTGCGGGGCCGTTTCAGGCAGTGTGGGCCGGGCTGCGGGTTGCTGCGGTTTGGCTGTCGCATCCTGAACTGCGCTGAGATCGGCGCGCGGCGTTTCGGTTGCGGGCACTTCGAGCGGGCTTGGCCCGCCTGTCGCGGGCTGCTGCAACGTGTCGGACCCCGCCGAAATCGCGGCCTCGATCGTTTCGGTATCGGGGCTGGGGACCTGCGGCGCGTCGCCATCGCGCACCAGATCGG
>CAWUIQ010000085.1:0-14321 GCA_963922565.1 uncultured Rhodobacterales bacterium
CGATGTCGTGACCGAGGGATCGAAAAACTTCGGCGGAATGGCTGAGCACAGGACGATCGCAACCATACCGAAGCCCGGGCAATATGATCGCCAAACCGGCGCCGTCCCCGGTCTCGATATTTGCCACTGCGGTTCTGTCCTCGCCAAACGTCAAGGGGATCGCGAGTGTTTGCGCCATGACCGCACGCTAACTTGCGTAAATATCACCGGCAAGCTCTCAGCCTTGTCTTCGAGACGGACGCAAAACCCCGGCAGTGATCCCAAGCGAAACCCGCGCTACCCGTCCCGCCCCGGCTCGTTCGGATCGCTTGAGAACAGCGCGATCTTGTTGCCCTGAGGGTCACGAAGGTAGCCAACATAGAAGTTAGGGCCGTACGAGGCGCGAAAGCCCGGCTGGCCCTCGTCGGAGCCACCCGCGACAAGCGCGGCGGCGTGAAGATCACGAACCTGCTTTTGATTGCGTGCCTCGAACGCGACCATGGAACCGTTGCCAGCCGAGGCCGGACGGCCATCGAATGGAGGTTTGACGTAGAACTCAGGCAAAACGGCAGATTGACCCGGCTGCACAGGCATCGCGTAACTCAGACCCTCGGGACCCTCCTCAAGATCATAGCCAAGGGCCGGCAGGAACGCGGAATAAAACCGTTTCGCAAGAGCGATGTCGTCCGCACCGACAGTGACATATGCGATCATGCATTTTCCTTTCGGGCGGCGTCATTGGCGTAACGGGATCACCGCTTCAGAATAGGTTAACATCCTGGTCCGGCCCGCAAACAGACGCAAAAAAGGCCATCCCGCGAGAGATGGCCTTTCCTTGGTCTGTCCGTGGGGGCGCGAGCCCAGCTTTCCTTAGTTCAGGTCTGCCGCCCGTGCGCCATTGATGTCACCTTCGGCGTCGGCAACCGCCGTCGTGAGGGCCTCAAAGATCTCGTCCCCGCGTGCCACGTTGCTTTTGAACCAGTCGTAGACAGGTGTTGCAGCCTCTTTGAACGCCGCCTTTTGCTCGGGCGTAGGAACGTAGAGATCGCCACCACCAGCTACGAAATCCTCGTAGGCCTTGATCGATTTCCGCTTGGGTGATGCGAACGTCGCCTGTTGTAGCGCATAGAAACCGTCAACGACCACACGGCGCATATCCTCGGGCATTCCCATGAACTTTTCGTTGTTCATCCACCAGAGCGCACCCATGTAGGCATGCCCGTCAAGCGTGACATATTGCAGGCCCGCATCGGGGAACTTCATGCCCATGATGTCGGTGATGCCGTTCTTCGATCCTTCAACAACGCCGGTCTGGAACGACGTGAAAAGCTCGGGCCACGGGATCGGTGTCGGCGATGCACCCAGAGCCTTAACCAGCTCCTGCGGCAGGTCTGCCACGACGGTCCGGATCTTGAGACCTTCCATGTCCGATGGGTTGGCGATGCGGCGCTTGGTGTTCGCAAAGTTGCGCCAGCCGCCAGTGTTGCCGATCGTCATCAGGCGGATCGCGCCGCCGGAATCCTCAAGCGCCATGTCGCGCATCTTGCGGGTGAAGTCGCCTGACAAGACGTGCTCGGCCACCCGGTCGTCCGCCATTAGATAGGGGAGGTCCAGCACCTGCACATATGGGAAGATGCCTGAGGCGCCGCCGGACGTGGAGATGTAGACGTCGATGTTGCCGTCAGCCACACCTTGCAGACATTCCGCACCATTTGAACAAAGCTGGGTGCCTATGAAAAGCTCAACGGCGATGGCGCCGTTCGAGGCCGCTTCGACAAAGTTCTTGAAGACCACGAGACCGTCGTAATCTTCGTCGTTCTCGTTCGAGTTGGCCGTGGCGCGGATCGTGTAATCCTGCGCCGAAGCCGCCAGCGCCGACCCGGCCAGCATGGCCGCGACGGTTAACGTTTTCAGGGTCTGTTTTAGCATGCTTTGTCCTCCGTTTACATACTTGTCAGTTCGCGAAACCCGTCAAACGCGGGATCGTCATGGAAATTGCGGGCACATAGGTGATCAGGAAGATCACCAGGATCTCAACCGCGAGAAATGGCAGGATGGCCTTGGCGATCGTCTCGACCCGCTCGCGCGAGACGGCGGAGGCCACGAACAGGACCAGCCCCATCGGCGGAGTGGCAAGACCGACGGTCAGGTTCACGCTCATGATGATGGCAAAGTGGATGGGATCGACGCCGAGGTCGGTAAAGATCGGGGCCAGGATCGGCCCAAGGATGATGATCGCCGGCCCTGCATCGAGGAACATCCCCACGACAAAAAGCAGCAGGTTGATGAGAAACAACAGGATCAGCGGGTTGTCGGAAAGGCTGAGGATCAGATCGGCAAGGATCTGGGGCGCATAGCTTAGCGAAACCACCGTCTTGAACGCCATCGCCGCACCGACGAGCAGCAGGACGACCGCGCTGGTCAGGGCCGCCCGGCTGAGCACGTCGGGCAGATCTGCAAAACGCATGGTGCGTAGTACGAAGAGCGCTACGAGCAAGGCATAGGCCACCGCGACCGCTGCCGCTTCGGTCGGCGTAAAGACCCCGGCCAGGATACCGCCAAGGATCAGAATGGGCGTTTGCAGCGGCAGCACCGCCCGCTTGCAGACCATCCGGAAATCGTGGCTGACCAGCCTGCGCAATCCGACAAAGAATGCATGCGCCGCGACGATCCCCCCGACGAGGGTCAGCCATGAGGCCGTCGCGGTTGGCGCCTCGCCCAGCGGCACGAATTGCGACAGCAACCAACCGAGGTTGAGACGAACAAGGATAAACGAAAACCAAAGCTCAAGCGGGCCAAGCTTGGTTCCGGTCAACACGACCCGATGCGCGGCAGGCAGATCGTACCGGTCAGCGAGCAGGCGGACCATGAACATCAAGCCCAACCCCACCATAATGCCGGGCACGATACCCGCCAGAAACAGGGCCGCGACGGATTCACCCATCACATAGGCATAGATGATCATGATCCCCGACGGCGGGATAATGGGGCCGATCACCGAGCTTGCCGCCGTGATGGCCGCTGCAAAGCGGCGGGAATAGCCCTCTTTCTCCATCGCCGGGATCAGCATCGACCCGAGCGCCGAGGTGTCAGCGACGGCCGAACCCGAAAGCCCGGCAAACAGGATCGAAGACAGAATGTTGACCTGCGCCAACCCACCCCGCAAATGGCCCATGAGCGCCTGGCTGAATTCCACAAGCCGGGTCGTGATGCCGCCCTTGTTCATCAACTCACCCGCAAGCATGAAGAACGGGATCGCCATCAGGGGAAAGCTATCTATCCCGTTGTAAACGTTGCGATAAAGCAGCGTGATGTCTTTTTCCTGCCCGTTAAGATAAAGCAGGATACCCGGCGCCGCGAGCAGGCCGAAGAACACCGGCAGGCCGATCAGCAGAAAGATGAGAAAGGTGGGGAGGAACCAGATCAGCATCACTCGGCCCCGCTCATTTCGGCCTGCGCGATCGGCGTCAGCCGCATCTCGCCGCCCAGCAGGATCACGATGTTGCGCAACAGCAGTTCGACATTCACCACGGCCAGCAGAATGACCCCGACCAAAAGTGAGGCCATCATCCAGCTGCGCGGAATGCGAAAGAATTCATCAAAGCTGAGCGATGTGGGGATGTAGAGCGACGCGGTCGCAAAGCGGCCGCCGAAACCGGTGACCTCGCCCCATCCGATCATGATTGCGACGACTAGCACAGCGAGGGAAATCACCAGCAGGAACAGCGCGAGGATCTGACCCAATGGGCGCGGCAACAACAGCCGCACGGAATCGATTGCTACGAATCCCCCACGCCGGAACGCCGTTGGCGCCATCAGGCCGGTCATCCACAGCATGCAGAACCGCGCGGCCTCGTCCGGCCAGGGCAAGGCGTTGTTCAACACATAGCGGTAAAACACCTGGATCAGGATCGCCACGACCATAAGGGCAATCGCAACGACACCAACCGCGCGGCAGATACGCAGCACGGTGGCGTTCAGAACCCCGAGCGGTGCAAGCACCGCCAGCAATCCGCCCATGCGGATCCTCCCTGTTTGCCAGCGGTTCGGGCTGGCGTGACGCGCTTATGTTTGCGCGAATTGGCCGAGCTTGCCGGCAAAAAAGCCAAGCGCGTCTCCGTCTCGCATCTCGGCCCTGTGGACTTGACCCAGGACGATCACGTGATCGCCCCCCTCGTAACAGGCGACCCGTGTGCATTCGAAACGCGCAAGGCAATTTCGGATGAGCGGAACGCCAAATTCATTCACGTCAGTATCGGCATCATTGAGTGCAAATGCGTTTTTTGCAAATGTTTCGCACAGCTTAGCCTGATCCGAACCGAGAATGTGAATTGCATAGTTTTCGGCCCGTTCGAAATACTTGAACCGGCGCGAGGATTTGCCGGGCGCCCAGAGAACAAGGGGCGGTTCAAGCGAAACCGATGAGAAACTGTTCGCGGTGATCCCGACCGGCCCGTCATCAGAACCCGTGGTCACGATCGTAACCCCGGTCGCAAACCGCCCGAAGGCATCCCGCAAAAGGCGGGTGTTTTCGGTATCGGGTTGAAACGAAATGGGCATGGCTGGCGCGAATGCGTTCATCAGGGAACCTCCTGCCCCAGGGCTGCTTCGTAAAGGCGGTACCAGTCGGGGCGGCTCAGTTCGACCTTGAGCGCGTCCGAGATCTTGGCGATCCGGTCAAGGTTGTTGGTGCCCATCACCGGGACGATCTTGGATGGGTGGGCCAAGAGGAAGGCCACAGCAACAGCGGCCCGGTCGACCCCGGCCCGCTGCGCCATCTCGTCCATCACCTTGGCCGTGGCACTGTCACCGGTCATCAGTGACCCACCCCCAAGTGGGGACCATGCCATCATCGCATGATCCTGCCGTTGGTGAAACGCGATGTCACCGTTCGTAAACGGGTTGATCTCGGCCAGGCTGATTTCGATCTGGTTCGTGACCAACGGCGTCTTCATCGCCGATTGCAGCAGTTCCCAGTCCCATGGGCGGAAGTTGGACACACCGATGTTGCCGACTTTGCCCGATGCCACAATGTCATCCAGCGCCGCGCCGGTTTCGTGGTGATCCATCATCGGATCAGGGCGATGGATCAGCAGCAGGTCGATATGCTCAATCGCCATTTCCTGCAGCGACAGATCCACGGACTTTTCGATATGTGCCCGCGACGTATCGTAATACTTACAGGGCGCATCGGCGTAACGGCCCATCGGCGCCACAATATCGCACTTCGTCACGATCTCCATACGGTCGCGCAGGGCGGGGTTGGCTTTCATCGCCTGCCCCATCACGGCCTCGGCCGTATAGCCACCATAGATGTCAGCTTGGTCGAAGGTCGTGATGCCCTGATCGAGACACAGGTTGATCTTCCGCTCGACATTGGCTGCGGTCGTGTCATCATCGTCGGCCAGCCGCCACATGCCATAGACGATGCGGCTCATCTCAAGCGAAGGGGAAAGCGTTATGCGCTCCATCAGCGGCGAACTCCTACACCAAGTGGTGTTTCCGGGGTGCTCGCAGGAACGCGGCCATAGGCATGGGGCAGCGAGCAGGTTTTCAGGTTCGGCAAGACGCGGCTGCCGAAATGACGGGCCTCGTCGATATGCGGATAGCCGGAAAAGATGAAGGCGCGAATGCCCATCTTTTGATATTCTTCGATCTTGGTCATGACCTGATCGGTCGAACCGACCAGCGCCGCCCCGCAGCCCGACCGCGCACGCCCGACACCTGTCCACAGCCCGGGTTCCACGTATCCATACTCATCGGCCAATTCACGCGCGCGGGCTTGGTGGCTGACACCAAGGGACGTTGAATCGAGCGCGCGTTCCCGGATCAGGCGGCCATACTCGTCATCGAGTTTCGAGACGATGTAGTCGGCGTATTCCTGAGCCTCGGCTTCGGTATCGCGCACAATCATATGAACCCGCAGACCATAATCGAGGGTTCGGTCATACCGCGCCGCGACCTCGTTCACCGCCTTCATCCGACCCTCGATCGCCTCTTTCGGTTCGGGCCACATCAGGTAGACGTCGCAATGTTCGCCACAGAGTTCGAGGGCGGCCGGAGAATAGCCGCCGAAATACAAAAGCGGCCCACCCGTCTGGTACGGTTTGGCGGGGTCGGTCGTGAGACCGGTGAAGTTGTAGACCTCGCCCTCATAGTCGATCTGATCCCGTGTCCAGGCTTGCTTCAGGATGTCCACGACCTCGCGCGAGCGCTGGTAGCGATAGTTGCTGTCCGCCTTTTCGCCCGGAAAATCCGAGCTGATGATATTCACCGTCAGACGACCTTCGAGCATGTGATCGAGCGTCGCGATGGTGCGGGCCAGCATGATCGGCTGCATCTCACCACAGCGGACGGCGGCCAGCAGGTTGATCTTGGACGTGATCGGCGCGCATCCGGCTACGAAAGAAAGCGTGTCTTGCCCGACCTGATACGAGGACGGGCAAAGGATGTTGCGGAACCCTTGCGCTTCGGCCTCTTTCACGATGTCCGAACAATGCGTCCAGGATGAGCGCAGACCACCCTCCGGCACCCCGAGAAACTGGTAGTCATCCGAACAGAGCGCCGAAAACCAAGACACCTCGGCCGCATCGAGATCAGGCGAGGTGATGGGGACGATGGTCATGGGCTGCCTTTCCACTGCGCAATTTCGTCTTGCGTAGCATCCGCCATGATGTAAATCAATAATGTATCAATTTTCCGCACCCACGGATCGGAACAGCGCGTGAAGTCCAGTTTTCAAGGCCCGAATGCCCTGCCTGTTTATGTTCAGGTGGCCGAGCTTTTGATCCGCGACATAGGCGCAGGCCGCTTGATCGATGGCGAACGCCTGCCCCCCGAACGTGAGATGTCAAAACAGCTTGGCGTGTCGATTGGAACCCTGCGCAAAGCGCTCGCAGAGCTCGAAACCAAAGGGCTTTTGGACCGTATTCACGGCTCGGGCAACTACGTCCGCACCGGCAATGATGGGCAGGGTGTCTACGCCATGTTCCGTCTTGAGCTGCTGGGTGGCGGCGGCCTGCCCCGCGCCACGATCCTATCCGTCGACACGCTGCGCAAGCCCGGGGATCTGCCCGACTTCGGGCAGTCGAGCCATGCCGCCCGCGTCCGCAGGCTGCGCTATCTCAATGATACAATTGTTGCGCTGGAAGAGATCTGGCTGGATCGCTCGGCAGGCGAAGTCACCGCCGACGCCCTTTCCGATTCTCTGTATCACTTCTACCAGTCGCAGCTGGGCTTCTGGATCCGCCGTGCCGAAGATCGCGTGAGCGTGGGCAGAGTACCCGATTGGTCACCCGATGCATTTACAAAACCGGCCGGTTCCGTCACTGGATATGTCGAGCGATTCAGCTGGTCGGATTTGCCTGAACCGGTTGAGTTTTCACGGACATGGTTTGACACGGACGAGGCGGTGTATGTGCAGCGCCTTAGATAGGGAATGTCGATGGTAAATACGGTTCGGTATGGCCTGATTGGCTGCGGGATGATGGGGCAGGAGCACATCCGGAACCTTGCGCTATTGGACGGGGCCGAGGTCGCCGCAATCTACGAACCGGATGATACCATGGCAAAGGCGGGGTCCGCTTTGACCAAAGGCGCGCGCCGGGCCGGATCGCTGGGTGATTTGGTGGGCCAAAGTGACCTCGATGCCCTGATCATCGCGAGCCCGAATTTCTGCCATGTGAACCAGATAGAGGAGATCGCGGCACAGCGCCCACTTCCCATCCTGGTCGAGAAACCTCTTTTTACCGATCCCTCCGATGCCGCAAAGCTCAAGGCGTTTCGAGACAGTTACGAAGCGCCCGTTTGGGTCGCGATGGAATACCGGTACATGCCCCCAATTGCGGCGTTCCTCGACCGTGCCGCCACGGCGACCGGCGGCGTTCAGATGCTGACCATCCGCGAGCACCGCTTTCCGTTTCTGCCCAAGGTCGGAGACTGGAACCGCTTCAATCGGTTTACCGGCGGCACCTTCGTCGAAAAGTGCTGCCATTTCTTCGATCTCATGCGGCTGACCCTGGGGGCCGAACCCATCCGCGTCATGGCTTCGGCCGCTCAATCGGTCAATCACCTCGACGAACGCTATGATGGCGAAACGCCAGATATCATCGACAACGGCTATGTCATTCTGGATTTTGCAAATGGCAGCCGGGCGATGCTTGAACTGTGCATGTTCGCCGAAGGATCACGGTACCAGGAAGAGCTGTCCGCCGTCGGCCCAACCGGCAAGATCGAAGCCTTCGTTCCGGGGCCCGGACGGTTCTGGCCAAGCGATCTTGGCCTTGCGCCCATCTCGAAGGTCATCGAAAGCCCACGGCATCCCAAGGGTCCGGTGGAAATCGAAATCCCCGTTGACGCGTCCCTGCTCGAAGCCGGGGATCACAACGGGTCGACGTTCTATCAGCACCAGCGCTTTCTCGACCTTGTTCGCGGTCAGAAATCGCAGCCCGATGTTTCGCTCATGGATGGGTGGCGCGCCGTCATGATGGGGATGGCCGCGCAGCAATCGGCGGCAGAAGGCCGATCGGTAGATATCTGCTTCTAGAATAACGGGAAATTCGTTAACGTCCCCGTCGATGAGCGCTTTGGCGCCGCCAAAGGGGGACGACGAGTGCATTGCGAATTACCAGATAATTGCGTTCAATTGGGTACCCATTTTCTGAATTTGAATTCGAACCGAAACAGACTTTTTCAAACAATTCACAAGCCATCACATGAGATGGGCACACATATCAAGGCATGAGAAAACTCGCTGTATTAACTTTTCAAACGCTCGATGGCGTAATGCAGGCGCCAATGTCACCGGACGAAGACCGCACCGGCGGATTTGAAACCGGCGGATGGGCCGCGCCCTATTACGAGGGCGTGATGGACCAGGTCAGACTGCACGCGATGTCCGAACCCTATGACATGATCTTTGGCCGGACGACCTATGACCAATTTGCCGGACACTGGCCCAATGTGCCCAGTGACGATGCGGTTGGCGCGATGATGAATTCCGCGACCAAGCATGTGGCATCAACACGCGGCAACGGGCTGGATTGGCAGAACTCACACCATCTGGGGGTCGATGCGCCGACGGCGGTCAAGGCCCTCAAACAGCAGGACGGGCCCTTGCTTCAGATCCACGGAAGCTGGCGACTGATCCAGTCCCTTCTGGCTCATGATCTGATCGACGAGTTCCGCCTTTGGACATTTCCCGTAGTCGTTGGCGAAGGGAAGCGTCTGTTCGAAATTGACATGCCGGTCGGCGAACTCGACCTGATCAAGGCCGCGCACTCGTCATCGGGCGTGACCATGGGGATTTACCGGCGTCGGCGCTAAACCGATCGCAGGTAAGCCGCCAGATGCTGCATGCTCTTTGACCAGCCGTCGCGGACACCGATCCGCCCGCCTTCGGACGCGATCGCGCGATGTTCGAGGATGAGGCGGGTCGCCTGCCCATGCGATTTGAACTGCAGGTCGACCTCGGACAGTGGCGTCGATTGCTTTTGTCCGGCCGTATTTCGCGAGTTGTGCTGCCATGTGAAAGCAAGGCGTTCGGCGGGCTGAATGATCGTGTAATGACCCTCGAGCCATTCAAGCGACCCGCTCCGCCCAGACATCTCGATTTTCCAATACCCGCCAATGCATAAATCGACCTCAACGCTTTGGATCAGGGTTGGATCGGCGCCAAACCATTGCTTCAAAGCCACCGGGTCCGTCCAGGCTTGGAAAAGCCGGGCGGCGCTCGCCGGCAATATCGCCTCGACGATAACGGGCGTCTCACCGGGTGGAGATGCAAGAACCTCCATCACTCCTTGTCTCCTTCCGTCGTCAGATAACGTGCAAGGTTCTCCATCTGGGCCTCCCAGAAGGGTCGGTAGTTTTCGAGCCACGAGGCCGCGTCGGCAAAGGGGACTGGCGTCAGCGAACAGTGTCGCACCCGGCCCCGCTTTTCGACCCGGACCAGGCCCGCCTCTTCCAGCACTCGGACATGTCGGGTGACGGCCGTCTGTGACATCGAAAAGGGTTCGGCCAGCCGGGACAAAGGTGCCTCACCCTCCATCAGCCGTGCCAGAATTGCCCGCCGGGTGTCATCACCAAGGGCAGAAAAGATGCTGTTCAGATCGGACATTGTTGCCTCATTACTCAACTAAAGTGTTGACTATCGTGATCGCTTAGTCAACACTTTAGTTGAGTTTTTGATACCATTCAATCCAAGTAGAGGGAGACAGACATGTCTGACCAACTGGTGAGCCGCGATACATGGCTCAAAAAGCGCCTCGAACTGCTTGATCGCGAAAAAGCATTTACGAAAGAACGTGATGCACTCACCGCGGCGCGCCAGCAGCTGCCGATGGTACTGATTCAGGAAGACTACGAGTTCGACACCGAAACGGGCCCCAAGACGCTTGCAGATCTCTTCGACGGCAAAAAACAACTTATCGTTTACCACTTCATGTTCGGGCCAGACTGGGCAGAGGGCTGCCGCAGTTGTTCGTTCTGGTGCGATCATTTCAACGGGATCGATGTGCATCTGGCGGCCCGGGACACCGCCTTGGTCATCGCCGCCAATGCGCCATTGCAAACATTGCTCGACTATCGCGACCGGATGGGCTGGACCCTCAACTGGGTTTCCGCGGGACGGACGAAATTCGGACAGGACTTCGGTGTTACCTTTCCGAAATCGGGCGACGATGAAAACGCGGTTTATAACTACACCGGCCGACCCTACGGCGACGAAAGCCCCGGATTGAGCGTGTTCACGCGGTTAGAGGACGGGCGCGTCGCGCACAGCTATTCGACCTATGGGCGCGGTCTGGATATTCTAAACACAGCCTATCATCTGCTCGACATGACACCAAAGGGACGCGACGAAGGTTCCCTAACGTTTACAATGGAATGGCTGAAGCGGCGGGATGAATACCAAACCGCCGCGGAATAGCACCGCTCAAGTGATCGCTTCGAGCTTTTCCTTGCTCAGGTCACCCGGCACGATGGTAATCGGAATCGGCAGAGAACCCGCATTGCGCGACAGCTGGGTGACAAGCGGACCGGGTCCCTTGTTGCCGGTGCCGGCGCCGAGGACGAGCACACCGATCTCGGGGTCCTCGCGGATATGTCCCATGATCTCGTCGACAGCCTGACCTTCACGGATGACAAGCTCGGGGTCGATCCCCTGCTTGTCGCGCATCCACTTCGCGAAGACCTCGAAATGCGCATGGATGCGTTCCCGGGCCTCTTCGCGCATCACGTTTCCGACGCCGATCCAATGGTTGAATTCTTCGGGTGGGATGACCGACAGGATCGCCACGCCGCCGCCGGTATTCGAGGCCCGCATCGCGGCAAAGCGCATCGCATTCAGACATTCTCGGCTGTCATCCAACACCACCAGAAACTTGCGCATGGGGTCCTCCGTTCCGCGCGGAACCATGACGCATTCCACTAGACGGCGCAATCACTCCCGAAGGGCCCACGCGATGGCGGCATCAAGACGATCGTTGCCCCAGAACAGCTCTTCGCCCACGGTCATGGTCGGTGCGCCAAAGACGCCCCGATCTGCCGCTTCCTTGGTCAGAGCCTTCAGGACATCCTTGTTGGCCGGCGCCTGCGCGGCATCGATAACCGCGCGAGCGTCCTGCCCGAGGTCGGTCAGCAGATCGACGATCACCTGCGGCTGAGAAACATCCAGATCACGGGCGAAATTCGCGTGATAGACCTTGCGGATGAACGCGCCGACCCATGGCGCGTCGTCAAAGGCACAGGCCACACGGGCGGCCAGCAGGCTGCCCCGTGGAAAGTCAGACGGCCGTTTGAAATCAATGCCTTGGGCCTCGCAAAGCCGTTCAAGGTCGCGCCACATATAGGCGCCCTTGATCGGATAGATGTTGAAGGGTGAATCCTTCAGCCCCTGTGACGCAAAAACCGGCCCCAACAGAAACGGACGCCAAACCAACGGGACACCCTGACTGGCGCACGCCTCCTCGACCCGCATGGCCGCCGGATAGGAATAGGTGCTCGCAAATTCGAACCAGAATTCGAGGGGCTGGGTCATGTCTCGCTCTGCGCCCAATCCCAGTACATCTCGCGCACGCGCCGGGTGACCGGACCCACCTGATACTGGGTGTCGTCAAAGGCCGTGACCGGGGTCACTTTCATCATGTTACCACTCATGAAGACCTCGTCCGCATCGTGAAAGTCGTCGAAGGTGAGCACCCTCTCATGCACCCGCACACCATCGGCGGCGAGGTTCGCCATGTGCCGCGCCCGGGTGATCCCGGCCAGGAAGGTGCCGTTCGGGACGGGGGTAAACACCTCGCCATCCTTGACCATGAAGACGTTGGCCGTCGCGGTTTCGGCTACGTTGCCCATGGCGTCGGCGACAAGCGCGTTGCCAAAACCCTTGGCCCGTGCCTCCGCCAGCATGCGGGCGTTGTTGGGATAAAGGCAGCCGGCCTTGGCATTCACCACATTGTCCTCAAGGACCGGACGGCGAAAACGCGTGCGCGTCAACGTTGTCGATGCGCTGTCGGGGGCAAGCGGAATGACCTCGAGACTGACGGCAAAGCCGGTTGGGCCTTCCTTGGGCACAACGCCAAGATGCCCGCCATCCAGCGCCCAGTACATCGGCCGGATATAGACCGCCTCATTCGCCGGATACCGCTTGAGCCCCTCCCAGACGATGTCAAACATCTCGTCCGTGGTGACCGTGGGCGTGATCATCAGCGCCTCGGCCGAGCGGTTCACGCGGCCAAGGTGGGCCCTGAGATCCGGCGCCTTTCCATGCACGTAACGGGCACCGTCAAAGACAGTCGTGCCTAACCACGATCCATGATCGGCTGCGCGCATGATCATTACATCGTCATCATGCCAGGCGCCTTCGAAATAGGTCTTAACGTTGGTACCGGTCGTCATGGCGCACCTCGGCTGTCTGTATAAGGCATTCGGCCCCCTGCCTCATTCGTCGGTATCGGGATCAGGATGCAACTGGTAAACGCCCTCCGGCAGATCGAAGGCGGCCGCAAGATCGCGCAGCTGTTCGGGCGAAAACGTCACCTTCATCATCCTGTCGGTCCGGGGGTCATATTGTTCGACGGTTATGCATTCCGCAAAGCTTTGCACGACGACGTCTTCCTGCAACGGAGCCTTGCCTTCATCCACCAATGTGATGACCGTCGCGTCAAATTCGTGCTCAATCGAAAACATGGCCGCAGCCTAACCCCATCCGCAGCCGATGCAAGGCGTCACGCACCCGTGAAGGGGACTCGCAACCCCGAACGGACATGATACATTCAGCGCAATCGAAGGGTCTGATTTGGTGTGAAATGCAAAGACTTATCGCGCTTGTGATTGTTTTGGCCGCGTTGGCGGGTTGCGACGATGTAGTGATTGAATCATCGACCGGTCAGGCGCCTGCTTCGCAGCCTTTGCCGGCCCGTTCCGACGCCCGGACCTTCGCTCAGGTCGTGCGCGCAATCGAACCCGTGGCCGAACGCGAATGCAGGGCCCGGACACGTGGCGTGAATTGCGATTTCCGAATTGTCGTGGACGATCGTCGCGGCCTGCCCTCGAATGCCTACCAGACCGAAGACGAAACCGGTCGTCCCATCATCGCGTTCACGCAGGCGCTCATCCGCGATGCGCGCAATGCCGATGAAATCGCGTTCGTCATGGGGCATGAGGCGGCACACCACATCGAAGGTCACCTCGCCCGGCAGCAGCAGAATGCCGTCGCCGGAGCGGTAATTTTCGGCGGTTTGGCGACCCTCTCGGGCGGTGATGCTGGCGCCGTTGAAAACGCGCAGCGCCTTGGCGCGACAGTCGGCGCGCGCAGCTATTCCAAGGAATTCGAGTTAGAGGCCGACGCGCTTGGCACGGTCATCACCGCTCGGGCCGGTTTTGACCCTCTGGTGGGCGCCTTGTTTTTTGACCGCATCCCTGATCCCGGCGACAGGTTCCTCGGGACCCACCCCCCGAATGCCGAGCGCAAGGCGGTCGTTCAACGGGTCGCTGCCGGCCTGTAGCCGTCAGAACGCTGCTATCTCGGCCGTCGCAGCCAGCGCGATCGCGGAAAAAAAGCAACCCGAAGCGGTCAGAACGAAACTGTGCCAGATCGCGTTTTCGAACCGCAATCTTTTGAATGTGTAGAGAACGGCCCCGACGGTATAGAGCAGCCCACCGACCCCAATCAGGATCATCGACCAAAGCGGCAATACCAGCGCCATGGGATAGACCAACAGCAGGCTGGCCCAACCAAGCCCGAGATACAGGGGCAAAGACCGCCCGGTCGACGGGGACCAGAACCGCAATCGCGCCCACGCGCCGATCAGGGCGATCAGCCAGACCGCTCCAAGAACGAC
>CAWUIQ010000086.1:0-14264 GCA_963922565.1 uncultured Rhodobacterales bacterium
GGCTTGCGTTAACCTGAGTCGCGGGCTGTGGGCGGCTCTGACCGCTGAATTGTACGTTTTCGGGCCCAAAATGTACGTTCTGGCTCAAAACGCGGAAATCGGGCCGGTTTCGTAGTGAGCCAAAACGTACGCTTTGCAGCCGCAATCGTACGATTTCCTGCCTTTCCCGCCGTCGGCGACCCGCCATCCATCCCGCGCGCCGCCCGGTTAACGCACCGCGCGCCGCTCTTTTCATCCCCGCCGCATTGCGCTAGCCCGGGTCAAAACAGGGGGTGCGCATGATCCCGGTACGGGGCCTGCAGGGGCAAAAAGTGGCGGTTCTGGGCCTTGGCCGGTCGGGCCTTTCGGCCGCGCGGGCACTGCGTGAGGGCGGGGCCGAGCCGCTCTGCTGGGACGACAATCCCGACGCGCGAGACCGGGCCGAGACCGAGGGTTTTGCTCTTCGCGATCTCGGAAAAGCGCAGGCTCTTGAAGGGGTTGCGCGGTTGATCGTGTCGCCCGGCATCCCGCATCTTTATCCCGCACCCAATCCTGTTGTCGCCGCAGCACTGGCCGCCGGCATCCCGCTCGACAACGATATCGGGTTGTTCTTCCAGTCCTTCGCGACACCCGCCTGGGACAAGTTCGACGTGCTGCCCCGCGTCATCGCAGTGACCGGTTCGAACGGTAAGTCGACGACTGCGGCCCTGATACACCACATCCTGTGCCATGCCGGGCGCGAAGCACAACTTGCAGGCAATATCGGGCGCGGTGTTCTCGATATCGACCCCGCCGGCGACGGCGGTGTCGTGGTGCTGGAGCTTTCCAGCTATCAGACCGACGTGGCCCGCAGCCTGACACCCGACATCGGGGTCTTCACCAACCTCAGCCCCGATCACCTCGACCGCCACGGCGGCCTGGGCGGCTACTTTGCCGCCAAGCGCCGCCTCTTTGCCGAAGGCGGGCCGGATCGGGCCGTGATCGGCGTGGACGAACCCGAGGGGCTGATGCTAGCGACGCAACTTGCCGAGGCCCCGACCGATGACCGGGTCATGCGCATTTCCTCCGGCACCAAGCTGACTGGCCCCGGTTGGAACGTCTTTGCGCGCAAGGGATTTCTGAGCGAATACCGCAAGGGACGGCAGGCGGCGTCGATCGACCTGCGCGATATGGCGAACCTGCCCGGCGCGCATAATCACCAGAATGCCTGCGCCGCCTTTGCCGCCTGCCGAGCGATCGGGCTCGCCCCCAAGGTGATCGAGGCGGGGATGCGGACGTTCAGCGGCCTACCGCATCGCAGTCAGCTTATCGCCGAAAAGGACGGTGTGCGGTTCATCAACGACAGCAAGGCCACGAATGTGGATAGCGCCGCCAAGGCGCTGGCGGCCTTCGACCGGATCCGGTGGATCTGTGGGGGGCTCGAGAAAGAGGGTGGGCTGAACGGGTTGGAGGCTGCGATGGCATCCGTGGCCAAGGCCTATGTCATCGGGCGCGAAGCGGCGCAGTTTGCCCTGCAGCTCAAGGTCGACGCGCAGATATGTGGCACTATGGCAGACGCCGTCGAGGCGGCGATGGCGGAGGCGGAGGCAGGCGATGTCGTCCTGCTGGCCCCCGCTGCCGCCAGTTTCGATCAATACGACAATTTCGAAAAGCGCGGCGACGACTTCATCAGCGAGGTTCAGGCGCGGCTTTGATCCGCTGCGATAGCCCGCGCCGCGGCCATGGCCGATGACCACGCCCATTGGAAGTTGTAGCCACCAAGCCAGCCCGTCACATCCACCGCCTCACCGATGAAATAGAGCCCTTCGATCTGTCGCGACATCATCGTGGTCGAACTCAACCCGTCGGTCGCGACACCGCCCAGCGTCACCTCTGCGGTGCGGTAACCCTCCGTGCCGGAGGGGGTGAGGGCCCAGTTCTCCAATGCATCCTTGAGGGTTTCGATCCGCTTGTCCGAAAGATCACCCAGATTTCCCCGCAGATCGAGTTGGTCGGACAGGTAGTCGACCAGCCGCCCGGGCAGGTGATGGCCCAACTCGGTCCGCAGATGGCGTTTGCCTTCGCCCTGTCGCTTCTCACGCAAGATGGCACCCAGATCCGCGCCGGGTGTGAGATTGACGGAAATGGGTGATCCTTCTTCCCAATAGGACGACGCCTGCAGAACAGCCGGCCCGGACAGACCGCGATGGGTGAACAGCATTGCCTCTTCGAACATCGTGCCGCCTGCGGTGACCGTTGAGGGTACCGAAACACCGGCCAAGGCGGCAAACCGCTTTTCCGGAAAGGTGAACGGCACCAGCGCGGCCCGTGTGTTGGTCACCCGATGGCCGAACTGGCGGGCGATGTCGTAGGCAAAGCCTGTCGCCCCCATCTTGGGGATCGATTTGCCGCCGGTGGCGATGACGAGAGACGACGCGTTGGCCGTCCAGTGCCGTTCATCGGTTTCGAGCGCGACCTCAAAACCCTTAGCCGACCTTGCGACGTCATGAATTGTTGTTTTGAGCCGCAAAGCTACGCCTGCCCGTTCGATCAGGGTCCGCAGCATCGCAATGATGTCCTTGGCAGAGGTGTCGCAGAAAAGCTGCCCAAGGCTCTTTTCATGCCACGAGATCCCGAACTGATCGATCAGATCGATGAAATCCCATTGGGTGTAGCGAGACAGGGCGGATTTGTGGAAATGAGGGTTCTCGCCCAGAAAGGCATGCGGGCCGCAATGCATGTTGGTGAAGTTGCAGCGGCCACCACCCGAGATCCTGATCTTTTCCCCCGGTGCCTTTGCATGGTCGACAAGCAACACTTGCCCGCCCGTATGGGCGGCGCACATCATGCCCGCTGCGCCAGCCCCCAATATGATCGTATCGACCTGCATGACCGGCCCATGGCTTGAAATGCCCTGATCTGCAACCCTCGGGGCAGTCGAGGCTGGCGTCGATGGCTGTTTGCAGCTATTCTCGCCATCAGACCCCGAAAAGGGGCAAGAGCAGGCGGATTGAGGCAGCAGATCATGACTGAAATGGTCTATGGGGCAGTGCCCGTTGGGCAGGGCGAACCCATTCTACCCAAATGGTGGCGAACAATCGACAAATGGTCGCTGAGTTGCGTCCTCATGCTTTTTGCCGTGGGGCTGCTGCTGGGGCTGGCCGCATCCGTACCCTTGTCGGAAAAGAACGGCTTTGGCCCGTTCCATTATGTGCAAAGGCAGGCCTTTTTCGGCGGCGTGGCGATGGTTGCGATGATCATCATGTCGATGCTGCCGCCCGTGCTGGTACGGCGCCTTGCACTGATAGGGTTTGCCGCGGCTTTCGTCGCGGTTCTGTTCCTGCCGATCTTCGGCACGGATTTCGGAAAGGGTGCGGTCCGCTGGTATTCACTGGGATTTGCGAGCCTTCAGCCCTCTGAATTTCTGAAACCTGCCTTCGTGGTCGCCGCTGCCTGGATGATGGCGGCGAGCCAGGATATCAACGGCCCGCCGGGGCGCACATGGTCCTTCGTGCTCTGTATCACCATCGTGTTTCTGTTGGCGCTTCAACCGGACTTTGGGCAGGCCTGCCTGATCCTCTTTGCGTGGGGCGTGATGTACTTCGTGGCCGGTGCGCCGATGGTGCTTTTGGTCGGCATCGCGGGGATGGTCATCATCGGCGGCGCCTTTGCTTATTCGAATTCGGAACACTTCGCGCGGCGTATCGACGGGTTTCTCAGCACCGAGGTCGATCCGACAACACAGCTGGGCTATGCCACCAACGCCATTCGTGAGGGCGGCCTGCTGGGCGTTGGCGTTGGCGAGGGGCGGGTGAAATGGTCGCTGCCTGACGCCCATACCGATTTCATCGTCGCGGTCGCGGCTGAGGAGTATGGCCTGATCCTCGTCCTCATCATCATCACGCTATACACAAGCATTGTTGTTCGTTCGCTGACCCGGCTGGTCAAGGAACGCGATCCGTTCATCCGGCTGGCGGGCACCGGGCTGGTCTGCACGTTCGGTGTTCAGGCGATGATCAATATGGGCGTCGCCGTCCGGCTGCTGCCAGCCAAGGGCATGACCCTGCCATTCGTCAGCTATGGCGGGTCGTCGGTTATCGCGTCCGGCATCGCCATCGGCATGCTTCTGGCCTTTACGCGCAGGCGTCCCCAAGGGCAGATTACCGATATCTTGCGCGGAGGTCGAAAGGGGTGACCGCACCACTCCTCATCATTGCGGCAGGGGGCACCGGCGGGCACATGTTTCCTGCCCAGGCCCTGGCCGAGGCCATGCTGGCAAAGGGATGGCGGGTGACGCTCAGCACCGATGCGCGCGGCGCGCGTTACACGTCCGGCTTTCCGGCCGAGACCCGGATCGAGCAATCGAAAAGTGCCACCTTCGCGCGCGGCGGGATCCTTTCGAAACTGCTCGTTGGTCCGACGATCGCCGCCGGGACGCTGTCGAGCATTCTGCGGATGCGGCGGGATCCACCTGCTGTGGTTGCCGGCTTTGGCGGATATCCGACGATCCCGGCCCTTGCGGCGGCTACAGTCTTGGGTCTCCCTCGGCTCATTCACGAACAGAACGGTGTGCTGGGAAAGGTAAACAAGATCTTTGCCAGCCGCGTCGATCGCATAGCATGCGGCACCTGGCCCACCGATCTGCCCGATGGCGTTGATGGGCTGCATGTCGGTAATCCGGTCCGCTCCGCAATTCGCGACCGCGCCGGGGCGGCCTATATTCCGCCGGGCGATTACCCCATGTCGATCCTCGTGATCGGGGGCAGTCAGGGCGCGCGGGTTCTGAGCGACGTCGTTCCGACCGCAATTGCGGCCCTGTCGCCAGACCTGCTCAAGAACATCCGGGTCTCGCATCAGGCCCGAAACGAGGATCATGCCAGAGTCAACAATTTCTATGCCGAGGCCGGTATCAACGCCGAGGTTGAGCCGTTCTTTGACGATGTCCCCCGGCGGATCAGCGAGGCGCAGCTTGTGATCAGCCGGTCGGGGGCGTCCTCGGTCGCCGACATTTCGGTCATCGGGCGGCCATCTATCCTGATCCCGTATGCCGCTGCTGCAGGCGATCATCAGACTGCGAATGCGCGGGGGCTGGTCGATGCTGAGGCGGCGATCCTGATCCCGGAAAGCCAGCTCACCCCGAATGCCCTTACGTCGCAAATCAGCCTGGTGCTGGACAATCCCGATGCTGCCCTTCAAATGGCCAATTCTGCCCTTAGGGCAGCAAAGCCGGATGCAACCGAATCCCTCGTTCACATGGTCGAAACCCTCGCCGAGAAAGGGAAAGCACAATGAGCGCCGCCACCAAACTGCCCGGAGACGTTGGCCCCATCCATTTCGTCGGGATCGGGGGCATCGGGATGTCGGGCATCGCCGAAGTCCTGCTGAACCACGGCTATACGGTGCAGGGGTCCGATCTGAAATCGTCGAAGATCACCGACCGCTTGCGCGAGCTTGGTGCTCATATCTTTGAAGGCCAGCGGGCCGAGAATATCGAAAATGCCGAGGTCGTGGTGATCTCATCCGCCATCAAACCGGGCAATGCCGAACTCGATGCCGCGCGGTCGCTGGGCCTGCCCATCGTGCGCCGGGCCGAGATGCTGGCAGAGCTGATGCGCCTCAAGTCCAACATTGCCGTTGCCGGAACGCACGGAAAGACGACGACCACAACAATGGTCGCGACGCTGCTTGATGCGGGCAAGTTTGACCCCACGGTCATCAATGGCGGGATCATCCATGCCTACGGATCCAATGCCCGGAAGGGCGAGGGCGAGTGGATGGTCGTCGAGGCAGACGAGAGTGACGGCACCTTCAACCGGCTGCCAGCGACCATTGCGATTGTCACCAATATTGACCCCGAGCATATGGAGCACTGGGGCACGATCGAAAACCTGCGCCAGGGCTTTCTCGACTTCGTATCGAACATCCCGTTCTACGGCATCGCGGTCTGTTGTACCGACCACCCCGAGGTGCAGTCCCTGATCGGCAAGATCACCGATCGCCGCGTGCTGACCTATGGTTTCAATGCGCAGGCCGACATACGGGCGGTCAATCTGCGGTATGAGGCGGGGGTGGCCCATTTCGATGTGGCGCTTCAGGCCGAGGGGCAGATGATCGAAGATTGCAGCCTGCCGATGCCCGGAGACCACAACGTATCGAACGCCCTTTCGGCCATCGCCGTCGCGCGGCATCTGGGTATGAAGAGCTCTGAGATCCGCGATGCGCTTGCCGCCTTTGGTGGCGTTAACCGCCGGTTTACCCGTGTGGGCGAAATCGATGGCGTGACGATCATCGATGATTATGGCCACCACCCGGTGGAGATTGCGGCGGTGCTGAAAGCGGCCCGTCAGGCAACCGATGGCCGGATCATCGCCGTGCACCAGCCGCACCGGTATTCGCGCCTGTCGAACCTCTTCGATGATTTCTGCGCCTGTTTCAACGAGGCCGATGTGGTCGGCATTGCCGAAGTCTTTGCCGCCGGCGAGGACCCGATCGAGGGTGCGAGCCGTGATGACCTCGTGGCCGGGCTGATCCGCCATGGCCACCGGCATGCGCGGGCGGTCGTTGACGAAAATGATCTGGAGCGGCTGGTCCGCGAACAGGCCCGGCCAGGCGATATGGTCGTCTGCCTTGGGGCGGGGACAATCAGCACATGGGCCAACGGACTTCCCGCGCGGTTGAGGAAAGGGGCCGCCTGATGGTGGTCTGGGCAGCAATCGGGTGGGTCATCGCATCGACGATTGTCGCGATGCTGCCGATGCGGATGCAATACGTCCCCGGTGTCATGTTGCTGATCGCAGCACCGATCCTGATCCTCTGGATCGGTCTTTCGGTCGCCTGGTGGGCGGGCATTCTGGCGTTGCTTGCCTTCCTTTCGATGTTCCGCAATCCTTTGCGATATTTCCTGGCCCGCGCGCGCGGGCAGCGACCTGAGCTGCCGAAATGAGTGTATCGATCATCCTAGCCTGTCTCTGGGCCATCATCGCCAATGTGCTGGCGATGCTGCCCAGCAAGGATAATCACTGGAAACGAGCCTATGTGCTGATCGCCGTTGGGGTGCCCATTCTTGGGCTGATCACGTGGCAGCACGGGCCGTGGCTGGGCCTTCTGGTTCTGGCTGCGGGTGCCAGCCTGTTGCGTTGGCCGGTGATCTATCTGGGACGCTGGGTCCGGCGTCAGGTAGGCGGAGCCAGCCAGTGATCGAGGCGGAGTTCATCGTCCCTTTTGCCCTGTTCTTTGGGTTCGGTTTCGTCGCCTACCGGATTGCAAGGCGCGGGCGGGCCTGGCTGCCTTTCTGGTTTTTTGCAGCGGCTGTCATCGGCTTTGTCGTCTTGCTGTACCTGGCTCCCTTCCAGGAAGGATATGATGGCCTCGGCCTGATCATTGTGGCCCAGTTGATGATTGCACCCAGCGGCTTGGGCGCCTTGCTCGGAGGGTTCATCGGGTGGCGTCTGAGCAAGTGACCGACGCCCGGATCCCGACGGACGTGCGCGGGACCCTCACCCATGAACGGGATCTGAGCGGCCTCACCTGGCTGCGTGTGGGTGGACCGGCGGAATGGCTGTTCCAACCCGCCGACATCGCGGACCTGCAGCACTTTCTGCGCAACCTTTCTGATGATGTTCCGGTCTTCCCGATGGGTGTGGGCAGCAATCTGATCGTGCGCGATGGTGGGATGCGCGGTGTTGTGATCCGGCTGGGGCGCGGGTTCAACGGGATTGAGATTTCCGATGGGCAGGTCGTTGCGGGCGCCGCTGCCCTCGATGCACACGTGGCGCGCAGGGCTGCGGATGCTGGGATCGACCTGACCTTCCTGCGCACGATCCCGGGCACGATCGGCGGGGCCGTTCGCATGAACGCCGGATGCTACGGCAGCTATACTGCGGACGTCCTGCAATCCGCCCGCGTGGTGACTCGGGGCGGCGAGATCCTGACGCTTGGCCCCGACGATCTTAACTTTCGTTACCGACAGTCCAGCCTGCCGGAAGGGGCCGTGATTGTTGAGGTCACGCTCAAGGGGCCAGAAGGACAACCCGAGGCATTGCACGCCCGCATGGCCGATCAGATCGCCAAGCGCGATGCCACCCAACCAACCAAGGATCGCAGTGCGGGCAGCACCTTTCGAAACCCCGCTGGCTTTTCCAGCACGGGTCTTGCCGATGATGTTCATGACCTTAAGGCCTGGAAGCTGATTGACGATGCCGGAATGCGTGGCGCGCGGCGGGGTGGGGCGCAGATGAGCGAAAAGCATTCCAACTTTCTCATCAACGCGGGTGGTGCGACCGCTGCAGACCTCGAAGGATTGGGCGAGGAGGTGCGGAAAAAGGTTTACGCCACAAGCGGCATCACGCTAGAATGGGAGATCATGCGGATAGGCGATCCGATCGAATAATCTGCAGATCAAACAGCCGAAAACGGCATCAATAACAAGGGCCTAACTAAGGGCTCAGGAACAGAGGCGCACGTGGGTCGGTCGAGCAGGACAAACCCGACAGTGGCGGTGTTGATGGGCGGCCCCTCGGCTGAGCGCGAGGTGTCGTTGGCCAGTGGGCGCGAATGCGCCGCCGCCCTGCGGGAAGCGGGATATGATGTGGTTGAGGTCGATGCGGGTCTCGATCTGCCTGTCGTCTTGGCCGATCTCAAACCCGATGTCGCGTTCAATGCATTGCACGGCCGCTGGGGTGAGGATGGCTGTGTACAGGGCCTGCTGGAATGGATGCGCATCCCCTATACCCATTCAGGTGTGTTCTCATCCGCACTTGCGATGGACAAGGCGCGATCGAAACAGGCTTATGCGGCCGCCGGTTTGCCAATCGTCGAAAGCATAATCGCCAAATCTGCCGAGGTACGCACCCGGCATGTCATGGCTCCGCCGTATGTTGTCAAACCCAACAACGAAGGGTCGAGTGTCGGGATCTATATCGTTCACGAGGCTGCAAATACTCCGCCGCAGCTGGACGATACGATGCCCGACGAGGTGATGGTCGAGGGCTATGTCGCCGGCAGAGAACTGACCACGACCGTGATGGGTGACCGGGCGCTGACCGTCACGGATATCATCACCGATGGCTGGTACGATTATCACGCGAAATATGCCCCGGGCGGATCGTCTCACGTCGTTCCTGCTGATGTGCCAAAGCCAATCTTCGATCTTTGTCTTGATTACGCTTTGCGGGCCCATTCGGTTCTGGGCTGCAAGGGTGTCAGCCGGACAGATTTCCGGTGGGACGAAACGAAGGGCGCAGAGGGCCTCATCCTCCTTGAGACCAACACCCAGCCAGGCATGACGCCCACGTCGCTATCGCCGGAACAGGCGGCGGCCAGCGGTATCAGCTTTCCCGAATTCTGCGCGTGGATGGTGGAGGACGGGTCATGCGATCGCTGAGGCGCATCAACACCAAGGCTGATCCCGCACCGTCCCGCTGGGCCTGGCGGATCGAGCGGTGGATGCTGACGCCCGGTGTTCGGTTCGGCCTGCGTGCCGGGCTGCCATTCGCGATCTGTTTCGGTCTGGCCGGTTGGTGGTTTTCCATCGAGGCGAACCGCATGATCATCACCGACGCCGTCGCCGATCTGCGCGCCGGGATCGAATCCCGCCCGGAGTTTCAGGTCAATCTCATGGCGATCGATGGGGCGGATGACGGGCTTTCGGCGCAGATCCGGGATGTGCTGTCGCTGGATCTGCCGCAATCATCCTTTGACCTTGAGCTTGAGCAGATCAGGCAATCGATCCTCAGCCTTGATCCAGTGAAAGAAGCGACGGTCCGGATCCGCCCTGGCGGCATCATGCAGGTCGATGTCACGCCGCGCGAACCCGTGATCGTCTGGCGTCGTCCCGGCGGCCTGACGCTGCTTGACGAGAACGGCGCGCGCGTGTCGGACCTGCAAAGCCGGGGTGAGCGACGGGATCTGCCGATCATCGCGGGCCCCGGCGCAGATCGTGCCATCCCCGAGGCCCTGGCCCTATTTGATGCGGCCGCGCCGCTCGACGATCGGATGCGTGGCCTTGTCCGAATGGGCGAAAGACGCTGGGACGTGGTGCTGGATCGTGAACAGCGTATCCAGTTGCCCGAGACCGAGGCGGTTCAGGCGCTTGAGCGGGTCATCGCGCTTGATGCCGCACAGGACATGCTCGACCGCGACATCCGGATCGTCGACATGCGTCTGGGGCAACGCCCCACCTTGCGCATGACGGAACATGCCACCGCCGAACGCTGGCGGATCAAACACTTCGAACAAAGAACCGAGTTGCCCGAATGATGGACCTATACGCCAGCCAACGCAGCATGCGCCTGATGCGCAAAGTCGCCATGCAAAGAGGTGTCGTCGCCATTCTGGATGTGGGCAGCTCCAAGATTGCCTGCCTCGTCTTGCGCTTCGACGGTGTAGGACCGCTCAGCGAAGACGGTGAGATCGGATCGCTTGCGGGGCAGTCGGGGTTCCGCGTCATCGGGGCCGCCACCACGCGGTCGCGCGGCGTGCGATTTGGCGAAATTGACGCGATGCAGGAAACGGAGCGCGCTATCCGCACGGCGCTGCAAGCCGCGCAAAAGATGGCAGGCATCCGGGTTGACCACGTCATCGCGTGTTTTTCCGGCGCCGATCCGCGAAGCTATGGCCTTGATGGTCGCATTCCGCTCGATGGCGAAACGGTCAGCGAACACCACGTCGCCCACGTTCTGGCCGAATGCGACGTGCCGGATTTCGGAGAAGGCCGCGAGGTGTTGCACGCGCAACCCGTGAACTTTGCCATCGATCACCGCTCGGGCCTGATCGACCCACGCGGACAGATCGGCGAGGAGCTTTCGGTCGATATGCACATGCTGACCGTCGATGCGACGGCGGTGCAGCACCTTGCGCACTGCATCAAGCGCTGCGATCTGGAACTCGCCGGGATTGCGTCATCGGCCTATGTGTCCGGCATCGCCGCGCTGGTCGAGGACGAGCAGGAGCTGGGGGCCGCCTGCATCGATCTGGGCGGCGGGGCCACAGGGCTGTCGATCTTCATGAAAAAGCACATGATCTATGCCGACTCTGTCAGGATCGGTGGTGACCACGTGACCGGCGACATCTCGATGGGGCTGCAGGTACCGCTCGCGAATGCGGAGCGGATCAAGAACTTTTATGGTGGCGTGCAGGCGACCGGGATAGATGACCGCGAGATGATCGAGATCGGCGGCGATACGGGGGATTACGAACACGACCGGCGAACGGCCAGCCGGGCCGAGGTCATCGGGATCATGCGGCCACGGGTCGAGGAAATTCTCGAAGAGGTGCGTGCCCGCCTTGATGCCGCCGGGTTCGATCACCTGCCAAGCCAGCAGATCGTTCTGACGGGTGGGGGCAGCCAGATCCCCGGTCTAGACGGGTTGGCGTCGCGCATTCTTGGGCACCAGGTCAGGCTGGGCCGTCCGCTCCGGGTGCATGGCCTGCCGCAGGCTGCGACCGGGCCCGGATTTTCCGGCGTTGTCGGCCTGTGCCTGTTTGCCGCCCATCCGCAGGACGAATGGTGGGATTTTGACATGCCCACCGAAAGGTACCCGGCGCGATCACTGCGCCGGGCTGTGCGTTGGTTCAAAGAGAACTGGTAAGCGACATGCAGGCCATCAGCCCAGATTGGCGCTGATTTCCGGCGCAAACCGGACGTCACCGCGCGTTTCTGGTACGATTGTCGCAATGCCCATATACTCTTCGGCACCGGGTTCCTGATTGCCGAAATCCCAGTTGCGGCGCATCACGATGGTGCGGCTGGTAGCCCCGTTCGGGCGGACCCATTGGGCCCCGATCGTCCCGACAAAGTCGTCAAGGTTGCCGATCGAGTGCCAGTGGATGCCACCGCTGGGCAGCACGTCAAAGAAATCCCGACCATCGTCACGTTCTACAAGGTAGCCGTTCAGGAGGTAGTAGAAGTTCTCTGACACTTCGCGCGAGGTCCAGCGGATCGTCGTCCGCAGCTCGGCAAACTCGGTCGCACTGCTTATCCGCCCCACGCGGAGCGAAACGCTTGAAATATAGCACATAGTTAATCTCCAAAATAAAAAGGTCTTCTTCAAATAAACTGCCCGAGCGTTGAACCCGCCCGCGTTCAGAAACTCATTTCTTCGGTTTCTTTTTGCTTCGCGTCGCCGGTTTGGACGATGCAGAAGACTTGGTTGGCGCTGGTGGCGTTGCGACGTCCTCGACATCCGACGGCAACTGGACGGATCCGTCGACAATTCGGCCCTGATCGTCCAGCTCGTAGGTGACATCGGCCAGTTGATCGACGTCTGCCTCTGCCGTTTCCTGCGGCGCGGGCATTTGGACCTCAACCGGCTCAATCGGAGCTTCGGTCTTCGCTCCGGCCGCCGATGACGAAGGCTGCGTTTCAGTGGAAATTGTCACGGTGATCCGACTGTCGGCGGAATAGCCGGCAAAAGCGTCAGACATGGGGGAACGACCGCCATGCGCGGCCATGGGTGAATTAGAATAACGAACCATAATAACTTCTCCAGAATGGCAACTAGGCTCTCATAAAACGGGTGTTCTTTCAAGTTGAGGTGGTGCATCGCGGAAAGCGGCAGCCACAGGTAGCAAAATCATCTTGGAAATCAGGGGCTTCCGGAACGGTGAATTCCGCCGAATTGAGCCTGTGGATAACGAAGTCGCGTGACTTTTCTGATCAGAGTCTGCTATCAAGTTGGAAAGAAAAAACGTCAAAAGACGACAGATCGAGCAGTCGTCCAGAATTCAGAAAAATCAACGTGGTTCGCCGCGTTGTTCACGTACAACGCCTGTTACGTGGCGAAAACCGAGGCAGGTTTTGCCGCGTCAAAGGTTGCGTTTCCTACATATTGGTGCAGACCCCAGATAAGGCTAACCACGCGGCGTGAATTCGCATATTTTGCGGTTTTCCTGTGTTTTTCGGGTGACGTCCCACAAGGGAATCGGTAACCTCTGGCGTGATTAGTTCAGAAAAACGCCCGCGAATGCGGATCTCAGACAGGCGGACCATGCGATGACACTTACTCTTTCTATGCCCGGGCATGACGAGCTGAAGCCACGGATCACCGTGTTCGGTGTCGGCGGGGCAGGCGGCAATGCCGTCAACAACATGATTGAAAAACAACTGGATGGCGTGGATTTCGTGGTCGCCAACACCGATGCCCAGGCGCTGGCGCAATCGCTTGCGGGCAGCCGGGTCCAGATGGGGCTGAAAGTGACCGAGGGCCTGGGCGCGGGCGCCCGTCCAAGTGTCGGAGCTGCTGCCGCCGAGGAATCAATCGAGCAGATCGTCGATCATCTGGCTGGGGCGCATATGTGTTTCATCACCGCAGGCATGGGCGGTGGTACGGGCACGGGTGCTGCGCCGATCATCGCACAGGCTGCCCGCGAGTTGGGCGTTCTGACAGTGGGCGTCGTGACCAAACCCTTCCAGTTCGAAGGGGGCAAGCGGATGCGGCAGGCCGAAGAGGGTGTCGATGCGCTCCAAAAGGTCGTCGATACGCTGATCATCATCCCGAACCAGAATCTGTTCCGCCTTGCAAACGAAAAGACAACGTTCACCGAAGCGTTCAGCATGGCTGATGATGTGCTTTACCAAGGCGTTAAGGGCGTCACCGATCTGATGGTGCGTCCGGGTCTCATCAACCTCGATTTTGCCGATGTCCGCGCGGTGATGGACGAGATGGGTAAGGCGATGATGGGCACGGGCGAGTCCGACGGCGAAGATCGCGCGATCCAGGCCGCAGAGGCCGCCATCGCCAACCCGCTGCTGGACGAGATCAGCCTGCGCGGTGCCAAGGGCGTGCTGATCAACATCACCGGCAGCCACGACCTGACCCTGTTCGAGCTCGACGAGGCGGCAAACCGGATCCGCGAAGAGGTCGATCCCGATGCCAACATCATCGTGGGTTCGACCCTCGATACCGCGATGGAAGGCACGATGCGGGTCAGCGTTGTTGCAACGGGTATCGACGCAACCGACGAACAAACGGAGATCCCCGTTCCGCGCCGCAGCCTTTCGGCGCCACTGAAACAGACCGTCGACGCCGAAGAGCCGGTGGCGGAGGAAATCGAAGAGCCCGCTGCCGCAATCGTCGCCGAAGCGGCGGAAGAGCCATCGCTCTTTGAAACGATTGAGACCCGGCAGGAGCCGGCAGCACCTGTGGCAGAGGCTGCACCGACGGCGCAGGACGACCTGCCTCCACCAGCTTACCAGCCCGAAGTCGCGGCCTTTGAACCGCGCCAGGACTCGATCGAGGCCGAACCGGAAGTGGCCGCCGCGCCGCGCATTCCGGGCGTGCCATCCCCCGAGGCACTGGCACGGTTGC
>CAWUIQ010000087.1:0-13860 GCA_963922565.1 uncultured Rhodobacterales bacterium
ATCCGCATTCGCCGCGTCCTTGGCGCCACCCTGCGCCATGTCCGGCCGGCCGCCGCCGCCCTTGCCGCCAAGTTCGGATACCGCCGCTTTGACCAGATCAACGGCCGAGACAACCGCCGTCTTGTCATCAGTCACACCCGCGGCCACGGCGACCTTGCCGTCAGCCTCGGCGATCAACAGGATGGCCCCCGATGACAGGCGGCTCTTGTGCTCGTCGATGAGGGCGGGCAGATCCTTGCCCGTCACCCCGCTCAGCACCTGAGCAAGGAACGACGTCCCGTTAACCTCTTCGGCCTCGGGGGCCGCGGCCCCGCCGCCCGACATCGCGATGTCACGGCGCAATTGAGCTACCTCGGCGGCCAGCGCCTTGCGGTCCTCGACCAGGGCCCGCACCTTGGAGACAACTTCGGCAGCGGGCGCCTTGAGCGTGTCAGCCACTTCTGAGAGTTGCCCGTCTTTTTCGCGCAACGCATCCAGCGCTGCCTGACCCGTCAGCGCCTCGATCCGGCGAATGCCAGAGGCCGACGCCGTTTCGGTTTGCAGCGCGAAGAGCCCGATCTCGCCCGTGCGGTCCACGTGGGTGCCGCCGCAGAGTTCGAGCGAATAGGTCTGCCCATCCGCCCCCTTGCCCGAACCGCGCTTGGTTCCCATCGAGACGACACGCACCTCATCTCCGTACTTTTCGCCGAAGAGCGCCTGCGCCCCGAGGGCCCGCGCGTCATCCGGCGTCATGATCCGCGTCTCGACGGGCGCGTTCTGACGGATATAGGCGTTCACATCCCGCTCGACCGTTTCGATCTCGGACGGTGTCAAAGCCTTGGAATGGCTAAAGTCGAACCGCAGACGATCCGCCGCGTTGAGCGAGCCGCGCTGCGCCACGTGATCGCCAAGTGTTTCGCGCAGGGCCTCGTGCAGAAGGTGCGTGGCTGAGTGATTGGCACGGATGGCCGTGCGGCGCGCGTGATCAACCTCAAGCGCAACGGGATCGGTTGAGGTGAGCGTACCACGTTTCACCGTCACCTGATGCGCGATCAGGGCGCCCCCGCCCATGCGCTGCGTGTCGGTCACGTGGGCCCAGTCATCCTCGTCCTCAAGACGGCGGATATAACCCAGATCACCAACCTGACCGCCCGCTTCACCATAGAATGGCGACTGGTTCAGGATGACCCAGCCCGTTTCGCCCTCGGCCAGTGCATCGATTTCGGCCCCGTCCCGGATCAGGGCCATGACCTGACCCTCGGCCGTTTCGGTGTCGTAGCCGAGGAAATCTGTCGCGCCATGCTTGTCGGCCAGATCGAACCAGATCGCCGCATCCGCCGCCTCGCCCGACCCGCTCCATGCGGCGCGGGCCTTGGCCTTCTGTTCTGCCATGGCAGCGTCGAAACCATCAGTATCGACGGTCAGACCCTTTTCCCGCATCGCATCCTGCGTCAGGTCAAGCGGGAAGCCATAGGTATCATAAAGCTTGAACGCCGCCGCCCCGGGCAACTCCGCGCCCTCATCCAGCCCCCGCACCTCGTCATCCAGCAGTCGCAGGCCCCGTTCGAGGGTCTGTTTGAACCGGGTTTCCTCAAGCTGCAGCGTTTCGGTGATCAGCGCCTGCGCCTGGTTCAGCTCTGGATAGGCCGCACCCATCTGCTGAATCAGCGCCGGGACAAGCCGGTGCATCAGCGGATCCTGCGCACCCAAGAGGTGGGCATGGCGCATCGCGCGGCGCATGATCCGGCGCAGCACGTATCCCCGCCCGTCGTTTGACGGCATCACCCCATCCGCAATCAGAAACGAGGTCGAGCGCAGATGGTCCGCGATGACGCGGTGATGGGTCTTGCCCGGGCCGTCCGGATCAGTCGAGGTCGCATCGGCGCTCGCCTCGATGAGGCTGCGCATCAGGTCGGTCGCGTAGTTGTCGTTCGTGCCCTGCAGCAAGGCCGCAACCCGTTCGATCCCCATGCCAGTGTCGATCGATTGCATGTCGAGATCGCGCCGCGTGCCATCCTCGAACTGCTCGTATTGCATGAAGACAAGGTTCCAGATCTCGACAAAGCGGTCGCCATCTTCCTCGGGCGATCCGGGCGGGCCGCCCCAGATGTGATCACCATGGTCGTAAAAGATCTCGGTACAGGGACCGCAAGGGCCGGTTGGCCCCATCATCCAGAAATTATCGTTCGTCGCGATGCGGATGATGCGGTCTTCGGGCACGCCGATCTTTTTCCAGATCTCGGCGGCCTCGTCATCAGTATGGTAGATGGTGACATAGAGACGGTTCTTGTCGATCTCCAATTCCTTGGTGACCAGTTCCCAAGCAAAGGGAATCGCCTCGGCCTTGAAATAGTCGCCAAAGCTGAAGTTACCGAGCATCTCAAAGAACGTGTGGTGGCGCGCGGTATAGCCCACATTGTCGAGATCGTTGTGTTTGCCGCCCGCCCGCACGCATTTCTGGGCGGTCGTTGCGCGTTTGTAATCCCGCGTCTCAACGCCCGTGAACAGGTTCTTAAACTGCACCATACCCGAATTTGCGAACATCAGCGTCGGATCGTTGCGCGGGACAAGCGGGCTGGAATCCACGACGGCGTGGCCCTGCTTTTCGAAGTAGTTCAGGAAGGTAGAGCGGATGTCGTTCAGCGTGCGCATGGGCGGGCCCTTTGGGGGTTCTCGTCGGTTGGCTTCAAATAGCCCCGTGCCGTCGCAGTGTCCACAAACGAAACAAGGGCAGCCGATGCCGCCCTTGCCCGTGTTTCAGCTGTTTTTGCGATAGCGCTCAGGCTCGCCGGATGAGGGGCGAACCGGCGATATCAAGCTTCGAGAATATCGTCATCCTCGACGCGTTCGCCTTCGGGCATGTCGAAGTCCAGCCCATGCGCCGCGCGGATCTTGTCCTCGATACCGAGCGCCACCTCGGGGTTGTCCCGCAGGAACTGCTTGGCGTTCTCACGGCCCTGTCCGATCCGTTCATCGCCATAGCTGAACCAGGCACCGGATTTCTCGACGACGCCGGCCTTGACGCCAAGATCCAGCAACTCGCCGTTTTTCGAGATGCCTTCGCCGTACATGATGTCGAATTCGACCTGCTTGAAGGGCGGCGCCACCTTGTTCTTGACGACCTTGACGCGGGTCTGGTTGCCGACGACCTCGTCGCGATCCTTGATCGCGCCGATCCGGCGGATGTCGAGGCGCACGGAAGAATAGAACTTCAACGCGTTGCCGCCCGTTGTGGTTTCGGGCGAGCCGAACATCACGCCGATCTTCATGCGGATCTGGTTGATGAAGATCACCATGCAGTTGGAGCGGCTGATCGAACCGGTCAGCTTGCGCATCGCCTGGCTCATCAGGCGGGCCTGCACGCCCACACTGGAATCGCCCATGTCACCTTCGAGTTCCGATTTCGGCGTGAGCGCCGCGACCGAGTCGACGATGACCATGTTGACCGCGCCCGAGCGGACCAGAGTATCGGTGATTTCAAGCGCCTGCTCGCCGGTGTCGGGCTGCGAGATCAGCAGCTCATCAAGATCGACACCCAGCTTCTTGGCATATTGCGGATCAAGCGCATGTTCGGCATCGACAAAGGCGCAGACGCCGCCGCGCTTTTGCTGCTCTGCCACGCAATGCAACGTCAGCGTCGTCTTGCCCGAGCTTTCCGGCCCATAAATCTCGACGATCCGTCCCATGGGAAGGCCGCCGATGCCAAGCGCGATATCAAGCCCCAGCGAACCGGTCGAGCTGGCCTGGATGTCCTGGACGGCATTGCCATCGCCCAGCTTCATGATCGATCCCTTGCCGAATTGCCGTTCGATCTGGGCCAACGCGCTATCGAGCGCCTTCTGTTTGTCGGCGTTTTTCTTGTTATCCATGGTCAAAAGATCTGCCGTCGCCATTATTGTGCGTTCCTTATTGTCATACCCTTTGCGGGCCCGCAATGTTTGCGGTTCTGCTTCGATGTTCCTCTTGTGTTCCTTATGAGATCAAAAGAGGAACATTTCAATCAAATTCGTACAAACTCACTTTTGCCGCCGAGGGTTAAGGAGTAGTTTATGCCTCAACAAAAGAGGCGGAGAGCAGGCAAATGATGGTATTCTACAAGGCGCGCCTCGTGATGTTGGCGGTCCCCAAGACGGGGTCCACGGCCTACGAATCCGCGCTGCGCGACCATGCCGATCTGGTCATGAGCCAGCCGCCCGAACTGAAACACGCCCCGCTCTATCGCTATAATCGCTTTATCCGCCCGATGTACGAAAAGGTCTGCAATACCGAGCTTGAGGTCATGGCCGTCATGCGCGAACCCGTCAGCTGGCTGGGCAGTTGGTGGCGATACCGGCAACGGCCTTTCGTGAAGGGCCAGCAAAACGCGACGCACGGAATCAGCTTTGATGATTTCGTGGCCGCTTACGTCAAAGGCCAGCGGCCGCCCTTTGCCGAAGTGGGCAGCCAGGCAAAGTTCCTTGAACCCCGCCCCAATGGCGTCGGCATCAGCCATCTTTTTGCCTACGAGGATCAAGATGCGATCCGGTCGTTTCTTAAGGAAAGGCTTGGGGTTGAGGTGGAGACCACGCGCGAAAACACTTCGCCCGACATCGCCTATACGCTCTCACCCGAAATCGAGCGGCGCTATCGCAAGAAATGTGAAGCGGAGTTTGACCTCTACGCGTCCATCGAACGGCGGACCTAGTTCTCGCCAATCACACAAGAGCTTACGCCACCGCGCAATCGAACGCGGCCGCCCTAGTGCAATTGCTTGTGCACGGTCTCGGTCAGATCATTCAGCGAGAAGGGTTTGGGCAGGAATACCGAGTTCGGGATCTCTGCCTGGTCATCCGCCAACCGATCCTCAGCATAGCCCGACACGAATACAACGCGGACGTCGGGGCGGTTCTTCAGCGCCTCGCGCACCCAGCTCGGCCCGTCCTTGCCGGGCATGACGACGTCCGTGACGAAAAGATCAACCGCCAGTGACGTATCTTCGAGGGTCTTGAGCGCCGCTTCGGCCGAGTCCGCCTCAAGGACGGTGTAGCCCCGCAGCCGCAGCGCCCGGCTGGCAAAGGCACGGACCGGCGCCTCGTCTTCGACCAGCAGGATCACACCATCGCCATGCTTTGGCTCGCTGACGACCGGTTCGCTCACCTCTCTCGCGACAGTCGCAGGTGCTTCGGACAGCACCGGGAACATCAGGGTGAAGCTCGTCCCCGATCCGACCGCGCTGTCGACAAAGATGAAACCGCCGGTCTGCTTGACGATGCCATAGGCGGTCGAAAGACCCAGACCCGTGCCCTCACCCGTCCGCTTGGTCGTATAGAAAGGCTCGAACACCTTTTGAAGTTTGTCTTTTGGAATACCAACGCCATGGTCGATGACGCGCAGGGCCACGTATTCGCCTTCCGGTACCATCACGCGATCACGCTGGAATGGCGCAGTCAGCGAAACACCTTCGGTTTCGATCCGGATTTCGCCACCTTCCGGCATCGCGTCCCGCGCATTAACCACGAGGTTCATCAACACCTGCTCGAGCTGGCGCTTGTCAGCGCGGATCGTCTTGAGAACTGGATCATGGCTTAGGGTGAGCGAGACCTTTTCGCCGACCAGCCGGTTCAGCAGATGCGTCAGATCCGACAGCGTGTCGCGCAGGTCAAGCACTTCGGGGCGCAATGTCTGCTTGCGCGAAAAGGCGAGCAGCTGGCCCACAAGCGCGGCGGCACGGTTGGCGTTCTGATTGATCTGGACCAGATCACCGTAATCCGCATCACCCTGATCATGGCGCAGCAGCAGCAGATCGCAATGGCCAGAGATTGCCGTTAGCAGGTTGTTGAAGTCATGCGCGACACCCCCGGCCAATTGCCCGATCGCCTGCATCTTCTGGCTTTGGACAAATTGCGCCTCAAGGGTCTTTAGCTCAGTCGCATCGGTGAGGACCGCGACGACAGAGACCTCGCCGTCATCGACCAAACGGCCGAGCGCGACCTGCACGAACATTTCCTTGTCCTGACGCTTGAGCCGCAGGAACTCGGTCTGTTGCACCGCGCGCCCGCCAACGGTTTCGGCCAGCCAGTCCGTCATCGGCCGCCCCAAACCTTCCATGATTTCAGAGAGATACACGCCTTCGCTCAAGGCGGGCCCGACCATCGCCGCGGCCGTCTTGTTGAAACTCCGGACCGCGCCCTGAGCACTGATCCGCAGCAGGGCGACCGGCAAGGCGTTGTGGTCACCCAGATCCTGCGCCTTGTTCCATTCTGGCGCAGGCAAAAGATAGATGGCCCGCCGACCGGCGCCCGCATCCACCTCGCATACAAGACAATCCCTGACACCGTTTTCGGTCATAACCTCGACAACGGACCCGTTTTCGACGGCGACAGCGTTAAAGATCCGATCAAGCGACCGGACCCGCTGACCGATCAGCGTTCGCGCGATGTCATTCATGAACAGCACCGCACCGCCCCGCCCGACCATGATCATCGGCAGACCGGGCCCCTCGGCGGATCGTCCTGCAACGGGGCCGTCCGCCAGGGTCTCAAGCCGCCAAAGCAGATGCGATGCGCCAACGCTATGGGCCGTCAGCCGGACATGGCCCTGCCGCGTGACGATGTCCTCGCGCGCCGATCCATCCAGCCCGGCCTTCGATCGCACTCGAAAGATGATCCCCTCGGGATTGGCAAACGTGTTTCGCAGAACACCAGCCAAGGTTTCCCCCACGAGGGCCGGAAACGCGTCTTTCGCCGCATCGTTCAGACCGGCAATCTCACCATCGAGATCCACAATGAAACTTGGGCTGGAATCTTTCCTGATGAAGTTAGAGACGGCCTTGACTTCGGCCCTTTTGCGCAGCGCGCGCTGCCGGTCTGCAATGATCAGGGCGAGTGAAACAACGATCAGAGTGGCGGCCGCACTATAAAGCCCCTTTTGCAAGACCGCGTCAGCCCAGACGAACCCCGCAACGCCGATCGCAACCCCGGTGACCAGAAGAACGATGCGCTTGAACAGAGGCGAGATGGCTTTGTCCCGGGTCTGTTCATTCATGTTTGCGCTCAAATCCACGTAGCCCCCACAGTCGAATCGTTCGAATCTGTTTCGCCCGGATTGGTTAAGTACCGCTTAAGAAAAGCTGTGCTTCAGCTTGCTACTCTGGGTATCGCGGGCGACGTTATATTTAAGGTTGAGTAACACACCAGATTATTCCCGCGTCAAGTGTGCAGCAAAAAAGCCATCGCAATCGTCGGTCACATCCCAACGGACAGATCGGGTGCAGGACCAGTCCGGATGGCGCAAAAGAAAGGCGTCGATCCTGTCTTCGTCTTCTTCCCGCAGGACCGAACAGGTCGCATAGACCAGCGTCCCACCGTCCCCCACGAGCAGTCGGGCGTTGTCGAGAATGCCGTCCTGTATCGCCGTCAGCTCTTCCAGCCGTTCGGGTGCGAGCGCCCACTTCCCCTCCGGATTGCGGCACCACGCACCACTGCCGGAACAGGGCGCATCGCACAGCACCAGATCGTAGGTGCCCAACTGATCGGTTCGGGGTTCGATAGCGATCCGCGCACCGGCCCTCATTGCCCGTTCGGGCAGGTCGGCCATCCGTTTGGGGTTGGCGTCATGCGCGGTGACGGCAAACCCGCGCGCGGCCATGGCCAGCGCCTTGCCCCCGCCGCCAGCGCAGTAATCGAGCGCGGTCTTGGCATCCGGCAATCCCAGCACAAGAGCCTGGCTTGCTGCGTCCTGAAACTCGAAATACCCCGCGTGAAAGGACTTGGCGTTGCGCAGTTGTCGGGCCCCTTCCACCACGGTCAGCGCCGTATTGGCCACCGGGTTTGGGACCGCGGTGATCCCCTCCGAAGACAATGTCGCCGCAAGCTCATCGCGTGTGGTGCGGGTGATGTTCGCGCGGATCGTAATCGGCGCGCGTGATCGCAGCTGATCCGCGGTCTTCGCCCACTCTTCAGGGCCGAGCGCTCGCCGAAACAGTGGCACGATCCATTCGGGAAGATCGATGTTAGGTTCGTCCGACAAGGAATTGTTAAGGATATCTTTTTCGATGGCATCCAATATGGCTGGAGCGTAGCCTACACCGTCAAAGCATGTCTCCGGATCGATCCCATCGATGCGCAGCTTGCCAAGCATCAGCGCCCGCCCCGAAGACCCGCCACCATTCAGCGCACAGGTCGTGCGCCGTCGCAAAACGTCGAACACATGGTCCCGCACGGCCTGCCGATCCTTGGATCCGGCAAAACGGCTGCGGCGCGCCCAGCGCGTCAGGGCCTGCTCGGCCGCTATACCGCCTGCGATGTCGTCAAGAACGGAAATCGCCGCAGCGACACGGGCGCCGGGGGTCATGACGACAAACCGTTGGCAAGGCGGGCAACAACGCCCATGAGATCACATCACCCTGTAATTCGGGCTTTCCCGGGTGATCTGGACATCATGCACATGGCTTTCCTTGAGCCCCGCCCCGGTGATCTTAACGAAGCGGCAATTCTGGCGCATCTCGTCGATCGTGCCGTTGCCGGTATAGCCCATGGCGGCCCGCAACCCCCCGACCAGCTGGTGGATCACCGCATTGGCCGAGCCCTTGTAGGGCACCTGCCCTTCGATGCCTTCCGGGACAAGTTTGTCGCTGGCCGCATCTTTCTGGAAATACCGGTCGGCCGATCCGCGCGCCATCGCGCCCAGGCTGCCCATACCCCGATAGGATTTGAAGCTACGGCCCTGATAAAGGATGACCTCGCCAGGCGACTCGTCCGTCCCCGCGATCATCGATCCGACCATCGCGCAGGATGCACCGGCAGCGATGGCCTTGGCGAAATCGCCCGAAAACTTGATGCCGCCATCCGCGATGATCGGCACGTCGCCTGCAGCGCTTGCACAATCGATGATCGCCGTCAGTTGCGGCACCCCGACGCCCGCTACCATCCGGGTCGTACAGATCGATCCCGGCCCGATCCCGACCTTGACGGCATCGGCACCCGCATCGATCAGGGCCCGCGTCGCCTCGGCAGTGGCGACGTTTCCGGCCACGATCTGAACCTCGTTCGACAGGGTCTTGGCCCGGCGCACGGCTTCGGCCACGCCTTCGGAATGGCCATGGGCCGTGTCGATGACGATCATGTCGACCCCCGCATCGACCAGCGCTTCGGAGCGTTCGAAACCGGCATCGCCCACGGTCGAGGCAGCCGCGACGCGCAGACGACCAAGCTCGTCCTTGCAGGCCGTCGGGTTCAACACGGCCTGTTCGGTGTCTTTGAGGGTCAGCAGGCCGGTCAGCTTGCCCTGCTTGTCGGTAACCAACAGCTTTTCAATGCGGCGCGCCTTCATGAGGCTGATGGCCTCATCGCGATCGGCAGGCTCGGCAAGAACAGCGAGGTTGTCGGACGTCATCATGACCGATACCGGCGTCGCGTCATCGCTGGCAAAACGCATGTCACGGTTCGTGACGATTCCAACAACGCGGCCCTCGTCGTCGACCACCGGGAAACCGGTCACGTTGTAGCGGTCGCGCAGTGCATTCGCGTCTGCAAGGGTCTGGTCGGCGCGCAGCGTGATCGGATTATAGACGATGCCCGACTCGAACCGTTTTACACGCCTGATCTCGCGGGCCTGTGCTTCGATATCAAGATTGCGGTGCACCACGCCAATCCCCCCGGCCTGCGCCATGGCAATCGCCATCCGACCTTCGGTGACGGTGTCCATCGCTGAACTGAGCAGCGGGATGTTCATGGAAATCCGGCGGGTCACGCGGGTGCGTGTATCCGCCGTGGAGGGCAGAACGTTCGATGCTCCGGGAACAAGCAACACATCATCGAAGGTAAGCGCCTCGCGAATCTCCATTGGACCTCTCCTGGGGAACATCGGTTGGCGCTTTCCTATTTCACGGCGGCTGCGAAATGGAAAGGGGCAAATAGGGCGGGCTTGCGCGGCCGCGCACCGTCAGGTCATGTTGCGCGCCATGACGCACAGCTATGACACCGGCCGCCTGGATCTACCCTTTGTCGGCATCTCCACTTTCGGCAAACGCCCCTATCAGCCCGACTGGACCGCGCTTGATGCTGATATCGCCGTTCTGGGCGCCCCCTTCGATGCGGGCACGCAATGGCGATCCGGCGCGCGCTTTGGCCCCCGGGCGGTGCGCGAGGCCTCGACACTCTTCAGCTTTGGCCATGCCGGGGCCTACGACCACGAGGACGATGCCACCTATTTGCCCGCAAGCGTGCGCATCGCGGATATGGGCGACGCCGACATCATCCATACCGATACCGAGGGCAGTCATCGCAACATCGAGGCAGGCGTGCGCGCGGCATTGGATGCAGGCGCCCTTCCCGTCGTCATCGGAGGCGACCACTCCGTTGACATCCCCTGCATCCGCGCCTACGCGGGCCGGGGCGACATCCACATCCTGCAGATCGATGCCCATCTCGATTTCGTTGATGAGCGTCACGGGGTGCGCCATGGCCACGGCAACCCGATGCGCCGCGCGGCGGAACAGGAACATGTCACCGGCCTCACTCAGGTGGGTATCCGCAATGTCAGCTCCACGGCGCGCGAAGGGTACGAGGATGCCCGCCGGATGGGCTCGGACATCCTTTCGGTCCGGCAAGCGCGCGCCCTTGGACCGCAAAGGGTGATCGACCGCATTCCCGAAGGCGCGCGCGTCTATCTCACCATAGATATCGACGCGTTCTGTCCCTCGATCGCTCCGGGAACCGGCACGCCCTCGCATGGCGGGTTTCTGTACTACGAGGTGCTCGAGATGATGCAGGCGCTCGCAAGGCGGCACGACGTCGTCGGCATTGACCTGGTGGAGGTTGCCCCCGACTACGACGCAACGGGATCAACTGCGGTTCTGGCAGCACAGCTTTTGATGAACACTCTGGGTTTCATCTTTCACGCGCGGGGGCATTAGCGAGTAAATGACGCAGACGGGCCCGGATATGCCGAGATGCCGCTTTCGCTTTCCTCCTCCGCCCTTATGTTGCCCCTCGTGATATGCAGAGGCACTGAATGAGCACCGACCCACTCGTCATCTTCACCCCTTCCGGCAAACGCGGGCGCTTTCGCGTCGGCACGCCAATTCTGACGGCCGCGCGCCAGCTTGGCGTCGATCTCGACTCGGTCTGCGGCGGGCGCGGCATCTGCTCAAAATGCCAGATCACGCCGAGCTACGGTGAGTTTCCGAAACACGGTGTGACCGTGAAGGACGACGCGCTGTCGGAATGGAACGCGGTCGAGGCGCGGTATGACGAAAAGCGCGGGCTGCAACAGGGCCGTCGCCTTGGCTGCCAAGCCACGGTGCAGGGCGACGTGGTGATCGACGTGCCACCTGAAAGCCAGGTGCACCGTCAGGTCGTCCGCAAGGCCGCGACCGCCCGTGCCATCACAATGGATCCAGCCACGCGGCTGTACTTTGTCACAGTCGATGAGCCAGACATGCACGAACCCACCGGCGATCTCGAGCGCCTCGCGCGGGCGTTGCGCGAGCAGTGGGAGATCCCCGAGGTTACCGCCGGCCTCGACCTCATGACGCGGCTGCAGCCCGCGCTGCGCAAAGGCAAATGGCAGGTGACGGTCGCCCTTCATAAAGGCCACAAGGATGCCATGCACCGCGTCATCGACATCTGGCCAGGGCTGCACGAGGACGGTCTCTTCGGGCTCGCCATAGATCTGGGCTCAACCACCATCGCCGCGCATCTCTGTGATCTCTCGACCGGCGAGGTCAAAGCCTCGTCCGGCGTGATGAACCCTCAGATCCGCTTTGGCGAGGATCTGATGAGCCGGGTCAGCTATTCGATGATGAACCCCGGTGGCGATGCCGAGATGACGACGGCTGTTCGCACCGCCATCAACGGGCTGACCGAAGCCATCGCGACCGAGGCCGGGATTGACCCGCACCTCATCGTGGAAACCGTTTTTGTCTGCAATCCGGTGATGCATCATCTGCTCTTGGGCATCGATCCGGTCGAACTGGGTCAGGCACCGTTCGCGCTGGCCACATCGTCCTCCGTCTCGCTCGATGCGCACGAGCTGGGCCTGACGGCAATGAACGGTGCCGCGCGCGTGTTCATTCTGCCCTGTATCGCGGGGCATGTGGGTGCGGATGCCGCAGCTGTGGCGCTAAGCGAAGAGCCGGGCAAATCCGACGATCTGATGCTCGTCGTCGATGTAGGCACGAATGCCGAGATCCTCTTGGGCAACAAGGAGCGTGTGCTCGCCTGTTCCTCGCCCACAGGCCCCGCCTTTGAGGGGGCGCAGATCAGCTCGGGCCAGCGCGCGGCACCGGGTGCCATCGAGCGGATCGAGATCGACCCCGCGACGAAGGAACCCCGCTTTCGCGTCATCGGCTCTGATCTCTGGTCGGACGAGCCCGGCTTTGCCGAAGCAACCGCTGGCACCGGGATCACAGGCATCTGCGGCTCCGGCATCATCGAAGCGGTGGCCGAGATGCGCATGGCCGGCCTGCTTGACGCCTCGGGCCTGATCGGCTCGGCCGCGCAAACCGGAACGGATCGCAACTTTGCCGAGGGACGCACAAATGCCTACCTCGTCTATGACGGAACTGCCGACGGCGGCCCACGCATCACCGTGACCCAGGGTGATATCCGCGCCATCCAGCTCGCCAAATCCGCGCTTTACGCTGGCGCGCGCCTGCTGATGGACGAGATGGAGGTGGAAAGCGTGGACCGGGTCGTTCTGGCCGGGGCCTTCGGCGCGCATATCTCGACCAAACACGCCATGGTGCTGGGCATGATCCCCGACGCACCCCTCGACAAGGTGTCGAGCGCGGGCAATGCCGCTGGCACCGGCGCGCGCATCGCGCTTTGCAACGTCGCGGCAAGGGCCGAGATCGAAGACACCGTTCGCAGGATCACCAAGGTCGAAACCGCGATCGAACCCAAATTTCAGGAGCATTTCGTGAACGCCTCGGCCATTCCGAATTCGGCCGACCCTTTCCCGATCCTTAACTCGGTCGTGCCTCTGCCCAGGGTCGCCTTTAACACCGGCGGGGGTGAGGCCGAAACGGGCCGCAGACGCAGGCGGCGCGGATGAGCAACGCGGATCAGGCGGAATTCTGGACCGGTCAGGTCAGCTGGGTCACCTTTCAGCGCCAGATGGATCTAACGCTCGCCCCGGTGCTGGATATGTTGCTTGAGCGGGCCGATCTGCACGACAGCGAATCCGTTCTCGACCTTGGATGCGGCACCGGTGACAGCACGCTGGCGGCGGCAGAGCGGGTTGGGCCCGGCGGGCAGGTCACCGGCCTCGATATCTCACCCACACTGCTTGATCTGGCGCGCAAGCGGGTGAAGGACCATAACGGCGCAAGGATCGAACTGATCGAGGCAGACGCCCAAACCCACTCGTTCGCTGACCGCTCCGACGTGATGATCTCCCGGTTTGGTGTCATGTTCTTTGCCGACACCGCCGCCGCGTTTCGCAACATCGCGACCGGTCTGAAACCCGGCGCGCGGCTTGTTATGGCGACATGGGGGGCCGCGCCGCAAAATCCGTGGTTCATGGAAGCCGCTGCGGCCGCCCGCGCGCATCTGGGCGACCCGCCTAAAACCGACAGAACACTGCCCGGTCCGTTCGCCTTTGAGGACAGCGCGCGGATCCTGCCGCAAATGAGAGAGGCCGGGTTGGAAAATGTCGCGGTTGAGGAAGTGGCCCTCGAACTCGCCGCGGGCGCGCTTGATGACGCGGCCATGATGAGCAGCCATCTGGGACCCGCCAACAGCGTCCTGCGCCATTTCGAAGGCACCGAGCAGGATCGCAGGATCGTCCGGGCCAACATCGCCGACCGTTTTGCAAAATATGAGACGGATGATGGTCTGAAAATCCCGGCGCTGATCAACCTCTACACGGCGACCTGCCCCTGAGATCCTAGAACCGGCG
>CAWUIQ010000088.1:0-13474 GCA_963922565.1 uncultured Rhodobacterales bacterium
GAAGAAGGGCGCGAGCGCGAGGCGGCGCGCGTGGGCGAAACCTGGCACGATGATGTTCTGCTGGGCCTTCTGACGTCCGAGTATTCTGCAAATGAAAGTAGAGCGATATGAGCGTGGCCCTTACCTCGTTCTCTATCTTCGCGGCAAGTCAGATCGCAACGCCCGGGCCCGCGAACATGGCGATGCTGGCAACGGGCGCGCGGTTCGGGTTTCGGGCCGCTCTGCCTTTCGTCCTTGGGGTTGCCCTCGGCAAGCAGTTCGTGATCTGGCCGGTCGGTTTCGGACTGATGGAGCTTGCCGACCAGGCGCCTTGGGTCTTTGAGACGCTCAAGTGGCTCTCGGCGGCGTATATCTGCTGGCTGGCGTGGAAGGTCGCGAACCTACGTTTGCGTACGGATGGCGGCAGCGAAACACCGCCGGGTTTTGCTGCGGGCCTCATCGTGCATCCGCTGAACCCCAAGGCGTGGGCCATGATTATTGCTGGCTTCACCAATTTTGTGCCTGCCGGAACCGATCCTGTTCATGCAACGGCAACCATCGCCGCCGTATTGCTCGGATGTCAGCTCATTCTGCACCCAATTTGGACGTTTGCAGGTGATAGAATTGCGCGGACCCTCGCAGGGACGCCGATGGAACCTTATTTGATGTATACCCTGGCGGCCTTAACGGTCGCCTCGGTTCTGTTTGTTCTGTTCGGAGGAGGAACATGACGATGGAGATGGTAAAGATCGTGTCGCAACCAGTGATCGAAACGGAACGCTTTGTTCTTCGCCCTTTGCGGAAATCCGACCAGGGTCTCATTGAACATTATGCGAGCGATCCGCGCGTGGCGCGCATGACAACATCCATTCCCCATCCGCTTCCGCCGGGCATGACCGAAGCCTTCGTTGCGCGTGCAATGAAGGAAGAGCGGGACGAAGATGTCTGGGCCATGGACGGCACCCGGTCCGACGGGGCCGAGGTCATGGGGCTCATTTCGTTGGAACGGATGGACCGCAATCAGTCCGAAGTCGGCTATTGGGTCGCGCCGCCTTACTGGAACACGGGGCTGGCCTCAGGCGCGGTGCAGGCGTTGATCCATGCCAATCCGATGCAAAACGACGCCATGTTCGCCAGCGTTTTTCAGGATAATCCGGCATCGGCACGGGTCCTGACCCATTGCGGCTTTGAGTATCTTGGCGACGCGGAGAGTTTTTCCGTCGCCCGCGATGCCAACGTGCCCACCTGGACCTACTCGCGCAAACTGTGATTGCGGGGGCTGGTTCCCCGCGATAGGACGCCCTTCATGAAGTTTCTCGATCTGGCAAAGGTCTATATCCGCTCGGGCAGCGGTGGCGGCGGGTGCATTTCCTTCCGGCGAGAGAAGTATATCGAATTCGGCGGCCCGGATGGCGGTGACGGCGGCAAAGGCGGATCAGTCTGGGCGGAGGCTGTCGAGGGGCTGAATACCCTGATCGATTTCCGGTATCAGCAGCATTTCTTTGCCAAGAACGGACAGCCCGGAATGGGCCGGCAGCGCACGGGCAAGGACGGCGAAGACATCGTTCTGCGCGTCCCAGCGGGGACTGAGATACTGGACGAGGATCAGGAAACGGTCATCGCGGACCTGACCGAGGTCGGACAGCGCGTCGAACTGGCCCGCGGCGGCAACGGCGGCTGGGGCAATCTGCATTTCAAGACGGCGACCAATCAGGCGCCCCGCCGGTCAAACCCGGGGCAAGAGGGGATCGAACGGACGATATGGCTGCGGCTCAAGCTGATCGCGGATGTCGGCCTTTTGGGGCTGCCCAATGCGGGTAAGTCCACCTTCCTCGCTGCGACGTCGAATGCCCGGCCCAAGATCGCCGACTACCCCTTTACGACGCTGCACCCAAACCTGGGCGTCGTCGGCGTCGACAACACCGAGTTCGTGATCGCGGACATCCCCGGCCTGATCGAAGGCGCGTCAGAGGGGCGGGGTCTGGGCGATCTCTTTCTGGGTCATGTCGAACGCTGTTCGGTCCTGCTGCATCTGGTCGATTGCACCGCCGATGACGTTGCCGCGGACTATCACACCATCATCAATGAGCTTGAGGCCTATGGCGGCGATCTTGCGGAAAAGCCGCGCGTAACCGTGCTGAACAAGGTCGATGCGCTGGACGAAGAACTGATCGATATGCAGGCCGAACTGCTGACCGAGGCCTGTGGCGGTCCGGTTCTGCGCATGTCGGGTGTGTCGCGCGAGGGCGTGACCGAAGTCTTGCGGACCCTGCGCCGAGAGATCGAGGCCGACCGCGCCCCCAAGGAAGAAGGGGCGGCGCCGTGGCGTCCCTGACGGCATCGAAACGGCTGGTGATCAAGATCGGCTCGGCCCTGCTGGTCGATCGGGACAGCGGCGAGTTGCGCGCGGATTGGCTTGCGGATCTTGCGCGGGATGTCGCGTGGCTGCGCGGCGCTGGCGTGCAGGTCGCAATCGTGTCGTCCGGATCGATTGCGCTTGGCCGCAGGGTGTTGGCCCTGCCGCAGGCGGAACTCGCGCTCGAGCAATCCCAGGCTGCCGCCGCCGTGGGTCAGATCCGCTTGGCTCGCGCTTATGAGGACGCGCTGACACCGCACGGTATCACCACGGCCCTCGTTCTGATGACGCTGGAAGACAGCCGCAACCGTCGCCGCTACCTCAATTCGCGGGCAACGCTCGAACAGCTCCTTGGCCTCGGTGTCGTCCCGATCGTCAACGAAAATGACACGATCGCCACGGACGAGATCCGGTATGGCGACAATGACCGGCTTGCGGCACAGATCGCGGCGGCTATCGGAGCCGATACGCTGGTGCTTTTGTCGGACGTGGACGGCTTTTATTCGGGTGATCCCAGTCAAGATGAAGCGGCGAAGCGGTTCGAGATCATCGAACGGATCACGCCGGAGATCGAGGCGATGGCGGGTGATGCCGGGTCTGGCCTCTCGAAAGGCGGGATGAAGACCAAACTGATGGCCGCCAAGACGGCGACCTCTGCGGGCTGCCGCATGGCGATCTGTCACGGCGCGGTTGCGCGGCCCCTGACGGCTTTGGAACAGGGGGCCGCTTCGACATGGTTCACACCAACCCTTGATCCGCAGGCCGCACGCAAACGCTGGATTGGTGCCATGAAGCCGCTTGGGACGCTAACGCTCGATGCTGGAGCGGTTAACGCATTGGTAAATGGAAACAGTCTCTTACCCGCAGGTGTTAAAGCTATTGCAGGTGCATTTGGCCGGGGCGACCCTGTCGCGATCAAGGGGCCTGACGGCCATCAGCTTGGCCTGGGTCTCAGCCGATACACTTCGGATGAGGCGGACGCGATCAAGGGACACAAGAGCGCCGAGATTGAGGGCATCCTTGGTTATCCCGGCCGCGCCGCGCTCATCCATCGGGACGATATGGCGCTATAGGCGGGCCTCTGGTAAACCAGCCAAACCGGCGGGAGATTGATATGAAAGACCTGACAGATATCAACAGCCTGATGCGTAATATGGGCGAGCGGGCCAAGGCCGCTGCGGCCACGCTGGCCTCGGCCTCTTCCGAACGCAAATATGCGGCGCTGATCAGCGCTGCCGAGCACGTCTGGACCTCGCGGAACGAGATCATCGAGGCAAACCAGAAGGACCTCGAATTCGGGCGTGAAAAAGGACTGTCCGACGCGATGATGGACCGCCTCGCCCTTGATGAAGATCGGATTCGCGGCATTGTCGATGGTCTGCGCAGTGTCGCCGAGCAAACCGACCCGGTAGGCGAGGTGATCGCCGAATGGGATCAGCCGACCGGATTGCATATCAAGCGGGTCCGCACACCGCTGGGCGTCATCGGTGTGATCTATGAAAGCCGGCCCAACGTGACCGCTGATGCGGGTGCGCTCTGCCTTAAGGCCGGCAATGCGGTGATCCTGCGGGGCGGTTCGGAAAGCCTGCATTCCTCGCAGGCAATCCATCAATGTCTCGTACAGGGGCTCCGGGATGCCGGTCTGCCGGAGGATGCCATCCAGCTGGTTCCGACCCGTGACCGTGCGGCGGTCAGCGAGATGTTGACCATGACCGACTATATCGATGTGATCGTGCCACGGGGCGGCAAGGGCCTTGTGGGTCTTGTCCAGCGCGAGGCCCGGGTACCGGTCTTCGCCCACCTCGAAGGGATCTGCCACATCTACGTCGGCAAGACCGCCGACGCCGAGATGGCGCGAAAGATCGTGCTGAATGCCAAGACCCGCCGGACTGGTATCTGCGGTGCGATGGAATGCCTTTTGATCGATTGGCAGTTCTACACGCAGTACGGCGCGGGACTTGTCGAGGCGCTTCTGGAAGCTGGTGTCGAAGTCCGCACGACCGGCGAGCTGTTGAAGGTCGAAGGTACGGTCGAAGCGCAGCCAGACGACTTTGGCCGCGAATTTCTGGACATGATCGTCGCGGCGAAACTCGTTGATGGCTTGGACGAGGCGATTGCCCATATCCGCGAATACGGCTCCAACCACACCGATGCCATCATCAGCGAAGACCCGGTCGCCGTTCAGACCTTTTTTGACAGGCTCGACAGCGCGATCCTGATGCACAATGCGTCGACGCAGTTCGCGGACGGCGGCGAGTTTGGCATGGGGGCCGAGATTGGCATCGCCACCGGCAAGATGCATGCGCGCGGCCCGGTCGGGGCCGCTCAGCTGACCAGCTTCAAATACCTCGTGAGCGGAGACGGAACCGTGCGCGCCTAAAGCGTCACGGTCACCGTTTCGTCGCTGGCCTCAAAGTTGATCGCGCGGCCCAGTTCCGCGGCGGCCAACGGCAAAAGCGCGAATTGGACCTGCGCCGGCGCGATATCGTCCGCCCCGCTTATGGACCGGAGCCGCGCCCAAAGTGCTGCATCGAGGTTCAGTTTGGCGGCCTGACCCGCGATGATCCACGTGTCGCCGTCTTTGCTGACCTCGATTGTTCCGCCATAGGCCAGCGCGTTTTCAAGACAGAGGATCGCCAACAGGACAAGGCGGATCTCGCGCCGCGTCTGGGCGGCCTCTATGTTGTAGTGGATCACCAGCTTGCTGCCGGCGGTATAATCGCCAAGGACTGTCTGCACCTCGCTGGCGCCGATTTCCTGTTCGCTTGCTGCACCAAAGGCCACGCGAAAGAACCGGATGCGGGCGCTGGCATTCGTCACGCTGTCGGCGATCAGGTCAAGCTCGGGGCCCTCGGACGGCGCCGTCATGCTCAGCAGTTCCAAACCATTGTTGATCGCGCCAATCGGCGATATGAGATCGTGACAGATACGGCTGCCGATCAGGGCGGCAAGGGTCATGTCGGTCTGGCCCATCATGTGGTTCCTGCCCATAGGTGCGATTTGGATGATCTCAACGCCATTTTGGCCCCCGGTATGCTGGTCCGCCATCCCGACCACGCGGAATGGGGTATTGGTCAGGTTCAGAGCAATATCGCGGGCAAGATCACCGTAAACTTCCGCGAAGAAGGTAAGGTGGTGATCGACGGCGCCCGGATCACTCTGATTCCGGTCTTTGATGGTTCATGATGGTTTACCAATCGTTAACGCCTCTCAGCCGCGCGTATAACGCCCGGTTTTTCTTTGCACTTCCAGCGGGAAATGCCTAGGTCAGCCTGCCATGAATGTGATCTCCGATCCAAAATTCCGCGTCGTCATTGCCCAAACGGATGAAGAGCTGAGGGCGGCGCAGGCGCTTAGGTATGACGTCTTTGTGCGCGAGCTGGGCGGGGGTGGCCCGTTGGTGGATCATGAGGCGGGGCTGGAACGTGACGAATTCGATCCGTTCTTTGACCACATGCTTCTTTTTGATGACGAGACGGGCAAGGCCGTGGGGGTTTACCGGCTGCTACGCGGCGAAAAGGCGGCCGAGCTGGGGCGGTTTTACTCCGAAGACGAATACGATCTTTCGCCACTGAAGAATTCCGGGCGGCGGCTGTTGGAACTTGGCCGGTCCTGCCTCGCCCCCGATTACCGCGGTGGCACGGCCATGTTTCACCTCTGGACCGGGCTGGCCGAATACGTGGCGGAACACGAAATCGAGATCCTGTTCGGGGTGGCGAGCTTTCATGGCACCGATCTGCAGGCACTGGCGGCGCCTCTGTCGCTGCTACACCATTGCCATCTCGCACCACCGGAGTTGCGGGTCCGGGCGATAGGACCGCAAGCGCGCGACATGAACCTGATGGATTTGGACCAGATCGACCGGCGGGCTGCGATGGTGCAGATCCCGGCGCTGATCAAGGCTTATCTCAGGCTTGGCGGCGTGGTCGGGCAGGGCGCTTTTCTGGACGAACCTTTTAACACCACCGATGTCTGTCTCGTGATGGATACCGACCGCCTGAACGCCCGGCAGGCCCGGATCTATGGGCGCTCAAACCGGACATGAGTGTTACATGGTACAGCGACGAACCGCCGCCCGACCATGATGTGCCGGGCTGGGCGTGGCCGTTGGTTCTGGTGCGGATCGTCCTGCTGGTCGCGCTGATCGCACCGTGTTTTCTGCTGCTGCTGACGGTGCGGAGCATTGAAAAACCGCTCTCGGGCCTCCGCCGTCCCGTGTCCCCCTGGATCACCTACTTTGTCTGTCGTGGCGCGCTGCTGATCATCGGGCTGAAGCTGGTGTTGCGCGGGCAGCCGATGGAGGGGCGGGGGGCCATCGTGGCCAACCACTCAAGCTGGCTGGATATCTTCGTGCTGAACGCGACCGATTGCGTTTACTTCGTCTCCAAGGTCGAGGTCGCAAGCTGGGCGGGGATCGGGGCGCTGGCCAAGGCGACAGGCACCGTTTTCATCACCCGCGACCGGAAAGACGCGAAATCGCAGGCCGATCTTTTTGAAACGCGCCTGCTGGCCGGGCATCGTCTGCTCTTTTTCCCCGAAGGCACCAGCACCGACGGCCTGCGGGTCTTGCCCTTCAAGTCGACGCTTTTTGCTGCGTTCTTTGCGCCATCACTGCGTGACGAAATCCGGGTCCAGCCGGTTTCGGTCACCTATCACGCGCCTTCGGGCCAGGACCCAAGGTTTTATGGCTGGTGGGGCGATACAGGGTTCGGTGAGCATCTGTTGGCGGTTCTGGCATCGACGCGGCTGGGCCGGATCGAGGTCGCGTATCACGCGCCCTTGCGTGTGTCTGAATACGCCGACCGCAAGGCGCTGGCGCAGGCGGGTGAGGCCGCCGTGCGGGATGATCACGGACACGCGAACACATTGGCCACCGCCGCATCCTGAGGGGGCCTTGCCATCTGTGGAAAAGGGGCCTATACGGCGCCCACTTCACAGTCGGGGTCGGGCCGATGGGAGAGACATCCCCGAAGGTCCACCGGTTGGCGCACCAGCGTCGATGACCCCGGCAAGGTATGAAACCGGAAAGGAAACGAAACGCATGGCTTTGCCTGAATTCACCATGCGTCAGCTGCTCGAAGCTGGCGTACACTTTGGTCACCAGACACAACGCTGGAACCCCCGCATGGCGCCGTTCATCTACGGCTCGCGCAACGGGATCCACATCATGGACCTCACGCAGACTGTTCCGATGCTGGACCAGGCGCTGCAGGTTATCCGCGAAACCGTCGCCAAGGGCGGACGTATCCTCTTTGTCGGCACCAAGCGTCAGGCCTCCGTGCCGATCGCCGAAGCCGCCGAGAAAAGCGCGCAATACTTCATGAACCACCGCTGGCTGGGCGGCACGCTGACGAACTGGCAGACCGTTTCGCAGTCCATCAACCGCCTGCGCGAGATCGATGAGCAGGCCGCGGGTGGCTTTGAAGGTCTGACCAAGAAAGAGCGTCTTGGCATGGAACGCGACCAGGGCAAGCTGCAGGCGTCGCTGGGCGGGATCCGCGAAATGGGCGGACGCCCCGATCTTCTGTTCGTCATCGACGTCAAGAAAGAAGCGCTCGCCATCGCCGAAGCCAACAAGCTGGGCATTCCGGTCGTCGCGGTTGTCGATACGAACTGTTCGCCCGATGGCGTTGACTACGTCATTCCCGGCAACGACGATGCGGCCCGCGCCATCGCGCTTTACTGTGACCTCGCAGCCCGTGCGGCCCTCGACGGGATGAGCGCGCAACTCGGCGCCGCCGGCGTCGATCTGGGCGAAATGGAAGAGGGCCTCGTCGAGGAAGCAGTTGCCGAAGAAACGGAAGCTGCCGCGACCGAGGAAACCCCCGCAGCAGAAGCCCCGGCCGAAGAAACGGCCGAAAGCTGAGCTGTCACAGAGCTGTCACACGGGGCGGTGTAAGGACCGCCCCAAAACCCTAAGACATTGAGGAGAGCCATAATGGCAATCACCGCAGCAATGGTCAAAGAACTGCGCGAAAGCACCGGCGCGGGCATGATGGACGCCAAGAAAGCCCTGACCGAAACCGATGGCGACATGGAAGCCGCGGTTGACTGGCTGCGCACCAAGGGTCTGGCCAAGGCCGCCAAGAAATCGGGCCGCACGGCCGCCGAAGGTCTGGTCGCTGTCGTCGTTGATGGCGGCAAGGGCGTGGCCGTCGAGGTGAACTCGGAAACCGATTTCGTCGCCAAGAATGCCGAATTCCAGGAGATGGTTTCGGGCATCGCCAAGGCAGCCCTGACCGCAGCCGATGTTGACGCGCTCAAAGGCGCCGACATGGGCGGCAAATCGGTCGAAGACACCATCACCGACAAGATTGCGACCATCGGCGAGAACATGACCCTGCGCCGCATGGCGTCCGTCGAAGGCGACACCGTCGTATCTTACGTCCACAATGCCGCGACTGCGGGCATGGGCAAGATCGGCGTTCTCGTTGCCATGACCGGCGGAGACGAGACGCTGGGCAAGCAGGTTGCGATGCACATCGCGGCGGTGAACCCGGCATCCCTGTCCGAAGCGGATCTGGATCCGGCCGTGGTCGAGAAGGAAAAGCAGGTCCAGATGGACATCGCCCGTGAAAGCGGCAAGCCCGAGCAGGTCATCGAAAAGATGATCATGGGCCGGATGAAAAAGTTCATGGCCGAAATCACGCTGCTCAACCAGCAATTCGTCGTGAACCCCGACCTGACGGTCGGCAAGGCCGCCGAAGAAGCCGGCGCCACGATCACCGGTTTTGTCCGCCTTGAAGTAGGCGAGGGCATCGAGGTCGAAAAAGAGGACTTCGCTGCAGAAGTCGCGAAAGCCGCGCAAGGCTAAGCTCTTACCGAACGACGCAGATCATGCGATGAAGCGGCGTGCCCTCAGGGCGCGCCGTTTTGCTTTGTGAGGTGCGGGAATGAAGCAGGGCTATTTGACCGTGTCAGACGGCCATCAGCTTTATTGGGAGGCGATCGGCCCTGACACCGGCATACCCGCGCTTTATCTGCATGGAGGTCCGGGCGGCGGCTGCAGTCCGAAACACCGCGATCTCTTTGACGACCGTTTCCTTGCCGTCCTCTTCGACCAGCGCGGATCGGGGCGCAGTATCCCGAATGCAGGGGACACGACGCTGGCGCTGCGGGAAAACACCACGGCTCACCTCATCGACGATATCGAGGCGCTGCGGGTTCATCTTGGCATTGAAGCATGGGTTGTCGTGGGCGGGTCCTGGGGCACCTGTCTTGGTCTGCTTTACGCCCAGGCCCATCCGCAGCATGTGCGCGCGCTGGTCCTTGGTGGAGTGGCGATCTGCGAACCGCGTGACCTGCGTTGGCTCTATGGTGATGTCGGCAACCTCTTCCCCGAAGCCTATGCTGATTTCGTGGCGCAGATACCCGACGCCGCCGACCCGTTCCAGCGCATTGCCGGATATGCCGATCAACTGTTGGACGATGGTGAAATCGCCCAGATCGCCGCCGATGCCTGGTGCCGTTGGGAAACCGCGCTTGTCGATCAGACCATCACCGATCCGGCAAGCAGCTGGTCCGATCCCCGGTTCAGGCGGTGCTTTGCCCGGATCGTCACCCACTACTTCCGCGACGGGGCATGGATCGAACCCGGGCAGGTACTACGCGACATGCCCCGTATCGCAGCGGTGCCCGGTATCATGGTGCATAGCCGGTTTGACCCGTCGGCGCCGGTGCGCGCGCCGTGGGAACTGGCGCAGGTCTGGCCCGCATCCGAACTCCGAATTCTGGATGGATCCGCGCACTCAACCACCCATAAACAAATGGCTGACGCGATGCGTCAGGCACTGTCGGACATAAACTAGGGTTTAAGGCGGGTAGGCGAGACTGCCCCCAGAGCAGCCTCGCCCCCTAAGCAGGGACGCTTCGCCACGGGGATGAGACATACTGCAACACCCCTGCTAAGTCCGGCCCACAGCGTGGACAAATACACGTGTAGGCCGGGATCCCGAAGATCGGGTCGGACGGGAGAGCCCCGATATCGCGGGGGTCCAATCCGAGTGTTCCTTGGCCAAAGCCACCACTCACGGAACGACCTCAGGATGCATCTTAACTAAGGATTAAGAAAGTCCGGGATTCCTTACCCGCTTTCCATCTGTTGCGTCTGCCGCAACGTAACGTTGAATAATCGTTAAGAAATCCGCGGCGTCACTGTTTCCGCTAACGTAAACGTCACGCTTCGAGGATGAACATCTGGTTGGAAAACGCAGCTTTCAGTACTGCTTGAGCCGTTGTTTCAACCGCAAGTGCTTCACGGGCAAGGCGCAGATGTTTCTCGACAGTGGCCGAAGTCAGGCCCATCAAGACTGCAATATCTTGCATAGTCTTGCCATCACCGACCCATTCGAGCGCCTCGCGCTGGCGTTTTGTGAGTGCCCGACCGGGTGTCTGATAGGGTAGGGTCAGAATTTTCAGATGGGCGATATTGTTGACAAGATGCAGGTCGCGCCCATGCTCTTCCCAGATCGCATCGACGTCGGCCTGGCTGAGCCCCTCGCGCGCGGTCAGGGCGATGGCGCCCTTGGATCGGGCGGAAATGGACTTGAAACTGACCGTATAACCGGCTGTCACGCCCATCCTTTGATTGAAGCCCACAACTTGCTGTTCGTCTTCGGACAGGGCGCCATTTCGCATCATGTCGCCGATGATCCGCCAGCTGCACGCGCCTTCGTTTTCAAGCGCCCAATTCACCATGGGCGCGTGAAAATACTGGGCCTCGCCAATAAACACATCGGTGTATTCTTTGGGATGGTTCGTCAGGATCACGAAATCCTCGGGATCGCCCAGCGAATTGCCGCTGCGATACCGCGTGAAACCGTAAATCAGGCGATCAAACCCATACTCTTCCATTTTGGCACAGTGTTTCTCCCATAGTTCTTCGAGGGATTTACAATTGGCCAGGAAGTGAAGGTAGCTTTTCATGCTTCTCACCTCTTCAGAAATGCGACCATAGCGTCAAGCGCCAGGATGTAACCATGGGGCCCAAACCCGCATATTTGCCCGACTGCGACGGGTGCGATGTGGCTGGTGTGCCTGAATTTTTCGCGGGCGTGGATATTGCTGATGTGCAGTTCGATCACCGGCAGACCCGTTCCGCTGATTGCATCGCGCAAACCGATGGACGTGTGGGTGAGCGCTCCGGCGTTGAGAATGATGCCGTCATGCGTGCCCCGGGCGGCCTGGATCATGTCGATCAGCGCCCCTTCGTGGTTGGATTGTTCGAATGTGAGGGTGACGCCAATCTCTTTGGCATGGGCCGCGGATGTCTCTCCGATCTCGGCAAGCGTGGTCGCGCCATAGATGTCGGGTTCGCGCTGGCCCAGCAAATTCAGGTTCGGGCCGTTTAGGATCAGCAGTGACGTCATGATTTCCCCCTCGACTTCTCTTTATCGACCGGGCGGCAAGACTGTCCAGCGGATCAAGCGGTTAACGCTTTTATGATGCAAAAATCACGAGCCCCAGCCAATCGGCGACCAGGGCAGGGGTGTCTTGGCCCTCAATCTCGATGGTCAGGCGGGTTTCGCGCAGCAATTCGGTCTCTTTTCTTTTCGTTGCGCTCAGCAGGGTAAAGCGCCCCCTCAGCCGTGATCCGGCCGGAACGGGCGAGAGAAACCGCAGCTTGTTAAAGCCGTAATTGATGCCCATTACCTGTCCGGGAACCTCTTCAAAGCAATCATAGGCGAACCGGCTGGCAAGGCTGAGCGTCAGAAATCCATGTGCGATGGCCCCGCCAAACGGCGTTTCCTGGGCGGCGCGTTCGGGGTCGACATGAATCCACTGATCGTCGTGGGTGACAGTCGCGAACTGATCGATCATCGCCTGATCGACGGTGATCCAGTTCGAGAGGCCGACCTCTTCGCCAATCTGCTGCTCGGCCCGGGCGAGGGCATCGTCGATGGCGCTCATGCGCCGCCGCCCTGTGGATCTGCGCCGACCCGCACCATTCGTTTGCCCCGGTTGTCGCCGTGCAGAAGGCCGATCAGGGCGTGTGGTGCGTTTTCCAGCCCCTCGACCACGTCTTCCTCGACCTTGATCTGACCGTTCGCGACCCATGTCTGCAGGGCCCGCACGGCCTTGGCGTCATCGCGGGCGAAATCCATCACGATGAATCCCTCCATCCGCAGCCGCTTGACCACAACGAGGCCCGGCAGGTTGCGGGGCCCGGTCGGGGTTTCAGTGTCATACTGGCTGATGGCGCCGCAGCAGACGATCCGCCCCCTTTCGTTCATGAGCGCCAGCGTCGTCTCCAGAACCTGCCCGCCCACATTGTCGAAATAGACGTCGATCCCGTCCGGGCAGGCAGCTCGCAGCGCCTTGAAGAGACCCGGTTCGCGATAGTCGACACAGGCATCAAAGCCGAGGTGATCGGTGACCCACGCGCATTTCTCCGGCCCGCCCGCGATACCGACAACCCGGCAACCAAGCGCCTTGCCGATCTGACCGACATAGCCGCCGACCGATCCTGCCGCCGCTGAGACTACGATCGTTTCACCTGCGATCGGCTGGCCCACGCTGATCAGGCCGTGAAAGGCGGTCTTGCCCGCGATGCCAAAGACAGACAGCAGGTTTTCCAACCGGGGCACGCGCGGCAGCTTCTGAACCTTGTGGGCGGGTCGGGCGACATAGTCGGCCCAGACGCTCTCCGCAGCGACCAGATCGCCGGCGGCCAGACGCGGTGAATTGGACTGCATGACCTCGCACACCGAATAGGTCGGCATCGCATCCCCCGCCTTGACCGCCTCGCGATAGGTCGCGCCCTGCAGCCAGCTGCGGTTGGCGGCATCGATCGACATCAGAATGGTCCGCAGCAGAACCTCGCCATCGCCCGCTTCGGGCATCGCGGCGTCCTCAAGCCGGAAATGCTCCGGTGTCAGCGCACCCTCGGGCAGTTGATCGACGATGATCTGACGGTTGGACATGGGGCGGCTCCTTGCTATGGGCGATGAAAGGGGAGAATGCGATGGCTCAGGAATTCCGGCAACCGGTCTATGCACCGCCAAAGGGGGCGGCTGATCTGCTGCTCATTCGGCATGGGGAAAGCGAACCGGCGCGGCCGGGCCAAAGCTTTGCCCTGAAGGACGGGCATGGCGACCCGGCACTGCATCCGCAGGGCGAACGGCAGGCGCTTGCGGTTGG
>CAWUIQ010000089.1:0-13130 GCA_963922565.1 uncultured Rhodobacterales bacterium
GGCGGCGGCGGCATGAACGGACGGGGGGGCGGCGCCGGTGGCGGCGGACCGATCCTGACACGCGGCACGGTCGGTGTCGGTGCCTTGATAGGCCTTATCCTGTGGGGCATGGCGAGCTTTTACACCGTCCGTCCCGAAGAACAGTCGGTCGAGCTTTTCCTGGGTGAGTTCTCCCAGATCGGCAACCCGGGTCTGAACTTTGCACCCTGGCCGCTGATCACCGCCGAGGTGGTCCCGGTCACCCGCGAACAGACCGAAGAGATCGGGGTCGGTGGCCGTGGTGGAGATGCCGGGCTGATGCTGACCGGCGACGAGAATATCGTCGATATCGACTTTCAGGTGGTCTGGAACATCAACGATCCGGCCAAGTTCCTCTTCAACCTGCGGGATGCCCGCCCGACGATCCGGGCGGTGAGTGAATCGGCCATGCGCGAGATCATCGCGCAGTCAGATCTTGCACCCATTCTGAACCGCGATCGCCAGGCGATTGCGGACCGGCTGAATGACCTGATCCAGACGACGCTGAATGCTTATGATGCGGGTGTGAATATCGTGCGTGTCAACTTTGACAAAGCTGACCCGCCCGCGCCGGTGATCGATGCCTTCCGAGACGTTCAGGCGGCGGAACAGGAACGTGACCGGCTGCAGAACGTTGCGGATGCCTACGCCAACCGTGTTCTGGCCGAGGCACGCGGTGAAGCGGCGCAATTGTTGGAACAGGCCGAAGCGTACCGGGCCCGCGTCGTGAACGAGGCCGAAGGTGAAGCAAGCCGCTTTACCGCCGTTCTGACGGAATACGCTAAGGCGCCGGATGTCACTCGCAAGCGTCTCTATCTCGAAACGATGGAAGAAGTGCTTGGCCGCGTCGACAAGATCATCCTCGATGAAAACAGCGGCGGCAGCGGTCAGGGTGTGGTGCCCTACCTGCCGCTGAATGAACTGCGCCGTGGCGCGACCGGAGGATCGAACTGATGCGCCGTTCCACTTATCTTCTGCCAATCGTCGTGATCCTGATCGCGACCGCGTTGAGTTCGATCTTCATCGTCGATGAACGCGAAAAGGCCCTGGTGCTGCAGTTTGGTCGTGTCGTTGCCGTTCAGGAAGATCCCGGGCTGGCCTTCAAGATCCCGGTCATTCAGGAGGTTGTCCGCTATGACGACCGGATCCTCAGCCGGGATGTCGATCCTCTCGAGGTCACGCCTCTTGATGACCGTCGTCTCGTTGTCGACGCCTTTGCGCGGTACCGGATCGTGAATGTCGAACAGTTCCGGCAGGCTGTCGGTGTCGGCGGCATTACAGCTGGCGAACAACGGCTTGACGGTATTCTGCGAAACGAATTGCGGGCCGTGCTGGGTTCTGTCAGTTCGAACGACATCCTCAGTTCGGATCGTGCGGCGCTGATGCTGCGGATCCGCAACGGTGCGATCGCGCAAGCCCGCGCCCTCGGGATCGAAGTGATCGACGTTCGTCTGAAGCGGACGGACCTGCCCGCGGAAAACCTTGATGCGACATTCGAACGGATGCGCGCCGAACGGGAGCGGGAAGCCACCGACGAACGCGCCCGCGGTAACGAGGCAGCGCAGCGTGTCAGGGCCCAGGCTGACCGGACAGTGGTCGAGCTTGTATCGGATTCGCAGCGGCAGGCCGAGATCATCCGCGGTGAAGCCGATGCGCGCAGGAACGCGATCTTTGCCGAAGCGTTCGGCGCCGATCCGGAATTCTTTGAATTCTACCGCTCGCTCACGGCCTATCAGCGATCGTTGCAGGGGAATAACTCGACAATGGTTCTGTCGCCGGATTCAGAGTTCTTCAATTATCTGAAGTCTCCGACCGGCATCGGCGGGCTGGGCGTGCCGCAGCCATCGGTCAACCTCAACAGCGCTCCGGTCGCCCCGGCCACCGATGAAAGCGGCGTCGATACCGCTCAACGGCTGCCGGCCTCGGCGACGGACGAGGCCAGCTCAAACAACTGATGGCCTGGGTACTTCTGGCGATCGGACTTGTCTTTATTGTCGAGGGGCTGGCCTATGCGCTGGCCCCTTCGATGGTTGAGCGGCTGCTGGAAATACTACGCAGTCTGCCCATCGAGGCGCGGCGTCAGATCGGTGCGCTAGCCTGCGTGACGGGTCTCATTCTGACCTATCTGGCGTTTTACCTTGGCCTGAACTGATTTCCGCTTGGGGCCCGGCTGATTCTCACGGCTTGGTAACGCGCTGTTGAAACCCTTTGTTTGCATCACATCTTTTACCTTGAACCCAAGGAACCCTAGATGCACTCTTGCGCGTACTCACGCAGATTATCGTGCAAGAAGGCCATGGCAGGCCAAATCTAAGATGCAGGAGAATGTATCAATGCAGCCGAAGGCAATCGCCATTTCGAAGCATTACCCAGACATAAACCGGATGCGGGCTCTTTGGCTTGGCGTCCTTGCCGTCGTTCTGATGCTGGCACAGGTCATCGCGGCCCACGCGCGCCCCGAAAGCTTGGCACCACTGGCAGAACAGATCAGTCCGTCGGTGGTCAACATCACCACGTCGACGGTGGTGGCCCGCAACACTGGCCCGCAAGGGATCGTGCCCGAAGGATCGCCGTTCGAGGATTTCTTTCGCGAATTCCAGGACCGGAACAACAACAATAACGGTCAGCGGCCGCGCAGGTCATCTGCGCTTGGCTCGGGCTTCGTGATCTCGGAAGACGGTTTTATCGTGACGAACAACCACGTGATCGAAGGGGCGGATGAGATCCTGATCGAATTCTTCCCCGGCGACGGTCAGCCCCAGAAGCGGTTGCCGGCAGAGGTGATTGGTACAGATCCCAAAACCGACATTGCCCTTTTGAAGGTTGAAGCGGAAACGCCGCTGGCCTTTGTGTCCTTCGGCAACTCGGATACCGCCCGGGTGGGCGACTGGGTCATTGCCATGGGCAACCCGCTTGGTCAGGGCTTTTCGGTGTCGGCCGGTATCGTCTCGGCGCGCAACCGGGCCCTTAGCGGATCATATGACGACTATATCCAGACCGATGCAGCGATTAACCGAGGCAATTCGGGCGGGCCGCTCTTCGACATGGATGGGAATGTCATCGGTGTGAACACAGCGATCCTTTCGCCCAACGGCGGTTCTATCGGGATCGGCTTTTCCATGGCGTCGAACGTGGTGACGCGCGTTGTCGATCAGCTGCAGAACTTCGGTGAAACCCGCCGCGGCTGGCTCGGCGTGCGGATCCAGGACGTGGATGATGAGATTGCCGAGGCGATCGGGCTTGAGGAAGTTGCCGGTGCGCTGGTGACCGAGGTGCCCGAAGGCCCGGCACGGGAAGGCGGCATGCTGGATGGTGACGTCATTCTGTCCTTCGACGGTGTCGATGTTGCCGATACACGTGGCCTAGTGCGTCAGGTGGGCAACAGCCCGGTTGGCGAGACGGTGCGGGTCGTCGTTTTCCGCGATGGTGAGACGGTGACGCTGCGCATCACGCTTGGTCGCCGCGAAGAGGCCGAGGGCGCGGTACCTGCTGTGGCCGAAGCCCCGGACGAGGAAGAAGAGCCTTCCAGCAAAGTCGTTCTGGGCATGACGCTCAGCCCGCTTACCGATGAGCTGCGCGAGGAACTGGGCGCGGCGTCGGATCAAGCCGGCCTTGCCGTGACGGATGTGGATGAAACTTCGGAAGCCTTTGAAAAGGGGCTGCGGTCCGGTGACATCATCACCGAAGCCGGTCAGCAGGTCGTGACGACGATCTCGGAATTCGAGGATCGTCTGAGCGACGTGAAAGAGGCGGGCCGGAAGTCGCTTCTGCTGCTGGTTCGGCGGGCAGGCGATCCGCGCTTTGTGGCCCTGGGCGTCGGGGAATAGCCGCGACGCTACCGAATGCCGGAAGGGCGCCGTTAAACCGGCGCCCTTTTTTGTTGGTGCCTTCCTCCGGCAGGTGCATTCCCATCTCGCCAAGATCGGCCAAGCGTCCTATATCGACGCGGATGCATATCGGAATACAGGGTAAGAAATGGCAAAGATCACCTATATCGAGCATGGCGGCAAAGAGCACGTTGTTGACGTCGCCAACGGGCTGACCGTGATGGAAGGCGCGCGTGACAACAACATCCCCGGGATCGAGGCCGATTGCGGCGGCGCCTGCGCCTGCTCGACCTGCCATGTCTACGTCCACACTGACTGGGTCGAGAAGCTGCCAGAGAAGGACGACATGGAAGCGGACATGCTCGACTTCGCCTATGAGCCCGACCCGCAGCGGTCGCGCCTGACCTGCCAGTTGAAGGTGACCGATGCGCTGGACGGCCTGGTCGTCCAGATGCCCGAAAAACAGATCTGATGCCCGCGGAGGCGCCGCGTCTGATGTTCCGCCACTGTCGACGTTTCGCCCGCGGCGCGCTGTTGGCGTTGTGCCCGTGGCTGGCGGTATCGGCCGAAGCGATAGCGGACGCTTGGAAGACCGAGCCGCTGATCTCCGCCCACTATGCTGAGCCGACCGGTCGGTATGCGCATGGTGTTCTGGGTGATGCCATCGAATACGGCGCGCTTGAACTGGTCTATGGCCCCGATCAGACGACCCATACCATTCGTCTGCCTGCAGAGCGCGTTTTCGAAGACGTGGCCCCCCGCATGATCGATGTCGACGGGGACGGGCGTGACGAAGCGGTCGTTGTGGAAAGCGACCAGCAGCGAGGTGCACGGCTGGCCATCTACAATGGCGGCGGGCTGATCGCGGCCACGCCCTTTATCGGCACGCGCTTTCGCTGGCTGGCACCCTTGGGTGCTGCGGACCTCGATGGGGATGGAGCGATCGAACTTGCCTATATCGACCGGCCTCATCTGGCCAAGACCCTGCGCGTGTGGCGCTTCGAGGACGGCAATCTGACCGAGGTCGGCAGCCTGCGCGGCCTTACCAATCATCGGATCGGCGAGCAGGATATCGCAGGCGGTATCCGCGATTGCGGTGCCGGGCCCGAAATGATCCTTGCCACCGCAAACTGGACCGAAATGGTGGTTGCGACTTTCGACGGCGCTGAGTTTGCGACCCGAACGATCGGCGACAGCACCACGCGGCCTCAATTCGCCAAGGCGATGGCCTGCGCGGATTAGGGCCTTGCAGCAGCTTCCGGGTTGAGCTGCACCGCCGGCATCGCCATCTTCGGATCATGCCGAGCCAAGACGTCGATACCCAGTTTGGAACTCTCTGCCTGACAGAGCGGGATGGCTCCCTTGTTCGCCTCACTTGGGGGCGCGGCGGCAGGGCGGACCAGACCGATCTCCTGGATGAAGCGGCGCGCCAGTTGCGGGCCTATGATGCTGGCGAGTTGGAGGCGTTTGATCTACCGCTACGGATCGATGCGTCGGACTTTCAGCTGGATGTCTGCGATGCGATGCGCGCGATCCCTTTCGGATACACCCGCACTTACGGCGAGATTGCCCGCGATCTGGATGTGCCGGCCCAGGCCGTCGGGCAAGCCTGCGGGGCAAATCCCATCCCTATCATTGTGCCCTGTCACCGCGTCATGGGGGCCAAGGGCCTCACCGGTTTTTCCGGCGCGGGTGGCGTCGAGACCAAGGTGGCCCTTTTGCGTCACGAAGGTGCGGGTGGTTTCTTGCTTTAGTTAGTGGGCATTGCAATCGGGGCGCGCAAAGCCCAGTCTGGTCTGACCGAGACGACCAGAGGGAGGACGCGCCCATGTCGGCCACACCGGATCGGGCTGTATTGAAACAGGCGATACACGCCAAGATGATGGCGCTGGAAGAGGCTGAACTGGCCACCGCCATTGCGCATTACGAAGCCTATCTGAAAGAGGCGCAGCTGGATCGCAGCGAAAGCCATGACACCGATGAGATTGCCGATGCGCGCGAAGCGCGCGACCTCGCGGCCGCCTTCGATCACCCGGTTCAGGCTCATCACGCCAAGATCGATGTGCTGGAAAACCTTGATTTCGGACCCAGCGAGACGATCCAGCCGGGTGCCGTCGTGTCGTTCAATGGCCGCAACTTTGTCGTGGCGGTATCGACGACGCGGTTTGATGTGGATGGGCGAACTTACATGGGCATCTCGACCCAAAGCCCCATCTATCAGGCGATGAAGGGGTTGGGCGTGGGCGATACCTTTTCCTTCAACGGACGCGAGATCGAGGTTCAGGACGTGCTTTGAACCGCCCGGGGTCGCAGCACTTGCTGCGCCATGCCCGCCAGCAGCAGGTAAAGGCTGGTTGCGATTAGGCCCCAATGCGCCCAGCTTTGCGGATCAAAGTCGACCCAGGCTGCCCATCCGGCAAAGAATGTCCAAGCGAGGGCGACGGGCAGGGTGACAGACCGCCACCGCGCCGTGCGCACCGGATGCACGAATTTGAGAGGCAGGAACATCGCCACCGCCAGCATGGTGACCAGTGCAAGGCTGACCCAAAAGTTGGGCTGCAGCGCAAAGATCACAAGCACGACCATGTTCCAACAGCCGGGAAAGCCCGAAAAGGAATTGTCGCGTGTCTTCATCCGGGTGTCGGCGAAATACATGGCTGAGGCGAACGTGATCAGAATGATCGCCACCCAGCCGGTCCATCCGTCCATCAGGCCGGAACTGAAGAGGGCAAAGGCCGGGATGAAGACATATGTCAGGTAATCGATGATCAGGTCGAGCAATACGCCATCGAATTCCGGCGCGTTCTGCTGCACGTCATAGTGGCGTGCCAACGGTCCATCGATCCCGTCGACAAAGAAGGCTACGACAAGCCACAAAAACATCAGGTCCCACCGGGACTCGACCGCGGCGAGCATCGCGAGCATGGCAAAAACAGCCCCGCTGGCCGTCAGAAGGTGAACGGACAGGGCGCGCATCTTGAGTGTCATAACGCCGTCATGACGGAATGCGTGCCCGAGTGCAAAGAGTTTCCGGCGGAATTACCCGCCCACGCGCACCTCTTCGAGCGGATAGGCTAGGTTGTCCTGCGCGGCCCATCCGGCGTGGCAATCATGGCAGAACGATTGCTTGAATTTCATGGGCTTGCCGTTGGGCTGGACCCCGTCATAGACCCAGTCATCGGTTTCGGGCGCTTCGCCAGCGGCGACTTTGGTCATTATGAACAGGGGCCCCGGGCGCGCCGTTTTCTTTTTCAGACTGATGCTGATGCTTTCCTTTGCAAGCACCGAACCCACAGGCATCACCACACCTTGGTCCGCGAATTTCAGATATTGTTCGGCGGCAATGTCATTCGCAAAGGTCTGTAGCAGGCGCGAGCCATGCGGACCCGCAACCGCCGGGCGCGTCGATGTCACGGTCCAGCCGCGATAGGCGCCGCCCACTTCGTGCCCTTCCTTCGCATAACCGGTCGCCATCTTTGCTTCGAGACACTCGTAAAGCACGGCGATCGCGCTTTCATCGAGGTCGAATTGATCCTCGACCGTGACTGCGGCGCAGTCCTGAGCCAAGGCCGCCGACGCGCTGAATGCGAGCGCTCCGATTGTAAGCCAGATGGTTTTCATGGTTCCCCTCCACTTTGTATACGGCTGTATGCCGCTAGTGGCAGGATGCCAGCTGTCCAGTCACGTCGGGGTAAAGTCTGTCCACGTGTCTGTGATCAGGCCTTTGGATGGGCGCGGGCGTAGACCTCCATCAGTCGCGCCTGATCGACGGCGGTGTAGGCCTGAGTTGTCGAGAGCGACGCGTGACCCAAAAGCTCCTGGATCGTGCGCAGATCGCCGCCCGCATTCAAAAGATGGGTGGCAAAGCTGTGGCGCAGCGCATGGGGCGTGGCAGAGGCTGGAAGACCCAGCTGCATCCGCGCCGCGGCCATGACCTTTTGGATGGCCGATGGCGATAATGGCCCGCCTCGGACACCGCGAAAAAGCGGCCCGTCACGGTCAAGATCATAAGGGCAGGCGGCGCGATACACCTCAACCGCTTCGCGTGCCGCGTCGATAACCGGGACAACGCGCTCTTTCTGGCCCTTGCCGATGATCCGCAGACTTTGGTCCAACGGAGCATCCTTGCCCGTAAGGCCGAGTGCCTCGGAAATCCGCAGTCCGCACCCCCAGAGCAAGGTCAGAACCGCGACGTCCCGCAGGCCGATCCAGCCTTCGGTCGACTGCAAGGGTGCGATATTCAGCACTTCCTTGGCCGCGTCGATCTCGAGCGGGCGGGGCAGTTTCTTAGTGAACTTGGGTGCCCGGGTCGACAGCACCGCTGTCGGTTCGAACCCTTCGCGTTCTGCGAGCCATCTATAGAACGCTTTGACCGCCGACAGCTTGCGCGCCAGCGACCGGGCACCAACGCCATTCGCCCGCGTCTGGGCCATCCATGCCCGCATGTCGCGCGTGCCAATCCGTGAGAGGGCCGCAAGACCTTGCCGCGCGCCGGTGTATTCGGTCATGAACGCGAGGAAGTCGGTGATATCCCCGCCATAGGCCAGGATCGTGTTCTCAGCCGCGTCTTTGACCCCGCGCTGGTGAGCGAGGTAGGTTTCGAGCGCGTCACGCGCCTGCGGTGATATCAGGGTCATCCCAGATAGCGGCGCATCATCCGTTCGAAGACGCCGGTGAAAAAGGCCAGAAGATCAGTGCCCTGTTGCGGCGTGAACATATGCGGATCTTCCGCACCCAGCAGCAGGAGACCGGGCAGCCGTCCCTCGCCGAGGTCAAGCTTCAGCCCCGCTTCGGACCGCACCCAATCACCGCCCGATCGATAGACATCAACCGGCGGGTTCTGCAACTGGCGCAAGGTGACTTTGCGGACAGGGCCGCTGCGCCCGGTTGAGAGATAGGCATCGATGAACCCCGGGCGTTCAACGCTCAGCACGTCCTGCAGCGGCGCGATCGTCTCTTCGAGATCCCGCTGAACCGTCTCAAGAACAAGGCGCACGGTATCGACCCGCAGCGCCTCGGCCGCCGTGGTTTTCAGGTTGTGCAGGAACGTCTCAAAATCGGCCGGTTCCAGCAGCGACAGAACAGCCCGCTGCACCTGATTTGTGCCGGCAAGGTTTTCGTAGGCCGCGGCGATCACGTTGCGATGCGTGTCTTCCAACCGCTCGAGCCGCTTTTGCAGCCGCTCCATCGCGAGGCCGCGCATATCGACCACGTTGGAGCCCATCGAGCGGTCGTTGGCAGCCACAAGGGCGTGCATCAGATCGCTGTCGTTCAGGATCACGTCAGGACGCAGCATAATGGCTTCACGCAAGGCGTCATCGATCTTGGGGGCTGTGCTCATACCGTACCTGCTGTTGTGTTTTTCTTTCCGCATACCACGAAATGGCCGCAGAATCTGCCCTTGAAGCAACACTTTTTACGGGAACCGACGGGTGTGTGGCATCAAAGAGTCACTTGATCCCGCGCGGCGGGAATGGTGCTCTCTAAGGTGTTGTTTTGCCTGTCGGCAACGCGATCAGAGAATTTTCTGACCGGTTTTTTCCCAATCAGCGAGGAACTGCGCCAGCCCCTTATCCGTCAGCGGATGCGACGCCAGTTTGCGGATCACGTCGGGTGGGGCTGTCATGACATCGGCGCCGATGCGGGCGCTTTCGAGCACGTGGTTCACCGACCGGATCGAGGCGGCCAGAATCTGGGTTTCAAACCCGTAATTGTCGTAAATCGTGCGGATATCCTCGATCAGCTCCATGCCATCGATGTTGATATCGTCGAGCCGTCCGATGAAAGGCGAGATGAACGTCGCCCCCGCCTTGGCCGCCAAGAGCGCCTGGTTGGCGGAGAAACAGAGGGTCACGTTGACCATCTGTCCTTCGCCGGACAATTCCTTGCACGCCTTGAGCCCGTCCCAGGTAAGCGGCAGCTTGACCGCGATGTTCTCGGCGATCTTGGCCAGCTTGCGCCCTTCGGCGATCATCGCATCGGCTTCGGTCGCGACCACCTCGGCGCTGACAGGTCCGTCGACGATGTCACAGATTTCTTTTGTGACTTCGATGATATCGCGCCCCGACTTCAGGATCAGCGAAGGGTTCGTGGTCACGCCGTCCACCATGCCAAGGTCATTGAGTTCGCGGATGGCCTCGATCTCGGCCGTATCGACAAAGAATTTCATGGGGATGGTCCTTCTGGTGGGTTGGCCTCGGCTCTGCTTTACCTCATGATCTGACGACCCGAAACCGGAAATCCTGCTGCTCTTGGACCATCCCGAATTCTTTGCCGAGGGCGACCTTGTCGGCGTCCTGACAACGCAACCGCTTGACCGGGCGCTAGACTACAAGGCGCCGGAAGGTGGCTGCCATCTGGGTGCCTTCGTCGAGGTGCCGCTGGGGCCGCGCAAGGTGCTGGGCGTCGTCTGGGGTGCCGGGCGCGGGGATTACGACCTGTCCAAGATCCGGTCGGTTATTCGGGTTCTCGACGCCGTGCCCATGCGGGCCGAGATGCGGGCGTTTCTGAAAAAGGCGGCTGCCTACACGCTGACGCCGATGCCCGCGATGTTGCGGCTGGCGACCCGCGCACCGGGGCTTGGCGACCCGCCTTCGATGCGCAAGGTATATCGCAGAGGTCAGGCGGAACCGGACCGCATGACCGATGCAAGGCGGCGGGTGATTGAAACGCTGGCCGAATACGGCGCCTTGTCGTTCACCCTGTCGGAACTGGCCGAAATGGCCGGTGTGACCACGTCGGTGGTCAAGGGGCTGGTCAAGCAGGGCGCAGTCGTCGAAGAGGACCGGCCCCGTGATCTGCCGTTTCCGCCCCTCGACCCTGACCGCGCGGGCAAGGCCCTGACGGTCGATCAGGCCGCGGGGGCTGCGCAGTTGCGGACCGGTGTGCGGTCCGAAACCTATGGCACGACCTTGCTGCGCGGGGTCACCGGATCGGGCAAAACCGAGGTCTATCTCGAGGCCGTGGCAGAGTGTCTGCGGATGGGGCGGCAGGCCCTTGTCCTTCTGCCCGAGATCGCGCTGACGGCAGAGTTCCTGACCCGGGTCGAGGCGCGCTTCGGTGCATGTCCCGCCGAATGGCATTCGGGCGCCACAATGACCGAGCGACGTAGGATCTGGCGCATGGTGGGGCAGGGCGATGCGCAACTGGTCATTGGCGCCCGCTCATCGCTGTTTCTACCCTTCCAGAACCTTGGCCTGATCGTCGTGGATGAGGAACACGACACCTCGTACAAGCAGGAGGATGGCGTGCTTTACAATGCCCGCGACATGGCCGTCCTGCGCGCATCGATTTGTGGTGCACATGTCGTTCTTGCCTCGGCCACACCGTCGCTTGAGACCTGGTCGAACGCCGAAAGCGGCAAATACGAGCGTATCGACCTCACTGCGCGGTTTGGCCCCTCTGTTATGCCACAGATGACCGCCATCGACATGCGGGCGGAAAAGCTGCCATCGGATCGGTGGGTGTCGGATACGCTGAAGCAGGCAGTCGAGGCGCGGGTTGCCGCGGGCGAGCAGGCGATGCTGTTCATCAATCGTCGTGGCTATGCGCCGGTCACGCTCTGCCGGGCCTGTGGGCACCAGATCGGCTGCGATCACTGCGACGCCCGGATGGTCGAGCACCGGTTTCTCAAACGGTTGATGTGCCATCAATGCGGTGAAACCCGGCCCATCCCCGACATCTGCCCCTCATGCGAGGCCGAGGGTCGGCTGGCCCCGGTTGGTCCCGGTGTCGAACGTCTGGCAGAGGAGGCAACCGCGCTTTTCCCCGATGCCCGGATCGCGGTGCTGAGTTCCGACATGTACGGTTCTGCCCGCGCGCTCAAGGCCGAGATCGAGGCCATCGCGGCGGGCGGCGCGGATATCGTCATCGGTACGCAGCTTGTCGCCAAGGGCCATAACTTTCCGCTGCTGACCCTTGTGGGGGTGATCGACGCCGATCTTAGCTTGCAGGGCTCTGATCTGCGTGCGGCCGAGCGTACCTTTCAACTGATGCGGCAGGTCGCGGGCCGGGCGGGACGGGCCGAAAGACCCGGGGTCGCCATGCTGCAGACCTATCAACCCGAACACCCCGTGATCCGTGCGATCCTCGGGGGCGAGGAAGAGGCATTCTGGAGGGCGGAGGCGGCAGAACGCGAGGCCGCGGGGGTACCGCCCTTCGGTCGCATGGCGGGGATCATCCTCAGCGGGCCGGATGTGGGCATGGTTTTCGACGCGGCAAACCTGCTGGCCCGCAACACCGCGCCGCTGGTCAAGATCGGGGCGCAGGTCTTTGGTCCGGCTCCAGCGCCTATTGCACGCATTCAGGGGCGGCACCGGGTCCGGCTGCTGGTCAAGGCGGCCAAGGGCGTCGCGCTGCAGGGGGCCATTGCGCGATGGATCGCGCCGCTCAAGCTCAAGGGCGATATGCGGCTGGCGGTCGATATCGACCCGCAGAGCTTTTATTGATGGGGGCGGCAAGCTGTCCGTAGACTGGGCAGCCGAGGGTCTGTTGCAAGGCTCGAACCAACTCGTCGGTGGTTTCGGCCGAGACATAAAGCCCGCCCGTCCGATCCGCGAGACACCGTGCGACGCTGATTTCGACATCCGGGTTCGGGTTCGCGTCGGCACCCTGCCAAGCCCAGCTTTTTGCCCGAACCTTGAAGCCGATGACATGGACGGTCAGATCGGTGCCGGACAGCTGCGCCGCGAGATTACAGGTCGCACCGCCGCAGGTTTCCTTGCCATCGGTGACCAAGACGACCGTTCCCTTGCGCGATCCGCCCTGCAACGCATCCGCTGCCGCACTCACTGCGCGGGTAAGCGGGGTGTTGCCATCGGGTTCTGTGTTGTCGATTTCAGCCAGAATTGCATCGGCCGCATCCGGAAGGGGTGGCAACCGCAGCTCGACATTGTCGCACATCTCGGCCTCGCGCCCCGGTCCGTAGACGACAAGACCTATGTTCCGCAGGGGCGTTACGCGCGGCAGAACTTCATGCAAGGCGCTTCGCGCCTCGAAAATGCGTGGCAGATCGAGGCCGTTATACCCCATCTCGGCCATCGATCCGGAAGCATCAAACACCAGCATCGCGTCTTCGGTGCAGTCACCGACAACGGGCAGGGGGGCAGCGGCAAGCAGGCTGGCTGTGAGGGCGGCGCGAAGCGATGGCATCCCATAGCACTAGCACGACCGCGCCAAAGCGATAAGCCAAATGTCCTGTGAGTGTTTGGAGCGGGCGATGAGATTCGAACTCACGACCCTTACCTTGGCAAGGTAATGCTCTACCCCTGAGCTACGCCCGCATCC
>CAWUIQ010000090.1:0-13096 GCA_963922565.1 uncultured Rhodobacterales bacterium
AGCCACGAGATCCGGATGGCGAGCGCGTCGTTCGGTGAGATGGCCGAGGACATCAAGCCGATCGTCCCCAACGGTTCCAGCGACAGTGCGGCATTGGACGCGGTGTTCGAGGCTTTGGTTCGTGCGGGCCGCTCTGCCCCGATGGCCAAGACGATGCTGGTGCCGGAAAGCTGGTCTAAACAGGCGGTCGAGCTGCCCGAGGCGTGGCGCGATATGTATTCCTACTGCAACTCGGTGATGGAGCCATGGGACGGCCCGGCGGCACTTGCCATGACCGATGGCCGCTGGGTTTGCGCGGGCCTTGACCGGAACGGGCTGCGCCCGATGCGCTATGTCGTAACCCGCGATGATCTGGTTATTGCCGGGTCAGAGACCGGCATGGTGCCGCTGGAAGAGACCGATATCGTTGAGAAGGGCGCGCTTGGCCCCGGGCAATTGCTGGCCGTTGATATGAAAAAGGGCCGTCTCTACCACGATACCGAGATCAAGGATAAGCTTTCGCAGGCTCTGCCATTTGGTGAGTGGGTCGGCAAGATCAACGATCTCGAAGATACACTTTCCGGTGTAACGGAGCGGGCGATCTTCGATGGCGATGAACTGCGCCGCCGCCAGATTGCCGCCGGATACTCTATCGAAGAGCTGGAACAGATCCTTGCGCCGATGGCGGAGGATGGCAAGGAAACTGTCGCTTCGATGGGGGATGACACACCATCGGCCGTCTTGTCGAAAAAGTATCGGCCGCTCAGCCACTTTTTCCGCCAGAACTTCAGCCAGGTGACGAACCCGCCCATCGACAGCTTGCGTGAATACCGCGTGATGAGCCTGAAAACGCGATTTGGCAATCTCAAGAATGTTCTTGATGAGTCGAGTGCGCAGACCGAGATCATCACACTGAACAGCCCATTTGTCGGTAATGCGCAGTTCGAAGAGCTGCTGACCCATTTGGGCGACAACACCGTCACGATCGACTGCAGCTTTGAGGAGGGTAGTGGGACCCTCAGCGCGGGCCTGGCCCGCATCAGGGACGAAGCCGAAGACGCCGTACGATCAGGCGCAGGGCATATCATCCTGACGGATCAGAATTCCGGCCCGGACAGGGTTGCGATGCCGATGATCCTGGCGACAAGCGCGGTCCATTCGCACCTGACCCGCAAAGGTCTGCGCACCTTCTGTTCGATCAACGTGCGCAGCGCCGAGTGTATCGACCCGCACTATTTCGCGGTTTTGATCGGGTGTGGTGCGACTGTAGTCAACGCTTACCTGGCGGAGGACTCACTCGCCGACCGCATCAACCGCGGCCTGCTCGAAGGCACTTTGACCGAGGCCGTTGCGCGGTACCGCAAGGCGATTGATCAGGGTCTGCTCAAGATCATGTCCAAGATGGGTATTTCGGTCATCTCGTCCTATCGCGGTGGTCTGAACTTCGAAGCCGTCGGCCTGAGCCGCGCGATGGTCAACGAATACTTCCCGGGCATGGTTTCGCGGATCTCAGGCATCGGTGTGACCGGCATCCAGCAAAAGGCGGAAGAAGTGCATGCCAAGGGCTGGCAGGGCGTGACCGTATTGCCGATCGGAGGCTTCTACAAAGCCCGGCGCAGCGGCGAAACCCATGCTTGGGAAGCGACATCGATGCACATGATGCAAATGGCCTGCAACCGCGCATCGTTCGAGTTGTGGAAGCAGTATTCGGCCAAGATGCGGTCGAATCCGCCCATCCACCTGCGCGATCTGCTGGACATCAAGCCACTGGGCAAATCGGTCCCGATTGAAGAGGTGGAAAGTATCACCTCCATTCGTAAGCGTTTTGTCACGCCGGGGATGTCGCTCGGCGCGCTCAGCCCGGAGGCCCATAAAACCCTCAACGTGGCGATGAACCGTATCGGCGCGAAGTCTGACAGCGGCGAAGGCGGCGAAGACCCCGCGCATTTCCATCCGGAACCGAATGGAGATAATCCGTCAGCCAAGATCAAACAGGTCGCTTCCGGCCGCTTTGGCGTTACCGCCGAGTACCTGAACCAGTGCGAAGAGCTGGAGATCAAGGTGGCTCAGGGCGCCAAGCCCGGTGAGGGCGGCCAGTTGCCGGGGATGAAGGTGACAGATCTGATTGCGCGCCTGCGCCATTCGACCAAAGGTGTTACGCTGATTTCGCCCCCGCCGCATCACGACATCTATTCGATCGAGGATCTGGCACAGCTCATCTACGACCTCAAGCAGATCAATCCGCGCTGCAAGGTGACGGTCAAGCTGGTGGCGTCCTCCGGTGTTGGCACCATCGCGGCGGGCGTGGCAAAGGCCAAGGCGGATGTCATCCTGATCTCGGGCCACAATGGTGGAACGGGTGCATCGCCCGCGACGTCGATCAAATACGCTGGGCTGCCATGGGAGATGGGCCTGACCGAAGCCCATCAGGTTCTTGCCATGAATAACCTGCGCGATCGGATCACGCTGCGCACCGATGGCGGTCTGCGGACCGGCCGCGATATTGTGATGGCGGCGATGATGGGGGCCGAAGAATATGGCATCGGGACCGCTGCGTTGATTGCCATGGGCTGTATCATGGTTCGCCAGTGCCAATCGAACACCTGTCCCGTAGGTGTTTGCACTCAGGATCCCCGTCTGCGCGAGAAGTTCACAGGCACTGCCGACAAGGTGGTGAACCTGATCACCTTCTATGCGCAGGAAGTCCGCGAGATCCTGGCGGAGATTGGTGCGCGATCGCTGGACGAAGTCATCGGGCGCGCCGATCTGCTAAGCCAAGTGTCGCGCGGATCGGCTCATCTGGATGATCTCGACCTCAATCCGCTACTCATCACCGTCGATGGCGCGGACGAGATTGTCTATGACCGCGACCGTCCGCGCAACGAAGTGCCGGACACTCTTGATGCCCAGATCGTCAAGGATGCGGCACGTTTCCTGAATGACGGCGAAAAGATGCAGCTGGAATATGCGGTGCAGAACACGCACCGTACGGTCGGCACGCGGACGTCGTCACACATCGTCAAACAATTCGGGATGCGGAACACGCTGCAGCCAGATCACCTGACGGTCAAGCTGAAGGGATCGGCTGGACAATCATTGGGCGCGTTTGCGGCGCCCGGGCTCAAGTTGGAAGTGTCGGGTGATGCGAATGACTACGTTGGCAAGGGCTTGTCGGGCGGAACGATTGTGGTGCGACCGCCTATGTCTTCGCCCATCGTGGCGGCCGAGAATACGATCATTGGCAATACGGTTCTGTATGGTGCGACGGATGGCTTCCTGTTTGCGGCTGGCCGCGCGGGTGAACGCTTTGCCGTGCGCAACTCGGGCGCAAGGGTTGTCGTCGAAGGATGTGGTTCCAACGGTTGCGAATACATGACCGGTGGGGTTGCTGTCATTCTGGGTGAAATCGGCGCGAACTTTGGCGCCGGGATGACTGGTGGTATGGCCTATCTCTACGACCCGCAGGGCACGGATGAGCGTCTTATGAACCTTGAGACGTTAGTGACATGTCCCGTCACGGTCGATCACTGGCACGATGAGCTGAAGATGCTGATCGAACGACATGTGGCCGAAACCGGGAGTGTGAAAGGCGCAGATATCCTGCAGCACTGGGATACGGAGTTGTCGAACTTTGTTCAGGTTTGTCCAAAGGAGATGTTGGACAAGCTGCCAGCGCCTTTGGGCATCGAAGCGGAGGCTGTCCCGGCGGAGTAATCCGCCGCGGACGGTGCCAGCAGCCCCTACGAGTTCCCGCGTCGGGGCGGCATTTTTTCCGCCTCTTCGCGCGACCCAACGTAGATGTTTTCCGACAGGATGCCGTTGACCTGGCTTGGCATTGTGCCGAGCTTTGCTGCGATCACGTGGTTTGCCTCGCCGGCCCAGCTGAGCAGCCAAACGAGCTTGGCGTCCGAATAGTTCAGACTGCGCGGTTTGAACTGCGCAGAATAGTCGGCCGACGTGGCTCCGATTGCGTCGATCATGTAGTTCTCCGTCGCTGACATACTTGCCAGAAAGGTTGCCCGCGCGCCTCGCAGGCGTAAACAAACCATAACCGAATCGTCGAATGTGTCCGAGTCATTAACACGTTGAAATTAAATAGAATTATCTGTGCTTGATAGGTCTTTGATTTCAAGGGCTTGCGGATCGTCACACAATTGTTTTCTGGGGATGAGGAAGCCCTGGCGTCGCCTTGTCAGACCTTAAGCTTTTGACACGGCTGGCCTGACTTTGACCTGAATCGGAGAGTCGGGCGGATCATCGAGCATGTTGAACAACACATCCATCATCTGCGTCACGTCTTGGCGGACCATCTGAATGTTGGCGCCAAGTGTCGCGGCAAAGGGATCCCAGTCAAAGCATCCGATCTGAATGGAGCGCAAAAGTTCCCCATCTGCCTTGTTCAGGCAGCGAACGACGCCTTCGAGGGTTGTGGTGGAGTTGATGAACATCCCCGTTGGGGTCGTCGACGCGCTGGCAAGGTAGTCGTCGGTTGCAAGTTCGGCGGCATCGGGTGCGTAGCCGCAGGTCAGGATGTCGGTTTCGGGGACTTCGATACCCCGCTCAGCGTGTGCATCAAGAAAGCCGCGCAAGCGTTCCTGCGAGTTATGCTCGCCTTCGCGCCCACCGATGAAGACCATGCCGCCCTGGCACCGCTCAAGAACGGCGCGGGTCAGGTCCAATGCGCCGCCGTAATTGTCGGTCAGGATCGATGGCGCTTTGTGTCCCGGCAGATCTAGATTGTAGACTGGAATGCCGGCGGCCTTGCAGAGATCATAGATCTGGTCCGGCCCCGTGGCACCTGCACAAATTAGATACTCGACCTGATACGCGATCATGGTGCGCGCAGCAGCAATTTCGAGCACCGGGTCCCTTTGGGTGCTCGTCACGATCGGCATCAGATTGCGGCCCCGTGCTCTGGTCTCGAAAAGCTGCGCCATCGAACTGAAGAACCGATTATCGTACATCGGTACGAGCATCCCGATAATGCCCGATCGCTCTTGTCGAAGCGCGCGGGCCTGCATGTTCAACGAATAGCCGCTTTGTGTCGCAAGCTCTTCAATCCGCTTCGCGCGCTCTTCGCTGATCCGCCGTTCTTTCCATTTTCCGCTCAGCACCGCACTGACGGTGCTGGGGGACGCATCGGCAAGAGCAGCGACATCATAGATTGTCGTCTTCTTATTCGGTGGAGCTTTGCTCAATCAGCTTGTCCTTTTGCAATCGTCAGCGAGCTGCATCCTGCAGCGCACAAAACCGCACGAAACCTGTGTCATGCTGTAGTACTCGCGCCGGTTCCGGTTGGATCGTGTCCGCTAATCGCGACATCGCTTTCATCGCGGTTGCTAGCTCGGAATAGGCACCGCCAGCGACTGCGCCAAGCATAGCCGATCCCAGCAGTACAGGCTCGTTCGTTTCCGGCACGAGGATCGGCAGACCGGTCGTATTGGCAAGTGTCTGACGCACGAAGGGATGTTTGCCGGCCCCGCCGCTGATCACGATTGCATTGGTTGTAATGCCAGCCTCGGCTTGCGCTCTGAGGATCTGTCGCAAACCGTAGCCGATCCCGGCAATCCCGGCTGCATAGAGCGCAGCAATGCTGGTGTCAGTGCCCAGACCGGCAATGATCGCTCTCGCGTCCGGGTCGGCGTAGGGCGACCGGTTGCCGTTGAAATCCGGAATGACGGTGATCTTGTCTGCTTCGCTAAGGATTTCGTCGGCCACTCCATTCGCCAGCGTATCGGGATCAATTCGGCGACCCTGACTTGAGATCGATGGGTGCATCGCCAAAAGCCGGTCAATTGCGTCACCGGCTGATGACTGGCCGCCCTCATTGAGCCAAAGACCCGGTACCATCGCATCGAAGTACGGGCCCCAGACGCCCGGGACAAAGGTCTTTGTCCCGGTCGATGTCATCGTGCAAGCGGATGTGCCAAAGACGTAGGCCATGCGTGTGTTGGCGTCGCCCGGCCCGCCGTCGGCGCCTGCTGATCCTATGCCACCTGCATGCGCATCGATTAAACCGACCGCAACAGGTGTTCCTTCGACAAGGCCAAGTTGGCTGGCGGCACTGGCCGTCAGACCAGACGCGATTGGGGTTCCAGGTCGCCGGATCTCTATTCCGATCCGCTTGAACCCCTCGTCGGCAAGATCTCCGAGCCCGATCTTGGCAAAGTAATCGCCGTCCCAGCGATCTTCGTGCCCTATAAAAGTCCACTTGCAAGTCACGGTACAGCTTGACCGAACCAGGTTACCGGTAGCTCTCCAGGTCAGGAAATCCACCAGATCGAAGAAGTGGCCGGCTTGGGCGAATTGCGTTGGCTGCTTCTCCTTCAGCCAGAGCAGTTTTGGCGTCTGCATCTCGGGTGAGATCTGCCCGCCGACATATTGCAGCACATCATGCTGCGTTGTGTTTATTCGCTCTGCCTGCGCGGTCGCGCGGTGATCCATCCATACGATGATGTTGCGGTTGGGATCGCCGGTCGCGCTGATGCTGAGTGGTGTGCCGCCATGGTCGACAACAACCAGCGAGCATGTGGCGTCGAAACCTATACCACACACATCGGCGGGGTTAAGGCCAGCCAGATTCAGCGCTTCTTTTGTGGCTTGGCATGCGGCGTTCCAGATATCGTCCGATGACTGTTCCGCTATGCCGCCGGCCTCTTGATACAATTGGATGGGGTGAGATGCGCTGCCCAACATGCGGCCTGTCTGATCAAAGAAACCGGCACGCACACTTCCCGTTCCGACGTCGATCCCAAGAAAAGCCTGGTCAGGCACCCGTGACTTCCCTTTGGTTAATCAGAAAATCCGCACCGGTGCTGTGCTGAATGACCCGGTACCCATTCGGCAGATCGTTTTCATCGAGCTTTTGCAGGATCCCGGCCTCGTCCAGCCCGTATCCTTCCCAACGGCTGCGCAAACGTCGCCGCAACTCGCACTCCGGCACATCCAAAAACACTTTCAGGTCGAACATATCCTGAAGCTGCCGCCACGGTGTTTCGTCGAGCAGCAGATAGTTGCCCTCGACGACGATAACCTCGGTTTCGGCCTTGATGATCCGCGCCCCAGCTCTGGCGATTTCGAGGTCTCGGTCAAAGACGGGCACGGCGATGTCTGGCGCGTCAGGTTTCTTCAGTCGCCGCAGCATGTGAGCAAAGCCATCGACATCGAAGGTTTCGGGCGCTCCTTTGCGGTGTCTGATGCCCCACGCGTTCAATAACCCATCGTCGTAGTGATAGCCGTCCATAGGCAGCACGGCGGCTGCTCTTCCTTGCTCATTCAGGTTTGCGACCAAGGTGTCTGCCAGCGTCGACTTACCGGATCCGGGTGCCCCGGCTATTGCAACAATCCATCGCCTTCCAGACGGTATCGTATGGACTTTCTGAAGTAGAGCGCTTTCATCGATGCAAGGCGTGGTCATGAGCGTATCAAGCGGTATTGGTGCGCCTTGTTCCGCAAGAACGGCAAACCCTTGTCCATCACATCCTTGTGGCTGTTCGCAACGGGTCGCCAGACGGACAGCCCATAGGCGATTTCCGGCGGCATGTTGATGAAGCTCTCCATCGCGAGACCCCCTTTGAAACCGATAGCCGCCAGTGTGCCGTAGATCTCATCCCAATCGCAACAGCCTTCGCCGGGGGTGCCGCGATCGCTTTCGGACAGGTGGATATATCGCAGATGTTCGCGTGCATCGAGGATGCCATTCGCAACGCCCTTCTCCTCGATGTTCATGTGGTAGGTATCGAGATGGATAAAGATGTTGTCCGCTCCGATCCGTTCAATCATGTCCCGGGCGTGCCAGCCGGTATTGATGAGGTGGTTCTCGTAGCGGTTGACCGGTTCTATTCCAAAGGCCAAACCCAAGGCTTTGGCATAGGCCGCCGCCGCATCAAGCGCTTTGGCGACATTTGACAGTTCTTCAGCCGTTGGTGGTTTGCCCGTTCGTTCGCCGATGCCGCCATACGTCACGCCAGAAAGCGCCTCTGCCCCCATGGCCTTCGTCGTATCCAGTGCAATCGTCAGGTGCTCGATTGCCGCATCCGGGTTGACCGATGCCCATGCGGGTTCGGGCAGGCCAAGCGAACAGACGGCTCTGAGTTGGTTGCGTTCGAGCAGGTCGCGGGTGTGATCTGTGTCGACCGAATGTGGATCGAGCAGGGCGATTTCGATGAAATCCATGTTGTAGTCCGATGCGCCGGCCACCGCGCGTTCTGCGCCGTCGTGGTCCCAGATCATCGTCCACATGCTGGTATGCACGCCAAAGCCTTCCATCTCAGGCCTCCCTTCGTCGTCGTTGTCCGATCTGGCTGATCAGCCATCGCAAGGCCATCACACCGATCAAAAACAGGCCCCAGACAGCCGTCGACAAATGCTGGTTCGCGCCAAGCAGGTTGAGGCCGGATGAGAGTGCCTGCAGGATCATCAGGGCGAGCACTACAGGAAGGACCCGCCCAAAACCGCCGAATGGGTCGATGCCGCCAAGAAAGCAGGCAAGAACGGTCACAAGCAGCAGTGCTTCGCCATGTCCGACTCGGACCGAGTTGAAACGGGCGGCCATCACAATCCCTGCAATCGCGCAGACAACCCCAGAGATCGTATAGATCAGCACAAGCGTGCGCCGCGTTGGCAGCCCTGAATACTCCGATGCCGCTATGTTCGAACCGATCATGTAGACCGAAAAACCGTGGCGCGTGCGTTTCAGCATGATGTGCCAGATCAACGCAACAGCAAGAAAGATGAGCATGGGCACGGGAACACCCAGAACCGTGCCGTGCCCGATTACATTCATGTATTCGGGAAAGCCCGAGATGTCGCCGCCACGCGTCAGGAACTCGCCCAGCCCACGGAGGAAAATCATCATCGCAAGCGAGACGAGGATTGGGTGCGCACCGATATAGGCGATGACGAGGCCCATCAGACAACCGGCAGCGGCGCTGACAGCGACCGCCGCGATCGATCCCGCGATGAACGCGCCGACACCCGCATCCGGCCCGCCGAACTGGATCAGAGTCCAGGCCAGCGTCAGGCCCGCGAGATTTGCCTGATAAATGATGGCGAGGTTCAGCCCTCCGGACAGGATCGGGACAAGCATCGCAAGCGTCAAAAGGCCCAGCACCGGCATCTGAAATGCCATGGAACTGAGGTTTGCCGGAGTCATGAAGCGCGGCGTGGCCAGCGCGAAAACGACGAAGACCAAGACCAAGCCGCCCAGCAGCGGCAGCGTTTCCACGCCCAGTGCGTTCCTCACTCGCGCAAGTGCATTCATTCCGCAGCTTTCCTTTCGCTTCGGGGTGCGGTCAGCGACCGAAGCTCAAGCGTGACGTTTGACGAAGAGATCGCGATCAGGATCGCGGCGCCGATGATCATCTGGAACGCGAAGGGCGAGATACCCAGCAGATTGAGACCGTTCTGGGTGATCGCCACAAACATCACACCCAGAATGCAGCCAAGGATGGACCCGCGTCCCCCGCCCAGACGCGCACCGCCAAGGACGACCGCGGCCAAGACTTCAAGCTCGCGCCCATATAGCGCGTTTGGCACGACCTCTTTGACGATGTTGACCTGCATTAGCCCGCCAATGCCGGCCATCAGCCCCATCCAGCCGAACGCTACGCATTGCATCAGCGCAATGTTAACCCCTGCACGGCGGGCCCCTTCGGGATTGTCGCCGAACGCATAGAGCTGACGACCGATGTTGGTAAATCGGATCAGGATCCACGTGATCAGCACGCACCCGATCATCACCGCCACGGCTAGATTCAGCTCCGACCACACACCGTTGGCCGATTGATGTTCGAATATGAAAATACGGTCTGTCCACCAGTCGGGCAGGTTGTAGATGAACCGCCCCTTGGTGAAGAACATCAAAAGGCCAAAGAACGCGTTGAACGTAGCAATCGTGATGACGATCGAGATGATGCGGAAACCATGGATGAGCAGCGCGTTGATCAGGCCCAGCGAGATGCCGAGCAGGCCGCAGATGACGAAACCAATGAACCAGTTCCCGCCGCCCAGAAAGTCGAAGCAATAGACAGCGACGTATTGGACAACCGATGCCGCCACCGCAAAGGAAATGTCGATACCGCCCGCAATCAGGACAACCAGCAGGCCGACCGCCCAGATCAAGTTGACCGCATTGTTGTTCAGAAGGGAGGTCACGTTGGCCAGCGTCATAAAGCTGTCGGTGGCCAGGGTCAGGCCCGCGATCATCAGGATCAACACGATGGCCAGCCGCCACTCGACGGTGCCAAGGCGCAAGAGACTACCCATAGATCTGAGCCTCAAGCGCGTCGATGCTGGTGAGGCGCGGGTCGTGTTCGGCCTTCAAACGCCCGTGCTCCATATGCAGCACACGATCCGCGTTGTGCATGACCTCGGTCACCTCATCCGAAATCAGCAGGATCGCGAGACCCTGACGCGCGAGGTTGCGGACGATCTTGAAGATCCCGGAACGTGCGCCGACGTCTACGCCCACCGTCGGACTGTCGAGGATCAGCAGCTTGGGCTCTGTTGCCAGCCACTTTGCAAGCACGATCCGTTGCTGGTTGCCGCCTGAAAGGGTCGAGACCGCATCATCGGGCTGGCCAATCTTGACAGCAAGGTCTTCGATCCAGCGATTGACCAGCGCACCGCTCTTCGAATGAGAGATCAGGCCAGCGCCATTCAGCAGACGATCAAGCACAGAGATCGAGGTGTTGTCGGCAATTGACTGTGGCTGGATAAGCCCCAGTGAAAGTCGGTCTTCTGAAACATAGGCGATGCCGTGACGGATGGCGTCGCGGATCGATCGTGGATCGATTTCATCTCCGTTGAGAAGGATTCGCCCCCGATCTGGGCGTGTCATTCCGATGATCGCGTGAGCCAGTTCGGTCCGACCCGCGCCGATCAATCCCGTCAGGCCCAGAACCTCGCCTTCGTGTATGTCGAAGGTGATGTTCTCGAACTCGCCTTGCCTCGACAAGCCGCGCACTTGCAGCACCCGTTTCGCATCAGGCAGGTCGCGGGCGCAGACCGAGTGTTCAAGTGTTGTGCCCGTCATCAGCTCGCCCAGCCGGGCCTGTGTCATTCCCTTTGTTGGGTAAACGCCAACCAGTTTGCCGTCGCGCAGGACTGTCACCCTTTCCGAGACGTTCAGAACCTCCGCCAGCCGATGGCTGACAAAGACGACAGCGACACCTTGCGCGGAAAGGGTACCGACAATGTCGAGCAGGCGATCTGTTTCGGCCTGTGTCAGGGACGACGTCGGTTCGTCCATAAAAACCAGTTTCGCCTCACCCATCAGCGCGCGTGCGATGGCAACGATTTGGCGCTGTGCGATTGGGAGTGTGTTTAGGGTCGCATCGGGATCCAGCGACACCCCGAGCCGCCCCAGCATGTCGAGCACTCGCTTTTGTGCCTCGCCACGGCGCACCAGCTTCGGCGCGTTGCCGACCATATCATCGAACGCGATGTTCTCTGCCACGCTCATATGAGGAAAAAGTGCAAGGTCTTGCCAGATGACAGCGATCCCCTTTGCCCGCGCTTGGTTGGGTCGGATCGTCGTTTGCATCTCACCGAACACTTCGATCTCGGCGCCGGGCTCAGGCGCGTGAACCCCGGTCACGATCTTGATGAGTGTGCTCTTGCCACAGCCATTCTCACCGGCAAGGCAATGGACCTCACCCCGCCTGACATCAAACGACACGTCATCAAGCGCTCTGACGCCTCCAAACCGTTTTGAAACCCCGCGAAGCCGTAGGGCGTATTCCGGTTCTGGTTGGGGCGACGTTGTCGGCATTAGGGTTGGCTCCCGGCCGTGACTAGCGCGCCGGTCGTCAAGCGCGCCAGTCTTGTTCGTTATAGGCCCTTAGCGGCCAGGTCATCGACGGTGCTTTTGTTGATCTCGAGCAGATTGTCCGTGATGATATTGCGTGTCGCGAAGTCGGGGCTGACCGTGCCAAGCCCCTCGATCTGCGTGCCCTCGGCAATTTCGACACCGTCCACCAGCATCTTGCCCATGGTCACAAAGACACGCCCTGCTTCGGCTGGGTTCCACATGTACCCTCCCGAGATCACGTCGTTTTTGAGCATCTTCTGCCCCTGACCCGGCGAGAACGGGCCCATTACATGGATCTCACCTGCCTTGCGGCGTTCCTCGATTGCACGCCCGGCTCCGATCGGGCCCTGGCTGCCGAAGGCGAGAAAGCCCTTGAGATCCGGATTGGCCGAAATGAGGTCAAGCGCGGTCGAACGGCTGTCATCCACACTCTCAGCCACACCGTAGCGTTCGCCAATCAGCTCCACGTCAGGCCGGTTTTCCTGCATCCAGGCGATGGCTGCATCAGCCCACGCGTTATGAAGCGGTACGGTCAACGACCCCACATAGACAGCGTATTTCCCGGGGCCTTCAATCTTTTCCGAGAGCAGTTTTGCATGTGCCTCACCAAAGCCGTCCGATGATGCGAGCTCAAAGTTCCAATCCACGTTTTGCAGGCCGGGCCCTTCGTGTGCGATGACCTTGATCCCCGCGTCCATGGCCTTCTTCAGCACCGGCTCAAGCGCGGTCTCGTCATTTGGAACGACCCCGATGATATCGACACCCTTGGCGATCAGATCTTCGATAGCACGGACCTGCAGCGCAGGGTCGGCCGAGGTCGGCCCGATCATTTCGGCGTCGACGCCGATCTCTGCAGCGCGTTCCTTGATGCCTTCTTCCATGGCGTTGAACCATGGGATGCCGCCAATCTTTACGACGACACCCATGGTCGGGTTCTCTGCGGTCGCAGTGGTCGCGAGACCCGCCGCGACAGCAAAGGCAGACAGTACTTTTGTGAACTTCTTCATCTTTTCCTCCCTTTGAACGATTTCGCGCGCAGCGGTCGAGGAAACAGGAAACTGGAAGTATTCAAATCATGATACCGACTGCGCAATCGATGCAGCAAGTACGCAAGGCGCATGGATTCGAGTCAATCAAAAACGGACATAACGATCAGCCAGAAGCCTTAGGCAGCCATTCGGGCCTCGCCACCGGCGCCGCAATTGATTATCGGCAGCCCATGGAAGAACAACAGACATTCGAGGCTTTCGCCACGGTCCTGCCGGGTCTTGAGAGCTTTCTGGCAGAGGAAATCAGGGAACTCGG